>CAZBTV010000069.1:0-38242 GCA_964494895.1 uncultured Steroidobacteraceae bacterium | reverse complement strand
CGGCCCAGCGTGCATCGGGCAAAAAGCGTGGTTTTTGCCCGATGCTCCGCCACCTTCGGCGGCGGGGCACATCCATGTGCCTGGACTGGTATCTGACAGCAATGGAGTTTGGCCACCGCCCTTCGGGGCGGTGGTTTTTTCCGCGCGATCTGTCCCGCTCGGATCGGTGCGCAAAGGAATCACAGACGACTCCTGCTTTCAGAGTAGAGGACTCTGGTGAAGATGCGCGCCAGGTAAGGAAGGCATCGATCGGTTAAACTATCGCTCGTTCCACCGGCGAGGATGGTTGCGCAGTGCTGATCGGACGCATCGTTGCAGTCGTGATGTTGGGCTTTGCGACCGGAGCCGCGCAAAGCGAGCCGACGCTGATCGAGCATGTCAGGGGATACACCCTGGCCGCGAATCGATTGCATTCCTTCAATGCGATGGTGTTCGACGCTGGCAAGGTAGTTGCGACCGGCGATGCTGGAATGTTCCGGGAACGCTACCCGACAGCCCGGATCATCGATGGCGATGGCAGCTGCCTCCTACCTGGGTTGATCGACGCGCATGGCCATGTCCTCGATCTGGGCTTTGAAACCTTGCAGATTCAGCTATGGGACACAAACAGCCTGGCGGAGGCGCAGCAGCGTGTTCGCGCTTATGCGGCCGCCAATCCCCGGCGCGCCTGGTTGCAGGGTGATGGCTGGAACCAGGTGAAATGGCGGCTCGGCCGGTTCCCCGTTGCAGGCGACCTCGATGCGGCCGTGCCGGACCGGCCCGTGGTGCTGACGCGGGTGGACGGTCATGCAAAGTGGCTCAACACAAAGGCTCTCCTGGCCGCGCACATCTCGAGGGACACCCCGGATCCACCGGGTGGACGTATCGAGCGCGATCCCGCCGGTAATCCGAGCGGAGTGCTGGTAGACAAGGCAATGGCGCTGTTGGAAAAGGCCTTGCCGGAGCCAACCGACGAGGAAAGCCGCGCTGCTCTCAAAGCAGCACTGGCTCACCTGAGCTCCGTTGGCCTGACGGGCGTCGGGGATGCGGGCGTCACTGCGAAGAGCGTTGCCTTGTACCGGCAATTGGCCGATCAGAGCCAACTGACGGTGCGCGCATACGTCATGATCCGGGACACCGGTCCTGACTTCGTGGCGCTGTCGAAGGATGGCCCGTTGATCGGTTATGCGAATGACCATCTGACGATTCGCGCGGTCAAGCTGTTTGCGGACGGTGCCCTCGGGAGCCGCGGGGCAGCGTTGCTCGAGCCTTACTCTGACATGCCGGGCCAGCGCGGGCTGTTGTTCATGCCGGAGGCCGAAATGCAGGCCAAGATTGCAACGGCGCTGAAAGCCGGCTACCAGGTGAATGTCCACGCAATCGGCGACGCGGCCAATCACGAGGTGTTGGATGCGTTCGAGGGCGCCTATGCGATGGTGGGCGGGCGGCAACTGCGCAACCGTATCGAGCACGCGCAGGTGGTGGCGCTGCCTGATATTGCTCGCTTCAAGAAACTCGATCTGATCGCATCGATGCAGCCGACCCATGCGACCAGCGACATGAACATGGCGGAAGATCGCATCGGCAAGGCTCGTATGAAGGGGGCCTACGCGTGGCGCGCTTTTCTCGATCAAGGCACGCGCATCGCGGGGGGCTCGGACTTCCCGGTGGAGTCCGACAATCCCTTCTTCGGATTGCATGCGGCCGTGACGCGTACCGATCATGACAATCGGCCCTCGGGAGGCTGGCACCCCGAGCAAGCGATGACGTTGCTCGAGGCGTTTCGGGCCTTCACAGTCGACGCGGCTTACGCCGAACATGCCGAGGAGCGGGTCGGCACACTCGAGCCCGGTAAATGGGCGGATTTCATCCTGGTCGACCGTGATCTGTTCACGATACCGGCCGCCGATATCTGGAAGATAAAGGTGCGGCAGACCTGGGTGGGCGGACAACGGGTCTATTGAGAAGGTCTCTGCACGAGGGCTTCGATCCTGGGGCAGACCTCACCGCGGACGTTCGCGGCCGGGCTGTGAATGCGTTCCAAAGCAAACTGGCGTAGCATGGTAGCGCTACCTGACAGGCGGCTTGCGGCTCGGGTAGAGATTCCGGCGCCTGCAATGATCGAACCAACATCCCACCGGCCGAAAGGATCTTCCCCAAGTGACTCGTCGAGCAGGCGCAATACCTTCCGTTGTTCAGGGCTCTGCGGCGCGGGCGGCGTGCAGCGCGCCCCTGCCGGCTTGCTCCGTTCTCCTGTTGCGGACACTCATCTGCACGATATTGCCCACACTGGGTAGCTTGCCCATCGCAGCGGCTGTGGAGGCAATGCCAGCGCCGCACTGGGTTACCTCATGGGCCTCCTCGCAATACGAGCCGGAGCCTCAGAATCGGCTACCTCCCGAAGAGTTGCGCGATGCGACGCTCCGGCAGGTCGTCCATCTGTCTCTGGGTGGTGCCAAATTGCGTGTGCGCATTTCGAATGTCGCGGGGACCACGCCGCTGCACATCACTGCTGTGCACGTGGCGCGCGCGCTATCGCCAGATTCGAGCGCCATAGATCCAGCTTCCGACACGGTCGCCACTTTCGGCGGACACAATGATCTGTCGATCCCCGCCGGGGCCGACTACATATCCGATCCGATCTCATTTGCCGCCGCTGCCTTGTCTGATCTGGCCGTGTCTATGCATCTCGATTCGCCGCCCGCGAACGAGACGGGTCATCCTGGCGCGCACGCGACGGCATATCTGTTGGCCGGAGACTTCATCTCGGCGCGCGAGATGCCGAACGCCAACACGACTGATCATTGGTATTACCTCGCGGGTGTGGATGTCTTGGGCTCGCCCCAGGCTGGCGCGATTGTCGCGCTCGGCGACTCCATTACCGACGGCCACGGAGCGACTCTGAACGGCAACGATCGTTGGCCCGACGAGCTTGCAAAGCGGTTGCAAGCTGACCCAAGGACACGCGATCTCGCGGTCGTGAACGAGGGAATCGGCGGTAATCGGCTCCTGCGGGATGGATTGGGACCGAACGCATTGGCCCGCCTGGACCGCGATGTGCTTTCGCTGCCGGGCGCCCAGTACGTCATCGTGCTCGAAGGCATCAACGACCTTGGCGTTCTGACACGTGACGCCCCCGTTCCATTCGCGGATCACCGCGCGTTGGTGCGGCAGATGATCGGGGCCTACGAACAAATCATCGCACGAGGCCACGCGCACGGGTTGGAGGTGTTTGGGGCAACACTTCTTCCGTACTCGCAATCACCTTACTATCACCCTCAGCCGGTGAGCGAAGGAGATCGCCAGGAGATCAATGCCTGGATCCGTGCCTCGGGTGCATTTGACGGGGTCCTCGATTTCGATCGTGTCATACGGGATCCGGGTAGCCCGGACCGGATGCAGGCGCCGCTCGATTCGGGCGATGGCCTACACCCCTCGCCAGCGGGCTATCGAGCAATGGCCGGCGCTGTCCCTCTATCCTGGTTCGTGGGTGGCAAGCCGACAGTGCTCGGCCAGCAGACAAACGCCCGTGTGCGCCCAACGCTGTCCACCAGTCAGCCTCAGTCCCCATCGAACAGGCCCAAGCTCGCCCTGACGTTCGACGACCTGCCGGTGCACGGGCCCCTGCCTCCGGGGGAAACACGAGTCGGCATCGCACAGAAAATCGTCTTGGCGTTGCAAGCGGCCAAGGCGCCTCCGATCTACGGATTCATCAACGCCGCCAACGTGAATACCGAGCCCGATTCCGCTGCCGTCCTGGAGATCTGGCGTGGTGCAGGACTGCCGCTCGGCAATCATACCTGGTCACACATGAATGCCGGACAGCATCCGATCGAGGACTTCGAAGCCGATGTCCAACGGAACGAGCCGCTCCTTCGCACACTGATGCCCGGCGCCGACTGGCGGTGGTTTCGTTATCCTTACCTGGCGGAAGGCGCTACCCCCGAACGGGCGCAGCTGCGCTCCTTTCTTGCGGAGGAGGGCTACCAGGTCGCAGGTGTGACCATGAGCTTCTCGGACTACCTGTTCAACGAGCCGTACGCCCGTTGCGTGGTGAAGGGAAACAAACAGTCCATCAGCGAGCTGGAGCGCGATTATCTGTCGGCCGCTCAGGACAGCCTGCGTTTCTCGCGCGCGATGTCCCATGAGTTGTACGGTCGCGATATCCCCTACGTGCTGCTGATGCATATCGGCGCCTTTGATGCGCGCATGCTGCCGCGCCTGCTGGGGTTTTATCGTGCGCAAGGCGTCGAATTGGTGAGCCTTGCCGAGGCGCAATCCGATCCCTGGTACAAACACTACACCGATCTTCGCCAGCCTCCGGGACCCCAGGGCCTGGAGGCGGTTATGAACGAGCGACACCTTACACTGCCGCCCCGCACCGATTACTCGCGACGGTTGGATGGAATGTGTCGATGACCGCTTCAACCGTTTCCCATCCAAGTGGAGGAGAGGATTTGATGAGCCGCGAAGAAGTCACACGGAAGATCGTCGCTTCCAAGGTCGCCAAGGGATTGAAATGGGCTGATGTGGCCACGAGGCTAGGCTCGAGCAAGGAGTGGGTCACCGCGGCCTGTCTCGGGCAGATGACCCTCACCGCCGAGCAGGCGGCCGTGATCGGGGAGATCTTCGATCTCGGTGAAGAAGAAAGAAAATGGCTGACGGTTGTTCCGTACAAGGGCTCGCTGCCTTCCACGGTTCCGGCCGATCCGTTGATCTACCGCTTCTACGAGCTGGTCAACGTCTACGGAACCACTCTGAAGGAGTTGATCCACGAAGAGTTCGGTGACGGCATCATGAGCGCTATCGACTTCAAGATGGACCTCACGCGCGAATCCGATCCGAAGGGTGATCGGGTGAAGATCGTCATGTCGGGTAAATTCCTGCCCTACAAGACGTACTGATGACGAGAGTGATGAGCGCCTGGGCGTTGCGTATGGCAGCGCTCCGCCCGAGTTGACTTTGTCATATCCACCGGATGCAAGAGGCTCAGGGCTGATGCCCTGAGCCTCTTGGGCGGCCGCCGATCCTGGCGGGAGCGCAGGCCGCTGGAGGAAGAGTACGACGGTCCGATGAGCTAGTCACGTCGCGCCGCAGCAAATGTTGGCTCCAGGCCTATTGAGTTGAGCCCGGATCAGTCAACGATCCACCGCACATTTCTGTTGGGGCGCCGGTCAAGCCTGACGAGAAAGCGCTTAGCCAGTCACAAAATAGGCAATTGGCTGAGGGCTGTTGCGGCGACGTGCCGAAAACATTCTACGGAGCCTTCCTTTGCGATCCGGGGTCGGTCGGCCATGGTGATCTGCTTTGTGATGATGATGCTGGTGGGGGCTTGCGGACTGGCTTTGCTGCCTCGGTTGCGCAGGTCCTCGGGCGTTGCGGTGGCTGTCGCCGCGCGGCCGGCCGCCGTCGTGCTCGAACTGCCGGTCGAGCTGCAATACCTGCCGGAGCCACCGGTGCTGGAGGCCGCGCCCGTACAGATCCTCGAGCCCGTGGAGGTCTTCAGAAGACTGCGCGCGCTGGAGTTGAATGTATCAGAGCTGGGACAACCGACGCCCGAACACGAGTGCCTGATAGCAGGGACGCTTGCCTCGATTGGTGATGCGACGACCCAGCGGCGCTATGCCCCGCGGCGTCCCAATCTCCTTCCTCAGCTGATGCGCGCCGTCGCCGACGAGGATGTCTCGCGTCGTGAGTTGGCCGCCATCATTGCGCGGGATCCTTCACTGGTGGGCAGCTTGCTGAAAATGGCCAACAGCGCCTACTATCGGGTGGGATACAAACCGGTCGAATCCATTGAGCGGGCGGTGGTCATCCTGGGAAGCGAAGGATTGCGCTCGCTGATTGCAGCTGCCGTAATGCAGCCGATATTCCACGCGTCCAACGCCGGAGCATTCCCACGATTTCCAGAAGTCGTCTGGGAGCATGCGCTCCGTTCGGCGCACGCAGCGATTCCGCATGCGGCCGTAGTCGAACGCGCCGACCCATTCTCCGCGGAGCTCCTTAGCCTCATCACCGGTCTGGCGGAAATCGTCATCTTCCGCGCCACCATGGATCATTACGCGACCCTCTGGCCTCGCACCAAACCCGATCCGCTCGTCATCGCCGGGTTGCTGGATTCCCAGGCGGCCAGTTTTGCCTGGCGCATCGGGGCCGATTGGGAGCTTTCGGAGCTCATGCTCGGTGCGCTGGAAGAACAGATGGTCGCCTCGGAGCCGACGACTTCGCTCGGCCGGTCGCTACGTTTCGGCCGTTGCGCGGGCGCGCTGGCCGTGTTGCATACCAACTCCATTGTCGATGAGGCGACGGTAAAAATCTCTCTCCCGCAGGCAGGACTGTCTCCGTCGCACCTGAAGTGCATGCTGACCCGGCTGTTGAACAAGCACGAGGACCCCAGGGCGGAGCGCAAACCGGAACGGCGAAAGGCAGCCTGAGGAGTCCAGGAAGGCCGCCGACCATCGGCGATAACGGTGGTTGCCCGCCGGTTGATATAATCCGGCGCCAATAATCGCTTATGGAGGGGTGCTGTGTCCGAGGATCTGCAAGCCGAGCTGGACCGCCTGCGGGCGGAGAACGAGCGCCTGAAAAAGTCGAGCCGCGGCAACAAGCTGGCCATGAAAGTGAGCGAGAAGGGCGCCCTGTCCGTCTATGGCATGGGCCGCTTTCCCGTGACTCTGTACAAGGAGCAGTGGTTGAAGCTCCTCGCGATGGCGGATGAGATCAAGGCTTTCATCGAGGCGAACAACGAGAGCCTGAAATCCAAGGAGTGATTTCGCGCCCATGTCGCCGTCTGCTGGAGGCGGCGCAGACAGGCGGGCGAGGTGCACGGGATGGCAAGCAATCGCTGTCGATGTCCCCGAGTTGTGTTGAGTGCAGGGCTGGCACTGTGCGCGACGCTTGCCGCGGGCGGTTCTGAAGGGGAGGGCGCGTTCCCTTCGAACGAAGTCATGCGTCATTTCCGTTCCCTCGAGGATCCGCAGCTATCGCCTGACGGCAGCCGGGCATTGCTACAAGTGAATGACTCCGCTGCCGACGGGGGCAAGAGCCATCTATGGCTGCTCGACGTCGCAGGAGGTATGCCGCGCCAGCTGACCTTTTCTCCCGATACCGATAAGCAGGGCGAGCATTCCGGGCGTTGGATGCCTGATGGGCAAAGCATCCTGTTCCTCGCTCATCGGACCGAGCACACCAGTCTGTTCGTCCTGCCCATGAACGGCGGGGAAGCGAGAGCCCTGGATATCAGAGTGGTGCCGGCAGTCGACGCCTCACGCGAAAAGGACGCGCTGCCGCCGGCGAAGGTTGGCGAAATTCCGGAAAAGAATGAAAGCCTGGCGGTCGATATATCGGATTATCAGGTCTCTCCGGATGGCGTTTGGATCGCATTTCTGGCACGTGATCCCGAGACTGCCGGCGAGAAGAAGCAAAAGGACGCCAAGGCGGACGCGGCGTGGGTGGATCACGATCCGCACGGAACCCGGCTCTATCTGTTCAGCCGGAGCAACAGTCAGGTTACGCCGGTACCGGTCCCGATCGATGTGCGGCGCATTGCCTGGAAGGCTGACAGCTCCGGACTCATCGCGGTGGTGGACGGGGCGAATCACGCGGGCGACCTGGGGCCCGCCAGCTCCACATGGCTGATGGAGGTTGCACGCCCAGATCGGCCTCGAAAGATCGCCGCCTTGCCGGCGAGCATCCAGGATGTAGCCTGGTCCGCGGATGGCAACTCCATCATCTACACGGCGCAAGCGGTTCGCACCGCGCCACCCAGCTACCCCGACCTGTACGTTTACGACATCCAAACGGGAAAAAGCCGGAATCTGACTGAGGGCCTGGACGGCTCACTCTGGTACGAAAGCCCTGTCGCCTTGCAGGACGGCAGCATCGTCCAGCTCATCGGCCGGGGACTGGATGTTGATGTTGCGATCTATCCGCGAAACGGCAACAAGCCGGAGTTTGTGCGCCTGCCGATGGCGGTGGTTGAGAGGTTGCGCACGAACACCAGCCGCCGGGGGTGGCTTTTCCTGGGCAGCAGTGGCGGGCAGCCGCCCGCGCTCTACTACGCAAGTCAGCTCACCGGAGTGGCGAAACGACTGGAGACGCCGCCCGTTTCGCCCGACAATGTTCTCAGCGCGACAGCCAGGCGCATTCAGTGGAAGAATGAAGGGCTGATGATCCAAGGCCTCCTCTATCTTCCTCCCGAGGCTGCCAACCACGCTGTTCCGCTGATCGTGGACGTTCATGGAGGACCTATGGGCATGTACTCGGATAGGTTCACTCCGTATGTGGATTTTCTGGTGGGCCATGGTTGGGCGGTGCTCCGCGCCAATCCACGGGGTAGCACCGGTCGGGGCGCTGCCTTTGCTGCTGCAAACAAGAACGATCTGGGCGGCGCGGACTATCGCGACATCATGGCCGGCGTCGACTACGTCCTCAAAACCGAGCACCTCGATTCCGCCCGAATGGCGTTGATGGGTTACAGCTACGGCGGCGAAATGGCAGCGTTTGTCGAGGGAAGGACGAGCCGCTTCAAGGCGATCGTCAGCGGCGCGCCCGTGATCGACCAATATAGCGAGTATGGGACGGAAGGTGAGTCCTGGTATGACCGTTGGTATTACGGCAAGCCATGGGAGCATCCCGCCGACGCCTGGCGTCAGAGTCCGTTGGCCCGGGTCGGCTTGGGTAAGACTCCCATGCTTCTACTGCAAGGGCAAAGCGATACGACTGACCCACCTGGTCAAGCGCAGGAGATGTACCGGGCGCTCCGGCAAAGCGGCATACCCGTCAGCCTCGTCCTCTATCCCCGCGATGATCACGCCGCGCTATCAGAGGCTCTCGGAGGATCACCGGTAGGCGAGGCGTGGCATGGCTTTGACGCCCGACGAAGAGTCGAGTCATTCATCCAGCAGGCCTTCGATGCGGCTCATTGAGGGCCGCAGCCACATTCTGTCTGGCCTTCCCAACGCAGCCCTGTCCTGGGCTCCCGCGTCCGCTGCCTACGGGGCGAGCGTCTTCGCCCTGGGCCGTGCTCGGAACCCTCGCTCTGGCAAGCGCGGTGCCATCATGCCGGACCGGGCGAAAAAATCCTCTCGAGCTCGTAAGGTTTCGTGACTTCGAGTTGGTCGTAGCGGCAGTCCTTGGGCTGCTTATCGGGCCGCCACCGAAGGAAGAACGCCGCATGGCGAAAGCGATCACCTTGCATGTGGTCGTACTTCACCTCGCAGACGCGCTCGATCCTGAGCGGTTCCCAGGTGAGGTCCTTGCCCGAGCTCCAGCGGCTGCGCGCGCCCGGCATGCGGCTCGATTCGGACGCGGCGTCTGCCCACTCGCGCCAAGGATGCTGATCCATGGCGTTCTTACGAAGCGGGGCGAGCTCCTTTACCAACTGTCTGCGCATCGCAGCCGTGAAAGAAGAGGTGACGCCAACATGTTGAAGTATACCGCTCGCATCGTATAACCCGAGCAAGAGAGAGCCGACCGCGTCCCGCCCGCTCTTGTGCCAACGGAATCCAGCCACCACACATTCAGCTGTCCGCACGTGCTTCACCTTGATCATCGCGCGCGTGCCCGGGAGGTACGTGCCAGACTCCGACTTCGCGACCACGCCGTCCAATCCAGCGCCTTCAAAACGCGTTAGCCAATCGAGTGCGGTCGCTCTATCGCGCGTGACCGGTGTGATGTAGACCGGTGGTCTCGCCTCGGCCAGCAGTCGCTCGAGGGCCGCACGGCGCTCTGCTTGTGTCTCAGCCATGAGACTGCGTCCCTTGATTGCGAGCACGTCGAAGGCGACGAAGGAGGAAGGCGTCTCCCTCGCAAGCTTCGCGACTCGTGAGGCTGCTGGGTGCAGACGCAATTGCAGGGCGTCGAAGTCAAGGCCATGCGCCGTCGCGATGACGACCTCACCATCCACTACGCAGTTTTTCGGCATGCGCGCGAGCAGCGCGTCGTGTAGCTCGGGAAAGTAGCGATCCAGCGGTCGCGAATCGCGGCTCTGGATGTACGCCTCATCCTCGCCCCGGAACACAATCGCCCTGAAGCCGTCCCACTTCGGTTCGTAAAAGTAACCGTCGGCGGGCAACTCGTCCGCGAGCTTTGCGAGCATGGGCTCAATGGGCGGCTTCACGCCAAGCCGTGGGGACCTGGTCAATGATGACTCTCTCTGCTGTTCGACGTCGACGGCCACGAGGTGGGGATTTCTCGCCGTGAAGCTACGGCGCGCAGCACTAGAGGCGCAAGCGCCTGCGTGAAGCGGCCGGAGTCGCGTGCAGCTATGTGAGACCATTCCGGGAGACTGTAGCCTTGCAACTGCGGATAGTCCTGGAAATGCACGCCCGCGACCCGAGTGTTGGCTAGCAACGGCTCCCAGGCCAGCCACCGCGGAAACCCGCGAGCCTCGCTGAGATAGACCGGTCCCGTGGCGGGAAAGCGAATGAACACAACATCACCGCCGCGCGCTCGGATTTTCTCGATGTCAGTGGCAACCTGCGCAGACACCTGCTCCACTATGCGGGCCAGGCCTGGATAGGCAGTTGCAGCGCTCGGTGGTCTCTCTTCGAGAGACGGCTGCGGTCCTCCCGCATAAAACAACCACAGCCGGCGAAACAGGGCCTGATACTCGGGGTCCTCCTCGAGGCGGGCCCACATTGCGGTATTCCGGTCGATCCGCATGACATGGCCCTTGGGCACCTCCCGGACCGGGAAGGCGCCGCGTCGCAACGGGAAAGGCAGCCGTCGCCAGAGTGTCGTGATGCGAGTCTCATTGTCGATAAAGGCCAGCCACCGCTCGAGCAGCAGACCCAGCCTGTTGGAAAGGCGTTGCGAAAGAGTCCGCGCGCGTCCGCGGCGCATGATCTCCGCGGTTGCGGTCTCTGGCTCGACGAAGAAGAGATAGGGCGTCACCTCGCACAGGACGAGCCCGTGAAACGACGGATCGTCGGCAAGGTCCCTGAGCACGGGCCGCGGATTCCTCCCCGCCATGGAGAGTTGGATTGGCCGCTTGCCCGTAACTCGTTGCCATACCGTCAGATCGACGTCTTCCCACATTCGCGACGACCCGATGAGGACGGTAGCATCGCCAATGACGCGCTGGCGTTGGATCTGCCACATCGCGGGTGTATCTTCGTAATCATCAGGGACGAAGTAGTGCTCGCGCCAAAAGCATTCCCAACCCACGACGAGCAGCAGCTCGACCACCAGGACGGCCGCCATGATCCGCGGCCAAGGCAGCCCAGGGACGGGCCGGTGTGGACTTTCGGCCGCCGAACCGGTGGCCTCAGAACTGAAAGTAGATAAAGGCATCGCCGGCTCCCTGTGTTGCGATGATCGCAAACGCCATGAAAGTCCAGAAGGAAACGACCGACCAACTGGGCATCGCGCAGACCGCGTCCTCCAGCCGAGTGGCTCGCAGCCGCCACTGCATCCCCAACATTCCGCCCACGATCACCGCCACGGCGATGATGTCATTCCAGTACAGGACAACCTTTGGCTCCGGAGGGCTGCCTCCACCCATCGCGAAAAGGAGGTCCCAGGCGTCAGCAAAGGTATGTGCGCGAAAGAACACCCAGGTCATGGTCACGATGACAAACGTCCCGATTGCCCCCATCACACGCAGGGCGGTGTTGTCTGCGAGCGAGAGGACTGAGACGCTCCTCAACCAACGTTCGATTGCCAGGTAAGCCCCGTGTAATCCGCCCCAGACGACAAAGGTCCAGCTCGCGCCGTGCCACAGGCCGCCGAGCAGCATCGTGATCATCAGATTGAGGTAAGTACGTGCCTCGCCGCGCCGGTTACCGCCGAGAGGAATGTACAAATAATCGCGTAACCACGTGGACAGCGAGATGTGCCAACGTCGCCAGAAGTCAGAGAACCCGATGGCGGCATAAGGACAGTTGAAGTTGTCGCTCAAGGCAAAGCCAAGCGCCAGTGCGGTGCCGATGGCTGTGGTCGAATACCCCGCGAAATCGAAGAAGATCTGACCGGAGAAGGCCAACGCTCCCGTCCAGGCATCAAGCGCCGCGAGGTCGTGAGGGGATTTCTGGACAGCGTCGGCTACCGGGGCCAGGAAACCATCCGCGAGCACAACCTTCTCGAACAGTCCGAGCGTCATGAGCGCGAGTCCCCAGATGAGCTGATCACGGGAAGCGACGCGCGGTGTCTCGAATTGCGGCATGAGGAGGGTCGGCCGCACGATGGGACCTGCGACCAGATGCGGAAAGAAAGTCACGAAAAGCGCGAAGTCCAGGAGACTCTTCGCGGGCCCCGCGCGCCGCAGGTAGACATCGAGGGAGTAGGAGATGGACTGGAATGTATAGAACGAAATTCCGACAGGAAGAACAATGTCCCATTTCGGTGGCACATAATGGATTCCCGCAGCGTGCAGGGCGACCGCAACGCTCTCCGCAAGAAAAGCTCCGTACTTGAAGTAGCCGAGGAAGCCCAGATTGGCCATCAAAGACAGCACAAGAATGAGTCTGCGGCGCCTCTGGCTCGATGCGGCGCTGATCCAGCCGGCCACCTTCCAGTCGACGGCCGTCGAAATCCATAGCAGGACCACGAACGGGGGGCTCCAGGCGGCGTAGAACAAGTAGCTCGCGACCAGAAGGTTGACCTTCCTGGCACGCCAGGGCAGGGGCAAGTTGTGAAGCCCCAGCACGATCGCGAAGAAGATGATGAACGTCAGAGAATTGAAGAGCATGTGCCCTCCCTGGGACTCGAGGCACGCTGACCGGTGACCCCGCGCTCCACGACCTCTGAATCAACCTGAATGCAGGGATTTCGCTGTACGATGGCGGTGCGCGACATGGGCGCAGCATTCCTGCGCTTGGCCTGCGAGGCCATATTGGCGGCATCACAGTTCGCTCACATTGGGCTCACATGACGGGAATGGGTCAGTTCAGCACTCGAATCCGCTTCCACGAGTTCGAGGCGAATCTGCTGACGGGGGAGCTCTTCAGGAACGGGCAGCGCATCGCGCTGCCGAATCAATCCTTCCTGGCCTTATCCGCACTCGTCGAGCGGCCCAGTCAACTCGTCACGCGCCAGGAGCTGCGTCGGCGGCTCTGGCCGGACAATCGGGTCGTGGAATTCGAGCAAGGGCTGAACGCGGTTATCAATCGGCTGCGGGAGGCCTTGGGCGACTCGGCCGCAGACCCGAAATTCATCGAGACGCTGCCACGGCGTGGCTACCGGTTCGTCGCCCCCGTTTGCGAAGTCACCATGGATGCGCCGGTGGCCGGGGAGGGGCCGGAAGGCGCACGAACGGATCGAGTGAGCCGTTACAGACTGGCGGCCATCGCAGCGTGCGCGGTGATTGCGTCAGTGATTCTTACGCAGATTCTCTGGAGCTACCCACGCCGTCGCGAGCTTTCCAACCTTAGTGTCGAGCCCCTGACGACTCTGGTGGGACGTGAAGTGGTGCCCGGCTTTGCCCCTGACGGCGAACACCTCGTCTTTGCGTGGAACGGTGCTGACGATGATGGTGGCCGCTTCGATCTCTACAGCAAAAGCATCGAGTCGGAGAGGATATTACGGCTCACCCATCACCCCGCGGAGGCTCTCAGCGCGGCATGGACGCATAGCGGGGCGCAAGTCGCGTTCGCCCGTGTGGCCGGTACGGACGCCGGTATCTACATGATTCCGTCCACTGGTGGACCCGAGCGACTGCTCGCGCCGGCCAGCTTCCTGGACGAGCCATTCATGCAGTTGAGCTGGGCGCCGGACGACAGCCTTCTGGCCTACGGCGCGCTGGAGCCGGACGGCACGAGTTTCATTCACGTGCTCAGCTTGAAATCATCCAACATACGAATGTTGGAACGGCCGGCCTCCTGCACGGATGCCGGAGCACCGGCCTTCTCACCCGACGGCCACCAACTGGCCTTCCTATGCATTTCGAGCGAGGCTGTGTACGGCGTCTATGTTGGCGACTTGCCGGAGTTTGCCTCACGGCTACTCACCTCCATGCAAGGCTCTCCCAAGGGGCTCGCCTGGAGCTCGGACGGACGGTCGCTGATCATTGCCAATGACGCCGACGATGGCAGCGCGATCTGGCGCCTCACATTGAGTGGTCAGTTATCGCGGATGCTCGTGGCGGAGGAGACCCTGGGACCCGGTGTGACCGCAGCCGGAAACCGTATAGCCTTTGTACGCGAGAAGCATCCGCTCGACATCTGGCGCGTGGACTTGACTACGCCCGCTGATTCCGCCAGCAATCTGATCTTCTCCACCCGCACGCAGCTTGTGCCCCAGTACTCGCCTGATGGCACGCGCATTGCGTTCGAGTCCACTCGCTCCGGTAGCTCCGAAATCTGGCTCGCCGATACCAATGGCAGCAACCCAGTCAGATTGACATCCTTCAATGGTCCGCTGACAGGGGCTCCGAGCTGGTGTTCCGATGGCCGCAGAATCGCCTTCGACTCGCGAGCCTCCGGCGCGTCCGCAATCTACGTGGTCGATATTCTCGAAGGTCGCCCTCACCGACTCGAGACTCCTCAGACCAACCTGGCCCTCCCGGTCTGGTCGGCGGACTGTCGATGGATATTCGCAAGCGACGGAAGGACGACCCTTTATCGTGTCCCGGCCTCAGGCGGTCCGGCCGTCAGGTTTACGGACAAGCGGACGTACCGCGCGAGCGTAAGTGGCGATCGTGTGATATTTAACGTGGCCGGGACCAGCGGTGTGACGCTATGGTCAAAGGCGACCTCGGCTGGTGCCGAGGCGCCGCTTCCGGAAATGCCTCCTCTCGGTTACTCGGACTGTTGGGTTGCCACACGCCGTGGCGTTTATTTTACGCAGTCAGAAACAGGCACGCGGTCGGATGCCGGCGCTTCCGCCGTTCGCTTTTACGATTTCGCCTCTCATCGAACGCGCACGGTAAGATCCTTGCAGGGAGTGCCTGCGCCACTCGGTGGCCTGGGCATCTCGGTGTCGCCGGACGAGCATTGGCTTGCGTACACGCGGACCGGAAAGTGGGAGGGTGACGTCATGATGGTGTCGAGCCGCTGATTCGCAGCGCAAGTCGGCATCACAAGGGCTGCACGCCGGGTCGTCGCGGCAGGGTTGAATCATCAGTCGTGGTTGGAGCGAGGTGAGGGAGTATGGGGGGCGGCGTCGGGCGGGTTGTGGCGATCGGATTCGCGCTGGTAGCGGTGGCAACGGCATTCACGGGGTGCGCGGATGTGTCCGCCATCGATAAGGAGTTCAAGGATCTCAAGGCGCAGCTCAACCAGGTGTCGTCTGACGTAGAGGTAATGAAGTCCTCTCTCGACAAAGCCACTGAAGCATCCAGGCAAGCGAAGGAGGCCGCCGACAACGCCGCCAACACCGCGAACCAGGCGCTCGCAACCGCGCAGTCGGCCCAAAGATCGGTGGAAGCAACCAACGAAAGGCTCGAACAGCTTTCTCCCCACCGCTCGCCGAAGTAGCGGCGCGTCGCTACTTATCTTCGGCTTCGGGATAATGCCTGCGAAAATTCGCGGTGTGTGCCGCGGCCACCGATCGGCTTGCTGATATAGAGGATCTGGGGCCGCGAGCGGAATGCTACGTAGCCCCATGCAACACTCGCGGCCATCGTGAGTGCTCCAAAGCCCCCGGCTGTCACTTTGAAGGTGCCGGATTGGAGCCAGACGATCTGGTCACCCTTTATTCCAACAGCCAGCATCGCTATGCCCGCCAGCAGGCAGATGACTCCGCCAGCAACCATTCCGATGCAGATGAGAGCACGGTGTCTCAGATGCGCTCTCATGAACTGGATCTCTGCAATGGCAATGTCGTTACTTGCGCTCACGAATCATCTCGCCACGAGGAGTCTCAGTACCCGGTCTTCCTGCGCCAGTTGCCGATCTCCTCGCCGAAGCGGCGCATGATTTCCTCGAGCACCACCTCCGGTCTTTTCTCCATCCCGAACGAGAGCAGAATGAGGTCGGCGACGAGGATCTTGCGGCGGCCACGTTCCATGTTTCTGATGTTTTCCGCGGTCAGACCCAAGCGGTTGGCCAGTTTTTTGCGCCCGAGGCGCTCATCTCTGATAGACCGGATCGCCTTTTTGACGACACCCTCGAAGAACTCTGCGGCGTCAGCGTAGGTTTCCTGGGTCTTCCGTTCCTGGTCTATTTTTATTGCCACGCGCGTCCCAAGACTTATGCGAGGCGCATTAGTTACACCACATTTGCCCGAAAAATGGTGTTCCGGCCTCGGCCGACCTTATATGGTCTTGGACGACCACTCACCACGGGACATACACCGTGGATTTCTCGTCCGTCACTGTCATCGGAGCGGGCGTCGGAAAAGCCGGCTCAGTCACCACGACGACTTACCGCGCGACTGACGCTGAGTCCCTCGGACGTCACATCCGCGCAGACGCCCGCAAGCTCCACCGCTGCAACGGGACCAGTTTTACTTCCTTCCTCAGAGCACGCTCGTTGA
Source organism: uncultured Steroidobacteraceae bacterium (assembly GCA_964494895.1). Lineage (GTDB taxonomy): Bacteria > Pseudomonadota > Gammaproteobacteria > Steroidobacterales > Steroidobacteraceae > 13-2-20CM-66-19. The sequence goes on along the minus strand of CAZBTV010000069.1, from coordinate 21,847 downwards.
AGCTGCCTGCCTTATCCCGTAAACTCGCGCGCTTCCGCAGCGGTCCGGCACGCTTGGCCGTTCGCGTCTGCTATAGCCGGCAAGTCTTTCCGGATTTGTCCTGTTTATCCGGCACCGGTTTATTCGGGGTGTAGCTCAGCTTGGTAGAGCGTTTGGTTCGGGACCAAAAGGTCGCAGGTTCAAGTCCTGTCACCCCGACCACCTGTTCCTGCACCTGCGGCTGTCAACAGCGCGGCAGGTTGCATCGCATTATTCGCCCATAGCGCGGGTCGGGATTTGATGGCCTTGCGGCCGGAATGCTTCGGGTGGGTACGCGGAGGCTTGGCGTCCGGCGGGACACCCCGCCGCTCCACCTCGATAGAATTGCGGGCCTGCTTGGGGCTCGTGGTGGTTAGGCGTCCGTCACGGGTACCAGCCGCGGCGCTTCTGAGCTATGACGAAGTTGAACCGGACAGCTCGCTCAGGAGCGTTGTTCCAACACTGATCGCTTGCGCTACTGCGGTGGGATCAACATCGAGGCCGTGGGCGGCCTCATTCATGATAGACAGAGATTCCAAGAACGGGCGTCGAGAAGATGCGTGTTGTGACCCCAGGGTAATTGTGCAGCAACCTGTTGCACAAATTCCTCTAGCGGCCAAGCTTCGGCGAACGCGCGCATATATTTCAGGTTACGCGCCGAAATTCCAGTCATTTCCGGAAAGGCTCGCCGGAGGTCAAGGGCCAATCGGTCGATGACTTTTGCTCCCCATCCCTCCGCCCGCTGGCGTGCGAGGATATCGCGACCGATGTTCCAATAGAGCAGGATCAATTCCCGATTAACGGACAGAGCCGCCCGCAGCCGGGCGCTCCTGATGCGCTGCTTGAGTTCCGCGAGGAAAGCAGGGTAGCTGTCGGGTGATTCCGGCGCGCCGGTACTCATCGTTCACGTCTCACTCGCAGGGGATAGGTGGTCGGCGCGGCCAGTGAGATTGGCGAGCGAGGCAGGAAGCATCTGCGCTCGAGCTCAACCCGGCCGGGCCGGTTGCGCTGTCAGGTGGTGTGTTCTACTGAGAATCGGGCCAGCGCGATCAGCCCGGATTTATAGGCCGAGCCGGGTAGGGGCTCGAGCGCCGCCAGGGCGCGCTCCGACTCGCTGCGGGCGAGTTGAGCGGTGTACTCCAGCCCGCCGGTAGCCTCAATCGCGGCCACGATGGGCTCGAGCTGTGCCAGTCCGCCTTTTTCGATCGCGATCCGGATAGCCGCCCGTTGACCTTCATCTCCATGCTTCAATGCGTGGATCAGCGGCAATGTCGGTTTGCCTTCGGCCAGATCGTCGCCGAGATTCTTTCCTCGCTCCGTCGGGTTCGAGCGATAGTCGAGCACGTCGTCAACGAGCTGGTACGCGGTCCCGAGGTGACGGCCATAGGCAGCTAGCGCCTTACGGATCGGTGACGAGCTTCCCGAGAGCACGGCAGCGACCTCTGCTCCCGCCTCGAACAGCTTGGCAGTCTTCCGATAGATCACCTCGAGGTAACGATGCTCCGTGGTCTCCGCATCATGAGCATTCATCAGCTGTAGCACTTCGCCTTCCGCGATAACGTTCGTGGCATCGGCCATGATCTCCACTACCGTCTGCGAAGTGAGGGCGGCCATCATCTGAAACGCTCGCGAATAGACGAAATCGCCGACCAGAACGCTGGCCTGGTTGCCAAAGACCTCGTTCGCGGTGGTCCGGCCGCGGCGCAGGGACGAGCCATCGACTACATCGTCGTGCAGAAGCGTTGCCGTGTGAATGAACTCGATGAACGCGGCGGCCTCTATATGGGCGCTACCCTCGTGACCGCAGGCCCGGCCAGCGAGCACGACGAGCGTGGGCCGCAGGCGTTTTCCACCCCCGGAAATAATGTGTTCCGCAACCTGGTCGACCAGGGGAACCGCGCTTTTCAGGCGCGCGCGAATGACGTCATTGACAGACGCAAGGTCGTCTTTAACCAGCGCGCGGATCTCTTCCAGGGTCATTTCGGGTAATGGTCCTCGGTGCCAACCACACATCCTAGCCGAGGCGGGCGCCGCCGAGAATGGATCGAAACGTGCTATCGGGCTCTAAGTACTCGTCGGCGCTTAAAAATTTGGGCGTTTGACCCGGCTCGGGTCGGACAGTAGAATGCGCGACCTTTCTTCGGTCGGGGGGCGTATCGAATCCCTCGCCTTCGTTTCCAAAGGCATTCTTAACTATGTACGCAGTCATCGCCACAGGCGGTAAGCAATATCGTGTGACCAAAGACGGCGTGCTACGCGTCGAAAAGCTGGTGGGTGAAGCGGGCGCAACGGTCGAGTTTGGCGAAGTGCTGCTCGTCGGAGAGGGGGCCGAGGTGAAGCTGGGCACTCCTTTGCTCACGGGTGGTAAAGTCGTGGGCACGATTGTACGCCATGGCAAAGGCGCCAAGGTTTCGGTCATCAAATTCAAGCGCCGCGCGCACTACTTGCGGCAAAAGACGCATCGGCAGCCCTTCACCGAGGTCAAGATCACCGACATCAGCGCGGGCTGACATCAATCTCACTTTTGAAGCCCTCCGGCGGCCCCTGCTTGGGTGCGCTGGAAGGCCTCAGGCAAGACAGGAACAGCAGGCATGGCACACAAGAAGGCAGGCGGCAGTACCAAGAACGGCCGTGATTCCCATTCGAAGAGACTGGGCGTAAAGCGTTTCGGTGGCGAGCATGTGCTTGCCGGAAACATCATTATTCGTCAGCGCGGCACACCGGTTCGCGCGGGCTCCAATGTGGGCACTGGGACCGATCACACCCTGTTCGCCTTGGTGAATGGCAAGGTCGTGTTCCAGAAGAAGGGTGTCGAGCAGCGACTGTACGTGAGCGTGCTTCCGGAAACCGAAGCTGCTGCTGCTAGCTGAGCTGAGACGACCCCCGCTTCGCATGGCGTTTGGCGAACCCCGGCCCTGGTGCCGGGGTTTTGCTTTCTGGCCGTGCTCTTCCCAGGTAATCTGTTTTCATGAAATTTGTCGACGAAGCCAGGGTAAAAGTCCAGGCTGGCAACGGCGGCCGGGGTAGCACGAGCTTCCGCCGTGAGAAGTTCGTGCCCTTCGGCGGACCGGACGGAGGCGACGGAGGCGACGGCGGGAGCGTCTATCTTCGGGCGCAGGAGGGTATCAATACCCTGGCCGACTTCCGGATCGAGCGAACCTATAGGGCACAGCACGGTGAGCCCGGTAGCTCCAACGATTGCACAGGACGTGGGGGGGCGGATCTATATATCCCCGTTCCCGTCGGGACGACCGTGCGCGATGCGGATACTGAGGAGGAGCTCGGCGACCTGACGCACGAAGGCGATGTGCTCCTGGTTGCCAAAGGGGGCAAGGGAGGCTGGGGCAACCAGCGCTTCAAGTCCAGCACGAACCGCTCGCCGCGCCAATTCGGCCCGGGTCTCCCCGGTGAAAAGCGCTCACTCTTTTTCGAGCTGAAAGTGATCGCCGACGTGGGTCTGCTCGGGCTGCCGAATGCGGGAAAGTCGACGCTCATCCGCGCCGTCTCGCATGCAAGGCCGAAGGTTGCGGACTATCCGTTTACGACGCTTTACCCGAACCTCGGCGTCGTCGATGTAGGCGAGCACCGCAGCTTCGTGATGGCCGATATCCCTGGGCTGATCGAGGGGGCGGCCGAGGGCGCTGGGCTCGGGATTCGATTTCTGAAGCATTTGCAGCGCACCCGGGTGCTGCTGCATCTGGTGGATCTGTTGCCGCCTGACCCTGACGCCGACCCGGTTCGTGACGTGCGCGCGATTGCTGCGGAGCTGAAGAAATTCAGCAAAGATCTTGCGGCGAAGCCCCGCTGGCTCGTGCTGACGAAGCGAGACCTGTTACCCGACGACGAGGCGGAGAAGCGCGCACGCGACATCGTACGGCGGCTGCGCTTCCGCGGCCCGCACTTCCTCGTGTCCGCGGCGACCGGCCGCGGCACGAAAGAGCTTACTCAGGCGATTATGGCGTTTTTGGAGGAGCAGCAGGCTCGCGAGGCACACGCCCTCGTAACACCTGCAGGAGATACTGCCGCCTAGCAGCAGGCCTCAGCTTCAGACTCACCGGTGGAGTGGCCGGGACATCCGCCCAGCGTATCTTCTCGTTAGCGTCCATCTCAGCCTCACTGCATTGCGCGGATTTGAGCTGACAGCCGGCTCTTGTGACGCGCAGCCTTATTTCGGTGGATGATCTGCTTGTTCACCAATGCGTCGATGATCGGAACAGCCTCCTTGTACGTGGCCAGAGCGACTTCCTTGTTCTTGCCCGAAATTGCCGCCGTGACGCTGCGCACAGCCGTACGCATGCGGGAGCGCAACGCGACATTACGCGCGCGGTGCTTTTGCGCTTGGCGAGCAGCCTTTTCGGCGGACTTGGTATTGGCCACGAGATCTCCGTCAGTTCACGACCCCGGTCGCGGGGGGCCGGTAGTCTGCTCATCGGCCATGCCGTTGTCAACGCTCCATGCAACCGGCACAATCTGTATTCTTTACCTTTTGTGAATCAGTGCCTTAAGCGGCCCATGGAGCTCATCCGCGGCCTTGTCAATCTGCGCGAGCGTCAGCGGGGCTGTGTTATGACAATCGGCACCTATGACGGCATCCACTTGGGACATCAAGCGCTTTTGCAGCGAGTGAACGAGCACGCCGCGCGATTGTCTGCCCCGACGGTACTGTTGACGTTTGAGCCGATGCCGCGCGAGTACTTGAGTCCTGAAGCGCCACCGGCGCGGCTGACGTCGTTACGTGAGCGTTTGCGCGTACTCGAGCGCATAGGCCTCGATCACGTGTTGTTGCTGCGCTTCGGCGAGGGGTTGCGTAACCTTACCGGAGAGGCGTTCGCCAGGCTGTTGGCGAACGATGTAGGAGCCAAGGCCGTGATTGTGGGTCATGATTTTCGTTTTGGATGCCACGGCGAGGCCACTGCTCCCATGTTGGCTGAGGCGGGACGGCGGTTGGGCTTTTCTGTGGACGTGGTGCCTCCCGTACTGTTGGATGGCGAGCGCGTTAGCAGTAGCAGCGTGCGCGACGCGCTCGCGAGAGGTGAGTTTGAGCTTGCCAGGCGGCGGCTCGGCCGGCCCTACTCGATGCGCGGCCGCGTCGTCTCGGGCCAGAGACTAGGGCGCGATCTGGGGTTCCCGACCGCGAATTTGCGCGTAGAGCGCCGCCGGGTACCTCTGATGGGGATTTTTGCGGTCCGGGTGCACGGCGTAGAGGCGGCGCCGCTGCCTGCTGTTGCAAGCCTCGGAACGCGCCCCACTGTTGGAGGTGTGCAGACACTGCTGGAGGTGCACGTGTTCGATTTCTCGGCGGACCTCTACGGCCGCGAGATCGAAGTGGAGTTCGTGGCGAAGCTGCGTGACGAGGAGCACTTCCCGACGCTGGCCGCGCTCGTCGAGCAGATTCATCGGGATGCCGCGGAGGCGCGGCGGATATTGAACGCTTGAACCGACACATGCCTGATTACAAACAAACGATCAATCTACCGCAGACGGATTTCCCCATGAAGGCGGATCTCGCCCAGCGCGAGCCCGCGATGGTGAAGGCCTGGGAGGAGCGGCAGATCTACACGAAGCTGCGCAACGTAGCGCGCAGCCGGCCGCGCTTCGTGCTTCATGACGGTCCACCGTATGCGAACGGCACGATTCATATCGGCCATGCGATCAACAAGATTCTCAAGGACATCGTCGTCAAGTCACGCTCCTTCGATGGCTTCGATTCGCCGTACATCCCAGGGTGGGACTGCCACGGACTGCCGATCGAGCTGCAGGTGGAGAAAAAGCACGGCAGGCCAGGGCAGAAGCTCGACGCCGCGGCTTTCCGTGCCGCCTGCCGCGCATACGCGCAAGAGCAGATCGACTTGCAACGGGCGGATTTCAAGCGTCTGGGTGTGTTGGGCGATTGGGATCATCCTTATTGCACGATGGACCCGTCGTTCGAGGCGCAGCAATTGCGCGCCTTTGGGAAAGTCATTCAAAACGGGCACCTCTACAAGGGCGTGAAGCCTGTGCACTGGTGTCTCGACTGCCGCTCCGCCTTGGCGGAGGCGGAAGTCGAATACGAAGTGCGAACTTCACCGGCCATCGATGTTGGCTTCCGGGTGGTGGATAGCCAGGCTTTGGCGGCCCGCGCCGGGCTGGCGCCCGGACGCTTGGACCGCGCACCGTTCGATGTCGTGATTTGGACCACTACGCCCTGGACACTGCCAGCGAACCAGGCTGTCGCTCTACGAAGTGACTTCCGCTACGTGCTCGTTGAAGCCGAGAAGGATGGTGAGCGGCATCGACTCGTCCTCGCGGCGGACTTGCTCGAGACGTGCCTGAAGCGCTACGGAATGACTGCGACGCTCGCTCTCGCCGAGGTAGACGGTAGCGCCCTCGAGGGGTTGTTGCTGCAACATCCGTTCGAGAATCGACGAGTTCCGGTGATTCTTGGCGAGCATGTGACGCTCGACGCCGGTACCGGCGCCGTACACACCGCTCCGGGGCATGGTCATGAGGACTTCGCTGTTGGACAGCGCTATGACCTTCCGGTCACGAATCCCGTCGGCAATGACGGCCGTTTCTACGCCAGCACCCCGCTTGTCGCAGGCCTCAGAGTGGACGAGGCGAACCCCGTCATCATCGCCGCTCTCAAGGAGAGGGGGCGTCTGGTTCATCACGAGCCCCTGGAGCACAGTTACCCGCACTGCTGGCGGCACAAAACGCCCGTTATCTTTCGTGCCACACCGCAGTGGTTCATCAGCATGGAGCGGAAGCGGCTGCGCGAGCACGCGCTCCGCGACATCAAACGCACCCAGTGGACCCCTGATTGGGGCGAGCAGCGCATCGCCGGCATGATCGAGAATCGCCCCGATTGGTGCATTTCCCGTCAGCGGACGTGGGGTGTGCCTATCCCGTTGTTCGTGAAAAAGGAGACGGGCGAGTTGCATCCGCGCACTCAGGAGTTGATCGAGGCAGTGGCGCAGCGGGTCGAGAAGGGCGGCATTGAAGCCTGGTTTTCCCTTCAGCCGGGCGAGTTGCTGGGCGCCGAGGCCGAGTCATACGACAAAGTCACCGATGTGATGGACGTCTGGGCGGACTCGGGGCTCTCGTTCGAGTGCGTCGGCGCAAGCCGGCCCGATTTCCAGGCGCCCTTCGATCTATACCTGGAAGGCTCGGATCAGCATCGCGGCTGGTTTCACAGCTCACTTCTCATGTCGGAAGCTCTGTACGAGCGTGCTCCCTACCGGGGTGTTCTGACACATGGCTTCGCGGTCGATGAGAAGGGCCGCAAACAATCGAAGTCGCTTGGTAACGTCGTGGCCCCGCAAAAGGTGATGAGCAGCCTCGGCGCGGATGTATTGCGACTGTGGGTCTCTTCGACCGACTACTCAAACGAGATGAGCGTGTCGGATGAGATTCTCAAGCGAATGGCGGACTCCTACCGCCGGATGCGCAACACCGTGCGTTTCCTCCTTGGAAACATGCACGGTTTCGATCCGCAGCGACATGCCGTACCCCCCAACCAGATGTTGGCGCTCGATCGGTGGGCGCTGGCACGCACGCGAGCGCTCCAGGCGGATATCGCCGAAGCCTATCGGAAGTACACGTTCCATCTCATTTATCAGAAGGTGCACAATTTCTGCATCGTTGATCTCGGCGGCTTCTATCTCGACGTGATCAAGGACCGTCTGTATACGACGGGGGCCGACAGTCATGCGCGCCGATCCGCGCAGACTGCCATGTTCCACATCGCGGAAAGCATGGTCCGATGGCTCGCTCCGGTGCTCTCTTTTACCGCGGAGGAGATCTGGCGCTTTCTTCCGGGGGAGCGGGGTGAGTCCGTGTTCTTCGAGACGTGGCATACGCTGCCCGAAGTCCACTCGGATGACGTCGACTGGGCCTCGCTTATCCAGTTGCGCACCGACGTGGTTCGCGAGCTGGAGAAGTTGCGCGATGCGGGCTCGATCGGCGCGCCGCTCGATGCCGAGGTGGACGTATATTGCGCACCGGACGAATACGCCCGCTTCAATGCGGTGGGTGAGGAGTTGCGATTTCTGTTCATCACCTCGGAAGCCCGTGTGCACGAAGTTTCCGTCCCACCGGAAAATGCGGTTCTGGCAAGCAATACCGGACGGGCCGGCGTATGGATCGCTCTGCGGCCGTCGACCAACAACAAGTGCGTGCGCTGCTGGCACCGTCGCCCTGATGTCGGACGTTATGTCGATCATCCCGAGTTGTGTGGACGTTGTGTGTCCAACGTTGACGGTCCCGGCGAGCAGAGAAAGTGCGTATGAGCGATCCGGCTGAGAGCACTGTCCATGAGCGGCCCGCCACGGTAGAGCGTCGCCGTTTTGCCGGCGAGGCGAATGGGTGGAAGTGGTTGCCCCTTACTCTGGCCGTGATTGCTCTCGACCAGGTGACGAAGGAATGGATGGTGCATCACTTTCGCCTTTTTGAAAGTGTTCACCTGATGCCTGTGCTCGACATCACATTGATGTTCAATACGGGCGCGGCGTTCAGCTTCTTATCTGACGCGTCAGGATGGCAGAAGTGGCTGTTCGTGGGCCTTGCGCTGGTGGTCGGGTTGGCCATCCTAGGCTGGCTGCGTCGCCTCAAGTCGCGCTCGCAAGCGCTGCTCTGCTGTAGTCTGACGCTCATTCTCGGCGGCGCAATGGGTAATGTCATCGATCGCCTGCGTATCGGCCATGTGGTCGATTTCATTTCAGCCCACTGGGGCCAGACGTATTATTTTCCAGCATTCAACGTAGCGGATTCGGCCATCACCATTGGAGCGGTTCTGTTGCTCCTGGACGCATGGCGAGAGAGTCGGAGCGCAAAAAAGGTGGGTGTCTAGATGGAAGTGTTTCTCGCCAATCCCCGTGGCTTTTGTGCCGGTGTCGATCGTGCCATCGATATTGTCGAGCGCGCGATCGAGCTCTTCGGCGCGCCCATCTACGTACGGCACGAGATCGTACATAACCGACATGTCGTGGATCGTCTGCGAGCGCTGGGTGCGATCTTCGTGGAGGAGTTGAGTGAAGTTCCTTCGAACGGAACAGTCATCTTCTCGGCGCATGGCGTCTCGAGCGCTCTGGAGAACGAGGCGAAGACGAGGGGGCTTACGGTATTCGATGCCACTTGCCCGCTGGTAACCAAGGTCCATATGGAAGTGCAGCGTTATGCTCGCGACGGCCGCGACGTGATCCTGATCGGGCACGCCGGGCATCCGGAGGTCGAGGGCACGATGGGTCGTTTCGATACGTCCTTCGGTGGAACCATGCATCTCGTTGAGAGTGTCGAGGACGCCCAGACTCTGCAGGTGCACGATCCGCAGAGGCTCGCGTTCGTTACGCAAACCACATTGTCCGTGGACGATACGGCCGAGATCGTCGCCGCCCTGCGAGACCGCTTTCCGTCCTTGGCCACTCCGCGCAAGGAGGATATCTGTTACGCGACACAGAACCGGCAGGACGCGGTGAAGAAGCTTCTCGAGAAATGTGATGTCCTGCTCGTTGTGGGCTCGCGAACCAGCTCCAACTCCAATCGACTGCGCGAGATGGCCGATCGCGCCCAGGTGCCGGGTTATCTGGTGGACGGACCGGAGGACCTCAAGCGCGATTGGTTCGACGGCAAGAAAGCGGTCGGAGTGACGGCCGGTGCTTCCGCGCCCGAATTGTTGGTGCAACAAGTCGTGGAGCGGCTGCGAAGCTGGGGCGGGCAGGTGCCGAGCGAGGTTGTGGGCCGCGAAGAGCACGTCTACTTCGCGCTTCCGCGTGAGCTGCGCCGGCCGGCGGTAGTCGGCGAGAAGTAGTCTCGCGGGATGCAGGCGATCATTAGTCAGACCGGCTCCTGAGCAGACAGGCTCCGGAGCGCGACAGAATGATCAATTCATGAATAATGACGGCTAGCGCTTGTAGACGGACTTCTTGAGTTTCCAGCGCTTGTGCGACCAGGGCCAATCCGCCGGGGCGGCGAGGATCTGTGTCTCGACGAGCCTTGCGTAGCGCTCCGTGAGCTCTCCGGGCTTGAGCCGCTCTTGGGGGGTGGCGAGCAGCTTGAAAGCCATCTCGTAATAACCCCGGCGCAAGCGCCGCATTTCGATGAAGAACACCGGGAAACGAGTGACCCGGGAGATTTCCTCCGGTCCCATGTAGAAGGCCGTGTCCCGGTTGAGAAAGCGCGTCCAATGCTTGTGCTCGCTGGTCGTGGGCTCCTGATCGGCGACCATGGCGACCGCGCGCACCACTTTGCTGCGCTTGATGATGTCCGCCAGCAACTCCTTGGCGGGAATCAGGCGGCAGCCAAATCGGGAGCGCAGCTTCTTCATCTCCCGCTCCGCCCAGGTATCGACCAGGGGCTTGTAGGCGGCATCCAGCGGATAGCCGAGCTCGAGCGAGAGCCCTAGCAGCATCCACTCCCAATTGCACTGATGGGCGGCCACGAGCAGGACTGACTGCTCCTGAGCCAGGTAACTGCGCACCTGGTCGAGGTTGAGAATCCGGACTCGCCGGGTGATCTCGTCCGGCGCCAGGGTGGCTCCCTTCAACAACTCCACGAACATCTGAGCGAAGCCGCGATAGTAGTCGCGCATGAGCTTCCGCAGACCTGCCTCGTCGAGGGCGGGGAAGGCTCTGGTGAGATTTTCGCGGACTACGTGCTCGCGGTACGGAAACACCCGGAAGGCCAGCCAGCCGAGCAGGTCGGCGAGACGATCCAGAGCCACCATCGGCAGATGGGATAACAGCCGCACCCACCACACTGGACGGCCGGGTTTGGGGGTCTCCGCTGTCGGGTCAGAACCGCTGTCGGACGTAGCCGCTGTCAACATCGGCTACGCGGCGGGGTGCGCTTGCGACGGCTCGGTCACCGTTTTGGGCGCGGCAAGCAATACCCGGCCGAACTTGGGGCCGAGCCAGCGCTCGATATCGTCGATGAGCGTGAAGCCGGCCGGCACGATCACCAGAGTGAGGCCGGTGGACGCGAGCAGACCACCGATGACGGCGATCGCCATCGGACCACGAAATGCCTCATCGCCTCCGAGACCGATCGCCACCGGCAGCATCCCCGCGACCATGGCAACGGTCGTCATGATGATCGGACGGGCACGTTTGTGTCCCGCCTCGAGGACCGCTGTGAGCCGATCCTTGCCCGCCCGCATCTCCTCGATGGCGAAATCCACGAGCAGGATCGAGTTTTTGGCGACGATGCCCATCAGCATGAGAAAACCAATCATCACCCCTAGTGAGACCGAGTGCCGCGTCAGCGCGAGCGCCAGAACCGCTCCCCCGATCGACAGCGGCAGCGAGGACAGGATGGTAATGGGTTGGAGCACCCTTGCAAACAGCAGTACCAGAACCGCGAACACCATCAGGACTCCCGTGGTCATCGCGACGGTGAAGTTTGTGAACAGCTCATTCATGAGCTGCGTGTCCCCGGTTTCTACCAGATGTACCCCCTGCGGAAGGTTTTTCAACGACGGCAGGGCATAGATGCGGTCCATCGCAGTACCGAGTGCGACGCCGTTGAGATCGGCCTCGATAGCGACGCGGCGGCTCTGGTTATAGCGTCGCACCCGGGTGGGACCTTCGCCGAAGCTGATGTCCGCAACCGATTTCAGCGGAACGGCACCCCCTGAGGCGGTCGGGACCGGCAGATTCTCCAGCGTGTTGATGTCACGCCGCGTGTTTTCGAGCAGGCTGACCCGGATCGGGATCTGATGGTCAGAGAGCGAGAACTTTGCGCTGTTCTCATCGAGATCACCGAGGGTAGCGATCCGGATCGTCTGGCTGATACTGGAGACGGTCACGCCGAGTTGTGCTGCGAGATCCAGATGCGGCCGGATCACGATCTCCGGGCGCTGCATGTCGCCGTTGATCCGTGCGTCCCTCAGAATGGGCAGACTGCGCATGTCCGCAACAACCTTTTCCGCGCTGCTTTGCACCAGGCTCGGGTCGTCTCCGGTGATGTAGATGGTGATGTCGCGGCCGCCCGAGCCGGATTGTTTCTGGAAGTTGAGCCGTGCATCCGGGATAGTCTTGAGCTCCTTGAGAACGCTGTCTTCCCACTCCTTCTGACTGAGCTTTCGTTTGTTCGGCGGCACGAGCGTGATGTATAGGTTCGCCGTACGGACCTCGTCGAATTCGTCGGCGCCAATGGATTCGACGACGTCAGCTACCTCGGGCTGCCGCGCGAGTATGCGATAGGCCGCCGCTGATGCGGCCGCGGTATCTTCCAATCTCACCCCGGGTGGCAGCTCGACCGACAATTGCGAATTGCTGAAATCCGACTCGGGCACGAACGACTTCGGAATCAACATCAGGCCGAGGATGGAGAGCGCGAAGACCAGAGTGCCGGCGGCAAGGGTCTTCCAGCGGTTGAGAACCGACCAGCGCAGCGCTCGCAAGTACCATGACATGATCGGGCCATCGGCATGGACCGCGACCCGCTCCGAGTGCAGCGTGTAGGCTGCGATGACGGGCGTGATGAGACGGGCGACCAGCAGCGAGAAAAACACCGCGGCGGCTACTGTCAGGCCGAACTGCTTGAAGTACTGCCCGGTAAGGCCTCCCATGAAGCTCACCGGCGTGAATACCGCGATGATGGTGAACGAAGTTGCTACCACAGCCAGTCCGATCTGGTCTGCGGCGTCGAGGGATGCCTGGAAACCCGTTTTCCCCATGCGCATGTGGCGCACGATATTCTCGACTTCGACGATTGCATCGTCCACGAGTACGCCGGCTACGAGCGACAGTGCTAGCAGGCTGATGCCGTTGAGCGAGAAGTCCATCCACTGCATGAAGGCGAACGTCGGGATGGCGGAAAGCGGAATGGCGAGCGCGGAGATCAGGGTGGCACGGACGTCCCGTAGAAAGAACCAGACAACGAGCACAGCGAGCACCGATCCCTCGATGAAGGCGCTCAGCGCGGACTCGTAGTTCTTCCTGGTGTAGTCGACCGTCGTGAACACCTGAGTCATTCGTACCTGCGGGTTCTCCTTCGAGATCTTGCCGAGCTCTCCCTCGACCGCGCGCAGGACGCTGACGTCGGAAAAGCCTTTCGCCTTGAAGACGCCGAACGTGGTCGCCTGCCGGCCGTTGAGCCGGGAGATCGAGCGGATTTCCCCGACACTGTCGCGGACAGTGGCGATGTCGCTCAGCCGCGCGAAGCGTCCACCGGGCAGCATGATTTGTGTGTTGGCCAGTTGTAGCGCCGTGCGCGCGCCTCCCAGTACCCGGATTGCCTGCTCGCCACCACCGACCTCCGCACGCCCGCCCGGCGAGTCGAGATTGACCTGGCGGATCTGTTGGTTCACCTGGACGGCCGTGATGCCGAGCGCCTGCATGCGGGCGGGGTCGAGCTCGACGCGGATCTCACGGTTGACTCCACCTCCGCGCGAGACCTGCGCTACGCCGGGCACACCCAGAAGGCGCTTGGTGATGGTGTTGTCCACGAACCAGGAGAGTTGCTGCTCGGTGAGCTCGGTCGTGCTGAGGGCGTAATACACGATAGCGCCGCCGTCGACGTCCTGTCTTTGGACGATCGGTTCCTTGATTCCGTCGGGAAGGTTTACCCGGACTTTCGAGACGGCATCGCGTACGTCCGCCACTGCCCGATCGATGGGCGTGCCGATGTTGAATTCAATGAAGACCCGGCCCTGACCCTCCAGCGACAGAGATGTGATGTTATGGATATTGCCGATACCGGCGACCGCGCCCTCGACCTTCTGGACGATCTGCGTTTCCACGTCGGTCGGCGCCGCACCGGGCTGCAGGACCTGCACCAACACGAGGGGGAAAGCGACGTCCGGATTCAACGTAATGGGCAGGCGGACGAAGGCCACGAGCCCCATGAACAGCAGCACGACGAACAGCACGATGGGCGATATCGGGTGCCGAATCGCCCAGGCTGACATGTTTTTCATGACCGCGTGTCCTTGGCAGTCTCGGGTGATGTCCTGTCTGTGGTGGAGGTTGGCTCCGGAGCAATCGTCACCTGCTCACCATCGCGGAGGAAACCACCGGCCGTCGTGACGACGCGCTCGTTTTCGGTGAGCCCGCTTGCAATGATGATTCCGGCGTCGATCGTGCCGCCCACACTCACGGGGTGCCGCTCGACCCGATTATTCTGGTTGATGACAAAGACGTACGGACCCTGGCTGTCGGACAGGACGGCGGTCTGTGGCAACACCGGCCTCTCAGCCTTGGCGACCGTCACCGATCCTTGGGCGAAGGCTCCCGGACGCAGGGCGGGATCGGGCTTCAGCTCAATCCGGATCTCTCCAAGGCGGGTATTTGGATCGATCACCGCACCCAACAGCCGCACGCGCCCTTCGAACGGCCGGGACAGTCCGGTGATGTACACCAGGGCCGGTTGACCTGTTTTGAGCACTGCCAGATCCTGCTCGGCAACCTGGCCGCGCATCTCGACTTCCCCACCGCTGGCGATGCGGAACAGATAATCGCCGCCTGGACTGGCGATCTGACCGACCTCGGCCTTACGCATGAGCACGGTGCCGTCCACCGGGGCGACCACCCGGGTACGACCCAAGCGTGCCTGGTACTCCGCCAGTTGAGCAGCGGCCACCTTGACATTGGCCTCGTCGGTGACCTGTGTCGCGTGCCGCTTCTCGACGTCCTCGGCCGAAAGCGCACCCGCGGGCGCGACGGCTTTGGCGCGCCGAAACTCCGCAGCCGAAAGCGCTGCCTGCGCTTGCGCCTGCTCGAGCGCGGCGGCAAGTCGGTTTACCTGCGGAATGAGCACCGAATCGTCGAGCTTTGCGAGAAGTTGTCCACGCTTGACGTGGTCTCCGGCCTCCACATAGATCGCAACGATCCGTCCAGCATCGCCGTCGATGCCGATAGGCATGTCATAACGGGCCGAAATCGCACCTGTGAAGGTTACGTTTGAGGTCACGGCCCGCACCCTGGGGGACATAACACTGACCAAGGGGATCGACTTCTGGTCGGCCAGAGTGGTGGGCGCGGTCGGCGTCGAGACCCGGTGCATCCAAAGGGCGGCGGCCACGGCGAGGGCTGCCAGTATGGCCAAGGCGCTGAGCGTCCATCTCAGCCGGTTGGGCGAGCCTGCGTCGTTGGCGGGGTGGTGTAGTATGGTTGGCGGCTCCGCCTCGACAACGCCGGCACTGGCTCTAGGGTCGCCCGTAGCGCGGTCTAGAGGGGAATGGTCGCGAGCTATCCACGTGACGGGGTCTCCGTGGCTGCTTGCATGCTCGATTTTGTGCTCTGGATTCGCGCCCACGAGAGATCCCTTGTTCCCTGAGGTGAGGTCTGCAACTGTACCGCCGGTTTAGAAGCGTCAGTGCTACCAAAAGTTTAAACAGGCGTTGACCAAAAGCTCCGTCAAAACGCCGAACAGACGGATGGCGGCGACCGGCCGATCTGTAATGACCGTGTAAGACCTCGGTCGCGGCAGTGAAAAAGGTCGCAACTGCGGTCGGAATGGGTCGCAGCAAGGAATGGGACGCGACAATGAAAGCACGGCGGGAAGGCACCCGTGTTACATCGGCCAGGCGAATGGTCGCGGGCTCGCCGCGAGCTTCTGATTCTGACGCAAGCCTCGGAAGACACGATGGGTGGGATGTCCATCGACGGGAACGCATCTTCCGCTCGCCTGCGGGCACGACCCGCAATGCCGGCTGTTCAGTCCGCAATCTCCGGCTCGACCAACTTTGCAAGGAGGATGAGCGACTCCTGCCAGCCTCGACGTATGTGCCACCGAACGAGTGACATGATCTTTTCCCTCGGTTGCCGGTTTGTTGGGTCATCCCAAGGACGAACCGCTACCCTCCGGGCCGACGGGGGAGGCGCTGATTATTGCGGCTGGTCGAGGCGGGGCGAGGGCGCTCGGACAGGCTCCTAGGTCGCATCCGCATAAGCCTTGATCAGGTCGGTGAGGAAGTCCCGGCCGGTGAACACCGAGCGCACACTGATGCGCTCGTTCAGGCCGTGCACACCGTTGCCGTCGGGGTCGCCCCAGACACCGGGTACACCGTAGACGGGAATGCCGATCGCTTCGAGAAAAATGCCGTCGGTGGCGCCGGTCGACATGGTCGGTACCAGGGGTACACCCGGGAAGTATTTCGCCACCAGCTTTTCAGCGGGTTTCATGATCCTGGGATCCAGCGCCGGGGGGATGGCCACGGGGCGGATCGGTGGTACTGCCGTGACTTTGACACCGGGATCGCCAATGGCGGTGACCAGGGCCGCCTCGGTTTGCTCCACCGTTTCGCCGGGAAAGATGCGGCAGTTGACATTGGCTGTTGCGCGTTGAGGAAGTGCGTTGTTGGCATGGCCACCTTCCAACAGCGTGGCGACGCAGGTCGTGCGCAGCATGCTGTGGTAGATGCGGTCCTTGGAAAGGATCGCCTCTGCCGCATGATCGTTGGGGTTGTGCGAGAGGGCGACCATCGCGCGTCCGACCTCGTCATTGCGCGCGGCTCCGGCCTTGGCAAAGAATGACCGTGTTGTCTCGGTGAGTTTCACCGGGAATTCCAGCGCACGCACCTTCACCAAGGCGTCGGCGAGCTCGTAGATCGCGTTGTCGCGGATCGGGATCGAGCTGTGGCCGCCGACGTTGACGGTCTCGAGCCGATAGTTCTGGGAGGCTTTCTCGCCTACTTGCATCGATTCGATCATCAGCCGGCCATGACCATCGGTGCGCCCAGCGCCGCCCTCATTCAGGGCGAAGGCCGCAGCGATCAGGTCGGGCTTGTTCTTGGCCAGCCATTCTGCCCCATTGAAGGCATAAGTCGTTTCCTCACCGCAGGTGAGGGCCATCTTGATGGTGCGTTTCGGGTGATAGCCGCCGTGTTTGAAACGCATCATGGCGTCGACCCAGATGGCGTCCAGCGCTTTCATGTCCGCGGTCCCGCGCGCGTAGAAATAACCGTTCTCCTCGATCAGGGTAAAGGGATCACGGGTCCAGTCCTCCCGTTTCGCCTCCACCACATCCAGGTGTCCCAGCAAAAGGATGGCCTTGGCCGATTTGGAGGTTCCTTCGAGTACCGCGACCACCCCACCTTCTTTGGGATGCTCCGGTACCGAGAACAGCGTGATGTCCTGGTCCGCGAACCCCGCGGCTTTCAAGTGCGCGGCGATGCGCTGGGCCGCCAGGGTGCAACTTCCGCTCGACAAGGTGGTATTGGTTTCCACGAGCTCCTTGTACAAAGCGCGATACTCCGCCTGGTCGGGACGCAGCGGCGGCATCGGAGGTTCCTGGGCAAATGCCACGAGCTCCATTACCAGGCCCAGGCAAAGCGCGACCGCGGTTCGCATTCGCATGAGAGACGTCCCTTTGCTGATTATTCGCCGGATATTCCCATGCGCTGCAGCGGATCGGCAACTTCCATGAAAAGCCGAATCAGGATTCGTCCGGAGCACGCGAGAAGATCATCAGGATCGAGCACGTGGCGCCACACATCGAGGAAAGGCACTGCGGAGTGCTCGCAGGAACAGCGCAGCGGACGTGCGCAAGCTCGTCTGCTCGCGTGTTGCTTTTTCAAACACGCTTGGATCGGCGTACGCGACGAGTGACTCGACGGCATACAGTGCGGGCAATCACTGGATGCTGGGTGGACAGCGGAAGGCGGCAGTCCTTACGATTCGCTCATGGTTGTAGATACGCGAGCGTGGCGCTGTCGGGTTTGCGGATTCGAGCGATTCCATCGGGTGGCTGTCATGAAGCGCAATGGCCAACGCTACGAGACCAGCTTTCTGGCGTGCAGCGGCTGTTCCGTGATGTTCGTCAATGAAAATCAATTCAATGCGATCGGGAAAGCCAACCCCAATGTAGAAGCGCCGCCTTCGGTAGTGACGCCCATTCGACGCAGAAGGTGATAACCTGTTCCAACACAACTGAGCAACGAGGATGTTGCGAGCCACCGGCGAGTTGCGCAAAGTAGTGGAGCGCGAGCGCCCGTGTTGGTGGACTCGACTAACGCAGTGGCGCTGCGCTGGCAGCGTAGCTCCCGGGTGGCAGTGCTCCCGCGGCATTCTGGGCAGCTCCGCGCTCCGGATGCGTTACCGCAGCCGCGTCCCGCGGTGTCCTGCCCGTCTCGAGAAAGCTCTTCAGGCGCAGCAGCTCCTGATCGAGCTCGCTTTTGGGGTCAACGCCAAAGATGGCGGCCACTGCATGGCCCAGGACCCCGGCGGGCGGGCGGTAGCTCATCTGGATGTCCACGCGGGTCCCGCCGTCGACTGGTTGAAGTCTTATCACACCGGCATGTTGAATCGGTGCGGAGTCGGCGGTGCGCCAGGCCAGAAGCCGATTCATCTCGAACTCCGTCGTGACCGATTCCCATTCCAACAGGATGCCCGCCGGCCCGGCCATCCACCAGCGAGTGCGTCCGTCGGGGTGCGACTGGACGCTGCGCACGTTGCGCATGAAGCGAGGATAGTTTTCGTAAACGGACAGAGTTTGAAAGACCTGGTCGACGGGCGCATTTACCCGGACTGTCTTGTGGATATTGACGGCGACACCGTGTCGGCTGGCCACGCCAAACCATCGTTTGAGTGGCACATTCGCGCCGCTTCGGATGAGGAGAGCGCTCCCTGCCACTACACCGAGCGTGCCGAACGCGCCGCGTCTGTAGAGGCCCCAAGCCGCAACCATCCCGCCCGCGGTACTGCCCACCAGCCGCGCGGCGGGCGACCAACGCTCGCGCAGAAAGGGAAATCGTGGCGGATGTCGTGGACGTCCCCCTTGCAAGGCGGAGACACCCTTGGAGCTCTCGTGAACCGAGAGCTTGTCTTGAACCGCCTCAACACCGTGCGTGGCTCGGACGGCTCGCAGGAGCGGCTGGAATTCGTCTGCCAACACGGTTCCGCTCAAGATCACGCGACCGTTGGAAACGCCGACATCGATTGCGCCCGGATGCGATACCACACGACCGAGCACCGCTCGCACCCGCTCCACCAGAACACTGTCGTTGACTCTGCTGCCGTTGTAGGCCGAACGCGCAACCGCGAGTGTTCCTTGCATCCGATGAGCAAGGTCCCGTCCGCCTGTATCGATCGCGGTTCGCAAGTCGCTGGCGGCACTGACGAGTTGGTCTCGCAGGCGCGCCCGACGCCGCCGACCACTCACCGGATCAAACAGATACATAGCCGTGGCCGCGAGGGCTGCGCTGCCCAAGCTTCGTAGAGTTGCATTCATGAAGAGCTCCTCCGCGGGGGGCATTGCCCCGCTCGCCGTGCGGCGCATCTTTCGAGAGATGTGCCGGCACCAGCACGTGTCCGCGATAGAGCATAACCAGCAATGCCTGCGGCGCGAAGGGTCCGGGTGATTCGAGATGCGGCTGCGCCCCTGGGTGTTCGGATAACGCCTGGCAGCACGAACGCGTGCTGCGTGTCCCGCTAGACCTACGCCGTGGGACCTGCGGCCACGCCGGGCTGTCAGCCCGGCAGAGCACGCTGCGATGGGGAGCGTCCCCCTGTCTGAACAAAGGGGGGTGCGGAGCGTTGCATGCCTTAATCAACGCGCGCAGGAGCGCTCACGCATGAATCCCAACAGATCGCAGTCGCCCCCTCCTGGATCTCCCAGATCCATTCCGCCAGGAAAGCCCAAGGATGCGGGTAGCCGACAACAGACCCACCCCGAACAGGCTACCCAGACTGGCTCGCCCGGACTGGACAAGGACTTGACCGAGGACAGCGGTGCCGGAACGCCTTCCGTCCCGACAAAGCCGAGCGGCGTGAAGTAGTTGCGCAATGCCGGATCGGCTCGGGCCGCTGGGGCCTGGGTGGGGTGAAGGCAATGGTGCTGACTCGCGGAATCGAACCGCGGACCTACTGATTACGAATCAGTTGCTCTACCGACTGAGCTAAGTCAGCGCCGGATTGCCCCTTGCGGTCGCCAGGATGGGTGATTGAAATCCCGTGGACCTTCAGTGCCTTATGCCAGAAAGCGGCTCGGAGCGATGCGCTGCTCTGCCCGCTGAGCCATCTCGCATGAGGGCCGCGGATTTTATAGGCATGCAGGGTCAGCTGTCACGGCTTCCTGAATAGGGCTGCGCCCGATTTCGGGATTCGTCGCAATGGGCCCCCACCGCAGTCGAGGGTGCTGGCTCCCCTGCGGCAACATGGCGCGAGCGAGCTCGGGACCCGGCACTTGCTGAGCAATACTTGCGGCCCCCGGGGTCGGCCCGAGCTGGGGCTGGCCGTCATTCTGCCGGGCGTCGGGCTGGGCAATTCCGCGCCATCTGAAGCTTGTGGTGCCGAGAGATGTGCCGCGGCCATTGACGGGTGAGCTCAGCTCCAGAAACGTCGGTCCCGAGCCAACGCCCCGACCATCTCATGACCTGCAGCCAGAGCACAGTGCTTCAGGCAGAGCGGTAGCTCCGCCTTTGGCTATCACGCAAATTCCGCGGGGGCAGCAGTATGACTCGCTGGCTCTGACAGACTGATGGTGACCGAGCGGTCAGCACAGAGACCCGAGCGATCAGCACAGACAGGTGCGCGCTTCAGCCGAAGTAAATTAGGACGCCAAAGTCATGTTGCTTTTGATTTCCAACTAGCTTTTGCCCTGGCTTAACAGCTACAGTGAGGCCGGGCAGCGGAAATCCGGGTTGGAAAACACAGCAGCGGAGGCGATGGATTCAATGAAGTATTGAACATGGCCGAATTCCAAGATTACTCGGGCCGTCGATTTGGCACCTGGCTCGTTGTTGGCCCGATTTGCCATCAAACGGGTGAGCCGGGGCTGAGAGGCGGTCCGCCGGGGTATAAGGGCAAGTGGATCGTGCGTTGCGATTGCGGCCGAAAATTCAAACGCAACATCTCCGCCATCGTGAACGGCAAGAGCCGCAGTTGCCAGTTTTGCATGAGGCGCCGACATCGCGATCAGGACCACCGGCGATTTCTTCAAAGTACCGCACGGGCCAAGCGTCGCTCGTCCTCGACGAACCGTCGAATTTGAGGCAGTGGCCACAACGCGGCGTGGCTGGCAACCGGATCAGCGCCGGCATGAGCGCTGTGGATAGACCGGCCGGGGGGCCGGGGTCAGCTCAGCTTTTTTTCCGCAGGCGGATAACCACATCGATTCCAGCTACCTCGGTGCCAGGAGGCGGAGGAGGGAGGCGACTGAATTCGATGTCGGGAACTGGCACGTCGATGAGAGCGCCGTTCGTGGTGTCGTGGAAATGATAGTGCGCGTCGACGTTCGAGTCGAACCACGCCCGTGACCCGTCGACCGAAAGCTGCCGAATCAGGCCGCGCTCGGCAAACAAGTTCAGGGTGTTGTAGACGGTGGCTTTGGAGACGCGCGCTCCCGCGGCGCGCAGGCTGTCGAGGATCTGCTCAGCCGAAAGATGCTGCGGAGCCGACAACAGCAGTGCAGCAATACGTACACGCTGTCCAGTCGGACGAATACCACAATCGGACAATCTGCGCTCACATTGAGCGGCGACGAGATCGCCAGTACGGGCCGGTGAGTCCATATTCTCCTGGGTCTGTAGCGGCATCTTTGCGTTGAGCTGCAAGCAGCGCAGTTGTAACTCCGTCACCGCCCGAAGGTCAATGACGTGGCTGTAGACAATGCAATATTGCCTCGCAGCAAAAAACTTGCCGACCTCAAATAAGCCGACCTCAAGTAATAATATGTAAAATAAATAGCCCGATCAGGCTTTTTCCGTTCCCAGCTTGCTCCGCAGATGCCGCGCCAGGTCCGCGATCGTTGGGAAGTCGAACAGCTCCGTCAGATCGATGAGGCCTGGGTACTCATGATCGATCCGCTCGTGGATCTCGATGAGCTTCAGCGAGCTCGCGCCGATTTCGAACAGGTTGTAGGAAGTGGTCAACGCTGCGGCAATCATGGTCGACGTCGAGCCCTTGCCGCTCGT
>CAZBTV010000068.1:0-39390 GCA_964494895.1 uncultured Steroidobacteraceae bacterium | reverse complement strand
CACGATGAGGCACAGATGCCGTTCGGCGGCGTGAAGGCCTCGGGCTACGGCCGCTTCGGCGGTAAGGCGGGCGTCAACGAATTCACCGAGCTGCGTTGGATAACCATCCAGACGACGCCACGGCACTACCCGTTCTGATCGCGCGCGCGAGTCAGTTTCCGCAGTGCACCATCACAGGCCTGCCCTGCTGTCTTCAAGTGACGACAGCAGTGCAGGTTTGTGTAAACCTGAAAAAAACAGAAACGGCGCATACACGCGCGGCTCGCTTGCTGACAGAATGCGCGCATGAAAATCGCAGTTCTTTTTGGCGGCACCAGTCAGGAGCGGGATGTCTCCATCGCCAGCGCCGCCCAGATCATTCCGGCGCTGAGAGGCCTCGGACACGAGGTCGTCGCGATCGATACGGTGACCGGACGACTCACCGGCGAGGCCGAACAGAAGATGCTCACCAGCGGCGTGGGGCCTGAGCCCCCGTCCACCACCGCTCTGGCCAGCATGCACGAGTCGGCTCTGACCCTGACCAGCAATGCCTCCGATATTCGCGATGTCGACGTGGTATTCCTCGCGTTGCATGGCGGAGCTGGAGAGGATGGTCGCGTTCAGGCGATACTCGATCTCGCCGGCATGGCGTATACGGGAAGCAACCACATCGCCAGCGCCACCGCGATGGACAAAGATCTGTCGAAGCGGCTTTTTCGCGCTGCCGGGGTGCCCACTGCCGATTGGCTGATGGCGCCGGTCCTCGCGCACGATGTCGCTGACACCCTCGGATGGCCTGTAGTGGTCAAACCCAACAAGCAGGGCTCCACTGTCGGATTGTCCATCGTGCGTGAGGCAGGCGCGCTGTCGGAGGCGGTGCAGCTCGCGGAGCGTTATGATGACGAAGTGATGGTGGAACGATTCATTCCCGGCCGCGAGCTGACTGTTGGAATTCTCGAAGGCGAGCCCTTGCCAGTGGGCGAGATCATTACGAAAGCGGGAATTTTCGACTACCAGGCCAAATATCAGAAGGGCGGCGCGCAGGAGATTTTCCCTGCGGACTTGCCGGAGGAATCTGCCACCCGGTTACAACAGCTCGCTCTGACCGCGCACAACGCGCTCAAGCTCGGCGTGTACAGCCGCATCGATTTCCGTATGGATCCCGCAGGGAGCTTCTGGTGCCTCGAAGCGAACTCGTTGCCTGGCATGACGGCCGCGAGTCTATTGCCGCAGGCGGCGAGAGTTGCGGGAATCGAGTTTCCGAAACTGCTGGAGAGGATCTGTCGCGCGGCGCTGCTTGCCAAGCGCTCCCGTTAGCCGACACGACACCGCAACCTGGCTTCCGCCGGCACACCCCGTTCCCTGGGTGTGTGCCGGAAACAGACCCGACGGCTGGGACTTCAGCATCCACGCGTCAATCCCAGCGTCCAACTCGACGTCCGTGGTCACGGCCGCTGTTGAATGTTTCCTGACGTCCCTGGGGTCCCTCGGCCGGCGGCCCATGGTGAGACTGCACTTGACAGATTACGTCGTGATGACTGCCAAGCTGCTGTCACGGATCCTGTTTCTGTTCCCGTGTTCCCGCTTGCAACGTCTACTGTGGCTCCTCAGGCAGCGCTTCGGTGAGTACCGGCCAACCCGTGGTGTTACAGATAACTATGCTTAAATTCGGACCCAATAGTCCAATCTTCGGCCCGTGATTCCGCCGTAAACTACTGATCGCCAAGGCCCGTCGATGCTGGTCCGCGGGCCAATTGGCAATTGCCACGTTGAGCGGGTAACACTGCCCGCTCGGACCACCGACTACAAGGATGTGTGTCGTGAAGCCGTTTGAAATCGCCGAAGCTTTCAGGGAGCAACACGGGCGCCGGATGTCCCTGCCCGAGTTGAAGAAACTGTTCGAGAGGAGCCTGCAGGAAATGGGTATCCGTCAGTTCGCCTGCTGCACGCATGGAGACCCGCTCAGTGCGCGCAATGCCCCTCTCGTTTTCCATACCTATCCACAGGACTGGGTGCGCACGTTCAGTGAAAATGGTTACTATCGTATCGACCCCGTCTTCCGGTACGCGGATGAGAGGATGATCCCGTTCAGTTGGGACGACGTGGAATTTCGCGCCTCGCTGACGAATGCACAGCGCGGGATTCTGCTCGAAGCCCAACGGCACGGAATCGTACACGGCTATACCGTACCGATTCGTCCACCGGGGGCACAGATGGCCTCCTGCTCGGTCGTCCCCGATTCGGGCGCGATCGAGCCTGGTGCGCATCAGGCCCTGTTTTCCATGGCCTGGTTGATGTTCGATGCAATGCTGCAAAGCAGCATACGGACGGAATGCAACGGAATACCACGTCCCTCCGTGCAGTTGAGCGAGCGCGAGCGGCAGTGTCTGCAGCTCGCCGCGCAGGGCAAGGACGACTGGTCGATCGGCTCGCTATTGAGAATCAGCGAGCGCACCGCTCACAATCACATCGAAAGAGCCAAGAGACGGCTGGGTGTTTGTACTCGCGTGCAAGTCATCGTGCATGCCCTGAGTGACGGGCAAATCTCGTTCGGGGATGTCATCAAGGCGGAGACCAGTCGTAACGCCTAGGAAGCGGCGCCCGCGCCCACATCGCTGTTATCTCGAGTACGCCGTCGATTCGCGACGGCGTGCTCGTGCCGCTTGCGCGATGCCCGCGCGGGTTGCCGCTGTACTAGAGCCGTTGACGCGGCCTGACGCTCGCACGATTGCCGTGGATGCGGTGCTGTTGGCTCTGTTGAGGTTGGTGCGCGCCGGCGGCGCGCACCGCCCAGGGGGTTGGTTATTTTCGATTCCCATCAGACGTTGGTCTGATCGGCCCGATTTACTGCGATTTTGTTTTATTTCAGCCTTGCGTCAGGCTGTCGGGCGTGTGATGCCGGCGGTGCCGCAGCGCAGCTGCGGGATTTTTATCAACATATCCAGTAACGAGACGGTGCACGGATGACTCGTCCAAAAAAGCAGCATCGCCCCGGTGGTATCCACTACGTCGTTCTGTTCGGAAACGGCGGCCAGGAGATCTTCCAGGACGATGCGGATCGACAGAATTTCATGGATTTGCTGGGTGTTGCCCAGGCTCGCTGTAACGCCGAGATTCTCGGCTTTTGCCTCGGCCGGCGCGATGCGCGGCTGGTGGTGAGAGTCTCCGACGTTCCGGTGGGCCGGCTGGTGCAGCGGGTAGCCACGCAGTATTCCCGCAACAATCATGCGAAGTACGGTACGGCCGGGTATTTGTTCCAACATCCGTACCGCGCGTATCTGCTCGAAGGCACTATGCACTTGTTGGATATTGTGCGCCATGTGCATCTTGCGCCGCTCGAGATGGCGGTGACCGAGGACCTGGATGGGTACCGATGGTGTAGTCACCAGGTCTATCTTGGACAGCAGAAGTTGGATTGGCTGCGTCAGACGACGGTGCGCGAGCTGTTGGCCGCGCGGACCGGGAGCCCGGTGCCGAATCACGCCGCGGAACCCGGCGACTGCGCTTCCGACGACTGGGCTGAAGCCGGTCAATCCGTATCTTCCGGGAGTGCGGCTCCGGACCTCACAGCTGCCAATGGGGCGGACGGCAATGTTGCCGCTGACGACCTGTCGCAGCGGCTCTATCGGGAATTCATGAAGATTCAGGATGGAACATCCGCAGAGAAAGAGGACGCGCCTCCACCCAGCCGTCTTCCCTCGGATGACCAGTTCTTCAGCTGGCTACGGCGTCATGCTGGCAAGCCCCCGGCAACTGTCACCGTCGATCAAGTCATTCAGGCAGTCGCCAAGAAGATGGGGGTGGACCGCAAGCGGCTGCTGTCGAACTCCAGGGAGCGTCGCCTGACACTGACCCGGGCACTCATCGGATGGCACGTGACCAAGAACCAGATCGCCACACTGACTGAAGTGTCGCGACAGCTCGGACGCGATCCATCCAGTGTGTACACAGCCTATGCTCGCTACCGGGCATGGCGGCCACAGCTGTTTCGGGATTCGCTCGCGACCATCCTTCAGTATCTCGACAACGACGACTCTCCCCGCGATGCCTCCGGGGGCAAGAAGCATTGATATTTCGCGGGCTGGGCTACGAGCCGCGTGAGATCCAGGGCAAGCTGTCGAGATCGAGATTGCCGCCGCTGAGAATGATGCCGATCTTCTGAGCTTGGGCGGGAAGCCTTCCGGCGAGCACGGCTGCATAGGGTACCGCGCCGGAAGGCTCCACGATGATCTTCATGATTTCCCAGATCCGGCGCATGGCCGCGATAATGGCGTCATCGGAAACCGTCACGATATCGTCGACGTAACGCTGGATCTCGGCAAACGGCTTTTTTCCAAGTGAGGTTCGCAAGCCGTCGGCGATGGTTCTTGGATTGACCATCGGCTGGATCTGTCCGCTGCGGAACGAGCGGGATGCATCGTCAGCTCCCTCGGGCTCGACGCCGACCACGCGCACCTTCGGATTCAGGCTCTTCGCCGCTACGGCCACGCCACTCAGATGGCCACCGCCGCCCACCGGACAGAGAATCATGTCGAGATCGGAAACCTGCTCCAAAAGCTCCAGGGCTGTAGTGGCCTGTCCCGCCATCACGCGCAGATCGTCGTACGGGTGCACTAAAGTGGCGGCCGTTTCCGCGATGACCCGCTCCGCGGTGCTCTCGCGGGCCTGCAGAGTCGGCTCGCAAAAAATGATCTTTCCTCCATACCGGCCAACCGCGGCTTGCTTCGCCTTCGGTGCGTTATCCGGCATGACGATGTAAGCGGGCACTCCGCGCAGCTTCGCCGCGCGTGCCAACGCCGCGGCGTGGTTACCAGAGGAGTGAGTTGCCACTCCATTGGCCGCTTCGGCATCAGATAGCGAGAAGACCGCATTGGTAGCGCCACGAGCCTTGAACGCGCCGCCCTTCTGGAGGTTTTCGCACTTGAAAAAAAGCTGCGCGCTCGCGAGCGAGTCGAGAGTTTCGCTCGTCATGACTGGAGTTCTGTGGATGCGGCCCGCAATGCGCGCGCGGGCTTGCTGGATGAGGTCCCAGGTGAGACCCGTGTTGTCTGCGCTCATCGGAAAAATCATATCATGCGTCGGTGGCTCCTACAGCGACCCCCTGTGGGCCGGCCGATCGGTTCAGACATTGGCACATCGGGCTGCTGCCCGATCAGTCTCTCGAGTCCAGCTGCTTGTTTGCCCAGGCAATGTGGCGCTCGAGCTCGTCTGTTGTAACCCACCGTGTCTCCACTTCCATGTCGGTCAATCCACGCTCGCGTGAGATGCGCGCCTCATGTCCGGCGCCGACGGAAAATTCCGGCTGTAGCTGCCGTTGCGGCATGGCTGTATCGGCCGGAATCAAGCCATACGGATTGAGAATGAGGGGAGTCTCGTTGACATTCTCGAGGACTTTGACGCTCCCTTGTCTGACCGTGATCCGGGTAGCGTCACTGGCCAGGCGAATGCCAAAGTCGGTGCCGGCGGCTTCGAAAATCGCTCCTCTGGCGTGGACCCTGAATGGACGGACCGCGTCTTGGGTCGCCGAGAACAATGCTTCGCCCTGGAGCAGCATGACATCGCGCCCATGGGCGGAGAAGCGCAGTCGCAAACGCGATTGAGAATTCAGTGAGACACTGGACCCGTCCGGCAGAACAAGGTTGCTGTGCTCGGAGGCCCCGGTGATGTAATCGCCGGAAATTGAATCAGGCCAGTAGAACAGCAGGGGCGAGATGATCATGAGCTGCGTCAGCATGATCATCCCCATCGCCCAGTGCCCGTGCGGGCGATTCGGTACGGGCGCCGGCAGCTGCGGGCGGTGTGTTACCCGATCCGGGAAGTAGGTCGAAAAGTCGATGACGTTAGGTGGCCAGCAGTGGCCCGGCGGGACGTGCCGCGATCCGAACGTTTGGAGCTGCTTGCGCTGATCGGGGCTCAAGCAGGTGAGCTCCAGGGTGAGCGCCAAGGAAAATGGCATCTCGTCGTCACAATCGTTGCGATGCAACGTCTGTGGCCCCTGCGGTCTTCTGCTGAGACAACGCCGCAGTGCAGCGAAGGATCTCCGCGCAACGTCGCGCCAGTGGAGGTGGCGGAAGGAGACACCAGGCGGTTGGCCTCTCTGCTTCCGTATTGTCACGACTGCTTCGAATCCTGTTTCCCTGCAGTCACGCTGCAATGCAACAGTGCGCGCGACCGACGCTGAGATCGTGCGTGAATTGCACGGATAACGCGGTGCCGCGCGTTTTAGGACTGTTGTCTACACTGGTATTTGACTAGGACTAACGTAGCATCCGTGTTCCTGCGCAGCGTTGGCAGGCAGAGTGGGTTCGCGCGTGGCCAAGCGATTGCAGACGCGAATTGGGCGTCCGCAAACACGGTGGTAACAACAGGATGCGCTGACGTGGGCTTGAGCGCGACCAAGCTACATTCCATCGCCCGGTTCAGTAACCGGTGTCATGAGTGAGCATGGCGTTTTGCCAATGCTTGTATTGACGCAGCGCTACCATCCCGGCGGAGTATTCGGTAAAGTAGTTGTCACAATCTGAATTCTCCGCGAGAATTCAGCCAACGAGGTGAAGGGATTGAGGGGGTGTCAGGTCGGGCTCTCGGGCCCGGTCTGGCATTTTTGACGCGCTCCGCGCGGGGTATACGGGGTTCGCGGATCTGCCGCGGACCCCGTTAGCCTTTTTAGACTCGATCTGAGCACTGATCCCTATCTGACGACCGGATGTTGGTCATCGCAGGTCGGCAGCCATACGCCGGTGATGCTGTTCGAAGTCGAGCCTTTCCAATGCGGCATTCACGCCGAGGGTGCCCGCGGCGGGACCGGTTGTTTCCGCGGTCTCTTTGAGAAGCGACACGATTGAGCCGCTGGCTAGCCGGGAGTCCGCGTAGGACATCAGCAGCGCGATGACTCCGGTGACCTCGGCCGCCGCAACCGAAGTTCCCGATTCAAAATCGTACTGCGCCTCGGGGCGCAGCGTGAGGACGTGATTGGCCGGCACCACGAATGCGTCGGCTTTGACCGAGCGCTGCAGGCCCTGAGCCGCGATGACCCCAGGGATTCCAGTCGGAAACGCCTCAGTGGACTCCGCTGCCGCACCCACAAAGGTGATTCCTCGTTTGATGGCTTCATTGACGAGGGCCGACAACAGCGGGTCCGCCGGCCCGGCGATGCTCATGTTGATGAGCGGAATTCCCGAGTCCACTGCGGCCGCCAGTGCCTTCGCGAGTGTGAAGGTGTTGCATACCGCTTCGTCACTATCCGGCTTGAGCTGCCAGCAGGCTTCGAAGACCTCGAGTTGGGCGAGCGGAGCGATCCCGACGATACCTACATGGTTGTTGGCTACGGCAGCGATGAGGCCGGCCATGGCCGTCCCATGGCGATAAGAGCTTGCCGAGGTGGCTTGGGCATCGATGAATGACCTCGCGCGCGCGATCCGGCCGCGCAGGTCAGGATGATGCGTATCCACGCCCGTGTCGATCAGCGCGATTCGAACTCCTGCTCCTTGTGAATGCTTGTGAGCTGAGGCAATGCCGAGAGCGCTCAGGTTCGTCTGCATGTCATAGAGCGGATCGTTGTAATCCGCGGGCTTTACGTCCGATAACGTATGGAATTCCGAGAGGGGCTCCGCGAGGGAGACGTGAGAGTCTTTCGACAGAGCCGCGAGCACGGTTTCAACCGGGCGGCCGTCCAGAATCTCGTAGATCACGCAGTGAATCGCCAGCGAGCGGATTGGCCAGTTCGCCACCTCGCGCAAGGAATACTTCGCGGCGATGCGCTTGGCCTGCGCATGAGCACTCTGGCCCAGGAGATAGCCGTCTCCAGAGTATCGCCTGCCGGTACTGCCTGCAGGACCGGGCGATTGCGGCGCCTCGTTGGCGAACGTCACGACAACCCTGGGATGTCTGTCCTGCTGAGCCGAGACGGAAGCCTCCGGCGGGGAGGGGCCGGCTACTGCGGTAGCCGCGCCGGCAAGTATCAGGGTTAGCAGTCCGGCGTGCACGATCGGGCGCATCACGGTTCCTGTGAAAGTGGCGACCGTGCCTCGCCGGGTGAATCGTCTCCCGGGATAGGCTCGACCCAACGAACACGTGGATCGGCGCGCAGGCGCGCCGATAGCAGGCGTAGCTGCTGGATCGCGTGCCTGGGTGGCACCTTTCCGGAGTTGCTGAGGCCAGGTGACACACCAAAGACACCCGTGCCGTCCGGGCCCTCGACAATGTGCGCGCCCGTCGAGCGTAGAGCGGCTTCGGCTTCACCAATCGTTACCGAGCGGTCGAATGCAATGTGAAGCACGTTGGATTCGACATGGGCCGTTTCGGTGCGTGTCGTGTAGGTGGGGTGGGCGGTCTGATAGATGGTAGCGATGACTCCTGTCATGCCGGCCAGCAGAATGACGCTGGCCGCCCAGGCCAGGCCTGGGGGACGCCATAGCGACGTGTGAAGGAAGCTGTTGCCTCTGGAGCGCGGACGATCCAGTACGGCCGCGGCACGCCTTCGTGCCTTGCTGCCTTGCGGCATCGCGCCGTCGATACGGTCCATGAGCTTGCGAAACGAGGGTCCGGGAGCGTAGGTGACGCGATCCGGCTCCGTAAGAGCGTTGCAGAGCCGACGCTGGAAAGCCAACTCCTGGCTGCAGGCCGTGCAACTCCGGACATGCGGCTCGAGCTTGTCCCGCTCCACCTGGGAAATCCGCCCGTTCGCCAGCCACGGCAGTGCCAGCCAGGCTTCTTCATGACCTACGGGATCACCGGTCGCAAACATGACTTAACCTTTACCCTCTGAGCCTTCGCGGCCGCGGTCATCCGTGGGTGCGGTGCCTCCCAACGCTGGAAGCAGCTTCTGCAGCTTTGCCCGCGCATGGAACAGTCGTGTTTTGACTGTGTTCACCGGACAGCTCATGATTGTTGAAATTTCCTCGCAGGAATAGCCAAGCTCATAACAAAGCTCCACGGCGAGCCGCTGCTCGACGGGGAGTTGCACGAGAGCCTGCACGAGCCAGTCGCGCAGTTCCTCGGACCTCAATGACTCATCACTGGTGAGTGGTGGAGGCGGCGCCTCGGGGTTCTCTACGGCAAGGATGCGAGATGAGGAGCGGAACGCGTTTCTCGCTTTCCGATAGGCGATGCCGAGAATCCAGGTGGAGGGTTGTGAGTCTCCCCTGAAATCCGCGGCCTTGCGCCAAACTATGTAGAACGTGTCGTTGATGACTTCTTCCGCTACGTCGTAGCGCTTCGTGAGGCGAGTGAGGAAGCGCGCCAGGCGACGGTGATAAAGCCCGTAGAGCTCTTCGAAAGCCTTACGGTCGCCTGCGGCGATCCGAGTGATGAGCTCGACTTCGCGGGCGGCGGATGTGCCGCCTCGGTAGTTTGGCTCGATGGACGTCTGCGGATTGATGTACTTCGGACCTTTCATTCCGGTTTCCTTTTCCGGTAGGTGTCGCGGGAACGCGTCAGGGTTCACCTGTCTGCGTCTAGATCTTTTGTTCCCAACTATTCAGAAGCGCCAGCTCAACGTGCCTGCAATGCGGTTGTTTGCGACTGGATACGGGAAAAGGGCTTGCGCGGCGGCGTTCTGAGTCAGGAAATAATCCACATCGAGGCGCCAGTTGCGCCATTCATACGCCAGCCCCACGTTGCCGTACGCATAGCCGAGACTCGGTTGTCGCGTCGCCGGCCAGTCGCTGCTCCCGCTGAACAGGTAGTACCCGACGCCGCCAGTCACAAAGAGTCCTTTGCCGATGAGCCACTGCCCAGAAGTCTCCACGTCGTATGCGGGGTAGCGGCCGAGGCGTTGATACGACTCGATATAACGCAGCATGTTGGGAATGACTGACACCGACAGTGTCCACCGGTCCAGGTACGAAAGAGCGCCGGAGATCTGTTGGTAATCGCTGGAGTAACCCTGGTGACCGCCGAGGTAGGAGTAGTTGGTAGCCGTGATGCTAGTATTCCACGCACTGCTCAACATGAAGCGCTGACCGATGTATTCCTCCACGTCGAAGTTCGCGTAGGGCCTGTACTTCGGATCGAGTGTGGAGCCCCATACACCCAGGAACGTGCCCGCTTGCGTGCTGACGTGGAGGTCGAGCTGCACGGCTCCCTTGTCGTTTGTTTCGGAATAGCCGCGGTAGATGTAATCGGTGGTAACGGCGGCGTTCCCGCCAAACGAAATCGCGCGCGCGAGTCGTGCCGGAACGAGGGCGAGCACAGCCCAGGTGCATAGGAATCCAGCTAAGGATGCGGTAGCGCGGCGGGACAGGATCACTATGCCCTCGAGAGCGGGAACGACAATATTCTAGTTCCTGGGAGTCATTAGGAGATTGTAAGGCTTTCCAGGCCCGCACAGTGTTCCTGGCGCCGTTCAGGGACAGCGGAAACGGCGACAGTTCGGCCCTGACCCTCGGCCCGCGACTTCCTGAATGATTGGGAACGGGCTTTGCCGCAAGAGGGTTGACGCGGGAACCGCTGCAAACCTGAGACAAACGGGACGCGGGCTGTTGTTCTTGTTCCCGAAGGCGCCCCGTCATGGGGCGCTCATTCGCTTGCGCCCCCTGGGAGCCGAGCCATGCCTGTTACGCCCAGGCGCGGCAGGCAGCCGAAGATCGAGCGCTACACCGCCGTAAAGCGGCGGCGGTAATCGCTGGGAGTCGCCTTATAGCGCTCGCGAAACACACGGCCGAAATGGGACGCGTTGTTGAACCCATGCAAAAATGCAATCTCCGTCACCGTGCGACTGCGCTGCGCCGCGTCGGACATCGCGCGGGCGCACTCTTCGAGTCGGCGTCTGAGGATGTAGGCACCGACTGTCTCGCCATCGGACTCAAACAGTTGATGCAGGCGGCGTGGCGACAGATGGACCGCAGCGGCTACGCTGCCTGGTGTCAGCGTCGGATCGTGCAGATGCGCCTCGATGTAGGTCCGGATCTGTTCCCGACGAGCGACTGAGATTGAGGAGCTCTCGACAGTAGTGGCGGTAACGCCTGCGTAAGCACTTGCAATCAAATCGAGGATGGCTTCGCTGAAGCGCGGCGAGAGGTATGTACCTTCGCCTGAGCGGCGTTGCTCCCAGAAGCTGCACAAAAGAGAGGAAAGCAGGCCGGCGACGCCGCTCTTGCCTTGCATCGCTATGGCGACCTCGGCCTCCGGATTCGGCATTCGCCGCGCGAGGTCGGGCTGGGGCATGCTGAGGACGAGCATGCGGTTTGGTTGCTCGAACGAGATGTCATAAGGACGGGTGCTGTCCAGGAAATGGAAGTCCCCATACCGCAAGATCGCCTCGCGCCCTTGCTGCCGCGTCGCGCTCACGCCGTCGAGCTGCAGGCACAGCATGAAAAGGGCTTCGCGGGTCCGCGCGACATGCTGCTTGGTATGGCGGACAACCGCCGGTTCCGAACGTGCTTCGGCTACCCGGATTTGCCCAAGCTGAGTGCGCGTCAAGCTGCCCGCGAACGCTTCGCGGTCCACTGGATCCGTCACCAGCGGGTTGAAGGCGTGGCCGGTCAGGTCATTCCAATATTCCAGGCGCCGGTGCGGGGGCAGCTCGGCGGTCGAAAAAATCTCCAGCATGGACTTTGCCTCACCCTTCAAATGCGCTGCATGTGGCGGGCGTGAGCAGCCTCCCGACTCACTCATCTCGCGAGCACGTCTCTGGAGCCATGCCTGGCCGGCCGTCAGCCAGCGTCAGTCGTCCTCGACTGATCCCTGGCGGCTCCACAGAGGGAAACCTCGAGCTGGCCGACGCGCCTATCGTATCTCGATGACTACCCATAGACGACCTTTCTTCCCTCTTGGTTGAATTTGATCTCCCGGTCGGTCGAGCCGTACCAGCGGGCGAGAGCGCCTCATTGTGGGACGGCGGCCCTCGTTCATCTGTGCTCCCCTGGCTCGTGCGGAGCTTGGAGTACTCGGACAGGCTCCTACGCCCCCGCACGCGGGTTGCGGCTCGCTGATGGTACTACCAGCAGCCCGGAACGCGGTGCAATAGAGGTGCTCAAAATGAATGCTTCGATCGCTCAAACGCAAATCGCGCCCCAGCCCGAGCTCTCGCCCACGGTGGCGAAGTTCCTCAAACGCGCGCCGCGCCTGTTCATAGGCGGGGAGTGGGTGGAGGCGAAATCCCAGGAGCGCATTTCCGTGGTCGACCCGGCGACTGGCCGGGAGATCGCTTCGGTGGTGGATGCGAGCCCTGCGGACGTCGACCGAGCAGTAGCGGCTGCCCGGGCGGCCTTCGAGAAGGGGCCATGGCGCAAAATGTTGCCCGCCGACCGACAGGCCCTCCTGTGGAAGCTGTCGGACCTCATCGAGAAACACAGTGACGAGCTTGCCGAGCTCGAGAGCGTCAACAACGGCAAAACGAAGCTCATGGCGACTGTGGTGGATGTTGCCGGAACGCGCGACTATTTCCGCTACATGGCCGGATGGGCGACCAAGCTCGAGGGCTCGACGTTCGAGACCTCCATCCACGGGCCGCCCGGCGTGAAATTCCAGACCTACACCGCGCGGGAGCCGGTGGGCGTTGTCGCGCAGATCGTGCCTTGGAACTTTCCGCTGGCGATGGCTGCGTGGAAGCTTGGACCAGCGCTGGCCACAGGCTGTACGTGCATTCTCAAGCCCGCCGAGCAGACCCCGATGACGGCACTACGCCTCGCTGAGCTCATCGCCGAGGCGGGTTTCCCTCCCGGTGTGGTCAATATCCTGACCGGGCTTGGCGAGACTACCGGTGCGGCGCTCGTCGCTCATCCTGGCGTAGACAAAGTGGCTTTCACCGGGTCGACCGCTGTCGGAAAGCTCATCAACAAGTCGGCTACTGACACCTTGAAACGTGTGTCGCTCGAGCTCGGAGGCAAGTCTCCGGTGATCGTGTTGCCCGACGCGGACATCAATACGGTCGTGGGCGGCGCGGCGAACGCCATCTTCTTCAATGCTGGTCAGGTTTGCTGTGCCGGTACCAGGCTGTATGCGCACAAGAAGGTTTTCGATCAGGTCGTCGAGGGTGTGAGCGCAGCGGCCGCATCGATCCAGCTCGGGCCGGGTCTCGATCCCAAGACAATGATGGGCCCGCTGGTTTCCCGGGAGCAGCAGGAGCGCGTGCTCGGTTATATCGACTCGGGCAGGCAAGAGGGCGCGAAAGTCCTGACCGGCGGCGATGCGCCTTCGTCACCGGGTTACTATGTCAAACCCACCGTGCTCACCAATGTGCGTCCTGATATGAGAGTGGTGCGCGAGGAGATCTTTGGGCCGGTTCTCGTCGCACAACGCTTCGAGGATCTCGATGAAGTGGCCGCTCAGGCGAACGATACGCCGTACGGCCTGGGCGCCAGCATCTGGTCCAACGACCTGAAGGCCGTGCAGCGCCTCGTGCCGAAGATCCGTGCCGGCACTGTCTGGGTGAACTGTCATAACTTCGTCGATCCCAACATGCCGTTCGGTGGTTTCAAGCAGTCCGGCTTCGGGCGCGAGCATGGCCGGGCGGTGCTCGATCTCTATACGGAGCTGAAATCCGTCTGCATGGCGTATTGATCCATTTGGGCGCGAGTGACGCTTCAGCGCTGAGAAGATAAACAAACGGGGGGTCTATGTACCTGATGCGCTTCGGGGCGTTGAGCCTCGTAGCCGTGCTTGCTGCTTGCGGCTCGAAAAGCACCGCGCCCCAGGCGCCGCGGCCCGAAGCGGCGCGCAACGGCAAAGCCGCGGTCAATGCAACGCGGCTGCGCGCGGCGGATAGCGAGCCGGGCAATTGGATGAGTTATGGGCGCACGTACGACGAGCAACGCTTCAGTCCGCTGAAGCAGATCGAGGCCGGGAACGTCACGCATCTATCTCTTGCCTGGCATTACGATCTCGACGCGGCTCATCGCGCGCAGGAATCGACTCCTATCGTCGTCGACGGTGTCATGTATGTGACCTCTGCCTGGAGCAAGTTGTTCGCGCTCGACCCGGCGACCGGCAAGGAGCTATGGATCTTCGATCCCGCGGTGCCTGGGGCCACTGGCGTGAAGGGATGCTGTGACGTCGCCAATAGAGGCGTCGCGGTCTGGAATGGCAGGGTGTATCTGGGAACGTTTGACGGTCGCCTCATTGCGGTGGAGGCCGCCACTGGCAAGCAAGACTGGTCCGTGTCCACGGTCGACGACCCCAACGCCGATCCGCAATCCTACACGATCACCGGTGCGCCCCGGGTCGTGAAAGGGAAGGTGATCATCGGTAATGCGGGTGGTGAATACAAGGCACGCGGTTATATCACCGCCTATGATGCGGCGAGCGGTAGGAAGTTATGGCGCTTCTATACAGTCCCCGGTGAGCCGGGGAAACCAGACGGCGCGGCTTCCGACAGTGTTCTGGAGAGCAAGGCGCGCGCGACGTGGAGCGGCGAGTTCTGGAAGCTCGGCGGCGGTGGCACGACCTGGGACGGCATGGCCTACGATCCGGAGCTCGATCTGCTTTATTTTGGAACAGACAACGGCGAGCCCTGGAATCACGCTGTCCGCGGGGGAGGGGACAACCTGTTCACGGCTTCGATCATTGCCGTGCGTCCGGATACGGGGCAATACGTCTGGCACTTTCAGAACACACCCGGGGAGAGTTGGGATTACTCCGCCGTTCAACAGATGACGCTGGCGGATCTCACCATCGACGGCAAGGCGCGCCAGGTCATCATGCAGGCGCCGAAGAACGGCTTCTTCTACGTGCTGGATCGTGCCACCGGCGAGCTCATTTCCGCGCGGCCCTATACCCAGGTCAACTGGGCTACCGGGGTCGATCCGCATACCGGCCGCCCGATCGAGAATCCGCAAGCACGCTATGGCGAGACCGGTAAACCCTGGGTCGCGATGCCGGGGCCTGCCGGGGCGCATTCGTGGCCGGCGATGTCCTACGATCCCATGACCCGACTGGTCTATATACCCGTCATCGACGGGTCGTTCGTGTTCATCGGCGAGAAAGGCTTCAAGCCGAAGAGCATGGGTTGGAATACCGCGGTGGATTTCAACGCTGGCAGCCTGCCGGAGGACCCAGCGGCCATCGCGCAGATCGAGAAGGGCCTGAAAGGACGCCTGTTGGCCTGGGACCCGGTCGAGCAGAAGGAGGTCTGGTCCGTGAAATACGACACCTCGTGGAACGGCGGAGTCGTGTCGACTGCCGGCAATCTGGTCTTTCAGGGCAATAGCATGGGAGAGTTCGCTGCATTCCAGGCCGACACAGGCAAGCGCCTGTGGTCGACTCAAACACACACCGGCATCCTGGCCCCACCTGTCACCTACGAGGCCAACGGCGAGCAATATGTCGCGGTGGAGATCGGCTGGGGCGGAGCATTCGGTCTCGCCGCCGGCCGGCTTGCGCACGACGCGCAAGTCGGCCAAGGCAACATTCCGCGAGTGCTGGCGTTCAAGTTGAATGGCTCGGACACCATGCCTCTGCCGCCACCGCCGCCTGATGCGGCGCTCGCGCCGCCCCCGGACGAGGCGAGCGCCAAGGTCATTGCCGAAGGCAAGTTGCATTTCCATACCTACTGCAGCATGTGCCATGGCGACAGTGCTGTCAGCGGCGGTGTCCTGCCGGACCTGCGGTATTCGGCGGCGCTGGCCGATCCGGCAGTGTGGCAGTCGATCGTGCACGACGGTGTGCGCTCGGCCAACGGCATGGTTTCCTTCAGCAGCCAGTTGAGCAGGGAAGAGATCGAGACGATCCGCATGTATGTGATCCATCGCGCGAATCAGACGAAACAGCAATAATTCAAGAGCTCATTCCGTTCGGCGTACAGAAAATGATAGTTTGATGCCAGGTGCGAAGGGGACAGAGGAGCGCTTCGATGGCTTCGTTCGAGACCTTTCCCGTTGATGTCTTGCGTGAAGATACCGTGGTTCAGGTTGGTAGCCTGTGCATGGTGGAGCTGAGCTCGCTTCGCAACACGACACCACGCGCGCGGGTGGGAACTGTGGTTGTAGGCGAGTCCCTGTTCTTGCTGGTGCTGCAACTCGAGGGCGTCAGCCTGCATCGACAGCTCGGGCGCACTGCGAGGCTGTCGGCCGGCGACTTCACAATCTGCTCGACGATGCGCCCTTATGAGATTTCACTCTCGGCACCGGGGCGCTGCCTTGTGATTGGCATTCCTGATGGCGTGATTCGCCGGCATCTGTCCTGTCTCCAGGATGTGGTGGCCATACGGATGCCTGGCGATAATGGCATGAGCGGCGTGCTTTCGAATTTCATCAAGAGCTTCTGGACCTGCCGCACGGAGGCTGCTGATCCGACGGTGGGGCTGCGCCTGTCGTATACCCTGCTCGATTTGATAGCTGCGGCTTATGCGCCCAGTTCCCAGGCCCATCAGGGTGAATCGTCGCTCGCGTTGGCGCACCGCGTTCGCATTATTGCCTACATCGAGGCGCATCTGCGCGATCCGGGGCTGAATCCAACCACCGTCGCCCAGGCGTGCAAGATTACTGCACGCTATCTTCACCACCTCTTCGCCTCCGAGTCTGAGACGGTGACGCAGTTCATCCAGCGCCGCAGACTCGAGGAGTGCGCACGCGCGCTCATCGCTGCACCTGTTCGGCCGCGACTGGTCACCGAAATCGCGCTCGACCACGGCTTCAACAGCCTGACCCACTTTGGCCGTGTGTTCCGCAATCAATACGGCCTGACCCCGAGCGAATACCGTCGCGCGGCCAACGCTATCCGGAATTGACATTTCCGGTATCCGCGAGCGATACCGATCCACGCCTGTCGATAAGGAGCTCGCCGCGCATGTTGATGAAACGTAAGCTTGGGAAATCAGGATTGGAAGTCGCGCCACTCGCCCTGGGTGGCAACGTTTTCGGCTGGACGGCCGATGAGGCAACCTCGTTCAAGGTGCTGGACGCCTTCGTGGGCGCCGGCTTCAACCTCATCGATACCGCGGATAGCTATTCGCGCTGGGTTGCCGGCCACCGGGGTGGGGAGTCGGAAGCGATCATCGGCCACTGGTTACGCCAGCGGCCCGGCGCGCGGGCCAAGGTGCTCATCGCAACCAAGGTAGGCTCGGAGATGGGACCGGGCGAATCGGGATTGTCGAAATCCTACATCCTGAGAGAGGTGGAGCGCTCGCTGCAGCGTCTCAACACCGACTATATCGACCTGTACCAGTCTCATCGCGACGACGACAAGACGCCTGTAGACGAGACCCTCGACGCCTACGCACAGCTGGTCCGGCAGGGCAAAGTCCGCGCCATCGGCGCCTCCAACTTCACGGCAGCTCGCCTGGCAGAATCCTTGCGATCAAGCGCCGTCCACGGCTACCCGCGCTATGAAAGCCTGCAACCCGAATACAACCTGTACAGCCGTGACAGCTTCGAAGGAGATCTGGCCGATCTATGCCGGAGGGAGCAGATCGGCGTGATTCCTTACTTCGCGTTGGCCAGCGGATTCCTGACGGGCAAGTACCGCTCTGAGGCGGACTTCGGGAAGAGTCCGCGCGGGAGGATCATGGCGCGAATGCTCAACGACCGCGGCCGTCGCATTCTGGCCGCCCTCGACAAAGTCGGGCGCGAAATCAACGCCACACCGGCGCAGGTGGCGCTCGCGTGGTTGCTCGCCAAAGGTGTGACGGCGCCGATAGCGAGCGCCACGAGCCTCGAGCAACTGAGCGAGCTGACGCGGGGAGTGACGCTCGATCTCTCGCCTGAGGCGGTGAAGACCTTGGACGAAGCCAGCGTGCCGGGGTAGTCTCACGCGCATTGCAGGAGAGCCCCATGAACGCACAGATTTCACTTGCACCGCCCCAACAGCACGCTCTGGTCGAAGGTTTCCTCGCCAGGACGCACATGCTGTTCATAGATGGGCAATTTGTTTCTCCGCTTTCCGGCGAGACTTTCGACGTCATCAACCCAGCCACCGGTGAGGTTTTTGCGAAAGCCTCCGCTGGCGGTGCCGCCGATATCGATCTCGCCGTCAAGGCAGCACGCCGGGCGTTCGACAGCGGCCCCTGGGGCACGCTCAATCCGGCAGGGCGGCGCAATCTGATGTGGAAACTCTCTGAAGCGCTCGAGAGGAACGCCGAGGAGATCGCAACGCTCGAGAGCCTCGACAACGGCATGCCAATCACCATGGCCCGGGGAATGGTTGCGGGCGGTGTGGAATGCCTGCGCTACAACGCGGGTTGGGCAGGAAAGGTCAACGGTGAGACTCCCGCTGTTTCGGCGCCGAACCACCACGTCTACACCTTGCGCGAGCCCATCGGCGTGGTTGGCGCGATCACGCCTTGGAATGTTCCTCTCATCATGGAGATTTCCAAGGTAGCCTCGGCGCTTGCGGCGGGTTGCACTGTGGTGCTGAAACCCGCCGAGTTGACACCCCTGACTGCTATCCGGCTGGCGGAGCTCATTGCCGAAGTTGGTTTTCCACCCGGCGTGGTGAATGTCGTAACCGGCTTCGGAGACCCAGCCGGAAAAGCGCTCGCGCTCCATCCCGAGGTCGACAAAGTCTCGTTTACCGGCTCGACGGTCGTAGGAAAATCCATCCTGAGCGCCGCGGCCGGCAACCTCAAGCGCGTCTCACTGGAGCTCGGAGGCAAGTCCCCGGTCATCGTCTTCCCCGACGCCGATCTCGAAAGAGCCACGGCAGGCGCCGCGGAAGGCATCTTCCGGAACGCCGGCCAGATCTGCGTGGCCGGCTCACGACTCTATGTCCACAACAAGGTATTCGACCGTGTCGTCGAGGGCGTTGTCGAGCGGGCCAAGACCCTGAAGGTCGGGCCGGGGTTGCAGCCGGACACCCAGATGGGGCCGCTCATCTCGCAGAAGCAACTCGATCGCGTTTCGGGGTACGTGCATTCAGGCCTGGAGCAGGGCGCCGAGGTGGTAGTCGGCGGCAAGCGCATGGAGAGCAAGGGCTATTTCATGCAACCAACGGTCCTGGCCGAAACCAACCGTGACATGCGCGTCGTACAGGAAGAAATCTTTGGGCCGGTCGTCTGCGCGATGCCCATTGACGATGATGACCTCGAGCGCATCGTTCGCGTCGCGAACGACACGCAGTACGGGCTTTCCTCCAGCATCTGGACTCGCGACATCAGCCTGGCGCACAAGCTTGCCCGGCGCATCAAGGCCGGCACCGTTCGGATCAACGGCGGTGTTGGGCTCGATTACGCCATGCCTTTCGGGGGATATAAGCAGTCAGGGTGGGGACGCGAGAACGGTCGGGAGGGGGTGGAGGCTTATACTGAGGTGAAGACGGTTTCTGTGGCTCTTTGAGTTGATGTGTGATCTGCGGGGCACGGGACGAAGAGGGTGGCCGTGGCTCGTGGGAGAAAGCGCGTCTATAAAGTCACGAAGGGAAAAGACGGGTGCCCCGCGGTGCTGTGCGTGAGAGGGTCGGCGTAGCTCTTGGGAGAAAGCGTGTCTATAAAGTCAGGATGGGAAAAGGCGGGTGCCCCGTGGCACTGCGCGTGAGAGGGTCGCCGTGGCTCCTGGGAAAATGCGCATCGCTAAAAATCACGGAGGACCGTGATTTTTAGCGGCGTACCTTCGCAATCGCACAGCGCTGCGTCCCGGTTGGCCGTGCCAACGGATAGCGAGTCACGCGCAGCGCAATGCGATTACTCAGCATTTTCCAAGGAGCCACGGCGACCCTCTCACGCGCAGCGCCACGGCCTCGCGGTATCGTGATATCCGAGTGAAAGCGGAAGACTTCGTTTTTCGATATTTTCGAGGAAGTTGAAAGTGGCGGCTCGCGCGGTGAACGGTCAATCGGTGCGCGGCCGTTAGGATGTGGTAAGGCGTGGTCATCCAGCTCGGTGGCGGCGCGTGCTCCCTTTCACCAGCGCCTTGCAACCTTTCAGCGCTGTCGCGCGTTGCGCGGTTGTAGCCGGGGCGCACATCAGGCGTCCAATCCGAGAGCAGGATCTGAGCGAAACCGGGAATCTATGCGAAGCCGCGAGCCACGATACCTTTGACCGCCCGTTCGAAAAAGGGAGTCGGTGCGCAGTGGTGAGCGAAAAAAGGTTCCCCCTCAGCGCCTTGGAAAAGTGCCGAGTAATCGCATTGCGCTGCGCGTGACTCGCTGTCCGTTGGCACGGCCAACCGGGACGCAGCGCTGTGCGATTGCGAGGTTACGCCGACAAGGACGCGGTTCCTCCGCGTCCTTGTCGAAGCGCACTTTTCCCAGGCGCTGAGGGGGAACCTTTTTTCGCTCGCCGCTGCGCTACTACGAACCTGCCCTACGAACCTGCCCTTGCGTGCCTGCTCCTGTGAGCCAGCTACTGCGAACCTGCCCTGGTTCTCAATCGAGCCCAAACACCCTCTCAGCGTTGGTCTGATAGAACTTTTTCTGATCCTCCGCGGACAAGCCAGAGCGCTCCATCTCCCCCACTTCTTCTGGCACAAACTGATACGGATAATCCATAGCGTACATCACCCGATCCACACCCAACACCTGCTGGCAGAACTGAATCGCGGGCGCCCACGCTACCCCACTATTGGTCACGAACACGTTTTCTTTCATGTAGTCGCTGATCTTCTTTTTCAGCGGCTTCATGAAGGGATAACGCTTGGAGTTGACCGTCGCCTGATGCATGTAATCCAGGCGGAACAACCAGAATGGCAACGCCTCGCCGCAATGCCCAACGACAAACTTCAGACGCGGAAACCGGTCGAACGCCCCGCTGGTGATGATCGCCAGCATGTGCATTCCCGTATCGACGGCAAATCCATAGATGGCGCCATCCAGCCCACGAGCCAGCAGCGGCTCGATGAGCCCCTTCGAGGGTGCGTTGGGATGCAAGTAGAGCGGCACATCCAGAGCTTCGGCAGCGGCGAAAATATCCCAGAACTTAGGGTCGTCCAGGTACTCACCCAGTGTGTGCGAGTTGAGGATCGCACCTCTGAGTCCCAGCTTGCGCACCCCGCGTTCCAACTCCTTGGCCGCCTCCCGAGGATTCTGCGGAGCTACGGCGGCAAGTCCCGCATAACGGTTCGGGTATCTGGCGATGGCTTCTGCGAGCTGATCGTTGCTGGAAGCTGCCAGGGAGATCGCCGTGGCGGCATCGAACACCTGCACGCCGGGGGAGGTCAGGGAAAGGATCTGCTTATCGACGCCGCTGTTTTCCATGTCCTGGATGCGCGGCTCCCCGAGCTCCGTCATGCGGTCGATGATGAATGTGGCGCGTGGGCTCGGGCTGCCCAGGTAAAAGCCCCAGAGGCTCTTGAATCCCGGATCGTCGATCGTGCCCTGCGCCAGGGCGCGGCGATACAGATCCAACATCTCGCGCGGTGCCCAGGCTTCCTCGGTGGCGATTCTAAGGTGGCCCGGCCGGGTCGTCTCATTGACTGCCATTCGTCTGCCTTCGTCAGTGGGGCGCCTTCGCGCCGAGGTGGACGTTGCTACTCGTCGGCGTGCTGGCGCCGGTATTCACGTGGGGTTACGCCATAGCGAGCGCGGAACACGCGGCCGAAGTGCGTGGGGCTGTTGAAGCCGAAGTCGAACGCAATGGACGTCACCGTGCGCGCCTGCTGTGTTGGGAGCTTGAGCGCGCGTGAGCACTCCTCGAGGCGCCTGCGCAGAATGTATCGCGCGACGGTTTCCGATTCTTGCGAAAAGAGATGATGGAGATATCGGGCCGTCATCTTGCAGGCATCAGCAACCCTCATCGGCGTCAGATCCGGGTCGCCCAGATGCGCTTCGATGTAGTTGATGATGCGTAGCCGATGCGATGTGGCGACCGAGGAGCGATCCGACTGCGCCTGCGGCACGGAGGTATAAGCGCTAGCGGTCAGATCGAGAATCGCGCGGTTGATGCGTGGAACGATGATGGGGTCGATATCGTCGCCACAGCGTGCCCAGAAGTCGCGGAGAAACTGCGACAGCAGTCCGGATAAACCCGAGTTCCCCGACATCGGAACGGCGACCACGCTCTCTGGCGTGGCGAGGTGGCGCCGCAGCAAGGGCTCGGGAATCCCCACCACGAACATGCGGTTGGCTCTGTCGAATTGGATCTCATACGGGCGCGTCGTATCGCATAGCGTGAAGTCTCCGGGCCTCAGCTTCGCCTCGCGGCCATCCTGCCTGTTGATGCTCTCGCCTTCGAGTTGCATGTGCAGGAAGAACATCGCTGTCCGCGTGCGGGCCACATGAGCGCGCAGGTGCCGAACCACCTGCGCATCGGAGTAGACTTCCCCCAGACGTATTTCACCCACCTTGGTTCTTGTGAGCCGGCCGGTGAAATTGCGCGGATCTACCGGGTCAGTAACCAACGGCGCGAACGAGGCGGACGCTGTGTCGTTCCAGAATTCGATCTTGCGGCGTGGCTCCAGGCCAGCCGTCGTGAAGGTCTCGAGCTGCGTCATGATCCGGCCTTAGTGCTGTCGAGTACCGCGTCAACTGGGGCTTGTCTGACGATCATTGCTCCCGATCCTTGGCCACTGTCACGCGCTATTCGGCATCCGTTCACTCATGCGTCGATGACTTTGTCACGCATCTCACAGTTATATAGTATAACTGTCTAGTCAGGCTGGCAAGGCGACCGCGACAATGCAAAATCCAAAGCTGACCCCTCTAAGGGAGACCCTACCGGCATCGGTCCGGATCGAGTCTCCGGCCGACAACGTGCTC
The DNA here is from genome assembly GCA_964494895.1 of uncultured Steroidobacteraceae bacterium. Taxonomy (GTDB): domain Bacteria; phylum Pseudomonadota; class Gammaproteobacteria; order Steroidobacterales; family Steroidobacteraceae; genus 13-2-20CM-66-19. The sequence continues at coordinate 16,848 of CAZBTV010000068.1, read as the reverse complement.
CTCGTCACGCTTGCACGCCCTGAGAAGCGTAACGCACTGGATGACATAACCGTGATGGGTCTCGAGGAGGTCTTTGACCGCCTGCCGGAGGGTACTCGCGCCGTGATTCTCGTGGGAGACGGTGAGCATTTCTCGGCTGGGCTCGATCTCTCGGAGCTGAGCTCCCGGGATATTACTTCAGGCATCGAGCACTCCCGGCTGTGGCACCGCATTTTTGAAAAGATTCAGTTCGGCTCCGTTCCGGTCATCGCCGTACTCAAAGGAGCAGTCATCGGCGGAGGATTGGAGCTGGCATGCGCCGCGCATCTGCGTGTTGCCGAAGAGTCAGCCTTTTATGCCTTGCCGGAGGGCCAGCGCGGAATTTTTGTCGGCGGCGGCGGATCGGTGCGATTGACACGCCTCATTGGAGTCTCGCGTATGATGGACATGATGCTCACGGGGAGGTCCCACGATGCAGAAACGGGACAGGCGATGGGACTGTCGCATTATCTCGTCGAGCGGGGGGCTGGTTTTGAGAAGGCCCTGGAGCTGGCCCATAAAGTGTCGGCCAATGCTTTTCTGACGAACTTCGCCGTGATGCACGCGCTGCCGCGGATAGCGGAAGCCGATCCCGCGACCGGGTATCTGACAGAGGCTCTGATGGCCTCCATTGCGCAAGGCGATGATGAGGCGAAGCGTCGGATCGCGGACTTCCTTGCCAAGCGTGCCGGTAAAGTGGTTGGACCAAAGTGAGCCGGTCGATGGGAGCACCAGCGCGAAAGAAGACGGCGAGTGAGCCCCCGCGTGAGGGCGAGCAGCCGGCGGCCCCAGTGGCAAGTCGAACAGTGCGCTTCGGGCCGTTGGCGGGCTATGTGGGTTACGCGTTGCGTCGGGCGCAAATGTGGTCGGTGGCGGGCTTTCTGGACGCCATGAAGGAAGTCGACCTGCGGCCCACGCAGTTTGCCGTACTGATACTCATCAACCACAACCCCGGCATTCGCCAGACCGAGGTATGCGACGCGCTGGGCTTGCAAAAGGCCAACTTCGTGCCACTCCTGAATGAGTTGCAGCGCCGTGAGCTGGCGCTGCGTAAGGCCGGAGTGTCGGACCGCCGTTCCTCGGCCTTGTATTTGACAGAACAAGGTGAGGCGCTGCTGGCTCGTGCCCTCGAGCTGCATGCCAATTGGGAAAATCTGATCGATTCGCGGCTGGGGGCCCGTGGCCGGGACCAACTTCTGGCGCTGTTGCAGAAGCTGACTTGACGCTGCCAAAGCGCGTCGCGATGGCAGCACCAAGTCCGAGGTGCCAGCTTCACGACCGCGGCCTGGCTTGTCTAGCGATTGGCGTGTGCGCGAGGAGCATTACCAGTAAGCGCCAGCAGTAGGGGCAAGCTTCACAACCGCTTCAGCCCCATGTCTCACGATGGCTTCATGCGCGTAGGCGCGCGGAAGAATATGTGCGCCATAGAAAACTGCCAGGTCGAGCACGGCGCGCGCCGCATCCGGAGTCAGCTCTGTGCGGGCGCGTGTTGCCGACAGCCCCAACTGCCACCCTCCGGCCAGCAGCCCGAGCCAATGGAGGAAATGGTAGGCGGTTGCGCCAACGATTTCCGGCTCGCTTGCCGACCTTGCCATGATTTGTTTTGTTGCCTCGCGCAGTCCGGCACAACCCTGGAGAAGAGCAGCCTGCAGAGGCTCGAGTGGATGGCCCGACCCCTTGGCGGATCCTTCTCCGGACGTGCTTGCCCCTGTTGGCGGTTGCTCGGTCCCGCACCCTGTTGGCTCGGGCGCCTGCGTCAGCATGCGCGCCGCAATCTCGATATCGGTCAGTAATTCGCCCAGCCCCACGCCCTTGTCACGAAGGACTTTCCGGCCGAGAAGGTCTTGCGCCTGGATGTAGTTGGTTCCCTCAAAAATAGGCCCGATCCGCGCATCTCTGTAGATCTGCGAGATTTCGCAGTCGTCTACGAATCCGGCTCCACCGTGAACCTGCACACCCAGCGAGGCAACTTCGACCGCGACCTCTGAGCACCAGGCCTTGACGATCGGCGTTAGCAGGTCGGCGCGGCGAGCGGCGCCCGATCGACGCTCGTTGTCTTGAGCTGAATGAGTGATGTCCAAGGTCGCGGCAGCGGTGTAGGCAAGTCCCCGCGCAGCAAGGGTTAGCGATTTCATGGTGAGCAACATTCGGCGGACGTCCGGGTGCTCGATGATCGGACGTTGTGCGCCCGTTGCATCACGGCCTTGCAGCCGCTCACTGGCATAGTCGCTACTCAACTGCAGCGAACGCTCTGCGAGGCCTGACGAGTGCAGTCCCACCCCGAGGCGCATGTGATTCATCATGGTAAACATGCAGCCGAGCCCGTCGTGCAGCTTTCCGATCAGCCAGCCCTGCGCGCCTTCTCTCTCTCCCAGTACCATGGCGCAGGTTGGGCTCGCGCGAATTCCCATTTTGTGCTCGAGCGATACGGTGTGGATGTCATTTGGGATCCATCCGCCGTCGGCGGCCGGAACCTTTTTCGGGACCAGGAAAAGGGAGATCCCTTTGAGTCCGGGAGGTGCATCCAGCGTGCGCGCGAGCACAAAATGCACAATGTTGTCAGTGAGATCGTGATCGCCCCACGAGATGAAGATCTTTCGGCCAAACAGCCGCCACGAGCTCCCATCGCTCTCGGCACGAGTCCGCAATGTGGAGAGATCCGAGCCAGCCTGCGGCTCGGTGAGACACATTGCCGTCGTCCATTCGCCGCTCGCGAGGCGCCGCGCGTAAGTTGCGACGAGGCTCGCCGGGGCGTGCACTCTCAATACCTCGAGCGCACCGACAGTAAGCTCTGGGCACATCGCGAACGAGAGGTTTGCGCCTCCCCACATCTCAGTCACGGCCGCGGATACGAGCAACGGTAAGCCCTGCCCCCCATGCTCTCGAGTTGCGGCCAGGGAAGCCCACCCATCGTCACGGAATTGCTCATAGGCGGCCAGAAAACCGGGCGGTGTCACGACGGCGTCGCCCTCTCGGCGTGAGGGCTGCCGATCACCGACAGAGTTCAATGGCGAAAGCACATCGCTGGCAAAACGCGATGCGCTCTCGAGAATCGGGCCTGCCAGATCTGTCAGAACCTCTTCATAGCCCGGTAGTGCATCAGCACCGGCAACCTGCGCGGCCTGGTTCAAGACGAGTCGGATGAGGGGAAGTGGGGCTCGATATGGATTGGACATGAGCGATCTGAGGGGCGATGCAAGCGAAAGTGGAACCAGAGTGTGACGAATGGGAACAGTTATGCCAATCAACCCCCCTCTGTCACGCGTTGGGGGCCGGTGCTTGCTTGGGAGGGTGCTAAACTCGGCTGACGCGCGAGCGTAGGGTTGGAGAAGAACACCGAAGGTCGCGTGTTTCAGTGCCCGTATAAAAAGCGCAGCCGTCTGACGCGCTGGCTTGGCGTGTTCGCCCGGATCAAGGTGAGCTTTCGCGGGCTCACGCCCGCGCAGCACGCGCGCCGCCCTGCGCGGTGCAGCAGGGTCGAGCGGAGGCAGACGATGTCTGTGCTCGCATACGTGCTGCTCGCGAGCGTGCTGCTCACGACGCGGGCGAGTTTCGATCATCGGAGAAGCATCATGGCAGTCATTCCATTCGAGGTCGTCAGTCAACACCGTTGCTTCAACGGCACGGTGGGTTTCTACAAGCACGAGGCGGCCAGTACCGCCTGCCCGATGAAATTCTCCGTCTTCACGCCGCCGCAGGCGCAGTCCGGAAGAGTTCCCGTGCTGTATTACCTCGCCGGTCTGACCTGTACCGAGGAGACTTTCATGATCAAGGCGGGCGCCCAGCGGGTTGCCGCGGAGCTGGGGATCATGCTGGTCGCGCCGGACACCAGCCCACGCGGGGTCAAGATTCCCGGTGACAGCGATTCCTGGGATTTTGGCGTTGCGGCGGGCTTTTACGTCGATGCCACCGTCGAGCCCTGGTCAGGGCACTACCGCATGTATACCTATGTCACGCAGGAGTTGCGCGCGCTGATCGAAGCGCAATTTCCCGCCGATCCCGCGCGCACAGGAATATTCGGACACTCCATGGGCGGCCACGGGGCCTTGACCATCGCTCTGCGCAACCCGGAGCGCTATCGCTCGGTGTCCGCCTTCGCGCCGATCGCGGCGCCCAGACAATGCCCGTGGGGGCAGAAGGCATTTTCAGGTTATCTGGGGCCCGATCGAGGCCAGTGGGCAAACCACGATGCCACTGAGCTCGTGGCCGGCGTAAAGGATGCGGCGCGCCGACCGCCTATCCTCATCGATCAGGGGCTGTCCGATCAGTTCCTGCAAACACAGTTGCATCCGCATCTCTTCGAAGAGGCTTGCAAGAAGGTGGGGTATCCGCTGCAACTGCGCCGTCACGAAGGATACGATCACGGTTACTACTTCATCTCAACGTTCGTGGAGGACCATCTGGTCCACCACGCAAAGATCCTGCAGGGCTGAGTGGCTCCGCCCCGCGAGTAGGTGCGTCGACGTGGGCGAAAAACCGTCTTTCCGGGGGCGTCAAAAACAGGATGTTTTTGCCGCAGCCTCCAGGGATGGATTCACGGCGGCCCCGGAAAGACGGTTTTTCGCCCACGTCGACGCTTGTACGTAAAGCGTTAAATCTCGCGTGCCGCTGCGATGATGACCTCCCTTATCCACGCATGCCCTGGGTCCGGCTCGTTGCGCTTGTGCCAGATCACCACCTCCCGAGTCTCCGGCGTATTGAACGGTAGAGGCAACACCTTCACCGGCGCCAACTTCGCCAGAGTGATGGCCAGGTGTTCCGGCAAGGTGGCTATCAGCTCCGTTCCGTCCAACAGGAACGGAATCTCCAGCAGCCCGGGGGTCGTGGCCCGCACATCGATATCGGCATTGGTGAGCCGGCGAACCATTTCCTCCAGCGGCAAGGTGTGGCCGCTCGGCCAGCCGAAAATGTGAGGCAGGGATAGATACTGAGCTTCGCTGATCGTGTCCTCCACGGAAGGATGATTCCTGGACACTACGACGACCCAGCGCACCGCGCGCAGGTCGAACATTCGCAACGTCTCCGGGAAGGCTCGCAAGCCAAACAGCCGCAGACTGTTCAAGCCGAGATATAGGTCCGCGTCACCATATTCCAGCCGGGACAGCGTCGTGTCCGAGAAATGCTCGACGTGGCACGTAATGCCCGGAGCCTCTTTGGCAAGCCGACGAAAAACCGTGGGCATCACGCGCAATACCGCATCCGCGGACACGATGAGCGTGAACGTGCGCCGCACGGTTCCGGGGTCGAAGCTTGGTTGTGTACCGAGGGTTGCCTGGATGCGCAACAGCGCCTCCCGGACCGGCTCCACCAAGGACAGCCCGCGAGGTGTGAGCTCCATGTCACGGCCGATCCTGACCAGCAGCTGATCGTTGAAGTACTCGCGAAGCTTCTGCAGAGCGGCGCTCATCGCGGGTTGGGATACGAAGACCCGTTCCGCCGCCCGCGTGACATTCTTCTCGTGGAGCAAGGCGTCCAGGGCGATCAGGAGGTTGAGGTCGAACCGATTCAGTTGCATGGCGAGATATTGTGTCCCGATTCCGGTAGCGGTACGACGGCCGATGCTACGGGCTCCCCACTCCAGGCGGCGGCAGGCGATGACCCGTCAGGCACGTAGCTGGGCCGCCCCGCCCGGTGGAACTTTCCATGGCGGGGGCAGTATCAAAAATTGAACAGTCCGCCCCGCTGTGGCTCTTTGTGCGCCGTTTGCGAGTGCCTGGGCTGGCCCGGACGTATACTGCCGGCTGATAGTTCTGATTAGGATTATTGATTGGCCCCTTTGCGGCGCTGGCCGTAACGTGTGCTGTTGCATGATGTCCACATTATCACCAGACTACTCCGATACCGTCCGCCGCATTGTGGCGGACCTCAAAGACCGCCCAGGCCCGCTGCTCGAGGTATTGCACGCTGTGCAGGCTTCCCTGGGTTACGTGCCCGAGGACGCGGTTTCCCTGGTAGCCCAGGGGCTTAATTTGTCGCGCGCCGAAGTTCACGGTGTGGTCACCTTCTACCATTACTTTCGGCGTACCCCTCCGGGAAAGCACTTGGTGAGCCTGTGCCGGGCGGAGGCTTGCCAATCGATGGGAGCGGACTCCTTGGCTGAGCATGCCAAGCGCAAGCTCGGAGTCGACTTCCACGAGACGACTCCCGACGGGAAATTCTCGCTCGAGCCGGTCTACTGCCTCGGCAACTGCGCCTGCTCCCCTGCTGCCATGGTCGACGGACGACTCTATGGCCGGCTCACCCCGGAAAGCTTCGACGCGATGCTTGCGACGGAGCTCCAGTCGCAAAAAGTGAAGCCATGACAGCTACCGTGTATGTTCCGCGTGACGCGAGCGCCCTGTCGCTAGGTGCCGGCCATGTCGCGGAAGCAATTTCCAAAGAGGCCTCCGCTCGAGGCGTCGAGCTCCAACTCGTTCGCAACGGCTCCCGGGGTGCCTTCTGGCTCGAGCCCCTCGTCGAGGTGCTTACCCCACAGGGCCGCGTCGGCTACGGCCCAGTGACTCCGGGGGATGTGCCGGGTTTGTTTGCCGCCGGTTTCCTGAGCGGCGGCCAGCATCCGCTCGCGCATGGGCTGGTTGACAACATTCCCTGGTTCGCGAGCCAGCAGCGCCTGACTTTCGCGCGCGTCGGCATCGTTGATCCTGTGAGCGTCGCCGACTACGTCGCCAACGACGGATATCAGGGCCTGCGCCGCGCTCTGGCGATGTCGCCGCAGGCCATCGTGCAGGCGGTGTTGGATTCCGGACTGCGCGGCCGCGGAGGCGCGGCCTTCCCGACGGGTATCAAATGGAAGACAGTCCTCGAGCAGCCAACGGCGCAGAAGTACATTACATGCAATGCGGACGAAGGCGATTCGGGCACGTTCTCCGACCGCATGTTGATGGAAGGCGATCCGCTGGCTCTCGTGGAAGGAATGACCATCGCGGGTATCGCGGTCGGCGCGACGCAGGGGTACATATATCTGCGCGCCGAGTATCCGCATGCCTATCGGGCGTTGAATAACGCAATCGCCGCCGCCTATCAGGCCCGCTATCTTGGCGGTGACGTGATGGGAAGCGGGAAGCGGTTCGACCTCGAAGTCCGGCTCGGTGCCGGTGCCTACATCTGTGGAGAAGAGACCTCGATGCTCGAGAGTCTCGAGGGCAAGCGAGGCGAGGTCCGCGTTCGCCCGCCGCTGCCGGCTATCAAAGGCCTGTTCGGCCAACCGACCATCGTCAACAACGTCATGACGCTCGCATCGGTGCCGGTGATCCTTCACAAGGGCGCGGAGTTCTACAAAGACTACGGCATGGGCAAGTCGCGTGGGACTTTGCCACTGCAACTTGCAGGAAACATCAAACGCGGTGGCCTCGTCGAGCGCGCGTTTGGCGTCACTTTGCGCGAGTTGCTCTATGAATACGGAGGAGGCTCCGCCACGGGGCGTCCAATCCGCGCGGTGCAGGTAGGCGGCCCGCTGGGTGCCTATATTCCGGCATCGCAGTTTGACGTGGCGATCGACTATGAGGCGCTGGCCAGCATCGGCGCGCTGCTCGGCCACGGCGGAATCGTTGTGTTCGACGATACCGTGGATATGGCCCGCATGGCGCGTTACGCCATGGAATTCTGCGCTGTCGAGTCCTGTGGCAAATGCACGCCGTGCCGCATAGGCTCTACGCGCGGGGTCGAGGTGATCGACCGGATTCTGGGCGGAGTGGAGAGCGAGCGGAACGTACGGCAGCTCGAGGAGCTATGCGAGCTCATGCTGCAGGGGTCGCTGTGCGGCCTGGGCGGCATGACGCCGTTCCCGGTCACCAGCGCGCTCAAGCACTTCAGGGAAGATTTCCGCGCACGAACGCGGCATTGAGGCACGCGGCAAGGCTAGCCTCCAAGGCTCGGAGACAAACATGTTTGCAATTGATTATGAAGACCTGGGAACTCCGGAACCAGCGCAGGGCGCGGGACCGGTCACGGTCGAGGTCGACGGGAAGTCGGTAACCGTTCCTGACGGCACCTCCGTCATGCGCGCCGCCGCGCTGGCCGGCGTCAAAGTACCGAAACTGTGCGCGACCGACACCTTGAAAGCGTTCGGCTCGTGCCGTCTGTGCCTGGTGGAGATCGAAGGCCGCAAGGGGTATCCCGCTTCGTGCACCACGACCGTCACGCCAGGAATGAAGATCCGCACCGAGTCGGAGAAGCTGACGAGCTTGCGCAAGGGCGTGTTGGATCTCTACATCTCGGACCATCCGCTCGAGTGTGTGAGCTGCCCGGCCAATGGCCACTGCGAGTTGCAGGACATGGCCGACAAGGTGGGCATCGAGGAGACCTCCTATGGCTTGAAGGGCGAGATCGAGATGCATCGCCCGGCCGCGAAGGACGAGAGCACGCCGTATTTCACCTTCAATCCTGAGCTGTGCATCGTGTGCTCGCGTTGCGTGCGCGCTTGCGACGAGGTGCAGGGGACGTACGCCCTGACGATTCAGGGACGTGGGTTCGAGTCGAAGGTTTCGGCGAGCCAGAACGAGCCCTTCCTCGACTCAGAGTGTGTCTCCTGCGGCGCTTGTGTCGAGTCCTGTCCTACCGCGGCGTTGACTGAAAAGTCCATCATCGGCCTGGGGCAGCCGGAGCGGGCGGTCACGACGACCTGTGCCTACTGCGGTGTGGGCTGCAGCTTCAAGGCCGAGCTGAAGGGCGAGGGCGCGGATGCCGAAGTGGTCCGCATGGCGCCGAACCGCAACGGCCACGCCAACCATGGCCATGCATGCGTGAAGGGCCGCTTTGCCTTCGGCTATGCGACACACTCGGACCGCGTCACCAAGCCGATGATCCGCAAAAACATCACGGATCAGTGGCAGGAAGTCTCCTGGGAGGTCGCGATCGATTACGCGGCGAGTGAGATTCGCCGCATCCAGGCGAAATATGGCCGCGAGTCTGTCGGCGGTATCACCTCATCGCGCTGCACTAACGAAGAGACGTTCCTCGTGCAGAAGCTCGTCCGGGCAGCCCTCGGTACGAACAATGTCGACACATGCGCTCGTGTGTGCCATTCCCCGACGGGATACGGCCTGAAGAATACGATGGGTGAATCCGCTGGAACCCAGAGATTCGATTCCGTCATGCAGGCCGACGTGATCATGGTCATCGGGGCGAATCCTACCGATGGCCATCCTGTCTTCGGCTCGCAGATGAAGCGCCGCTTGCGTCAAGGTGCGAAGCTCATCGTCGTAGACCCGCGTGCCACCGACCTGGTGCATTCGCCGCACGTTCATGCGGACTATCATCTGCAATTGACTCCGGGCACCAATGTCGCCGTGCTCAACGCGATGTCGCACGTGATCGTGACCGAAGGCCTGACGAAAGATGACTTTGCGCTTGCGCGCTGCGAGCCGGAGTCCTATGCCAAATGGAAAGCGTTCGTCTCGAAGTCGGAGAACTCGCCTGAGGCTCTCGAAGGGGTTACGGGCGTTCCGGCGGATCTCGTGCGGGGCGCGGCGCGGCTATATGCGACCGCCGGCAACGGCGCCATCTATTACGGTCTGGGCGTAACCGAGCACAGCCAGGGCACGACGGCGGTCATAGGCATCGCCAATCTTGCGATGGCAACCGGCAATCTCGGACGTGAGGGCGTGGGCGTGAACCCGCTGCGCGGCCAAAACAACGTGCAGGGATCGTGCGATATGGGCTCGTTCCCACACGAGTTCAGTGCCTATCGCCATGTGTCGGATTCCAGTGTGCGGCAGCTCTTCGAGAACGACTGGGGCGTGAAGCTGCAATCCGAGCCCGGCCTGCGACTGCCCAACATGTTCGAAGCCGCTCTCGATGGCACATTCAAGGCCATCTACGTGCAAGGTGAGGACCCGGTGCAGTCGGATCCCAACACCCATCACGTCAGCAAGGCGTTCGAAGCGATGGAGTGCGTCATCGTGCAGGACCTGTTCCTGAACGAGACAGCGCGCTACGCGCACGTTTTCCTGCCGGGCTCGTCGTTCCTCGAGAAGGACGGTACGTTCACGAATGCCGAGCGGCGCATTTCCCGTGTCCGGAAAGTGATGACGCCGCGCGCAGGCTATGAGGACTGGCAAGTCACCATGCTCCTCTCGAATGCCCTCGGGTATCCGATGAACTACACGCACCCGTCGGAGATCATGGATGAGATCGCCCGGTTGACACCGACATTCACCGGAGTGAGCTACGAGAAGCTCGACAGGTTGGGCAGCATTCAATGGCCTTGCAATGACGCGGCTCCGGAAGGCACGCCGACGATGCACGTCCACCAGTTCGTGCGCGGTAAAGGCAGGTTCCTCACGACGGAGTATGTGCCCACGAGCGAGCGCTCAACGAGCCGTTTCCCGCTCATCCTGACTACAGGCCGGATCCTCAGCCAGTACAACGTCGGCGCACAGACACGCCGCACGCAAAACACCGTCTGGCACGCGGAGGATCTCCTCGACATCCATCCCCACGATGCGGAAGTTCGCGGCATCAGTGACGGTGATTGGGTGGGCTTGACGAGCCGTGCCGGCGAGACGGTGCTACGGGCGCGCGTGACGGAGAAGATTGCACCGGGCGTCGTGTATACGACCTTCCACTTCCCGGAGACCAACGCCAACGTCGTGACGACAGAGAACTCCGACTGGGCGACAAACTGTCCGGAGTACAAAGTGACGGCGGTCGAGGTGGTGCTGGTGAGTCAGAAGGACGCCTGGACGAAGCGGGCGCAGGAAGAACGCGCCATGCCCAAACAGCAGCGCAGGCGCAAACCGGATACGGCGCCTGCCTGAGGGCGCCGTATCCCACGCCAGTGAACGTCATGTCAGCGGCAGTCATCGATCCGTCGAAGTCTGTCAGCGCTGAGGTCACTGTCGATCGCTGGATCCAGGGCACGACAACCCACACGACGGACCAGGTTGCCGAAGAAGTGCCGGTCGCGCTCATCTATCACAATGTCCCCCACGTCGTGATGTTGGCGACACCGGCGAACTTCGAGGACTACGCCGTAGGTTTCACGCTGAGTGAAGGTCTCGTGGCGCATCGGGACGAGATCCGTGATGTGGAGGTCACGGTGGGCGCCGAGGCTGTGGATGTGCGTATCACCGTTGCCTGGGACCGGTTTACGGAGCTGCTGCACCGTCGACGCAATCTCACGGGCAGAACGGGCTGCGGTTTGTGCGGATCGGAGACTGCGGAGGACGCAATCCGCGACGTTGCGGAGGTGGGGCCGGGGACTGCGGTGGCGATCGAAGACCTGCACGCTGCTATCGAGCAGCTCGGGGCGCTCCAGCCTATCAACGCACGTACGGGCAGCGTCCATGCCGCCGCCTGGGTCTGTCCGGGAAAGGGCATTCAGCTCGTCCGTGAGGATGTGGGAAGGCACAACGCGCTCGACAAAGCTATCGGTGCGCTCGTGCGTGGTAATACCGATCTCTCGTCGGGCTACATGTTGATTACGAGCCGGGCGAGCTACGAGATGGTGCAGAAGTGCGCCACTGTTGGTATCTCGTTTCTGGCGGCGCTTTCGGCACCGACGGCATTTGCGGTGCGGCTTGCGCAGAAGACGGGCTTGACCCTTGTGGCATTCGCACGCCGCGACCGGCACGTGGTGTACGCTCATCCCGGGCGGTTGAAATGAACAGCCCTTTTATACTGAGGCTGTCTTGCCGGCGCGCAGCGCCGCTAAATGAAGCGGGTCGCTTCGACCCACAGGAAAGTTGGCCGAAGGCCTGAACATGAATATCGATCACCTCATCAAAATGGCCAATGAAATCACCTCTTTCTGGGAAGGTGAGGCCGGAGAGAAGGCCGCGGCGGAAGTCGCCACCCACTTGCGGCGCTACTGGGAGCCGCGCATGCGGGCTCAGATGATTGCTTATTACGAACAACGTCAGGGGGCGGGCCTGAGTGACGTCGCCAAGCAGGCGGTTGCCCTTTTGGCCGCGCAAGCCAAGGCGCCGGCCTCCAGTCCGCCGGTAGCGGACAACGATGCACCCAGCGGGTGAGCCCGCCTGCCGGTCAGGTGCAATTCGCGCTGTCTATATCACTCATCCCATCTTCCGATTTCCGCCCCGCTCGGATACTGGCTACCGTGCGCGCCTGAGAAGGCACTACGAGGGGGCTTGTGAAGATGTCGGTTGCGGCTCCAAGCAACGGACAACACGCGGGTATACCCCAGCCCAGGGCTACCGCGCCCGAGGCCGGTACTGCCTCTCCCCCGTTTCGTTTCTATGACAACCGACAGAAGTACCTGGCCTTCGTCAACACGTGCAACGAGAAGTCGGCCATCGCGCGGCGCGCCGCGTATGAGTTGACCCATCTAAAGCCGGCACCGCCGGCGCTGCGTTTCTTCGACGCTGGCATGGGTGATGCCACGGTGCTTGCGCGTCTCATGCGCAGCACTCATCGAGCGTTTCCAGCGGTGCCGCTGTTGGTAGTTGCCAAGGAAATCAGCCTCGAGGATGTGCGGCTCGGGCTCGAAAAAATGCCCGACCGATTCTACGAGCATCCGGCTACGGTGTTGGTCGTTACCAACCTGAATTACTCCGAGTCGCCGCGGCTGATGCCGCGCGACGTGCAGTCCGCCGCCGCGCTCAACTGGCAGGAAGTCCGCCTGACAGGTCACTCCGCGCTCGAATACGCCGAGCAGGTCGACGAGCTCGAGCCGACTCTCGACTACGGTTGGGAGACCAGGCCGAGCCCGAGATCCGGAAACCCCGTTTACGTGCGCCCCTCGGTACTCGTGATCTACCGGGAAGACCACAAGTTTCTACTCGACAGTGTGATCCCGAAGCCGGGGCGAACGTTCGAGAACTACGACCTCATTCTCGCCTCACAGCCCTGGCGCGCTCGCATGTCCGCCGAATTCAAGGCACAGAAAGTTCTTGCGCCGCTGACGCGCAGCCTTGCTCCCGGCGGGCGCCTGCTGGCCGTGCAATCCTACGGCCGTGATCCCGGCCTGGAGATCATCCAGAAGCTCTGGCCCGGCGAGAATCCCTTCCAGATCGATCGTCACGCGCTGCTTGCGGCTCTCAAGAGCGAGCTCGGGCGTGATGCGCGCGATTTCATGTTGACGGCGCTGCCCGACGAGAAGGCGGTGTTCCGTTATGACATGCACACGCTGCCCTCCGAGATAGGAGATCGCATCGGCACCTCCACGCTGTATGCAGCGTGGAACGCCGCCATCTACGTGAACCAGATCGAGGATGAGCGCCTCGATTCGGTCGTGCAGAACGGCACCTATCTCCACGCCACGCAGGCTGTCCTCCAGAAATACAGCGGTCTGTGGTTCAACGATGAAACCTTCGTCGTTACCCGCCGCAAACCCTGAAAAGAAAGCGAGCCGCGACCTATGAGAGCCATCGAGAGCCTGAAGATCAACGAGTCCGTCGCCCCTCTGGAGGGCGAGGCGCTCAAGCGCGCCGTCGTCGATTTCTCGCGGAACGCTTCCACCGAGATTTCGACACACGACGAGGACGCGCTGCCCACACTGGTAGCGACATTGCCCGCCGGAACGGCGGTCTATGTCGCTCACACGCCAAAGGCGACGCTCGCCGAAGTGGTGTCGACCGCGATCAAGCTGCAGCAGCTGGGTTTCCGTGCCTCACCCCACATCGTCGCGCGCCGCGTGGACAGCTTACAGGCGTTGCAGACTGCACTGAAGCGGATTTCAGATGCCGGCATCGAGCAGGCACTGCTGGTTGCGGGTGACCTGGCCAAGCCACTCGGCCCTTACACGAGCACCCTCGACATCATCGACTCCGGTCTGTTGCAAAACTCCAGCCTCAAGCGCCTGGGAGTGGCGGGGCACCCGGAGGGACACAAACAAGTAGCAGAGGACGTGCTGCTGGCGGCCCTGCTTCATAAGCAGGCCTTCGCTGCCAGGACAGGATTGAAGTTGCACATTGCAACCCAGTTCACCTTCGATCCGGGTGCGATCATTGCGTGGGACGAACGTCTGACGCGGGAAGGCATCACGTTGCCGGCGCACATCGGCATCGCAGGGCCTACGCCGCTGCCGAAATTGATCAGGTACGCCATGGCCTGCGGCGTCGGCGCCTCACTGAACTCAGTGATGAAGAACATGACGGCGATGACCAAGCTGGCTCGACTCGCGACCAGCCCGGATGAGATGCTTGCAGGCCTCGTCCGCGGCGGCGCTGCCCGGGGCAGCAGCCGTATCGTTCAGCCGCATTTCTATGCTTTTGGCGGAGTGGCCGCCACGGCGCGCTGGATCCGAGCGGTCATTGACGGCAAGTTCATGCTCAAGGCCGGCAATGACAAGTTCGAGATGGACGCCTAACCCAAAAGGTAGTGCGCCTTGGCCAAGAAAGCTTTGATCTGTGGCTCGGTTGCTTTCGACACCATCATGGTGTTCGGCGACCGCTTTCGTAATCACATTCTTCCCGAGAAGATCCATATCCTGAATGTCTCATTCCTGGTGCCGCAGCTGCGCCGGGAGTTCGGTGGCTGCGCGGGCAACATCGCCTACAACCTCAAGCTGTTGGGTGATGCCGGCTATCCGATGGCGACCGTCGGGCGCGATTTCGGCCCGTATGCCGACTGGATGCGCAGAAGCGGCGTCCCCGGCGACTATGTGAAGGTGATCGAGTCGGAGCACACCGCGCAGGCGTTCATCACCACCGACCTGGACAACAACCAGATCACCGCTTTCCATCCGGGCGCCATGCAGCTGTCGCATCTCAACAGCGTCGCCGCTGCGAAGGACATCGCCCTGGGCATCGTGGCGCCAGACGGGCGCGACGGCATGATCCAACACGCCGACCAGTTCTACGAAGCTGGCATCCCCTTCATCTTCGATCCGGGGCAGGGTCTACCCATGTACGATGCCAAAGACCTGGCCCGGTTCGTCGAGCAGGCTACCTGGGTTGCCGTGAACGACTACGAATGGCAGCTCATCCAGCAGAAGACCGGGTGGACAGAGAGCGATGTGACGGCGCAGGTCGAGGCGCTGATCGTCACCCGGGGCGCCGACGGCTCGATCATCCATACCAAGGGCGGCCCGATCGAGATTCCGTGCGCCAAGCCGAAGGCCATCGTTGATCCGACCGGTTGCGGAGATGCTTATCGTGCCGGGCTCATCCATGGCCTGCTGCACGGGCTCGACTGGCCGGCCACCGGCCGCATCGCCTCGCTCATGGGCGCGCTCAAGATCGAGTCCCTCGGAACCCAGAATCACACATTCACTCAGGATGAGTTCCAACAGCGTCTGGCTGCTGCCTTTCCGAGGTCGTGATCATGCCAGGCGAGCGGACAGCATCCCCAGTGAGCTCTACGGCGGTGGCTGGTGGTGGCGCCATCGTCATTGACGGCAAGGCAGTGGCCGCGAAAGTCCGCGACTCGGTCAAAGGCCGTGCGCGCGAGCTCACGCGCAAGCTTGGCCGGGCTCCGGGCCTGGCGGTGATCCAGGTCGGTGAGGATCCGGCCTCGTCCATCTACGTCCGCAACAAGCGCAAGTCGTGCCAGGAAACGGGCATCGACTCCTTCGCGCACGACCTTCCAGCGAGTACGAGTGAGGCGCAGCTGCTCGCGCTCATTCATGCCCTCAATGTCGATGAGCGCGTCGACGGCATTCTCGTGCAGTTACCCTTGCCGAAGGGGCTGGACTCCAACAAGGTCATCGATGCGATCGACCCGGCGAAGGACGTCGATGGCCTGCACCCGATCAACACGGGCCTGCTGGCACAGAAGCGCCCACGGCTGCGCCCGTGTACCCCCTACGGGGTGATCGTACTCGCGAACGAGTATGGGATAGCCCTGCGAGGGCTGCGCGCGACCATCGTTGGGGCTTCCAACATCGTCGGGCGGCCAATGGCGCTCGAGCTGTTGCTGGCGGGTGCCACCGTGACCGTGTGCCACACGGGCACGCGCGATCTGCGAGCCGAAATCGAGCGCGCGGATCTGGTGGTCGCGGCGGTCGGCAAGCCCAGTTACATTCCGGGCGAGTGGATCAGCCCCGGGGCGGCCGTGTTCGATGTTGGAATCAACCGCACCGTTGCGGGAAAGATCTCGGGCGATGTGGAGTACGAGCCGGCCGCACGGCGGGCCGGCTGGATCACGCCTGTCCCCGGCGGGGTCGGTCCCATGACGATCGCGATGTTGCTGTCCAACGTGGTCACCGCGAGCGAAGCCCGGCTACACCCGGGCTGAGCGCCAATTTTCAACGAGGAGCAACTATGAGTCCCAAAAACCTGGAACAGGTGCTGCAGGCCGCGGGTAACCCGGTCCAGATGTTGCGTAACTCCAAGATCGGAGCATACGTTTATCCGGTAGTCCCCAGTGAATTCCACAACTGGATGGACGAGCAGCGCGCATGGCGCGAGAGCGCAGTACTGTTCGACCAGTCCCATCACATGGCGGAGCTCACCGTCAAAGGCCCCGATGCGCTGAAGCTGATCTCCTATACGACGATCAACAGCTTCAACAACTTCGCCGTCAACAAGGCGAAGCAGATGGTGCCGGTAAGCTACGATGGCTACGTCATCGGCGATGGCATTCTGTTCTATCTCGAAAAGGACGAGCTGCTGTTCGTCGGCCGGGCACCCTCGGTGAACTGGATCCAGTTTCACGGCGAGACCGGCGGCTTCAAGGTCGACATGATCCGTGACGACCGCTCGCCGAGCGACCCGAAAGGCAAGGCTGTCACCCGCCGTCACTATCGCTTCCAGGTCCAGGGCCCGAATGCCGAGAAGGTGTTGAACAAGCTCAATGGCGGCCCGATTCCCGACGTGAAGTTTTTCACGATGGACGCCATCAACATCGGCGGCAAGCGCGTGCGTGCGCTACGCCACGGCATGGCGGGCGCTCCCGGCCTCGAGCTCTGGGGCCCGTACGAGGAACGCG
>CAZBTV010000067.1:0-40253 GCA_964494895.1 uncultured Steroidobacteraceae bacterium | reverse complement strand
TCGGCCAGGCCGTCGATTCCTCCGCGATGGTCTGCGTATCCGGATGATCGCGGTAGACGGCGAGATTCAACTGCTTGAGGAATTCGACCGCGTCGAGGTTCTCGTGGCCGCCGAAGCGGTTCGGAATCCATTCGCCCTGCCGCCGTCCGTAGTCGAGATACAGCATCGAGGCGACCGCATCGACCCGCAGGGCGTCGATGTGATACATGTCGAGCCAGAAGAGCGCGCTGCTACCGAGGAAGTTGCGCACCTCGGCCCGGCCGTAGTTGAAAATCGAGCTGTTCCACTCGGGGTGGAACCCTTGGCGCGGGTCCGCGTGCTCGTATAAGTGCGTGCCGTCGAAATACGACAGTCCATGCTCGTCGGTGGGGAAGTGCGAGGGCACCCAGTCCATGATCACGCCGATCCCGCGACGGTGCAGGTAATCGACAAAATACATGAAGTCTTGAGGTGTCCCGTAACGCGCGGTTGGGGAGAAGTAGGCCGTGATCTGGTAACCCCATGATCCGTAAAAGGGGTGCTCCATGATGGGCAGCAGCTCGACGTGCGTGTAGCCCATGTCGCACACGTAATCGGCCAGGGCATGAGCCAGCTCGCGATAGGTGAGCGAGCGGTTGTGCTCCTCCGGGATGCGTCTCCACGAGCCCAGATGAACTTCATAGATCGAGATGGGCGCATCCAGCGCATTCGCGCGCGAGCGCGTCCTCATCCACTCGTCATCGCCCCATTCGTACGAGAGGTCCCAGACGACGGATGCCGTGCGGGGCGGCACTTCCGAGAAGAAAGCGAAGGGGTCGGCCTTGTCGACGGTGTAACCCGCGTGCCGCGAGACTATGTGATATTTGTAGATCGCTCCATGACGTACGTCGGGAACAAAGGCCTCCCAGATGCCGGAGGCATCGCCGCGCGGCTCCAGCGGATGGGAGGAAGGATTCCAACCGTTGAAGTCCCCGACCACGGAAACCGAGGCCGCGTTCGGTGCCCAGACGCCAAAGTGCGTGCCTTGCTCGACGCCGTGTGCAAGTGTGGGTACCACATGGGCACCGAGCTTCTCGTAGGCGCGCACGTGCGTGCCTTCGCGGAAGAGATAGATGTCCTGATCAGTTAGCAGCATAAGGTAGAGTCTAGCAATTCCCATGCCTATTATTCGTTGTCTTTCAAGACTGGGTGTGTTCTCGAGACCGGGTCATCTGGTCGGGGCCAGCGTCGTTTTTTTGGGGATGCTCATGACAGCCGTGACGGTAAGCGCAAATGAGGGGCAACCGCAGTCTCCTATCGTCATAGGTCATCGCGGCGCGAGCGGTTACGTGCCCGAGCACACTCTCACGTCATATTTCATCGCCATTCAGGACGGGGCTGACTACGTGGAGCCTGACTTGGTGATGACGAAAGATGGCGTTCTCGTTGCACGACACGAGAACGAGATCGGCGGTACGACGAATGTCGCTGACCATCCCGAGTTCGCGTCTCGACGTACGACGAAGGTCATCGATGGGGTGGCGGTGACCGGATGGTTTACGGAGGATTTCACACTCGCCGAGCTCAAGACTTTACGGGCGCGTGAGCGGATTCCTGACACGAGGCCGGCCAACACGCGCTTTGACGGGCAATTCGAGGTTCCGACATTCGAGGAGATTCTCTCGCTCGTGCACGGTGTGGAGGAGCAGCGGACTACTCGCGCACGGCAGCTGGGTGAGCCGGCGCCGCGGCACATCGGTGTATATCCTGAGACAAAACATCCCACGTACTTCACCAGCATCGGGCTGCCGATGGAAGCGCTGCTCGTACGCACCCTCGAGCGATATGGCTACAGAGGCCGGCACGGGCTGGCCTACATTCAGTCTTTCGAGGTGGGCAATCTCAAGGCGTTGAGCAAAATGACTCAACTCCCGCTGGTACAGCTGATCGAGGCGAGCGGAGCTCCTTACGACTTTGTCGCGAAGCACGATCCGCGCACCTACGCCGATCTCATCACCCCGGCAGGGCTGGCTGAGATCGCGACGTATGCGCAGGCCATCGGGCCAAACAAGCTGCTCATCATTCCCCGCGGCTCCGACGGTCAACTTGGCGAGCCCACTGCACTCGTCAAAAATGCACACGAGCACGGGCTGCTGGTACATCCCTGGACCTTCCGTGCCGACAACGCGTTTCTCCCCTCGAACCTCCACCGGGGCACTTCGCCCGGTGACCTCGGCGATCTTTCCGGCGAGCTGCTGCCCTACTTGCGTACCGGAATGGATGGCTTCTTCACCGATCAGGCTGACCGGGGTGTCCAGGCGCGCGATGCTTTCGCGCGCCATCATTAGATGCTCGCGCTAGTCAGGGTGCCAACACGGCGCTTATGATTCGAGTATGAAAATCGAGATTTCCCCACTCGAGGCGCGGGTCATCGGCTCCCTGATCGAGAAGCAGATCACGACCCCGGATCAGTATCCGCTGTCGCTCAACGCACTGGTGAACGCGTGTAATCAGAAAAGCAACCGGGATCCGGTGCTGGAGCTTGACGAAAGGACGGTGCAGCAGACACTCGACAACCTCGGGCGCAAGCATCTGGTCGTCGAGAGGTCGGGGTTCGGTAGCCGCGTTCCCAAGTATCAGCATCGGTTTTGCAACACCGAGTACGGCACGCTCAAGTTCGACCCCCAGGAGCTCGCGATAGTATGTGAGCTGCTCCTGCGTGGACCGCAAACACCAGGGGAGTTGCGCGGTCGGGCATCCAGGATGGCGCCATTCGGCGATGTGTCGGAGGTGGAGGCCACGCTCAATCGCTTGAGCGATCGTGAGGACGGGCCGTTTGTGGTGCGGCTCGCGCGGGAGCCTGGGCGCCGGGAGTCTCGCTATGCCCACCTGTTCAGTGGTGAGGTGGCCGGCGGGACAGAGGAGGGGCACGCGAGCGGCGCAGTGACACATCCAACTCAGACGGCTGCCGAGCGGCCGGCAGAGCCTCGCGCAGCCATCTCAACACCAGAAACTGCTTTTCCCGATATGCGCCAGGAGCAGAGGCTAACGCGTCTCGAGGAAGAAGTGCGGGCGCTGCGCGCGGAGCTGAGTGAGTTACGTACACGGCTAGGGTAACGCGCAAAGCGAGCCGCGCCTGGCGCGCCTGCCGCGGTATCAATTCGTCCGCTTGCGACTTCCCGTCGGCCCGACGAATACGAGTGCGTTACCGACCGCCTCGTCTGCTGGCGACTTGGCCGCCGCTTCGAGAATGACTCTTGCGCGGGCTGCGGCTGTGCGAGCCTCGTCCGCAGCTTGCGACGCTTCAACAGGGTAAGCCAACAGGTATCCCTGAACTCCCAACGGCCCACAATGCGAAAGGAGCTCCAGTTGCGCCGGGCGCTCGACGCCCTCCGCCACGACCTGCAATCCCAGACCATGGCAAAGCGCGACAATGGACCGGACGATGGCCGCGGAGCGCGGATTGGTATCGATGCCCTCTACCAACATCCTGTCGAGCTTCACGCGATTGATCGGTAGTTGCTCCAGCGAAGTCAGGGATGAGTAGCCGATGCCGAAGTCATCAAGGGCGATGGACACGCCCAGGTCCCGCAGCTGCCGCAGTGAATCGATGGTGGTCACTCCCGTTTGAAACACGGTTTCGGTCAGCTCCAGCTCCAGCGCGCTGGCCGGGAGGCCTGTCACGTCAAGCGCGCGCGCAACCTGCTCTACGAAGTTGCGTTCAAAGAACTGTGGGGGTGAAACGTTGATCGCCACACAGGCATGGTGCCAGCCCTGCGCTCGCCATGCCGCCACAGTGGAGGTCGCTGAGCGCAATACCCAGTCGGTCAGATCGTGAATGAGACCCGTTTTCTCCGCTATGTGGATGAACTCTGTGGCTGTCGCGATGCGTCCGTCCGACTTGCGCCAACGAAGCAGGGCCTCCAGTCCGGTCACCTCGAACGTATGCAGTGCGACCTGCGGCTGGAACATCAACAGCAGGTCGCCGGCTTCAACTGCCTTGCGAAGCGACTGTTCCACCCGGAAACGCTGCGCGGCCGCATCGTAGAGTGCCTCCTGATAAACGGCGAAACGATTGCGCCCCAGCTCTTTTGCGCGAAAGAGCGCCACGTCCGCGGCTCGCAGCAGACCCTCAGCATCGTCCGCATGATCGGGGTAGAGGCTTGCGCCAACACTGGCGCTCGTGGAGAGCGCCCGTCCGTCAATGGAGAGAGGGTGCTGTAGGATAGTAACGATCGCGGCCGCGCGCCTCTCCACCTCCTCGACCGAAGTCACGTCTTCGCACAAGACCGTGAATTCGTCGCCGCCCAACCGCGCCAGCAACGTGTTCGTGCCCGCGGCGGTTTGCAACTGCCGGGCGATGCCCTGTAGCACACGGTCCCCGAAGTTGTGGCCGAGGGTGTCGTTGATGGACTTGAAGTTGTCAACATCGACGAACAGCAGGGCGACTCGCTGGCCGTTGGCGGATGCTCGGGATAGCGCACTGGCCAGGCGAGCCGAAAGCTGCCTGCGGTTTGGAAGTTGAGTCAGCGGATCATGGTGCGCCAGGTGATGAAGTTGGCGTGTGCGCTCGGCCACATGACGCTCGAGCTCTGCCTGGTGCGCACGCAACTCCGCTTCGGCCCTGGCAATGTGATCGGCCATCGCATTGAAAGATTCGGCGAGCTCGTCGATCTCCGCGGACCCGCCTCGCGGCGCGCGAGCACCGCGGTTTCCTCCAGCGATCAAACGGATCGCGTTCGTCAAACGGCGGACCGGTAGGCTGATGCTAAGCGCGAGAGCGACGCCCACGATGAGGACGACACAGAACACGGCGGCGCCCGTCGTAATGAGTGTACGCTGGGCGAGCTCGGCGGACGTAGCGGCGTATCGCGCGGCTTGCAACAACCCGATGCGCGCGGGATCCTGGAGTCGCTCCTGCACAGCGGCTGTCAGATTCGCGCTGTCCTCGAGCAACTCACGGCGTGCGGGCCCGTTCGCTGCATCGAAATGCTCGATAGCGAGCCGCAGGTGACAGGCTGTCGCGAAACTCTCGCGCACGAGGGCAAGCCAGGTTTTTCCCGGCGAAAGCTGCAATTCGGCGGTATGCGCCAGTAGCACCGCGTTGAATTCCTGCTCCCTGCGAGCCATCGCCGCGCCACCCGTGAAGTTGCCGCGGATTGCGTTGATAGCCGCTTCCAGCTCGGAGAGGGAGCGCTGCGCCACCACCTGATTACCGTTGATTGCCAGTCCGGCGCCGCCAGCGGACGTGATGTAGTGATACACCCGCTCCAGGGCGGTATTTCGATCCTCCACCCACTGCGCGCGCTGCGCGGCGCTCCTGGCGAGTTGCTCACCTTTGTCGATATGACCGGTGATCTGGGCGCGAAGCTGTAATGCCGCCGGAGTCAGGGCAGGCGCGGGCTGACTGTCGTAATAAGCAGCCAATGCGCTCCGGAGGGCCTCGCCTGCCGCGGTGATGGAATGGAAATCGGAAGAACGGAGAGCCTGAAGGTACTCGCTGACAGTCCGGTCATACGCGATCAATTCATCTAGGACGGCGTTGGCTCGTCGCGCCAGCGGCTCGCTCTCGCCTTGCATCCGCCGGACTGCGTCTGCCGCTCGGCCGGTGGTGCGAGCGGCCAGACCATGGCCAACGAGAATGACCGCAGTGACCGCGGCCAGCCCCAGGGCCAGGCGGCTCCCGATTCCGAGGCGCACCGTCATGGCTCGCCGTCCGCGCGCACCCGCTTCGAAGCTTATGGGTGCGCGCGGCTCGAACAATGGAGGCTTGGGAGAGGTTTGCGGCATGTGACATAAACCAGAATCAAACGTCGTCCTGGTCTTGTGCGCGACTTTTCTGTTGCGCGATGATGCCTGCGAGGGTAGGTCACTTCCGTGGCAGGGATCGCACAAAGCACTGCAGCAGCAGGAAAAAATGGCAAAAAAGGCGTGGCTATCGGGACGGCAAGTGGTGCTGAGCCGCGACAAGCGGGTCGGGCTCCAGCTCCACCATTCTCAAGTTCCCAGGTGTCCGAATGGCAGGGTCGCTCGCGAGACGGCTGAGGGCCGTTTTGTTCTATACTAGTACTATGATCGAGAAAAGGGACCCATGAGCGAGATCGCCGATACTTTCGATTCGGCCTTCACCAAAGCTGTCGACCTGGGCAATCGGCTCGCGGACAAGGACAAAGACGCGGACCTTTGGGACATTGCCGACGGGCTGCTGGCGGGTGCATTGCAGTACTGGCTGTACTCACGTCAGCCCTGTGGCGACCCACGGTGTCAGGATTGCATGCCGATCAGCACAGCCGAAGGTCGCATGGCTGAGCTCAAACGCCTGATCGAGCAACTCGCGTCCGAGAGCGAATACTTCCACACGCCGACCGACGCGAACGCCGGCCGGGCGTAGCAGCTATTGGAGCCTGTCAGACAGGCTCCTGGGGAAGCGCGAGGTCACGCGGGCACGGCTGTCGTGCGCGTTGCTTCATCGAGCGCCTGCTCGAAGATGTTGAATCCTTCCTTCAACAGCGCGTCGGTGATCGTCAGCGGCGCCAGAAAACGAATTACGTTGGAATAGATTCCGCAGGACAACAGGATGAGGCCTCTGCGGCCGGCTGCCTGGACCAGCGCCCGGGTGAGCTCCGCATCCGGCTCGTTCGCGTTGCAGTTTTTCACCAACTCGATAGCCACCATCGCACCCAGCGAGCGCACGTCGCCGATCGAGGGAAACCGCACTTGCAAGCCCTTCAGTCTCGAGGTCATGAAGTGACCGATGTGCTGAGCCCGGTTGAGCAACTGCTCCTCGCGGATCACGTCCAGAACCGCCAGCCCAGCCGCGCAGGCAAGTGGGGTCCCTCCATACGTACCGCCCAATCCGCCCGGAACCGGCGAATCCATGATCTCAGCCTTGCCGATGACGGCGGACAAGGGCACCCCGCCGGCCACACTTTTCGCAATCGTCATCAGATCCGGCTCGACCCCGGAATGCTCGATCGCGAACAGACGCCCGGTGCGAGCAAATCCCGTCTGGATCTCATCGACGATGAGCAGGATTCCATACTGATCACACGTCGCGCGCAACTTGCGCAGCAACTCCACGGGAGCCACGTAGAAGCCCCCTTCGCCGAGCACGGGCTCGATGATGATCGCAGCCACGCGGGCCGGATCGACGTCCGCCTTGAACAGATGATCCAACGCCTGCAATGACTGCTCTACGGAGACGCCGTGATAGGACATCGGAAACGGCAGGTGATAGACCTCGGGCAGCATCGGCCCAAACCCCGCTTTGTAAGGCTGCACCTTGCCGGTCAGGCTGATGCAGGCGAGGGTGCGCCCGTGAAAACCGCCCCCAAAAGCGATGATCGCCGAGCGCTTGGTGTGGAAGCGCGCAATTTTGATTGCGTTCTCCACGGCCTCCGCCCCGGTGCTGAGGAAAATAGTCTTCTTCGGCGTATTTCCAGGAGCGAGCTCGTTGAGTCGCTCCGCCAGAGCCACATAGCTCTCGTAAGGCGTAACCTGAAAGCACGTATGTATGAACCGGTCCAGCTGCCGCGCGACCGCTTCCTTCACGCGCGGGTGCACATGTCCGGTGTTGACGACCGCGATCCCACTCGCGAAATCGATGTAACGCTTACCCTCGACGTCCCATACCTCAGCATTGGAAGCCCGATCCGCATAAATCGCCAGGGAGTTCGAAACTCCCCGCGGAATGGCATTTCTACGGCGCTCATGTAGCTCGGCGTTCGATGTCAAGATTGGATTCTCCAGCGTAAGGCGCGAATTCTAAGCGAATTCGTAGCAATAGAGCGCACGATGGGTGAAGGGTGTGCCTTAACCGGTCTTGAGCTTGGCCTAAAATGCTAGGAGACCTGATGTATCAACGGCAGCCCGATGCCGACCAGCTCCAGAAGCACTACAATGAGGCTCCCGCGCTTACTCGCGCAACCGCCCGGCTCTCCCAACTGACAACTGCTGCCCCCGGAAGTCACCGCATTGAGCCCGAACCCAACCCCTGTGCCAGGACAGGCAATCACCACCGAAGTGGTCATCATCGGCGCCGGCCCCTGCGGCCTCTTCCAGGTCTTCGAGCTAGGACTGCTAGGAATCTCCGCCCATATAGTCGATTCCCTGCAGCACCCCGGCGGCCAATGTGCCGAGCTCTACCCCGAAAAGCCCATCTACGACATCCCCGCGCTCCCCGTCTGCGGAGCCCAGGAGCTAGTAGACCGCCTCATGAAGCAGATAGAGCCCTTCAATCCCACCTTCCATCTTGGCCAGGAAGTCACCGAGCTGGCGCGCCAGGAAACCGGACGCTTCCATGTACGCACAGCCGCAGGGACGACGTTCGACGCAGGAGCCGTAGTCATCGCCGGCGGCGTAGGCTCTTTTCAGCCACGCCGAATCGGAATCGAGGGCGCGGACCCGTTCGAAGGGGTGAGCTTGCATTACAGGGTGAAAAGCTCGAGCGCCTTCCACGACAAGCACCTCGTAATTTTCGGAGGCGGAGATTCAGCACTCGACTGGACGCTCGAGCTATTACCCAAGGCACGTAGCCTCACGCTCGTACACCGCCGCCCCGAATACCGCGCCGCTCCGGCTTCCGTAGCAAAGATGCAAGAGCATGTTGCGGCTGGCCGTATGCGGGTCTTCGAGGCTCTCCCACACTCCATCATCGTGGATAACGGTCTACTGCGCGGCGTGAATATCAAGACGCGCGACGGTGCCACTCACGCGCTCCCCGCGGACCAGGTGCTCGTGTTCTTCGGCTTGCATCCGAAGTTGGGTGCGATCGCCGAATGGGGCATGGAGCTGGAGAAAAAGGCACTCAAGGTCGATACCGAAAAGTTCCAGACCAGTCTGCCCGGCGTGTTTGCCGTAGGCGATATCAACACCTACCCAGGCAAGAAAAAGCTGATTCTGTCGGGCTTCCATGAGGCTGCGCTGGCGGCGTTCGCGATTCAGCACCATCTCTATCCGCAGAAAAAACAGTTTCTGCAGTACACGACCACCAGTCCGATCATGCATCAGCGGCTGGGCGTTCCTGATTGAGAGGCCCTCGGCCCTGGGTTGGAGAAACGAGTTCCCGCGCGAATCGCCGCAGACGAGTCCGTGATTTAATAGGCGGCTTTTTGAACAGGTTTTGCACGACTGGCGACACTCACTGCAAGGAGACCATGATGAAGCTGATTCGCAACACTCTGGCCGCGATGGTGCTGCTCGGCGGCCCCGCACTGCTACTGACGTCCGGCCCGGCCGCCGCCGCGGGCGATGCGTGCAAGCTGGAGATCACTGGCACCGACCAGATGCAGTATGACAAGAAGGAGCTGTCCGTCCCTGCTACGTGCAAGCAAGTGACGGTCACCTTGCATCACGGCGGGCAGCTGCCGGCCACGGCAATGGGGCATAACTGGGTCCTGGTGAGCACCCCCGACCTGGCCGGGGTGGCGAATGCCGGGATGGGAGCCGGACTGCCCAACAATTACATTCCGGCCGGCGACAAGCGCGTGCTCGCCCACACGAAGGTGGTCGGCGGCGGACAAACCGACAGCGTGACGTTCTCGACCGCTGGCTTGAAGCCAGGCGGAGATTACTCGTACCTGTGCACTTTCCCCGGACACAACGCGCTCATGCGCGGCAAGTTCAAGTTCGGTTGAGGATTGCGACCGAAGTGGACCAGCGCATCGCCGACCTGCTGACTCTGCTCGAGCTCGAGCAGTTGGAAGTCAATCTATTCCGGGGCGAGAGCCGCGACATCGGCGCCCCGCAGGTATTCGGCGGGCAAGTGCTCGGCCAGGCCCTCACCGCCGCTTCGGCGACGGTCGAGGGCCGCATCGTCCACTCGCTGCATGCCTACTTTCTGCGGCGCGGAGATTTCAACGCGCCGATCGTCTATCAGGTCGACCGCAGTCTCGACGGACACAGCTTCTCGAACCGCAGAGTCGTGGCGATCCAACACGGCCAGCAGATCTTCAACATGGCCGCCTCCTTTCAGGTGCCGGAGGAAGGCTTCGATCACCAGATCCCGATGCCGCAAGTACCGCCTCCGGAGGAGTTGCCCGACTCCACCCAGCCTCCGCGGGAGCTGTTGGAGCGCTTGCCAGAGCGCATACGGCGTTTTTTCGAGCAGCCGCGCCCGTTCGAATTCCGCTCAGTCCAGCCGATCGACTATCTGCGCCGACGTCCCTCGGAGCCGACGCGGCAGCTATGGTTCCGCGCCGTTGGTCGCTTGCCGGATGACGAGAAGCTGCACCGTTGCCTGCTGGCCTATGTTTCCGACTATTTCCTGCTGGATACGGCAACGCTCCCGCATGGGACGTCTTTCCTCTCCCTGATCATGGCCAGCATCGATCACGCCATGTGGTTTCATCGCCCGCTGCGCGTGGACGAGTGGCTGCTGTACGCTACGGAGAGTCCGAGCGCTTCAGGGGCTCGGGGCTTCGCCCGTGCAGGCCTGTTCAGCAGGGATGGCCGTCTGGTCGCTAGCACGGCTCAGGAAGGCCTGGTTCGTATCAAGAAGGAAACGTAGGGGTCGACATACCCAGATGTCCGCAACCCAAGACATTGCGGATTGCCGGTGCGCCACATGATCCGCTTTGTCGGAAGGATGTGGCTCCTGATTGCCGCAGCGGCTTCGGTTCCAGCTTTCGCAACGCCAGCCGGTACGGATCTGGACGCTCTCCAGCAGCTCTGGTCGGGCGTACGCGATTCCAGTGAGCAGGTTCTCGTCAGCGGGGATTCCGGTATCAACTCCTGGCCTGACAGCAGCGAAAGGCGCGTACGTGCCATCGTGGCGCCTGTTGCTCTCCCATGGCTCGGTTCGCACGTCCTTTACTTCGAGGAATTCCTTCACGACGATCCCGATAATCTGCGACGTCAACTATTGGTGAAGCTCGAGCCGGCGGAGCTCCCCGTGCACGGCGTACGCGCACGACTGTTCACGTTCTTGCGGCCGCGGGCGTGGATCCACCTGAACCTGCGCCCCAACCTGCTCTCGAGTTTGAGCACCGACGATGTCACCAACGTATCCGCGTGCGACCTTCTGTTCACGCGCGAGGGCGACCAGTTTCGAGGCGGTACTGTTGGGCATCGTTGCGTCGATATCCACGGCGGGACTACACGCTATGTCGATTACCAGCTGCTGATTGGCCACGATCTCTATTGGTATCGTCGGCGGCTGCTGCGCAAGCGGGACG
Organism: uncultured Steroidobacteraceae bacterium; assembly: GCA_964494895.1. Taxonomy (GTDB): domain Bacteria; phylum Pseudomonadota; class Gammaproteobacteria; order Steroidobacterales; family Steroidobacteraceae; genus 13-2-20CM-66-19. The sequence goes on along the minus strand of CAZBTV010000067.1, from coordinate 29,121 downwards.
GGGAGGTGCAGGAGGAGGTGATCGGCTTCAACTGGTTCGAGCTCAACACGACCCAGTTGTATACCTGCAGGATCGATTGGACCTCTACGGGCCACCCTCAGGATCTACGGCCATTATTGAAGCTCGACGTCCAGGATCAGGGGGGGCACGGCCGGTTCGTTACGCCCGACGGGCGCAAGCTCGAGCTCACGTTGCACAGCGATGACTGGCCATTTGCCGTCGAGCGTGATGCGCTGATTCTGGTAGTCCAGGATCAGGGCTCGGACATTCCGTTTGCCACCGCGTGGGCCGCCGCGGACGAGGAGGAGATCTCTCTGGACCTGAGTTGGCTGAGGATTCGTTGCGGGCCGACGGCGCCGGATCCAGACGAGCTGCGCTCTGACGCGCGGCCAGCCAACAGCAGCGCCGGCACGGCAAGTTAGACAGGATCCTGTCTGACCAGAGGTCAGTGGCGGGCTTTTTCGACCAGCGTTCCGATATCCTTCAGCAGCAGCGGATTGAAGCGCTGTGGCGCCTCCATCATCAGAAAATGGCCCGTGTGCTCGAGCACATCCGCTTTGAACCCGGGAAGATATTTGCGGATGCGCGCTTCGTCCGTGGGGCCCAGATCGGAGTTGATAGCCAGCACGGGGACATGGATATCCGGCAGCAGAGTCGCGAAATCCATTGTCAACAGCGACTGCAGCGAGGGCAGGCCGACCGCAGGCGGCTCGAGTGACATGTCATAGGCGATCTTTTGCATCAGCGCCGAGTCGGCGTCTTTCTCGAACATGGTTCCGGTGACGTAGTTGCGTGTGGCTTCGATGAAATTCTCACGGAAGGGGGCGAGCTGGCGCTCGATCTCCCGCGGGCGCATGGGGGGAAGCCCGACGGACTTGAGCGAGTCCACCACGATGATGCCGATGACGCGATCGCCGATGCGCCGTGTGGCTTCGAGCGCTACGTCGCCGCCCATGGAATGGCCCACGAGGATGATCTGACGATTGCGCAGTTGCCGCACCACCGTCGCGACGTCCTCGCCGTAATTTCCGATCGACCAGTCGGAGCGATTTTTTTCGGACGCGCCATGCCCCGCGAGGTTCAAAGCAGCCACTGTGTAGCTGCCCTTGAGGGCTTCGATCTGCGCTTGCCAATAATTCCAGTCGCAAGCCCACCCATGGACGAGCACGATCGCCGGCTCACCTTGGCCCCAGACGCGATACTCGATATGCACGTTGTCGGGTGTCAGGGCGATCTGCGGCAGGCCGTCGACTTGCCGGGATTGGAGCGCCAGGGAGGCCGTTGTGTCTGTTGTTGGCGACGGTGGTGTGTTTCCTTTATTGCAGGCCGCGACGCCGATCGCGGCCAGCAGCGCGCAGATCACTACCCGACTTGTCATGCACTCTTCCTTCGTTCAAAGAGCCCGGCAGGGTGCATCTTATCGCCAAGGGTTCCAACTCAGCGCAATACTTTGCCAGGATTGAGAACGCCGTTCGGGTCGAGCGCTTTCTTGATGGAGCGCATGAGGTCGATTTCCACGGCGGAGGCATAACGCTCGAGCTCATCGACCTTGAGCCTGCCAATGCCGTGCTCGGCGCTGAAGCTGCCACCGAATTCGTGGACCAGGTCGTGGATGGCTCGTCTGATCCCAGGCTCGCGTGCCAGGAAGATGTTGCGATCCGCGCCGGGTGCCTGATTGAGGTTGAAATGGAGATTGCCGTCGCCGACATGGCCATAGACGACGAGTCGGCCGTCAGGGACGTGCGCCCTTACCCAGCCGGAAGCCCGCTCCACGAAGTCCGGCAGCGCGGAGATGGGGACCGAGACATCATGTTTCAGGCTTGCTCCGTCGACCCGCTGTGCTTCTGGAATGGTTTCACGTATTTTCCAGAGTCCTGCCCGCTCGCGCTCGCTACGAGCCAGAACCGCATCGAGGACGAGGCCCGACTGCAAGGCGTTCGCCAGCGTCTCCTCCATAACGCCGTCAAGAGGCTCCGCAGCGCGCGCCGAAGTCAGCTCACAAAGCACATACCAGGAGTAAGGACGATCAAACGGATCGCTCACGCCGGGGATGTGTTTCGCCGTCAGCTCGATTCCAATGCGCGGAATGAGCTCGAATGAGCTGACCCGATCCCCGCTGGCTTCCCGCAGGCGTGCCAGGAGATCGACCGCCGAGCGCACGTCCACCACTGACGCGAAGGCGGTGGCCGACGAGCGAATCCTGGGGAAGAGCTTCAGGCTGGCCGCGGTGATGATGCCGAGCGAGCCTTCGGCGCCGATGAACAGCGACTTGAGATCGTACCCGGTGTTGTCCTTGCGCAGGGCGCTCAAGGCAGACAACACGCGGCCGTCGGTGAGCACCACCTCCAATCCCAACACGAGGTCGCGCATCATCCCGTAGCGCAGGACGCTCAGCCCGCCGGCATTCGTCGACAGGTTGCCGCCGATCTGGCACGTGCCTTCGGAGCCGAGACTCAACGGAAAAAAGCGTTCGGCGCCGTCGGCGGCGCTGTGCACGTCCGACAGGATGCAGCCTGCTTCGGCGACGAGCGAGTAATTCAGCGGATCGATGCTGCGGATACGATTCAGTCTCCGCATCGACACCACGATCTGTTGGCCGGATTCATCAGGCGTCGCGCCTCCACAATAGCCGGTGTTGCCTCCGTGAGGCACCACGCCAATGCGGTGTTCGTTGCAGAAGCGTAGAAGCTGCGAGAGCTGCTCGACGGAGCGCGGCAGAGCGACGCCCAAAGCGCTACCTTGATAAAGCCGCCGATGGTCGGTCAGATAGGGCGCCATGTCGGCGCTGTCCGTAAGGACCCCGTCGTGGCCGAGAATCCCGGTTACCGTGCGCAAGTTTTCATCGGCCCCGGAATTCGACATGTTTGCTTCGCTCCGCCGTGGATCGCCGGCTCTCAGCCGGCACCGGTGATTGCAACGCCGAGTACCTTGCCAACAAAGAAGCTGACGACCCCTGCGCCCGTGCCAATGGCCACCATTCGCACGGCGCCCTTGAGCGCGTCACGCCCCGTAAACAGGCTCAACACCAGCCCGATGGCGAACAGCGCGGCCACTGTCAGGATCGCCGTGACCACAAGTGTGGAGGTTGCAATGCTGCGGGTCAGGAGAAAGGGTATGAGGGGCAAGGCGGCACCCAGAGCAAAGGAGAGGAACGAAGACAGAGCGGCGCCAAGCGGTGAGCCCAGGTCTTCGGGGTTCAGGCCGAGCTCTTCGCGCGAGAGTACGTCGAGGGCTTGTTCTGGATTGGTGAGCAATGCGCGGCTGACCTGCCGCGCCTGCTCGAGCTCCACGCCGCGTGCCTGGTAGATGAGAGCGAGCTCCTCCGCTTCCTCCTCTGGATATTCAGCCACCTCTTCGCGCTCCAGCGCGATCTGGTACTCGTACATCTCCCGTTGCGAGCGCACCGAAACATATTCGCCTGCCGCCATGGACAGGGCTCCAGCGAGAATCCCGGCGGCGCCGGTCAAAAGCACATAACCTGCTCCGGAGCCGGCGCCCGCAACGCCGAGGACCAGACTCGCATTGGAGACCAATCCATCGCTGACGCCAAACACGGATGCCCGTAGATTGCTTCCGAGGCCGCCGCGATGACGCGCTCCCACGTCCGACACGGCGGTCGGCATGGCGTGCCCGGCGACAGCGACCGGAGCACTGTAGATAGAGAGGCCTCTCAGCTTCATGGCAGCGAGCACTGAGCGTAGTGCGCGGGGACCAAACTTCTCCACAAGTCGCGCGACGATGCGTGCTCGAAGTGAGGGCCTGAAGATGCGCGTTGTGGACGCTGGTGCGCCTGTAGCTACGGTGGGCTCAGGCGCGATGGCGCCGTGCGATTCCGGGGTGTGTATGTCGCTCTGACGAGAGGACGTTTCCCACTTTGCCGCTTGTTCCTCGGCTGCAAGGGCAAGCTGCAGAAACAACTGACTCTTACGTGGGTCTGGCTCGGCGGCCGCTACCCGTTGGTAGAGCCAGGCCGACTCCTTTTCGTGGTACCAGCTATCGAGTTTGCTCATGCGCCCTGGGGCGGGTAGTGCGCTTTGGGGGAGCTGGTCAACCGCCCTGTGTTACTGGTACAGCAACACCTCGCCATCCGCGACGCAGCGGTTATGCTTATGCGGCCCGCGCGATGCTCGTGAGCACCGCGCGCGGCGCGAGGAGATCAACGCTCGTCTTCGTCCTCATCTTCATCATCGAAGTCGTCGTCGTCGTCCTCGTCATCCTCGTCGTCTTCATCGTCGAAGTCGTCTTCGTCCTCATCCTCATCCTCGTCTTCGTCCTCATCTTCTTCCGGCTCGGACCAGCCCTCTGGCTCATCGGTGCGCTCGAGGTCCATCTCGTGCCACGCCTCGAGATCGATTTCCTCAATGTCGCCGTCGAGATACTCGATCTCGATGAGCTCTGAGTCCTCGTCGACGGACAGCACGCGGAACGACTCTTCTTCTTCCAGGTTCTCGTACCATTGGCCCGGAACCGGCTCGTAATCTCTGCTCACCGCTCGCTTCCTCGAAGTCTCACTTTCGGCGGGCGTAAGTTTAGGGGCTGCGATCGGGTTGGGCAACGAGTGTCTCGCGCTTCAGCCGCGACTGTACGCGCGGCCCGGGCTCTGGAGCCGTAACTTAGCTATCCGAACGGAGCCAGACTTGGAGATCGCCTGCTTACGACCGGCAATTGCATATAGAGGGCTGCCGCCCGCGCAGCGGAAGAAGCGATTGCGTATAGTTTTCGCCCCATGAATGCTTCAGTACCTGGCGCGTGCCCGCCATCCCCACTCCAGCAGGCCCGGCGCATCGTCGTGAAGGTCGGCTCGGCTTTGCTGGTCGACGCGGAGACGGGACGCATCAACCGGTCCTGGCTCGAGACCTTGATCGAAGATCTTCTGCGGCTGCGAAACCGCCATCAGCAGGTCATCCTGGTGTCGTCCGGAGCCATTGCCCTCGGCCGTCGGGAACTGAAACTTGCCAAGGGACCGCTGCGCCTGGAGGAGAGCCAGGCCGCGGCGGCCGTTGGGCAGATCCGGCTGGCACATGCCTATAAAGAGCTTTTGGATAGCCGTGGTGTCACGGTCGCGCAGGTGTTGCTGACGCTCGAAGACAGCGAGCGCCGCCGTCGTTATCTCAACGCACGCGCCACGCTCGATTCCCTGCTTGCCCTCGGTGCGCTGCCTGTCATCAATGAGAATGACACTGTGGCTACAGCCGAAATCCGATACGGTGACAACGACCGGCTCGCGGCCCGAGTAGCGCAGATGTCCGGCGCCGATTGCCTGATCCTCTTGTCCGATGTCGAGGGCTTGTTCACGGCGGATCCCAATAAGGACCCGAACGCGCGGTTCATTGAGGAAGTGCGCCACATAACTCCGGAAATCGAGGCCATGGCAGGAGCCTCGGCGTCGGACGTCGGCTCAGGTGGCATGACCACCAAAATCCTGGCCGCGAAAATCGCAGTCTCAGCCGGTTGTCATATGTGCATTGCCGCTGGGCACTACTCGCATCCTGTTGGGCGGATCGAGTCGGGTGCTCGGTGCACCTGGTTCGTGGCAAACGCATCGCCCATCGCCGCCCGAAAGCAGTGGATCGCAGGAACGCTGCGGCCTGCTGGCGCCATCACTATCGACGCCGGTGCGCTGCGCGCGCTGCTCGAAGGGAAGAGTCTGCTGCCCGCTGGAGTGGTGGCTTCTCGTGGGCGCTTCGAGCGTGGTGATACCGTGAGCATCCTGACACAGGATGGCACCGAGATTGGGCGCGGGATTACCGCCTATTCCGATACTGATGCCTCCCGGATCATCGGACGGAAATCTTCCGAGATCGAAGGTATTCTGGGCTACAGAGGCCGGTATGAGATGGTCCACCGCGACAATCTCGTGCTTTTCCGCCACGATGCGCCTCCTGTCCACGAATCCGAGCGGGCTGCCCAATGAACGCGCACATCGAGATGGTCAAGGTCGGCGAGGTCATGGAGGGACTCGGTAAAGCCGCCGTGGAGGCGGCGCCAGTGCTGGCGCTGGCGGGCACTGAGAAGAAGAACACCGCGTTGGCGGCCGCCGCACAAGCTGTGCGGGCGCGTGTAGGCGAGATTCTGGCGGCAAATGAGCGGGATATGACCGCCGCCCGCGCCGCGAAGTTGAGCGGCGCACTGTTGGATCGCCTGTACCTCGATGAGAGACGCGTCGAAGCTGTTGCGCGTAGCATCGAGGACGTCCTCGCGCTCCCGGATCCGATTGGCACCGTTGTAGCTGAGTGGGAGCGGCCGAACGGCCTGCGCATTCAGCGAGCGCGGGTGCCGCTGGGTGTGATCGGCATCATCTACGAGAGTCGCCCCAATGTAACGGCCGATGCGGGAGCGCTCTGTTTGAAGTCCGGGAATGCCGTCATCTTGCGCGGCGGCTCGGAAAGCCGTTACTCGAGCGCGGCTATCCATGCCTGTCTCCTCGAAGGGTTGCGCTCGGCCGGTCTTCCTGAGGAATGTATCCAACTGGTACCGACCACAGACCGGGCTGCCGTAGGTTACATGTTAGCCGGCATGACCGAATATCTAGACGTCATCGTACCGCGGGGGGGCAAGAGTCTCGTCGAGCGCGTAAAGAAGGAAGCGCGCGTGCCCGTCATCGGACATCTCGAAGGGAACTGTCACGTTTACGTCGATCGTGACGCCGACATCCGGATGGCTCGCACCATCGTCTTGAACGCGAAGATGCGGCGGACCGGTATCTGCGGAGCGGCGGAGACGCTGCTACTGGATCGCGCGTGTGCTGATACGCATCTGGCGCCGATTGTGGAGGATCTGCTCGCGGCGGGTTGTGAGGTCCGCGGAGATGCCGCGGTGCAGGCGGTCGATCCGCGGGTTCGGCCCGCGAGTGAGGACGATTGGTATACGGAATACCTGGACTCGATCATTGCCGCACGAGTGGTGGATGGGGTGGATGCCGCCATCGCGCATATTGCGAAGTACGGTTCCGCACACACCGAATCGATCGTGACCGAGAATGAGGCCGCCGCGGAGCACTTCCTCCAACATGTCGACAGCGCGATCGTCCTCCATAACGCCTCGACGCAGTTCGCGGATGGCGGGGAGTTCGGGATGGGGGCGGAGATCGGGATTTCGACCGACCGCTTTCATGCGCGCGGTCCCGTGGGTGTGGAGCAACTGACGAGTTATAAGTACATCGTGAGGGGCAAGGGGCAGGTCCGGCCCTGAGCTTTCGCCGACGACGGTGGAATTCAACGCAGGGGCGGTCGCTGGGCGGTGTGCGCCGTGGCCGGAGCGTCGCCCGTCGGCTTCGGCCTGCTTCAGGCGGGTATGTGCTGGCCTAATCTGGTGATCCCGCCGCGCAGAGAATAGACGGAGCTGAATCCTCGCGAGCGCAGTTCCTGCGCTGCAGCGAGGCTGCGCCGGCCGCTCGCACAGACCAACAGAGTCTTGCCGGAAGTTGGGGTGACACCGCCCTTGCCGTGCAGGAGCTCGGCCATCGGGATGTGGCGTGCGCGGCTCGCCGGAGTCGGCGTCTCGGCAAGCTCTTGCGGCTCGCGAATATCTACGATTTCGAAGCCGGCGGCCAGCGCGTCGTCGAGCGAATCAAAGCTGACTTCGGCAGCGGTGGCCTCGGGCGCCGTCCGGGCGCGTTCGAGCGCGAGCCGGGCATGCTCGGGACAGTTGGCCGAGCGCTTTGCGCGTACCCTCGATACCGACATCGTCAACAGATCAAACATCAACAGCTCTTGGCCGAGTTGCCCGGGCAGGTCCAGCAGCAGCTTCAAGGCCTCGAAGGCTTGCAGACTGCCGAAGGTGCCCGGGACCGGGCCTAGCACCCCCGCTTCGGCACAATTTCCGACGAGGCCGTCGCGTGTGGCCTCGGGCCAGACGCAGCGCAGGCAGGGTCCTTCGCGCTCAGCGCGCACGACCTGGATCTGCCCCTCGTATTGATACACGCTGGAGAAAATGACCGGCACACGCTGCTGGACACAGACATCGTTCAGGAGGAACTTGCTGGAGAAGTTGTCAGTGCAGTCGATGACCAGGTCGTACTGACTGACGAGATCGAGCGCGTTGTCCGCTCCTAATCGCACGGCATGTACGCGGGCGTCCACGTCCGGGTTCAAGGCGCGCACTCGCTCGGCTGCGAGCTCGGCTTTGAGCCTGCCGACGTCGGCGAGTGCATACATTGTCTGGCGATGGAGGTTCGACGGCTCCAGGCGGTCGCTGTCCACCAGCCCGAGCCGGCCGATCCCAGCGCCGGCAAGGTAACTGATGACGGGTACCCCGAGGCCGCCGCAGCCAACGACGAGGACGCGGCTGGCACGAAGCTTCGCCTGGCCGTGCGTGCCGACTTCTTTCAGAGCGATCTGGCGTGAATAGTCCGTCGCAAATGCGGGGGAGTGCCGTGCGTGGTCTTGCGCGTGAGTATAGTTTTGGCCGTGCCCATGGGTGTGGCCGCCGTGGTCATGCGAATGGCTTTGGCCGTGACTGTGCGCATGGGCATGCGATTGTGCCTCAGCGGTCGCATTGCTCGCGCCCGCGGCCGCCGCGCAGCGTTCGCAATTGACCCAACCTGAATCGCCGTTTTCGTAGTGCTCCTTCTTCCAGATGGGCACACGATGTTTGACTTCGTCGATGATGTAACGACAGGCGCGGAATGCTTCATCCCTATGCCGTGCGCTTACCCCGACCCACACCGCCATCTCTCCTATGGCGAGATCGCCGATACGATGGACGCATGCAGCGTGTTCGATGCCGAAATGCTCGATCGCTTCGGCGATGATCCGTTCGCCTTCCTTCACGGCCAGAGGCTCGAACGCCTCGTACTCGAGGCGTCGAACGCGCATTCCCTCGTTGTGGTTACGGACCAGGCCTTCGAACGAGGCGTAGCCACCGCAGGTTGGATCGGCCAGGTCCTTCCGCAGAGAGGCGGCATCTATGGTCGTGCGGCTGAATCGGAATTTGTCCATAGGCCGCCGCCTAGCCGCCGGCCACCGGCGGAATGAACACGACGGAGTCGCCGTCTGCAAGCGTCTGAGTCCACTCACCGAACTCGGCGTTGATCGCTACCCGAAGCATCTCCGGGGCGAGCGAGAATGGATGACGCCCTCTCAGTTCCTCATACAAGTCCCGCGGAGTACGGGCGCTGGTCACGAGCGCTTCGTCGCTGCGTCCCGCCTGCTCGCGCAGCAGAGCGTAGTACTGCACCTTGATGTGTTTGCGCGTCCCTGCGGCGCTTTCCGGATCCAAGCTAGCCATGGCCTCACCATACTCCTCCGGTGTATTGACATTGTCGAGCACGCCCGGGTTCGGCTGGCTGATCAGGTTGGTGTCGGCATTGATCAGGAACTTTCGTGGACAGTCCCTTCCCGAGGCCACGTGGGCGATGATTGCCTCGCGGCTGGAGGGTTCATAAATCGCGCAAAGTGGCTCGGGCAAGCCATTGTGTCTGGGGTCTGGATGGCTCGAGCGGAACGCTGTCGCCTGGCGCGCTGGATCGCGCGCCGCCAGCAAGCGTTCGAGCGTCGCTTCGTCCAGGAACGGTAGGTCGCAAGCGAGCACCAGCCACGCGACTTCCGGATACCGTGCTTGTGCCGCCATGATGCCTGCAATCGGGCCCAGGCCTTCGCGGGTATCGACAATCTGCTCGAAGCGCGCGCGAACCGGATCGTTCTGACCCGGCCGCACCGACACGAAGGCGCGCTCCACGCGAGGTCCCAGGAGTGCCATCGCGGACTCGAGCTGCGTTCGGCCGTGGTATGTGAGTGTGGCTTTGTCGCGCCGCATGCGTATGCTCTGTCCTCCGGTGAGCACCAAGCCATAGACGGGTGGGATTGGGGCGGAAGTCATCGTTTGAAGTCTCGTTTGCCGCCTGTCTTTTCCAACAGCCGCACCCCCGTGATTTCGATGTCGTGGGACAGCGCTTTGCACATGTCGTAGATGGTCAGCGCCGCTACACTCGCCCCAGTCAACGCTTCCATCTCGACACCGGTGCGGTGGTGTATGGAGACCTGACAACGGATGACGATATCGCCGCCTTCCTCCGCCTCAATCTCCACCTTGCAGTTCTCGAGCCCCAACGGATGACAGAACGGAATGAGCTCGTGCGTGCGCTTCGCAGCCATGACGCCGGCGACGATGGCGGTGTCGAACACCGGGCCTTTCTTTGTGCGGTGACCGCTCTCGCGCAACGCCGCAGCCACTTCTCGCGGCAGGCGGACGCGCGCCTCCGCGACGGCGATTCGATACGTGATTGCCTTCTCACCAACATCGACCATTGTTGGTCGATTGTCGTGATCCAGGTGTGTGAGGCCTGAGCCTGACATCAGCCACCGATGTAGAACATTTCGACCTTGCGCTCGTCGCCGTGCTCTTTGCGCAGGATTGCGCGCTGCTCGCTGTAACGATCGCTGCGCCCGAGCCAGGTGTTGCGGATGATCTCTAGAAGTTGCTCGTCGGTGGCCCCGCTTCTGAGATGGTCACGCAGGCTCGTGCCATGTGTAGCGAACAGGCACGTATATATGACCCCGTCGGATGACAATCGTGCCCTCGAGCAATCTCCGCAAAATGGCTGGGTAACGGAGGAGATGAAGCCCACCTCGCCCTTGCCGTCCGCAAAACGGTAGCGCTCAGCAACTTCGCCACGATATTCGCGCTCGAGGGGTTCCAACGGCCAGCGCTCCGCGATGCGTGCCGCCAATTCCTTCGAAGGCACTACCAGCTCCTGGCGCCACTCGTTGCGATTACCCACGTCCATGTATTCGATGAAGCGCACGATTGCTCCGGTGCCGCGGAATCGCTCGACCAGATCCAACGCGGTGTGATCGTTTACACCTCGCTGGATCACTGTGTTGATCTTGATCGGCTCGAGGCCGGCGCGCATTGCGTGCTCGATACCGCTCAAGACGTCGGCGACGCCGTCGAAGCCGCCGCTCATCCTGGCGAACACTTTTTGATCGAGGCTGTCCAGGCTGACGGTGATGCGTCTCAGCCCCGCTGCCTTCAGCTCCGCGGCGTACTTGGCCAGCAGGACGCCATTGGTGGTGAGAGCGATATCCTCGATACCGGGGATTGCGGTCAGGTCGCCGATCAAGTCGGCGAGATTTGCCCGTAGCAAGGGCTCGCCACCGGTCAGCCGCAGCTTCCGGACTCCCAGCTGCGCGAACAGGCGGGTGAGGCGGACGATCTCGTCGAAGGACAGCCGCTCGTGGGAGCCAAGGAACCGATATTTGTCGTGAAAGGTCTCTCGCGGCATGCAGTACGGGCAACGGAAGTTGCACCGGTCCATGACCGAGATACGCAAGTCCCGGATCGGTCGCCCCAGCTTGTCGCGAGGGGCGGATCGGGAGCCGAACGGAACGACGACTTCAGTACTACGCATTGTGCATCAAGGATTACCACCGACAGACGCCAGGCGCTATGTCTCTTAGTGGGGGTGAGGAGCCTGTCTGAGCAATGATCGCCTACTGCGGCCGCCCCAGATCGGCCGCTTCCGGCGATCGTTTCCCTTACATAGTATCGACTATGCGCGGGAAACGATCGCCGGAATCGACTCGATCTGGGTCGCCCTCGCTACGGCGATCATTGCTCAGACAGGCTCCCGAGCCCCCAGGTCAACTTGCGTCGTATTTCGTCCGCTGTGTGGTGACCGCTGATCTACCAGCGGTGCAGTCGGGTCACGAATCCCTTCGCGTAGGTATTCGGTCCGGGGGGGAGCTCCACAAAACCATCGGTGCCGGCCAGGGAGGTGAAGTCACCCGAGCCGTTCGTGGGTTGGGGCACTGCCCAGGGCCGGCCCCAGTCGTCCAACTCCACACGTACAGGAAGGAAGTAGGTCAGAGGAGGTGTAACCGTCACTGCAGTCGCCAGGGCGATTTTCTCGGTGGGCTGCGGTGTTTGCCCCAGGCTGGCGAACAGGGCTGGGATGACATAGCGCCGCAGGCAGACCAGTGTGGAAACGGGGTTGCCAGGCAATGCGAATACCGCAGTCCCTGAGCTGCCCACGCCGAACCACAGAGGCTTGCCAGGTCTTTGTGCCACCTTATGAAAAATCGGCCTCACCCCAAGCTCATCGAGCGCTTTGGGCACGAGGTCGAATTTGCCCATGGATACTCCACCACTGAGAACCAGCACGTCGTGAGTCTCGAGGTGAAATTTCAGCCGACGCCTCAGCTCGAGCAGATCGTCTGTGATGTGGTCGTCGGCGACTCTTTGGAACCCGTGCGCCCGGAGCTCTGCGACGATGCCGTAGGCGTTTGAGCGGCGCACCTGATGTGGGAGCACGGGCTCACCTGGCTCGATGAGCTCATTCCCAGTGGAAATCACAGCGAGCATCGGCTGACTGCTCACGCGGATCCTCGGCATGCCAGCCGCTGCCGCGATCGCTATTTCCGGAGCGCGTAACCGTACACCGGCGCTGATCAACAACGTGCCCTGGCGCGTGTCCGAGCCGCGACGATGGACGTTTTGCCCCGGCTCGACCCTCAGGCCGTCAGCAACTTCAGCGTGCCCGTCGTGGATCTGAAGGTCTTCGACTGGCACGACGCAGTCGCACCCTGCGGGAAGCACTGCGCCGGTCATCACTTCGATACAGGCAACACGTGAGGCGAGTACCAACGGAAGGTCGCCCGCGGCCTGGGTCGCCTGGATTCGTAGGCGTTTTGTGCCCGCGTTGATGGCATCGCTATCGACGGCAACACCGTCCATTGCCACCCGATCGAAGGGCGGAGCGTCGCGCTCTGCGTAGATGTTTTCGCGCAGGATCGCACCCGCGCACTGAGTGAGTGGCAGGGATTCGATCGGCAGACACTGCAAGTGCTGCCCGATCAGATCCTCGGCCTGGGCGGGGGTCAGCACCGGGAAGCTCGCTCTCAGCCCTTTTTCTTGTTGCTGTCGCTGTCCCCGCCATTGGGGTCGTGCTTGGCTTTGAAGATCCGCACCTGTTCGTTGAAGCGGTCGGCGATGCTTTGCAACTGGTCGACGGCGGCGTTGTTTTTCTGGATCTCCACCTCCTCCATGCGTGCCATGTCTGCCTTTTGCTCAGGGGTGGGCTTGTCGCCGACTTTGGTCACCACGGCCTCGTGCTCGAGCTTGATACAGGAGACGTACGCGTTCACGTCCTTGTTGTATTGTGTGACGGCCTTTTTTGCCTCGAGCATCTCTTCCTTGGTGGCTGTATTCCCGTCCGGGATCTTCGTCGGTGGTGGCGGATAGGAGCAGTCGGCGTACACCGGGCCGGCCAGGGCCGCGAGCGCCGCGACGGTCGAGAGAACTCTCATAGTGATCCCCATTGCCGCGCGGACGCGGCTTGTCAAAAAGGCCGCTTTCCAGCGGCGTCGATCTGTTCCGGGGCTATCTTAGTGGCCTGGCGGCTCTTTCGGCTACTCACGGGGCCGCCCGGACGCAAATCCACTCGCCCGGTAGAGGAAACAGTCGCGCGAGTGGTCGTTTACTACTCCGACGGCCTGGAGGTAAGCGTAGAGGATCGTCGTGCCTACGAAGCGGAAGCCGCGCTTCTTGAGATCCTTGGAGATCTGGTCGCTCAGCTCGGTCCTCGCGGGTATGCCGGTGCGCGCGGTCGGACCGTTGATGACTGGCTGTCCTCCCACGAACGCCCAGAGATAGCGGTCGAAGGAGCCGAATTCGCGCTGCACTTCCAGAAAGGCTCGTGCGTTGGTGACCGTGGAGTCGATTTTCAGGCGGTTTCGTACGATGCCAGGGTCTTGCATGAGCGCGGCCCTTCGAGCCGCATCGAACCGGGCGACCTTCTTCGGATCGAAGCCTGAAAATGCTCGCTGGTAGCCCGTCCGCTTGTGGAGGATGGTTGACCACGAGAGGCCGGCCTGCGCGCCTTCGAGAATCAGCATCTCGAACAGCAAGCGATCCTCGTGCACAGGCCGCCCCCATTCCTCGTCGTGGTAGCGAATGTAGTCCGGGTCATCCAGCGAGACCCATCGACAGCGCTTCTTCTCGTCCTTCAGACGCTTCGCAGGGGTGCTCATGCTTTTTGATTCACCGGCGCGTCAGTTCGCGCTTCAGGTCTGTTCGCTATCGCGGTTGAGCAGAGTGATGGCGTAGGTTTCGTCTATGAGGTGGAAGCGCTCCTCGCTCGGCTCGAATTCGTATACCTCGGCTCCTTTGATGTCGAAGTACCAGCCATGCAGGCGGAGTTTGCGGGCTTCCAGGCGTTCCCGGACGATGGGGTAGGTCTTCAGGTGCTCGAGCTGTTCGAGCACGTTGATCTGGGAAAGCTGGTTGTGACGTTCCAGATGGCTACCGAGCTCCGCTCCGCCTTCCAGCTTTCGCAGGCTACGCTCTCCGTGCCGCAGCCAACAACCCAAGGCCGGGGTGTTCTCGGGCGTGCGGCCCTGGGCGAGGGCACCTATCGCGCCACATTCCGAGTGACCACAGACAATGATTTCAGTGATGGGGAGTGCGGCCAGCGCGAACTGGATCGCGGCCGCTTCCGAGCCGAAGTGGGGGCCACCGTTGGCTTCCTCGTAAGGTGGGATCAGATTCCCGACATTACGGACAACGAACAGGTCCCCGGGCTCGGTGGAGGCGAATAGATTCGGCACCACACGACTGTCGGAACAGGCAATGAAGAGGGTATCGGGTCGTTGGCCGAGCGCCAGCTGCGCGAAAGTGTCTTTCACGGCTGGCCGCACGTTCCTGCGGAAATCGACGATGCCCTTGAGCAGCTTTTTCACTGTGCTTTGTTCGCTTGAGGGTTGAAGTTACCCCTTACGCCGAAGGCTTCGGGGGCAGGCCGGCATGGAGTCGATGCCGGTCGAGCATGTGTGAATCTTATCGTTTGTGGGTCTAGCTGCCTAATGCCGGCCGGTTCTTAGTACGGCTCAGGGTGCTTGCCGGGCCGTGCATGGGCTCGCGATGCTGGTTGCGGTGCGGTCCGCAGGCATCAAAAGCTCAGCCGCACGCCGGCGAAGTAGGTGCGCGGCGGGCTCGGGCTGTAGGTTCTGGGGTTCGTCAGATTGAAGCTCGGCGGCAGGCCGTTGAGCGCGGCAAAGGCTCCAAACGAGTAGTAGGTTCTGTCAAAGGCGTTGTCGACGCCGGCGAGGATCTGCACTGCATTGGAGACTGTGTACGAGCTATGGAAATTCACCACGGTGAAGCCCGGTAGCGGTGGCTCCTGATTGGAGGCGTCACCTACGAGGAACTGACTGCTCGTGTAGCGCATGTCGCCGCCGATTTTCCAATGTCGGGTGAGCGCGTAATCCAACCCCAGCGTCACGCGATGGCGTGGCGTCAGGGGGATATGGTCGCCAGGAGTCACGTAGATAAAGCCGTTCTCATCGGCGGCGGGGCTGTTCGAGGAGAGTGTGAGGTTGTTGCGGTAGGTCGCATCCAACAGTGTGTAGCTGAACGTGCTCTCCAACGGGCCTGAGGCCAGGCTGAAGCCGGTTTCGAATCCCTGACGGCGGGTCGTGCCCGCATTGGCAAAGTAGCCGAAGCCGTTGATTCGAGTCGCCAGCAATATGATGTCATCGCTGCTGTTGGTGCGGAATACGCTGGCGTACCACTGCATGCGGGTGGAGCCGGAGGTGCTGCGCAACCTCCCACGCACTCCCGCCTCGTAGGTTCGGGATACCACTTGCTTCAGAGCCGGGTCGGTGACCAGAAAGGCGGTCAGCAGGCACGGTGAGTTGGGATCGGCGCAGTCGAGCTCACCTGCTGTCGGGGCGCGATTTGCCTCGGAGTAGCCCAGGTAGGCGGTGATGTCGTCTCTGACCTTGTAGGTAATGCCGGCTCCGGGGTTGAATCGCTGGAAGCGGTTGCTGGAATTCAGGCCCTCTCCCAGGAGGTCGCTGACCTTGATGCTCGCCTGGTTCCATCGTCCAGACAACGTTGCCGAGAGCTGGCGGGTCAGGGTCAGGGTGTCGCTGAAATACAAGCCGTAATAGTCGGTGCTCGGGCGCACGGCCACCGGGGCCTCGATCGGCGGTGATGCGGTGGTGCTTGCGGCCTGATCGATGGTTATTCCGGCGCCCACTACCTGTAGGCTCGGTAGTATGGTGCCGAGCTCGCCATAGGCGCCGTAATGCGTGATGCTGTGGTCTATGGCCGCGCCGAGGACCAGGTTGTTTTCCATCCCCCGCACGGGCGCCGTCAAGGTGGCCTGGAGGCTGCCACCGACGGTGTTGGTGTTTGTCGAAACGTGATCGAGCTCTCCGGGCGTCGCTCCCTCCGGCAATACGGCGGCGGGCACCTGGTTGCCGCCGCTGTCGTGGAGCGCGTCGGCTGGATAGAGGTTGCTGCCTCCGAGGCAGAAAAAGTCGCTGTTGTTGGCACAGGCCGCCGTGTCCGTGGTGTTGCCGTCGAGCTGATGTTGCTCGAAGTGCCGGTAGTAGATGTTGGCGGCCAACACGAGCGTGCCGCTCTCCTTGCGGGTGCCGGAGAGCTGCAGCAGTTGCATCTGGTTGCGTGTCGTTTGCGGAGACGTGAAGATCGCTCTGGGATCCATTGCCAGGAGCTCCACCGGCGCGGGCCCGAGCGCGCCGATGTAGTTGTTCGCGGCGGTTACGCTGGCATGGGCGGTGGTGCTGTCGTTTTCGTAACCGAGGTCGGCATAGCCCTGGCGTAACGCGGTCGGCTGCAGGAAGCGAAAGCCGCTGTCGTGAACGCCACCGATGGCCGCATACGCGCCGAAGTTGCCCTCGCGCAAGCCGTAGGCAGCATAGCCCGTCGTGTTGTTGAAATTTCCGTGGGAAAGCTCGACATCTCCACCGGGTGAATTGAAGGCGTTCTTCATCTGCAGGGTGACGGCGCCGCCCAGGGCGTTCAGGCCGAAAGCCGGATTGTTGCTTTGCACTGTCAGTTGGTTGACGGCGAATTGAGGCACCAGGTCCCAGTTGACGCTGTCGCCAAAGGCTTCATTGATGCGAGTGCCGTTCTGGTAGACAGCCAGACCCTGGGCGATGCCCGAGATCGGTGAAGCTTCGAACCCGCGGTAGACGAAATCCGGCTGATACTGGTTGCTCTGCTCGGCGTTGACATTGACGCTGCCCAGGCGGCGCGCCACCGCCCCGGGCACCGAGTCCGGCCGGTTGTCGGGGTCGAGGTCCGAGGTGTCCAGTGTCTGCACGTTGCCTGGAACTTTGTCTACATCCACCCCACTGCCGGGCAGTGGGGTGGTGCCGACTACCACGACTTCGGATACGTTTTTGGATTGCTCTGGCGCGGGCGACTGCGGCGGCAGGTCGGCAGCCGTGGAGTCCGAAGCTGGCGAGGATGCGGTGACGGGGAAAGCAGGCACGACAGTTATCAGCATCGCCGCTACGGTTACCGGCACAGTCTTCCGGTCCGAGCAGTGCCGTGGGGCACGGTTCTTCATGCGCGGAATTTGACCAATCCGCCGTTCCGGGCGTCCAGGGAAAAACTCCCGATGACATTGGCTTGGGAGTTCCCGGGAACGGAGCGGGCGGGGCGGCGGCCGGTTGCGCTTTCAGTCCCGCTCAAGGATTGAGTTTGATGCGGACTGCGACCTGATGCGCAAAATCCTCGACCGCACGCGACATCGCTTTGACGACCGCCGCGTCACCGCCGCCGACGATGGGTTCGACCAGGGACGTCTGCTGCGACGTGAGTATCTGGCGACTGTCCCCGTCTGCAACGGTCCAGCGCGCGACCAGAATGACATCCCGGTCCGCTCTCGATTCGAACGCAACCACATCTACGAGGAGTTGCCTCGCCGGGCGCCCGATCGGGGGTGCTGCGTCCACCAGCATGCCGGGTAGTTGCCTCGAAAGCGAAGTGCTCAGCGCCCGGGTGAAGCCAACGGACAGCCGCTCACCCCAACGGCCCGTCGAGCTCGGAACCAATAGGTTGCCTCGACGCTCCAGAATAGCGGTTCTGTCGAGATACCCGGGAACGCGAACGCGTTCGACTTCGATGAGCGGGAGTCCTCCCTCGGGGACTGCGCTTCCTGTCGGCTCGGGCATCGGGCCAAGAACGTATTCCGTAGGAGGCGGTCCGGCCGTCCTGCAACCGGGAAGCAACCAGATTGCGAAGCCGAAGAGGGCGACCAACGTGGTCTCCATTCCAACTCCAACTTTCGCGGCAAATTGACTCATCGGTTGCTTCGACCCATGATGAGCGCATTCGGATTCCGCTCGAGCGTTTCTGCGAAGTCGCGCAGTGAGCTTGCGCTCGCGGCGAGGTCGCGTACGGTCGCTTCCAGATCGCCGCGAAGCTCCGATCGCGGCTCCGCCAGACCATTTAGCGAATCCAGCAGCTTCTCTGCTTGATGCACGGTGCGATCGGTGGCGTCAAGCGTCCGGCTGAGCTCACCACCGTGCCCATCGAGTTGCCGGTGAATATCGACGAGCAGACTATCGAGCTCGTGCAACGCGGCGGACGCATTAGACTGTACGCTACGAATCGCCGTGCCCGCGGTTTCCAGCGTGTACGTCGCGGTGTCGGCGGTGCGTTGTGCGCGCTCGGTTAGGGGATCGATCGCTGCATCGAAATGATTGGCCAGTCGATTCAGCGAGCCAAGAGTCTTTTGGGCCGTGTCAACGAGATCTCGAAGCTGCAGTCCTGTCAATTGGTTCCGCAGCTGACCGATGTCGGACGGTAGGGTTGGGATTTCGGGCACGGAGTTGATAGCGCCGATCCGCCGCGCTGGCGTGCCGGGACGGAGCTCGAGGTCAACGCGTTGTTGACCCGTGATGAAGCTCTGGAGTGCCAGCTGGGCTCGCAGCCCCGCTCGAACAAGTCTTTCGTTGTCGGACGCGGAAATCGGCTTGCCTTCCCAGATCACTCGATTCGTCTCGATTCGCAGGTAGACGGGAGTCTGCGCGGTCATGGTGTCAGCGGAAAAGTGGAGGGCGATGCTCTCCACCGAACCGATACGGACGCCGTGGAAGGTAACTGGCGAGCCGACGTCGAGATTCGCGACGGACTCGTTGAAAAACACGACGAGACGCACCGTCCTGGCGAACCACCGTAAACCTCCAAACAGCAGTATGCCGCCCACCACCAGCGCAAGCGCGCCAAGGATGAATCCCCCAACGACAGCGGGTCTAGCATTCATCGGTACCTGCCTCGAGCTCGGATCGCTCTGATCGCCCCCGCTCCATGAAGGCGCGCACCGTCGGATCATCACACTTGTCACGCAGCGCTCGTGGCGAGCCATGTGCGATAGCCGTTCCAGTCTCTGCATCCAGGAAGACGCCGTCATCGCAAATTCGAAACAAGCTGGACAGCTCATGGCTCACGATGACGACCGTAGCGCCCAGACCCTTGCGCAACTCGAGGATCAGCTCATCGAGGCGCTCTGACGTAATCGGGTCGAGTCCCGCGGAGGGCTCGTCGAACAGGAGGATTTTCGGGTCGAGAGCGATAGCTCGTGCGAGCGCCGCGCGCTTGCGCATGCCTCCCGAGAGCTCGGAGGGCATTCTTGCCGTGGTTCCTGCCATTCCCACGAATGAGAGCTTCAACTCGACCAGAACTGCGATGGCGTCGGCGGAGAGCCGCGTGAACATTTGCAGTGGTAGCGCTACGTTCTCGGCCACTGTCATTGAGCTCCACAACGCTCCGCTCTGGAACAGCACACCAAAGCGGCGGCGGCTTATCTCGGTCCTTCGAGCCTCACTGGCGGCCCAGTAATCCTCACCCTCCACCAGGATCGTCCCCGCATACGGGCGCAGTAGTCCTACGATCGCTCTGAGCACCGTACTCTTGCCACAACCACTGCCCCCCATGATGGCGAAGATCGAGCCTTGATGAATCGAAAAGCTCAGCCGGCTTTGAACTACTCGCGCGCCGTAGCCGACCGAGAGATTCCTTATTTCGAGTCGTACCATGCAGTCAAATTCCGAGCGCATTGGTGCAGAGGGCAAATACAGCATCCAGTGCAATTATTCCGACGATTCCAGTCACGACCGCGGATGTGGCCGCATGACCTACATCGGCGGCGCTGCGTCCGGCGTTCAACCCGATGTAACAGCCTGCGAGGGCGACCAGGGCACCAAATGCGATGCTTTTGACGAAGCCGATTGCGAATTGCTCCTGGTCGACTGCACTCCGAAGTTGTTCGAGAAAGCCCGCCGCGGTGAGGTCCAGGGTCGCGATGCTGACGAGGAAACCGCCAAAGATCCCGACAGCGCAGCCGTACAGGTACAAAAGCGGCATCATGGTCACGAGCGCCACGATCCGCGGCAGTACAAGGAAATCAAACACCGGGATTCCAAACACGTTCAGGGCATCGATTTCCTCGTTACCTTGCATCGTGGCAAGGTGCGCCGCGTATGCGCTGCCGGTGCGACCCGCCATCACGATGGCAGTCACAATTGCTGCCATTTCGCGCGCTACGGCAATGCCAACGAGATTGGCGACATAGATTCCCGCGCCAAAACGCTGCAACTGCACTGCCCCGACGAAAGCGAGAATTGCGCCAACGAGTCCGTTGACAATGGCGACGATGCCAAGCGCTCCCGCACCGGCTTCACGTACAAGCTCAACCACGTCAATGGCGCGGGTGTAGGTTCGGCGCGCGGTGGCGGCAACGCCGCGCAGCGCGGTTTGTCCCACGAGTGCCGCAACCGCGACTGCTTTGGACCACCACGAGAAGTACACCTGGCCCACTCGCGTCACCAGAGAAGAATCGGCGACGTTGGTATCGGCGACCTCTGTCGCTCCCGCGGACGCGAGCGCAAGCAGTTGTCGCGCTGAATCCGGGAGCGCGGAAGTATCGAGCTGGACGGGTCGCGTTCGATCTGGAGGGACTGAGTCACGGATCATTCTCAGGAAAGCGATGAGCGCGCTGTCCCATTGACCCACTCCACTGGCCTCCACGTGGAGCCTCATACCGTCGGCTTCATCCAGAATGTGCCTTACTTCCGCAGAGCTGCGCACGCCCGAGTCGCAGGCGATCCAGTCGCCCGCGAGCCGCAGCTCTGCCGTATCTACATGCCGTTCGAGACGCCACTCCGGCAGGCGTGAACTGGACGAAGTCATGGCTACAAGTCCCGCCCTACAGGTGAAACTCTCGGACTGTACCGGATGAGAGCTCATGGATCTCGTCCCTCAACCCCAGCCGGATCGACCCCATGCCGCGCTCCCGGCTGCTGACCGTGAGCTTGTCGCGCGTTATGCGCAGGTCGAGAGACTGGCCACGATAGCGGATCCGCATGTTGAAGAATTCCATCTCTGGCGGAAGGTGCGGGTTCAAACGCAGCACGTCACCTGTCGCCTCTATGCCAGTGACGACTCGTTGGATGAGATCCACGCTTCCCGCCATCGCGCCCAGGTGTATTCCCTCAGACGTCGTACCTTGTTGGATATCGTTTACATCGCTCTGCAGCGCTTCCGCGAAGTATCCGCTCGCGCGCTCGCGGTTCGAGCGAGCCAGTACCCATGCATGCACGACACGGGACAACGTGGATCCGTGTGAGGAGCGGCTGTCATAGTAGGAGACGATGCGGGGAATGGTCCTCGGATCGAACGCATACCCCAACCGTCGGAGGAGAGCGACCAACTCATCGGCCGAGAACAGGTAGAACAGCATCAGCACGTCCGCCTGTTTCGAGAGCTTGTAGCGATTCGCGCTGTCATTCTCCGCTTCGAGGATCAGCTCGATGCGCTGAATGTTTCCGTAGCGCGCCCGGTACGCGTCCCAATCCAGCTCGGCAAGCTTTTCATAGCCCTCGAATTGGCTGATGATGCCCTCGTCATGAAACGGCACGAACATCCGCCGGCTGATGTCTTCCCAGTGCAGAATCTCCTCGTTGGAGAGATCGAGCAGGCTCGCGAGCTCCGCTCGCCGGATATCGGAAAGCAATCCGAGCAGATCGAGCGCGCGACACAGTACCCAGACCGCCATGATGTTGGTATATGCGTTGTTGTCCAGTCCGGGCGCGGGGGCATTCGGGTAGCCCTCGTGGTACTCGTCGGGCCCCATCACCCCGCAGATCCCGTAGCGGCCTTTGCGCTCGTCGAAGCGTGCGATGCTCGCCCAGAAACGTGCGATTTCGAGGATCAGCTCGGAACCAATGAACTGAAGGAATTCCAGGTCGTGAGTCACCTGGAAGTATTGCCAGACGTTCCAGGCGATCGCGCTGCCGACATGGCGCTGCAAGTATGAGTTGTCACGGACCCAACGCAACGAGCGCGGGTTGAGGTTGAACTGCTGCGTTTGCTCCTGCCCGTCACTGCCGCTCTGCCAGGGAAACATCGCGCCTTTGTACCCCGCGGCGCTCGCCGCGGCCCGGGCCTCCCCGAGCCGGTAATACCGGTACATCAGCAATGAACGGGTGATCTCAGGCGCGCGGAAGTTGAGAGTCGGAAAGATGAACAGCTCGTCCCAGAAGATGTGACCCTGGTAGCCTTCCCCCGTCCAGCCGCGTGGCGGCACGCCGATGTCCAGGCCAATCGAGTGGATTGAGACCGTCTGCAGTAGATGGAAGATGTTCAGTCGCAGCAGCATCGGAGCGTTCAGCCTGAACTGAGGGCCTGCCGGTCTGATCTGGACATCGAATCTCCGCCAGACGTGTTTCCAGACCCGCGAATGGGCGGCGAGGACAGACTCGAAGCGCTCGCCGCGTTCGATCCTGCTACGCGCCGCGAGTGAGCACTCAGAGATGGCGCGGTCGCGCGAGGTGTACAAAGCGGCGATCTTCTCGATGGCAATCGTATCGCCCGCGGCCACGGTCACGGTGAGATCCTGGCCGATGTATCCGGGCTCCTGGATGGTTGCGCGAGGCGCTGTCACGAGTTGGTTTCGCAGGAATATCCGCGTCAGCGCCGCTTCCGCGACCTCCAGTCCTGATTGGGATGTCCGCATTACGAGACAGATATCTTCTCCAACAGCCTCTTCCCGCACCGGCATCAGGTGGCGGTTGTTGAACGGACGATAGAGCTGCGCACCGCTGTTGACGACGCGCCCATCGATTGCCGACCGTAGCGTCACCGCTCCGGACCAGTTCTCCGCCGTAAAGGTCAACTCGAGCGCGCCCAGGTGCGGGTCGGCCATGGACACGAGACGCCGCTCCGATAGTGTGCTACGCCGATCGTACCCGTGCTCGAACCTCACCGTACGCAGGAGGATTCCCGTGCGAAGATCAAGCTCCTGCCGATAGGACAGAATCTTCACACGCCGTTCGTCGAACCAGGCGTCCCCGTCGATCTGCAACCCAACCGCAAGCCAGTTGGGAAGATTGACCAGATCCTCGTTCTCGACAACACGGCCGGCCACCTGGGTGCGCAGTCGGTTGTAGCCGCCGGCCAGGTAGGTGCCCGGATAACGTTCGCCATCAGCGCTCGCCCAAGGTGCCGCCCCACGCGTGGTGAAGTAGCCGTTGCCCAAGGCGCACAGAGCTTCGCGCATTCCCTCTCGCGCTGAATCAAAACCGTCAAACGACAGAATCCACGAGGATGGCGGCTCGGAGGCCACGTGGACTTGGGCGAGTGTACTCACGACGACGTCGGCGCCCGCCTCGCGCAGCTCGCGCGAGTGGCCGACCTGATCGACGCCGATCACCAGTCCGAAGCGGCCAGCGCGACCCGCCGCAACCCCCGAAATCGCGTCCTCCACTACGACGGTGCGGAGCGGCGCCACGGCGAGTCGGTTCGCGGCCTCAAGATAAGAATCCGGGGCAGGTTTACCCTTGAGCCGCAGTCGTGCGATCTCGTCGCCGTCGATCCGCGCATCGAAGAGCTCGGTGATTCCGGCTGCCTCGAGGACTGCGGCGCAATGACTGCTTGACGACACTACCGCCGTCTGCAAGCCCTGCGCACGCAATGCTCTGACCAAAGCGACGGCCGGGCCGTAGGGTGTTATGCCGTTTGTCT
Source organism: uncultured Steroidobacteraceae bacterium (assembly GCA_964494895.1). Classification (GTDB taxonomy): domain Bacteria; phylum Pseudomonadota; class Gammaproteobacteria; order Steroidobacterales; family Steroidobacteraceae; genus 13-2-20CM-66-19. The sequence goes on along the minus strand of CAZBTV010000067.1, from coordinate 5,343 downwards.
GAAGATATTCGGCGAAGTAGTGGTCTTTCAGTCTACTCAGGCCCTGCACGGTTTCAGCCTGCGGTCCATCCTGTGGTGAGCCAGTAGGCAAGTCGATGCCGCGCGAGGCCAGAAACGCTGCCGCGCCGTCTGCGCGTGGTTTGCCGTCGACGTAGCGTTGGTAATCGGTAGCGCTATCGAACGGCACGAACCCAATACCGGTGCGCACTGACCAGCGCGTGAGAAAATCGTCGAACATCCTCTTCCACGCTGACGCGTGAACGCTGGCGGTCGGCGTCAGGACACCGTCCAGATCGAACAGAACCGCATCGAACTCGAGCGGAGAAAGATTTACGATGGGGTTGCTCATCGCACCGTCACTCCAGCAACTCGTGCGTTCGAGAGGAGAGGACCACGGCGGCGATGACTATGGTGGCACGATTGCGGTGGCGGGGCCACATTGCGCTGTAGCTTGGCTCGCGCCCGCGTCGCTCTAACTCGATACCGTGGACTGGGCGCTCCGGACAGATATGGTGACACCGTGAACGCGACTCATGAACCAACGCCGGAACGGCTCGGGATGACCGACGGTTTCCTGGTGCACGGAGATGCTCCGGGCCTCAAGGGAGTTTCGGGGAGACTCCGGCTGCACGTGGGGGATACCGCCGTGGCGGTGTTGCAGATCGAGCCGAGCGGAGCTGTTGAGTTGGTTGAGGCGGGAGATGCCGCGGCGACCATCATAGCTGACACGCGATCGACACTCGAAGCGCTTCTTCGTACAGAGTTGAATCCGATCGTCGCGGTTCTCCAGGACCGGCTGCAGGTGGACGGAGACCTCGCCCTCGCATGGCGGGTTCTTCTGGGTCTTCAGGCAGGATCGCCCTGGAAGCACGTGTTGGCGAGGAGATAGCAGCCGTGCTGTCGGATACCGTGAGCATTCTGGACGGCAACCGGTTCGTCGTCAGCAACAGTCGTGGGGACCTGGAGGCCACGGCGACCGATCACCACGGGTTGTTTCTCGACGATACGCGGTTTCTGTCGCGCTGGATCCTGACCATCAATGGGATGCGGCCGGCCGTACTTTCGGTCGACGATCTGGATTACTTCAGGGTTCGGTACTTCCTGGCTCTCGCAACCGGAACGATTTATGTCGACTCCCATCTCAGCGTGATTCGGGAACGTTGCATCGCAGATGGATTCCATGAGGATCTGCTGCTGGTCAATCATGACCGCAAGCCGATGGAGCTCGAGGTCAAACTCGAGGCGGCCGCCGATTTCGCCGATTTGTTCGCGGTCAAGGGCAATCTGAAGGCGAACGGACAGTTCTATCGGCGCGCTGAAGCCGATGGACGACTCACCCTTGGCTATCGCCGCGAGCGCTTTTGCCGTGAGACGCAGATAACCAGCAGTGTTCCTGCCAGCATAGAGGCCGGCGGTTTGCAGTTCAGGGTCCAACTCGAACCCCAGGGCCAATGGGCTACCTGTCTGGATGTTGCCGCGGTCAGGAAGCTCGGTCGAGGCGGGCCGTCGCGAGTCCACCATGTACACAGCGCCGAGGGCGAAGCGCGCCCGGAGCTCGCGGAGAATTTGCGACAGTGGCTGGAGAGTGCACCGAGGCTGTCCAGCTCCTGGCGACCCCTCGAGCAAATCTGTCGCCGCAGTCTCATCGATCTTGCGGCCCTGCGCTTCAGAACCCCCGTCCTGGAGGGTGCGTTGCCCGCGGCTGGCTTGCCCTGGTTCATGGCTATTTTCGGGCGTGACAGCCTGCTCGCCAGTTTTCAGGCGCTGCCGTTCGCGCCGGAGCTCGCAGCCACGACGTTGCGGTCCCTCGCGCTGTTGCAGGCTCGTTGTGATGACCCGTTTCGGGATGCTGAACCGGGCAAGATCGCCCATGAGCTGCGTCTCGGGGAGCTGACGGCATTCGAGGAGTTGCCTCATTCCCCTTATTACGGCTCAGCGGATGCCACACCACTCTTCCTGATTCTCATGGAGGAGTACGAGCGCTGGAGCGGGGACCGTGATCTGGTTCGTTCGCTCGAGCCGGAGGCGCGAGCCGCCATGAGTTGGATTGATTGCCACGGAGATCGAGACGGCGACGGCTACATCGAATACCAGCGCCGCAGTCGGAAAGGGCTGGAAAATCAGTGCTGGAAGGACTCCTGGGACTCCATCGCCTACGCGGACGGTACCCTTGCGGTCACTCCAATAGCCACCTGCGAGATTCAAGGATACGCCTATGACGCCAAGCTTCGCACTGCTCGCCTGGCACGTGAGCTCTGGAACGACGCGATCTGGGCCACCACACTCGAGCGGCAGGCGGCTGACCTCAAGCGGCGCTTCAACGAAGATTTCTGGCTACCCGAGCGGGGCTTCTTCGCGCTGGGACTCGATGGCAATAAACGCAAGATCGACTCCCTCACGTCCAACATTGGACACCTTTTGTGGAGCGGGATCGCGGCAGAAGACAAGGCGAGGCGTTGCGTCGAGCACCTCATGAGTGATGCGCTGTTCTCGGGCTGGGGGGTGCGTACCATGGCGGAAGGGGAAGGCTCTTACAACCCTATCGGTTACCACGTAGGTGCGGTGTGGCCGCACGACAATTCGTTCATCGCCTGGGGACTGCAGCGTTACGGGTACCGCGCGGAGGCCGCGCTCATCGCGCGTGGAATGCTGCAAGCCGCAGAGTTCTTCAATTATCGGCTGCCGGAGGCCTTCGCCGGGTACTCGCGCCAGCGCACGAAGTATCCTGTTGAATACCCCACGGCCTGTAGTCCGCAGGCGTGGGCAACGGGTGCGCCTCTGCTGCTGCTGCGGGCATTGTTGGGACTCGAGTCCGATGGGAAGCACTTGATCGTCGAACCAGCGCTGCCGCAAGACATTGGCCGGATCGAAATCCTCGACGTGCCCGGAAGGTGGGGCCGCAGGGACGCCTTCGGGCGCGCGCGAAATGCTTAGCGCAGCGCCGTGAGTTGAGGAGGATCGCGCTCGAGGTGACGGCAATCGTTCCAGAGACGGATAACAGGCTCGGTGAGATCGCGTTGATAGCCCAAAATGGAAATCGCGGCCGTATCGAGAAACAGATAACGGCCCACCGCCCCATCGAGACCCAGCCACCGCGCGGCAAGCACGCGAATCAGATGACCGCTGGAGAAGACGAGTGCCTTTCCACCGAGGACGCGTAGCCTCGCGATAACACGGTCGGCGCGAGCTGCGACTTCAGCCAGCGACTCTCCGCCTGGACACCCGTCGCGGAAGATCTCCCATCCGGGGCGCTCGCTGCGAATTTCCGCGGGGGTCTTGCCCTCATAAGCGCCGTAATCCCACTCGACCAGATCCGGATCAATGCTGGCCATCGCGCCAAAGCCCGCCAGAGCGCAGGTCCGGCGGGCACGTTGGAGCGGACTCGTGAGCACGTTCGCGGGCTCCAATCCCCACAACCGCTGGCCCAGCCGGCGAGCGTTCTGTTCCCCCACCGGAGTCAATGGCAGATCGGTCCGACCGGTATGTTGACCCGTCAGGGTCCACGCCGTCTCGCCGTGCCGGGCCAGGAAGATTTGTGGCAACAACTCATCCATCGGTTGGTGTGACGTACTCATGATGCATCTCGCAACTTCAGGTAGCGCCAGCAGGTTATTACGCCTCCCAGCGCCAGTTGCGGATCTCCGGCATGTCCTCGCCCTGTGCACAGATGTATTCACGGTGCTCGGTCAACTTGTCGCGGAGCATTTGCTTCACATAGCCGGCGCGTGCCTGAAGCTGTGGAAGTCGGTCGACCGCGTCTGCGGCCAAGTGAAAGCGATCCAGATCGTTCATCACGGTCATGTCGAACGCCGTGGAGATCGTGCCCTCTTCCTTGTAGCCTCGTACGTGCAGATTACGATGGTTGGTCCGCCTGTATGTCAGCCGATGGATCAGCCAGGGGTAACCGTGGAACGCGAAGATGATTGGCTTGTCCCGCGTGAACAGATCATCGAAGTCCTGGTCCGAAAGCCCGTGTGGGTGTTCACTCGCCGGCTGGAGTTTCATCAGATCAACGACGTTGACCACGCGGATCTTCAACTCAGGGAAGTAGTCACGAAGCAGCTTCGTCGCCGCGAGTGTCTCCAGCGTCGGTACATCACCAGCACAAGCCATCACGACGTCGGGCTCGGCTCCCCGATCCGTGCTAGCCCATTCCCAGATACCAATACCAGCCGTGCAATGTGTGATCGCTGCGCGCATGTCAAGCCACTGCGGTGCCGGGTGCTTACCAGCGATGATGACGTTGACGTAGTGGCGGCTACGGAAGCAGTGATCGGCGACTGACAGCAGGCAGTTGGCATCAGGCGGCAGGTAGACGCGGATGATGTCCGCCTTCTTGTTGACTACGTGGTCAATGAAGCCGGGGTCCTGGTGAGTGAAGCCGTTGTGATCCTGGCGCCACACGTGCGAGGCGAGCAGGTAATTGAGCGAAGCTATCCGCTGCCGCCAGTGGATGTTGCGGGTGACCTTCAGCCATTTCGCGTGCTGGTTGAACATGGAGTCGACGATGTGGATGAAGGCTTCGTAGGAGTTGAACAGCCCGTGACGGCCAGTCAACAGGTAGCCTTCGAGCCAGCCCTGGCATTGGTGCTCGCTGAGGACTTCCATGATGCTGCCCTGTATCGCCAGATGCTCATCGGTCGGGAGGACCTGCGCGGTCCACTGCCGGTTGCTGACTTCGAACACGGCGCCCAGGCGATTCGATTCGGTCTCATCCGGACCGAAGACGCGGAAGGTCCTCGGGTTCTGATTGAGCTTGACGACGTCACGCACGAACTGACCGAGCACACGGGCGTCTTCTGCGTCCACGGCGCCAGGCCGAGGTACGTCGACCGCGTACTCGCGAAAATCCGGCAGTCGCAGGTCGCGAAGGAGCAGGCCACCGTTGGTATGAGGATTGGCACCCATCCGGCGCGCGCCTTTGGGCGCGAGCGCGGCGAGCTCGGGTCGAAGCCGTCCGCTGGAGTCGAACAACTCCTCCGGGCGGTAACTGCGCATCCATTCGTCCAGAAGCCTCAGGTGTTGCGGATTCGACCGGACCTCGGCCATCGGAACCTGATGCGCGCGCCAGGTGCCTTCGACAGGCTTGCCGTCCACCACCTTCGGTCCAGTCCAACCTTTCGGAGTCTGCAGCACGATCGCCGGCCAGGCCGGGCGCCGCTTGAAACCCGCTGAACGTGCTTCGGCTTGGATCTCGCGAATGTGAGGAATGATCGAATCGAGAGTGCCCGCCATGAGCTGGTGCATCTGGCGCGGATCATCGCCCGCCACGAAAAACGGCTCATACCCGCAGCCGCGCAGATACTCTTCGAGCTCCTCCGGACCGATTCTCGCAAGCAGCGT
>CAZBTV010000066.1:22918-40518 GCA_964494895.1 uncultured Steroidobacteraceae bacterium | reverse complement strand
GTAAGCGCTCGAACTTCCACGCCCTGTCCATGTTGGCCGTAGTTTGATGATGTGGCTGCTTTCCACCCCAGGAGAGCGGCATGTCGAGGCGAGAAGATCGAGAACACAGGTTTGCGCAATGGCTCGAGCACATGAGGGCCTGGCAGTCCTCCGGCGAAGCGCTGTGCGCGTATGCGCGCAACCACGGGATGGCGCCGGCGTCCCTGTATTACTGGCGCAAGGTGTTGCGGCGCGAGGGCCACTGGCCGCGGGACCCCGGGGAGCGGGATCGTGTACAAAAGCCAGCACTCGATTCGGATGCTGCGCGCAGCCCGATGCGTTTCGCCCGCGTGACTTTCGAAGAAGCCCGTCAGGGCTCATCGATTACAGTTCGCCTGGCGCTGGCTTCAACGATCCCCCTTCGGCGTCAAGGTGGTGGAGGGTTCCTTGAGCGAAAGATCCGAACATCGACGGCTGAGGAGCGCAGATCAGTTGCACTTCCGACAGGGTCGCGGGCGCGTACCGGGCTAGCTCGAAACAAACTCTAACTACGCTCGAGCGCAGACCATCCAGCAGGCTGCAGTGAAGCGGACGTCAGCGCCGTGCACATACGGATCGAAAGCCGCGCGAGTCTTTTCGATGACCTGCGTGCGAGTTCGCTCGTCTGCTTGATCGAGGACTCTGCCCAAAGGACCGAGCCGGGTCAGGTAGCGGACCAACTCCTTCTCGGGAAAGGTGCACGGAGGGTCAATCGGCCGGACCGCGATCTCGGTCCAGCCGCTCTCCGCGAGGATGGTGTAGACCCGGTCTCGGTCGGCAAAGGCGAACTGCCCTGGCGCATTGGCGTGACGGGCAGGGAGATTCGGCAGGAGTGGAGCTGCGGCACGCTCGGCCGTCGTCATGAACGCATTCTCCTCGGGACTTCGCCAAACGATAAACCGCAGTTCGGCGTCGCCTGTGGCCGCGCGACGTAGGTTTCGAAAAGCCTGGGCAGGGTGGTCGAAGAACATCACGCCGAAGCGCGAAATGATCCCGTCGAAGCTTGAAGGCTCGAATGTGTAGGTCTGCGCGTCGGCATGGATGAAGCTTGTCTGCGCCCCTTGCCGTTCGGTACGCCTTCGGGCTGCATTAATCATCGGCTCCGATATATCGATGCCGACGCAGCGTCCGTTGTGCCCAAGTCGACGCGCAACGGCGAACGTAGTGCTCCCCGTACCGCAGCCGACGTCGAGCACGCGGCTCCTGGGGACAGATCCGCTGGTGAGCACCGCCTCAACGAGCAGATCCTCCATCGGCTTCAGCGCCTGATCGAGCACGTCCTGCATATCGACCCAGGCGCGCCCCGCCGAGCCATTCCAGAGCGCTGCCTGCTCATCATCGACCTGTCGCGTAGCATCTCCCACAATCAACTCCCGTCGCTTGCCTTTGCGAATCACAAGTTGCACTCTGCCACTTCAAGTCGACTTGAAGTCAAGAGGGTTCCGAGACGTGGATATTGCAGAGGTCGCGCAGCGCTCCGGGGTCCCCGCTTCTACGCTCAGGTTCTACGAGGAGAAAGGATTGATCGCCTCGATCGGAAGGCGCGGTCTGCGCCGGCTATTCGATCCCGGAGTGCTGGAGCGGCTCGCGCTGATCGCGCTCGGCAGCGACGCTGGCTTCTCTCTTGATGAGATCGCGCGCATGTTCGCCCCGGACGGTCGGCCGCGCATAGACCGGCGGCAACTCACGGCAAAGGCAGAGGAGCTCGACAGGACGATCCGGAAGCTGACCGCTACGCGTGATGGCCTGCGCCACGCCGCAGCCTGCCCCGCTCCCAGCCACATGGAATGCCCAACTTTCCGCCGCTTGCTTCGGGCCGCCGCTCCTAAAGGTATAGGAGGGCGAAGAAAAAGGACTCCACCCCCCGCAAGGCCCGCAAGCCCGCGCTCGGCATAGACGTGAGTGACAGCTAGCCGGAAATCTGAGGAACGTCTGTGGAGTGTCCGGTCATTGGCTGTTGTGAGACGTTCAAACTCGAACCGGCCGTCGAACTACAGCGGGAGAACCCAACGTTGTCAGCCAAGTGTACGCGAATGCCGGTCGCGCCTCCCAGCTCATGTAACTGAGAATTCCTGGACCGGCTCGATCGGCAAAATAGACGGCAGCAGTCGTTCGAAACGTGCTGGGACTATACGGACGACGGCCCAAGACCGTGCCAGCCGGGGAGAGTCTCATCTTGACGCTGGCGAGGGAGACCGGGAGGTTCGAGAGCGAGTTGCGTTATCCGGGAGAAGATGATGTTTATGGGAATCCGAAGATGGATGCCTTGGAGTTGTAGGGGGCACGCCGTATACTCCTGAATCATTTCCGTTCCTGGCCCATCACCGCCATCCGTTGCATTTCTGGGGAGCGCCCATGCTGTTTATGATTGTTGAACATTTCAAAGACGCGGATCCGTTGCCAATCTATCGACGATTTCGCGACCACGGGCGAATGGCTCCAGACGGCTTGCAATATGTTTCGAGCTGGGTCGACGAGAAATTCGAGCGATGCTTCCAACTTATGGAAACAACAGACCCCAGGCTTCTCGATCTGTGGATCGCGAACTGGAGCGACATTGTCGAATTCGAAGTCTATCCAGTCGTCACGTCCAAAGATGCCGCCGCCAGAATCGCGCATCGCCTGTGAGTAACTCAATCCGACGCTGCGATCCTGATACCCGCGTGCCGCGCAGGCCGCTGCATATTCTTAGTGACCAAGAAATCAGGCTGGACACCACATCAGCACGTAGGAAGGCGTAAGGGGGACTCCAAAAGCCAGCCTCAAAAGGCGGCGAGTTGCCACGCGTTCTACCATCCTGTCGTGACCGCGATTTTGAGTAGAAGGCGACTCGGGCGTAGCTCTTCATAATGCATCCTGGTCGCACATTCTTCATCAGTCACGCCGCTGGCGACGTTCAATACAGAACTAAATTGCGTCAGACTTTCAAGTCGCCATAGTCAGGTTACCCCCGCAGTTTCAGCGCAGTCGGAGGACCAAGATCGCTCGCGCCAGCTTCCTGCTACCGGATTGCTGCCGCAAGGTATCGGCGCGCGCCTTCTTGCAGTTCCTCGAGCAAAAGAGTTGGATCCCTTCTGCTGTTGAAATCGAGCGCCGCGCCATCACCGCGGGCCGCCGCAAAAGATCATTCGGCTCAAACATTCGGACTCTATATGATCGCACGAAGCGTTCGGCGATCGCGGCGGCAGTCGAATGAGGTGAGGCAATGTCGAGGTGTGAGCCCGCATTGTGCATCGCAGCTCACACAGCTCACATGCCTGCAGCTGCTACTTAACACACGCCATTATTTGATGTCGGTCACATTAACCGGCCAAGGTCGTGGGACCTCTCTCACCGCGAACGGGATCACAGTCCGCGCACGATGCCCCTGCGACGCGGGCCCAAGAAATCCCGACTCGAGAATACAAAATGCGAACCTCGCAATACGCTTCATCCCTCATCGCAGTGCTGTCATTCGCACTGGTTGTAACCAGCACTGCCGCAGTGCGAGGGGCATCAACCGCCTCGCCAGGTCTGTCCACGTCCGGAACGTCGGTTTATATAGTGCAAGCCGCGTCACTGGAGGCGGCGCGTCAAAGCCTGCGGAACATACGTGCTCCGATTGAGCGGCAACTCGACATAATACACGCGGTGGTCGTTCGGCTGAGCGCTAGCCAAGCCGCCGCGCTGCGTGCGCAAGCTGGTATACGGGTGTATGAGGACAAGGCGGTTCTGACGAGACAGCTGCTCTCATCCGGCAGCACTCTCACCAATCAGGTCATATCCACGACCAGCAACCTGACCAGTTCAACGAACTCAACTCTTGCCACGAACCCTTTGGTCACGACAACGACCAGCCTGACGACGCCAGTCGTCTCGACTGTCGTGACGAATCCGCTGGTCAGCACAGTTACGACCCCTGTAGTGACGACCCTGAGCGCCAATACCGCAACTCAGGACGGATCGGGCGCCTTGGCGCTGACACTGACGTATCAGACGAATTATCCAATGTTGGTCGGCGCCGACACGCTGCAGCGAGCGGGTGTGACCGGCAAAGGAGTCACGATCGCTGTTCTCGACACCGGACTCTGGCAGGATCTGAGTCAGAACTACGGCAGGCGCGTGCTTGCGAGCCTCGACGTGGTGAACGGGGGCGCCGGTTCGGTCAACGGCGATCCTTATGGGCACGGCACGCACGTGACCAGCATTGCCGCGAGCGGGGCGCAGAACCTCGCCGGTGGTTACCTCGGCATCGCTCCAGGGGCCAACCTCGTCATTGTCAGGGCTTTCGACGGCACCGGTGCCGGCCGCTACGTCGATGTGATTTCGGGTATCAATTGGATCGTGGCGAATCGGGCAAAGTATAACATCCGGGTTCTGAATCTCTCCATCGGCGCGCCGCCTCAGTCCTTTTACTGGGACGATCCGCTCGATCAGGCGGTGATGGCCGCGTGGCGCGCAGGCATCGTCGTCGTCGCCGCCGCCGGCAACGAAGGCCCGAATCCGATGACGATCGATGTTCCAGGCAACGTGCCCTACGTCGTGACCGTGGGTGCCTTGACGGACAACTACACGCCGTACATTGCCACCGACGACCGACTGGCTTCATTCTCCTCGACGGGACCGACGTTCGAAGGCTTCGTCAAACCGGAGGTGGTTGCGCCTGGCGGTCACATGACCGCCTCGATGTCCAGCGCGAGCTATCTGGCGAACATTGACCCCAACTCGATGATGGTCGTGGAGCAGCTCTTTACCATGTCGGGTACATCGCAGGCCGCTGCGGTCACGACCGGGGTGGTTGCCCTGATGCTCCAATCTGATCCGACGCTCACGCCCGATCAGGTGAAGTGTCGTCTGCTGGTATCGGCGCGTCCAGCCATCAACTCCCAGGGCTACCTTGCGTACAGTGTGTTCCAACAGGGGGCGGGTCTCATCAACGCGGTTGCCGCCGTCAACAGCTCGGCGACCGGCTGCGCCAACATCGGTCTCGATATCAACGCGGATCTGGCGGGCACAGTTCACTTTGGAGGCCCGGCCAATCGGGATGCCAATGGCAACTACTACATCATGAACATGTACGGGTCGAGCTGGGGTACACCGCTCCCTGGTGATGGTCTGACATGGTCGAGTTCTTATCCGTGGAACCAAGGTTATAGCTGGAGCGAAGGTTACACCTGGAGTCAGGGATATACCTGGACTAAGGGGTATACTTGGACCAAGGGGTATACCTGGACGAAAGGATATACCTGGACCAAGGGTTACACGTGGACGAAGTCAGTCCCCTGGTGGACGACCTCACAACCCGGGTCGGTCACATCGACCAGTCCGGCTCCGGTAGTCCCCTGGATCCGCAATCAGTGACCACCGCGTGATCTGAGTCAACACCGGCGGTTCGACGTCGTGAATCGTGGGCTCGTGAGCCGACATCCATCCGCAAGAGCGTGGAGCCGGTGGTCGCTTTTCGCAACGTGGTGCTTCGTTTCAGCGCTGCGAGTCGCTGTGCAGGGTGCCGAGCCGACAGCGCTCATTCTCCAGCACCTGACCACCTCCGATGGTCTTGCGCAGGGCAGTGTCATGACGACGTTGCAGGATACTCAGGGGTTCGTGTGGCTTGGGACTGAGGAGGGTCTCATCCGTTTCGACGGGTACGAGCTGCTGCGGTACGCCTCATCGCCTGACATTCGAGGCGGACTTCCTGGCAACTTCATCTATCAGATCGTCGAAGACGCGCATCACGACCTGTGGGTTGCCGTGAAGGATGCCGGCATTGCTCGCTGGCATCGGGAGACAGATGAGTTTACCGTCTATCGGCACGATCCGAGGAACCTTGCCTCGCTGGCAAGTGATTCCGTGCACACGCTGCTCATCGACTCACAAGGCCACATCTGGATTGGTACCAGCGACCAGGGGATCGACATTCTCGATCCCGCATCGGGGCGGGTCGAGCACCTGCGGCATCGGGGCGATGACCCCGGCTCTCTCAGAAACGATCGCATTCTGACTCTCGCCGCAGGCCGAGGGGGGACGGTCTGGGTGGGCACCGAATCCGGTCTAGACCTCTGGTTGCCGCAGCGGCGCGCATTCGCTCATCTCGAGGCGGACGCGAACAGTCCCGACGGCCTGGGTACGGCCCAGATAACGTCCCTACTCGAAGACGCATCCGGCTCCGTCTGGGTCGGCACCTTGGATTCCGGCCTGAAACGGATCGACCGCGCGGGTCGCGTGCTGCAGAGCTTTCGTCACGATTCCCGCAGCGCTGAGTCTTTGAGCAGCGATCACGTGCGCGCGATCCTGGAAGATCGGGCAGGACGGCTTTGGGTGGGCACCGCGGAGGGGTTGGATCTGCTGGAGGGCACGAGAGGGCAGTTCAGTCACTATCGTCATGACAAGAGCGATCCCGAATCTCTGCGGGACTCGTTCATCATGTCTCTCTACCAGGACCAGAGTGGACTGCTGTGGATCGGCACACGCACCGGCGGAGTGAGCCGCTGGGACCCGCGCAGTTGGGAGTTGGGCGGGCGTCGACCGGAGTGGTTGGGGAGCCGCCTGGTTACGGCCTTCGCGGACGCCCCCGGAGGGAAGGTCTGGATCGGTACATTGGGCGGCGGACTCAGCCAACTTGACCTTCAAAGTGGGAAGGTGGTGCCGCTGCAGTCCTTCGTATCCACCCATAACGTGCTCGGGGATGACCGCGTCATGTCGCTCCTCGAGGATCATCGCGGCTCCCTGTGGATTGGCACGATGTCCAAAGGGTTGAGTAAGCTCACTCCGGACGGACATCTGGAAACAATCCCCATCAAGGCAGGCGACCCGCATGCTCTGAGCGCCGCGGGGATCATGTCGATGCTCGAGGCCCGCAACGGCCATATCTGGGTCGGAACCTTCGGGGGCGGTGTGAATGTGTTGGATGCGGCAACCGGTCGGGTGCGTCAGCTCCCCTACGGCAGCTCCGAGGCCGGCGCCGTCAGTGGCCCCAATGTCAGCGCGCTTGCGGAAGATCCGGACGGGAACCTGTGGATCGGCACGGACGGCAGCGGCCTCAATCTGGCGCGTGCGGACGGCACAGTAGTAGGAAGTTACCACAGCCGGCCGGGCGACCCGGGCTCATTGCCGTCCAACACAGTCTACGCCGTAATGGTCGATGCCCATAGGCGCGTGTGGATCGCCACGACCGGTGGGCTTGCACGCGTCGTCGGGTCCACAGCCTCTCCAGAATCGATCCGGTTCGACTGGTTGACGCAGAAGCAGGGGCTCTCGAGCAACACCCTGTATGGCATCCTCTCCGATGCGAGCGGACGCTTATGGCTGAGCGGATCTGCGGGGCTGATGCGCGTTGATCCCGAGACGGGAAGCGTAAAGACTTTCCATCGGGAGGACGGTCTCCAAGGGGAAGAGTTCGACTTTGGCGCCTACCACCGGCTGCGTGATGGTCGACTCTGTTTTGGCGGGCCTGGCGGATTCAACATTTTCGACCCGGCGAGACTCTCGGAAAACCGACGGCCCCCACGAGTGGTTCTCACGCACCTGGAGGTCCTCGGCGTTCCTCTTCCCAGCCGCACTCCCTACTGGCAGCTCGAGCGGATCGCGCTCGATCATCGGGCGAGCATCGTCTCGCTGGACTTCGGTGTCCTCGACTTCACATCTCCGAAATACAACCGCCTGTCTTATCGGATCGCCGGCCTCGCTGACCGGTGGATCGACGTTGGCGCCCAACATCGAATCACCTTGACCAATCTCGATTCGGGTGATCACTTGCTGGAGGTTCGTAGCGCCAACTCCGACTCCGCCTGGAGCGGGCTGCCTTTGCGCCTCACGCTCCATCGCGACCCGCTTCCCTGGAAGTCCCCCTGGGCTTATGCCGCGTACACCACGGCGGTGCTTCTAACCGTCCTCTGGTGTGTACGTCTGCACCGACTCAAGCTCCAACGCATGGTGAGCGAAGGCCGACGGCTGGAAAGGGAAGTGGAGCAACGAACGCATGAGCTGCTCGAGAGCAACCGACAGCTCGCGGAGGCGGCGAAGGCCAAGAGCAGCTTTCTCGATCGCATGAGCCATGAGCTGCGTACCCCGATGAATGGGGTCGTGGGCATGACGGAGTTGCTCGCCCGCACCGGATTGTCCCCCACCCAGGCACGCCTCACGCAGACGATCCGCTCTTCGGCCCAGGTTCTGTTGCAGATCGTGAACGATCTGTTGGATCTGTCCAAAGTGCAGGCCGGCAAGGTCGCGCTGGAGGAACTGCCGATCGACCTGTGCAAGATCATGGAGGAGTGCGCAAGTCTGTTCGGCGGAGCGGCCGATAGCAAAGGGATCGCGCTCATAGCGTGCCCGCTCGTGGAACAACCCGGACGCCTGCTGGGCGACCCGCTGCGGATCCGGCAGATCCTGATGAATCTGATCGGCAACGCGGTCAAATTCACCGAAGCCGGTGAAATCGTCGTGCGCGCAAACATCGTCAGGCTCGAGTCTGACCGCGCCACGGTCGACTTCGTGGTGACCGATACCGGCATCGGGATGGATGCCGCGACAGTCGCTAAGATCTTCGAGCCGTTTACTCAGGCGGATGAGTCGACCACGCGACGCTTCGGCGGCAGCGGACTCGGGCTTGCTATCTGCCGCGAGCTTGCGGAGCTGATGGGCGGGACGGTGCGCGTCGAGAGCCGGCTCCGGGTAGGCTCGACGTTCCACGTCTCTCTGCCACTCGTGGTCGCCGACCCGTTGCCGATGGTGCACGCGCGGACTCTGCAATCTGCTCACGTGAGCATCCTCACTCGTCGTCCGGCGCTCGCGGAGTCACTATCGCGTTACGCACAAGCGCTTGGCCTGACCGTATCCATCGATTCCCAACTCGATGTCAACTCCCGCGGACGGGAGCAAATCGTCATCACGGACGCGAGCGGCTATCGAGAATATGCGCGTCAGTCGGGCATCGCGGAACCGCATCGGGGCGTCGTCGTTGTGACTACCACGACCGAACTGGACTCGGAGGATTTGAAGCCCCTCGCCGCGAGCGGGCGCATCGTGCTCATGCCCGTGCAGAGGGATGCGCTCTATGAGGCCGTGGCGAGCGCTTTGGGCGCACCGACTGTTCCTTCTACCGCCTCGATCACCTTCCCGCCAGGCGATGTGCCTGCCGGACATGTTTTGCTCGTCGAGGACGAGCCTGTCAATGCCGAGGTGGCCCAAGGCTATCTTTCTTTCCTGGGCTGCACGTGCGTGTGGGTCAAGGACGGGGCGGAGGCGGTCGCGCGTCACGCGGCCGAGCGTTTCGATTTGATCCTGATGGATCTGAGCATGCCGGGCATGGACGGGTTTGCCACGACAGCGCTGATCCGGCAACGCGATGGGACACGCCAACCTATTCCGATCGTCGCGCTGACCGCTCACGATGCCAACAGCTACCGAGAAAAGTGTCTCCTCGCGGGCATCGACGATCTGTTGACCAAACCCTACACGTTAAAGGACTGCGCGCAAGTTCTGCGGCGTTGGCTCAACGCTCCCGCCACGAAATCCGTCGTGGGGCCAATCCGTGCCGGCCTCGCAAGTGAGGCTGCCGATCCACAGCCAACGCGCCCAACCACCGTCGAGCCCGCTTCGAGTTTGGATGAGGCGGCGGTTGCGCGTTTGCAGGCGCTGCGGCCTGGTTTGTATCCAAAGCTGGTCGAGCTGTTTCAGGCGAGCTCGACAGAAGGTCTCGCTCAATTGCGGACCGCGCTCGAGCGCTCCGACTGGCAAGCGGCCCGCGCGCTCGCGCACAAATTGAAATCCGCCGCGGCCAACGTTGGCGCGCTGGTCTATGCGAGCCAGGTGCGGCAACTCGAAGCCGTTTGCGCCGAGGGTGATGCCTGCGGTGCGCGTGAATTACACAGCAGGTTGGAAACAGCGCATCCAGCGCTGATCGAGGAGTTGACGTGTCAGAGACTACGAGCCAGTGCCTAAGTCCCGCGCCTGCACCCCAGCCGGTCGCAATCATTGCCGATGACGAAGATCTCGGCCGGGTTCTCCTGGCCGAGTCCGTCGAAAAGCTCGGGCTCCTGGCATTGCCATACGACAACGGGACGGAGGCCCTTGCAGCCGCTCTCTCGCGTCCTGTCAGCATCGTTCTGTTGGATGTGGACATGCCGGGGCTGGACGGCTATGGCGTCTGCAAGCGCCTGCGGGCTGAGCCGCGCTTTTCGACTGTTCCGATCGTCATGGTGACGGGGCATGAGGACGCCATCGCGATCGGCCGCGCCTTTGAAGCAGGCGCCACCGACTTTATCTCCAAGCCTGTGAACTGGACGTTGCTACCACGGCGTCTCGAATACATTCTGCGCAACGCCGCGGCTGCGGAGCGGATCGAGCGGCTCGCGTATTTCGATCCGCTCACCGGCCTTCCCAACCGGCAGCGTTGCCTCGAAATTGCGAAGCGCTTATTCGACGAGGCCGGCCGGCTCCAGCACAGTTCCGCGATCATCTATCTGGATCTCAATAGCTTCAAGCGAGTCAACGATACTTTCGGCCACTCCGTGGGCGATGCCGTCCTGAGAACCGTTGCCGACAGGCTGAGGGCGACTCTGAGTGAGTTCGAGCGGCAAGCCGCGCACGTCTCGGTAGCCCGTTTCGGCGGCGATGAATTTGTCATTCTGGTGCGCGACACGCAGGCACGGGCGTTCGCTGTCAGAATCGCCGATGCCTGTCGCGCTGCCTTCAAGGGGCCCATCCATTACGAGGGGCTCGAGTTCTACTCCGCTCCGAGTATCGGGCTCGCCGTCTACCCGGACGACGGACCCGATGTCAGCACCGTGTTGAAGCATGCGGATACGGCCATGTATCACGCCAAGACCACCGGTGCGGCTTCGGTAGCCATGTATACGCCGGCCATCGGCAGCCGGCTGCGCGATTGGCTCGATCTGGAAACGCGGTTGCGGCGCGCGGTTCAGGAGAACCACCTGCAGCTGGTTTATCAGCCGAAGTTCATGGTGCACGAGCATCGGCTCGCCGGTGTCGAGGCACTGCTGCGCTGGTGTGATGAGGAGCATGGGGACGTGGCGGCGACCCGGTTCATCGAAATCGCCGAAGACAGCGGCCTGATCCTCGAAATGGGCAGTTGGGTCGTGCGCACGGTCTGCCGTCAGCTGCGGCAGTGGTTGGATCAGGGTATCGCGGTCCCGGTTGCGATCAATGTCTCGGGCAAGGAATTGTTGTATGGGGATCCAGCGCGGATCGTGGAAGAAGAATGCGCCGCTGCCGGTGTACCGGGATCGCTCATCGAGATCGAGATCACCGAGTCATTGTTGGTCCAGGACTCCGCGAAGGTCCGCGGGGCCCTTGGCCGGTTCCGGGAGCTCGGCTGCCGCATCGCTCTGGATGACTTCGGCACGGGGTACTCGTCGCTCGCGTACATCACACGCTTTCCGCCCGATCGGATCAAGATCGACAAGGCATTCGTACACGACGTTGATCGCCAGGCCGGTGATGCGGCGGTCGCCAACGCGATCCTGTCACTCGGGTCCAGCCTGGGAATCATAGTGACCGCAGAGGGCATCGAGCGCACCGGGCAGTTGGAGTGGCTGCGCGCCCGCGGCTGCAACGAGGCACAGGGCTTTCTGCTGGCCCGGCCGCTTGCAGCCGCCTCCCTGGAATGGCAATTCCTCAGGGCTTCGCGACACGGTCCCCGCACACGCGAGAATATCCGCGCAGAGGAACTCAGCCCGACTGCCTTGCCAAGGCAGGGGTGAGGGCTGAGGCCGCCGCGCTGCTTCTGGTCTGCAGATTCAGTAGTCTCGCGGCTCGGGCGCACGAGGTCCGCGCGCTGCGGGTACTGGGGTCTGATGTTGCAATGCCGACCTGAAGTGTTTGTGCAGCTTCAGATCCGTGTTAGGAGTGCCGCGGCGACTTGCGCAGCTTGTCGATCGCGGCGGGGAGAGGTTCCGGAGCGCCGAACAGAAGTCCCTGCGCCTCGTGACACCCGCGTGCGGTCAGGAAATCGCGCTGGGTCGCATTTTCAACATTTTTCGCCACGACGGTGACCCCGAGCCCGCGCGCGAAATCGATCGCGGCTGCACACAATTTACGCGCCGCAGCGGACCACTCGATGTCGCGAACCATGG
This sequence comes from uncultured Steroidobacteraceae bacterium, assembly GCA_964494895.1. GTDB lineage: Bacteria > Pseudomonadota > Gammaproteobacteria > Steroidobacterales > Steroidobacteraceae > 13-2-20CM-66-19. The sequence continues at coordinate 28,429 of CAZBTV010000066.1, read as the reverse complement.
CAGCTTCCATCTTGACAGCCAACAGAGGGAGGTCGGCAATACGCCGCAGCGAGATCGGCTTAGAGCCAAAGTCGTCTATGACGAGGCGTACTCCGCTCGCGCGCAGCGGTTCAATCACAGTGTCGATAGGCAACTCGCCGGCAAGCGTGCGCTCCGTCAGTTCGAGTGCCAACCGACCCTGATTCACGCCGGCCGCGGCAGCGGCAGCGTCGATATGGCGCACCAAACCCTCAGAGCTGAAGTGCCGGCGACTCACGTTGACCGAGATCGCGATGTGGGCGAGCCCATGCTCATCGAGGACTCGCAGGTCCTGACAGGCCTGGTCCAATACCCACCGACCGATCCCTTCCGCATGTACTGTTGCTTCGACGAGAGCGATAAAGCTCGGCGGCGCAAGCAACCCACGCGAAGGATGCCGCCATCGCAGCAGAGCTTCCAATCCGACAACCCGCCCAGAGCACAGCTCCACGCGAGGCTGATAATGAAGCAGAAATTGCTGGCGTTCGAGGGCCCAGCGGATCTCATCGTGCATGTCGAGGCGGGCCAGCGAGGACAGTCCCATGTCGGCGCAGAAGAACTGGACCGGTTGCCCAGTGGTCACCGCCTCTGCCAGCGCGATCTCGGCCCGCGTCAACAGTTGCTCCAAACCGGTCCCGTCAGCCGGCGCGACCACCACGCCTAAGCTTGGATCGAGCTCGTAGCTTCTTCCGCCCAGATCAACTGGCTGGGCAAATGCCATGCGAATATCTTCGGTCCAAGGGGCGAGCGCGTCTCGATCGTAAACCGGACCAATCATCGCAAGCAGGGTGTCGGTCGAATAGCGTCCGGTGCGCAGTGTGGGGACGCCGCGGGCCGCAGGTTTACGCGACAGTCGCTCCAATCCGGTCGCGGCGGACTGGAGGAGATGCTCGCCATGCCTCCGTCCCAAGACTTTCTCAAGTCCCGGGAGGCGCCCTAGCCGCACCAGGGCGAGTCCCACGCACCGATCGAGTAACCGTCCATCGGAGATCATTTGTTGAGCAATGCGAAAAATCTCATCCCGCTCCAACACTTGCGGCGGCGATAGCGCGGTTGCCGCGGCGTCGCTGCTGTTTTCGCTGGTATTGCCAACATTTCGCAGTACGAGGAGTGCCCTGCCAACACCATGGGGGGAGATTTGCAGATCCCGCTCCAGATCGTTCACCCTGATCACGCACATAACAGTACGGCGTGCTTTCAAAACGCGACGGATGAGCCTTTTGATATCGCGCGTGGTCTCCTCGCCAAAGAATGTGGTGAGAGGCACGCTCGTGCCATCGGCCGGTAGATCGGCGATCCGTAGCGTGCGACCACCTATGTAGCTCTGCACCATGCCATCTTCCTGCACGATCATGGACAGATCCGGAAGGGCGCGGATCAGTGAATCATCGATGGCGTAGCTCATCATCCAACGATTCGTGTCATGTGTCTTTCCAGACCTTACCGGCAAGAGCTCAACGCAGATGAAACTTGGAGCGTCCGTTGTGCGTTGCGCTGGGGTGGAGTTGAACGATTTCCCTGTTGGAGTGGGGGACGTTGCTTCGGATTGGCAATTCTATTGGCGGTGCGCTCGAGTTCGCAAGGCAAGACGACATTGTGTCCGCAGTTGGCCTGTAAACCGAGCCGCTCGCGACGTCGGCGACGTTAGTCGGCGCAGCGCGTCATGAGTGTTGAGAAGGCATCTTGCATGCGGTTTGGGCGTCGGCGAACAGGTCCAGGCTCGGGTCGTGGCGCAGATGGGCAGCTTGCGATGCCGTCAAAAGCGCCGGACGCACCGTTAGCGATGGGCAGGTCGTGCATGATGCATCCCCCGGCGTGTCGCACGGCCTTCGCCGCTGAGGCGGCATTGAACGCGTGGGTGGTGTACGAAATTCGGACTACTGTTAAGTTCGATTTCGCAGGGTTGAGGTATCAGCAACTATCGATGCTGTCGAAGTCTACATTGTGAGGCACTTCAATTCACGGCTTAGCGCATCTTCAAGAGACTCGATCGATTTGTACACTATGCATCTCTGACTCCTTACGTCGAACTTGAGGTCGCTGGTATTTCCGGACAACAGGACTGTCGGTACTCGACATCCCCACGCATACCCAACCTCAAGGTATACATTTGGATTCGCCGAGGAAAGATCGGCGACAACGAGGGTGGCGTTGGAAATACGACGCTTTACCCAATCCATCACATCCCCAGTAAAACTGGATAGGTCTGCTCGCTCACAGAGAAACCCGGCTGCATTGACAGCGCCCTGTATACCATAGTGAAACACGTCATCCATTTCCTCAGCGAAAGGCATTGCCACAAAAACATGCGGCTTTTTGGCTGATGAGTAGCCCGCAGTCCTCAAAGTATCTTTGGCTTTATCACCTCGTCGCCGTGCAGCGCTTTGGCGCGAGCTAAAAGCGCGTATCGTGGAGTTGACCTGCAAACAACAACTGCTCCCGGTCTGGATTGTCGACGAAGCGCAGAACCTCTCCGTCAGAGTTCCTCCGCTGCGTGCCCTTCATCGCGGACGTAACAGTCGACGCAGCGCTCAATTTCTCCAGGCATGAGCTTAGTAACAGTCTAAGCGCGCGCCATGCGCCGGTCACGCTGAAGCGAAAGCAGCCTGTGCGGAAAGCACCGCAGACTACCTCAGCTGCCAGGCGCGTCTTCGACGACCAACTCGAAATGCTGGCACCGTGCGTCGAAGCGGGAGAGCAGCTCGCGTGCACGAGGAGCCACGTGGGCCGCTTCGAAGTCGTTCCCCGCGAATTTACGAATTGCTTCCAGCGAGTCGAAACGGGTCATGGTCATGAACTCGATTTCCTGGCCGACTCTGCGGCGTCCGACCGAGGCTCCCCGGTAGCCCTCGATAGAGTGAATGGAGGGCAGGAAAGTCGATCTGAGGAATTCCTCGTACAGGTCTGCGGTTGCGATGTTGTCTGCCCATCCTCGCCATACTCTTACAATCATGGAGTCTCTCCCTCAGTTGCTGGTCATTGTGGACACCACGCTAGTATGCCCAGCGCTCGGCAGAGGGTATTGGTTAAAATTGCGCCGAAACGGAGGCAATGAAAGCGCGGCCGGGACTGCCACGGATCGATTGCAGAAATGTCACGCAATACTGGTGTGATCCGAATGTTCGCGGCCTCAATCTGAATCCCGCGGCCAACGACTGTGTCGAAGAGACGCGACATCCGACACTAGCCAATCATGAGTGGCTCGACGGTCGACTTATCCGGTAGGTCAACTCGCAAGTTATACTCTGATGGCATTGATGCCCCCAGTATCTTGCGGTATGACCCTGTTCGGCCAGAAGGAGGCGTTCGCGAACGACAGCTTTCGGTCGACTGGGTCGGCTCTGCCTTTGAACGCAAGAGGCAAGACCCTGACCTCAACACCTCAGCCCATGCCGCCAGAATGAGTCGCTGTCTTGTCTACCCTTAGTTGAAGGAGATGGGGCGGTGGAATTCGATTCCGATCCGAGCCAAGTGTCTGAGTGCGTCCACGAGCTTGTAACCGTTGACGTCCACGTAGCATTCGGAAAGGGTGCTGGCATCGGTTGGCACAGAAACTGCCGGATGGCTTGACGGTACATACAGCGCTCTGGGAAGACGATCAAAAGCAGCCGCGATCACATCAAGTTCCTTGATCAGAGCAGGGAGTTCTTCGACGGTCCATTCGCCGTCGCAGTCGGAGTGCAGGAGAAGAACTGGGAAGTCCGAAGCCACGAGGTGGCGCGCGACAGCCTCGCGGAATGCGCCAAAGTCGGCGTATGAACCGACCTCCGAAGCAGCATATTCATCGTCGCGCGCCTCGTTGAAGACGCATAGATACAGCCCCATGGCGACCACCCTAAGGATTTGAAGCCGTCTTGGCAACCAGTCGTCGGCGGCAGTACGGGCACCCATACGGTAGGCGACGGGATGTGTCGCATAGCACTCCGCTCGAACACTTGAACGTCCGCATTGCGGCCTCCCGCTCGGCAGATGTAAGGACAGCAGAGGGTCGGTCAGAGGCGTCCACTAACCCGCCTCTTTCAGGCCATTAGCGGACAATCGACACAGCTGCCGGTATCGGCTATTGGCCATGTTAAATTGTCGCATGTGTCCAAGGCGTGACGAGGAATAGCCAGTGCCCAATTACGTTGCGCTGCTGCGGGCCGTAAACGTTGGTGGAACGGGCAAGCTGCCGATGACCGAGCTTGCGGCAATGTGCGCCGATGCGGGTTTCACCAACGTGAAGACCTACATCGCATCGGGAAACGTGGTTTTTACTTGTAAGCATGCAGAACGAGGCGTGAGAGCGGCCTTGGAACGGCGCCTGGAGCGCTATGCCGGCCAACGTATCAGTGTACTGATACGTACAGCCGAGGAGATGGCCGCTGTCTACAAGGACAATCCGTTCAAGCGCGCGGCACCGAACCGCACGGTAGCGATATTCCTGCATGAGGTTCCCTCAAAAGACACTCTGGTCAATTTAAAGGGCCGGAGTACCGAGGAGCTCGCACTCGGTGTGCGGGAAATTTACGTTTCCTATGGTGATCGAATGGCCCATTCAAAACTTCGGATTCCCGGTGCGGAGCTGGGCACGGCCAGAAACATGAATACGGTTGCAAAGCTCGCATCTATGGCGGCCGAACTGACCCACACTTCGTGACTTGTCGATGCCTATCGTGAACGACGGCTTCGGGTCGGGTTCTGCCTGTTGGCTGTCGAGCCGGCAGGTTGTTGGTGGCACGAGGCACGTTCGGTCAACCGCGGTGCTGAGGAGCCGGTAAGCCGCTCGTAGCGATGTGATAGGCCTTGTGTCGGCGTGCAATGGTCACGCAAGCCGAAGTAGGGCCGTCAGGTGAGGCACATATGAGGCCGCCGTTCAGCGAAAGACCTCGACCGCCGTGCGGATCAGCGCCGACTTCACGGCGCTGCCGGAGTAGTCGCCGCGACAGGCGCCGTAGTAGAAGTCGACGATGTTCGCGTCGTGCTGCTGCACCGCATCGATGATCTCGCCTAGCAGGATCGATTTGCCGATCATTTTGAAGCGCCGCCGTACGGACACGACGTGCGGGCACCAGTCGCCGCCGACGTGCGCGACGTAGCCCTGGTTGTCGTTCATCTTTTGCTCAACGTCATGGTATGAGAACGCCTCCCCGCTCCAGCCGCTGCCAACGGCCTTCCGGAGCCGGTAGTTCTCGATGTTGGCCGGCCCAGTGACTTGAAAGCCCGGGTCCTGGCCCATGCTACCGGCGCGGATAGCCCTCGTCGGGTTCGATACTCGCGCCTGACCGTGCGGCACGTAGTAATGGATCGTTGTGCCGGCCGGCAGCGCATACTGGCCATCACCATGCAGCAGGCCGCCGTGGCCCCAGATCAGACACTTCGTCGTGCCGGGGTTGGGGCTGGCGAAGAAGTAGAGCTTGTCGCCGAGTGCGACCTGGTTTCCGGCAGAGGCCATGGGCATGATGAGCTCCTTATCCCTGAGTTGACCCCGTGACGGCGCGAATTCTGGATCCT
>CAZBTV010000066.1:0-22818 GCA_964494895.1 uncultured Steroidobacteraceae bacterium | reverse complement strand
ACGCCTATTGATCTTGATGACCGGCGTGGTTGCCCTGGCATGTTCTGGCCAGCAAGCCGTCGCGCAAGCGTTCAGGCAACTGGAGCCCGGGATTCAACCGGGTGCCCTTGGTTGTGCGGCTTCGGCAAATAACACCGGAAATATGAATTGCCTGGGCTATGGGTCCAGCAATAACCTGATGGCTATCGACTGGCTCGCAGGGCAATCGACTCTGAATTTTTCCTTTTCGTTTCCCGCCCCTGCCGGAACATTATTCGGTGTGCCCACCTGTGTATCTACTGGAAACAACACAGGCAAGGCCACTTGCTTAGTGATGAGCCTCTCCGGTCAATCCACCGTCCTTCAGGGCGCCGCCTTCTCCTTCGTCCAGGTTCCGCCGGCTTTGCCGAATGGGCCGCCTGGCTTTGTCCTACAAACAGGCGGCGCTCTGCAAACCGTCTCGGTTTTACCGAGCTCTCTCAACACTAGCAACCCCGGTTGCGTCAGCACTTGGCAGACCGTGGTGCCCGGGTCGCCCACGAGCGGAAACGCCATAGCCTGCGTGTTCACAATTGTCGGCCAGCTGTACGTCGTCAGCTTCGATCCGCTGACGAATTTCATGACACCGCTCACTCTGCTGCAGGCCGGTTCGGGCTTTTCTGGAACGCCTAGCTGCTCTTCGGCACAGCCCAGTGTTCCAACGCTGAATATCCCAAGCGTTTGTGTGGTGATTCAGAACGGCTCGTTGGTTGCCTTTCCGCTCAACTTCAGTTTCTCGGTTGGTGGCTCCGCCACCATTCAGGCGGGCAGGATGATGCCGATCAACGTCCCCGGCGGAGTCTCTGGTAATCCAAGCTGCGTGACCCCGTGGAGCGGACAGATCGGCACGACTTCTTTCAACGCCACCTGTGCCGTGGTGGGCGGTTCTACTCTGTATGCTTTCACGGTCAATCCAGTCAACCCAATCGGCCCAGGCAACCCGGCCCAGCTATCTTCTTTCTTGCCTCTCGGCCCCCCATCACTCGGGGGCACCTGGACCGGAAGCGTCAGCTGCGCTCCGGTTCCCGAGTTTCCACCCAACATCAAATTCGAGAATGGCCTGGCCGCCTGCGTTGCTGTTTCTACTGTTGGGTCCTTTGGGAATCTTTTCGCATTCTCGGTCGATCCCATAGAGGGCAAAGATTTCGCAACACTTCCGGCGCCAATTCAGGTCGACAGTGGACCGTTTACGCGAGGAGGAAGCGGCCTGAGCTGTATCGGCCTCGCGATCGACCAAAATCAGATTTTCTGTGGTGCGACGACGGATGCCGATGGCTCGGATGGTTTCCAGGTCATCGTCAACGTTCAGAACTTCTGAGCTCCGGCGCAGTCACGATGATCGCGTGAGCCTTGGAGCGAGAGGGGTGAAGTACCTCAAAGGATGAGCGGGGCGCCGGCGAACCTGTTGGCGCTCCACTCAATTGTCTCGCCACTGCCGAAGCGACGCTACATTGCGCGTCACACACGCTTCTGTCGCCCGCAGCGAGAGGGACAATGCAGCCGCGCTTGTTTTTTTGCACACAATGAAGCGGTTATTGGCGACTGGCGGGAAAGGTCGCAAGTGAGCGTTGATGCTGCTGCGCAGCAGTGTGGGCCGACCCACCGGTTCCTTTCGACTCTGACCGGCCAATATCGGTCGCTGACTACCTTGTTCGGACTGCCTGGAAGCCGACGTTCGCCAGGAGCTAAGGCGAACAGATTCAGTGGCGTGATAGATCGCTGTCCGGTTCACCGCCGAGTCACTCAGCGGCAAGAGCAACGGCGTCGATCTCGATCTTCCACCGAGAATCAACCAGTCTTCTCACGCCGACTGCTGTCGAGGCGGGGCGATGCTCTCCGAGATGCCTCGCGCGCGCCTGCCGAACCACACCGTCCGGGTCGTCCTCAGTGAAGAATGTCTGCAGCTTGATGATGTTGGAAGGAGGGATGTTCTTGGCCGCGAGAACTGCCACAAGATTTCTATATACGAGATCTGCCTGATCGCCGAGGGACTCCGGGACCGTCCCGTCGAGAGCGACCGGTACTTGACCCGAGACAAATACCAAGCCCCGTCCTGGTGGAACTTCCACTATGTGCGTATAGCGGCCCAGAGGTGGCGTGACCACCGCAGGATTGTCTAACGTAAGTCCCTTACTCTCGCGTACCACGTATTCCACTCACTTGCTGCTTGGTTCAGCACCGATCCCTATTCTATCTTCTACATCGATTTGCCGGGATAGATTCGTTTTGGGGCATCTTGGTGCGCCGTTATTGAACTGCCCGAAGCCTGCCGGTGCCGAGGGACTGCCCGGGTCGAAACGACTCGTCGGCAGGACCGGCCCTATCGGCCAGGAGCCGCCACTCGGCGGAACGAGTGAAGCTCGCAAAGCGGCCGCCCGCGGGCAATCTCGTGTCGCTGGCGCTTCAGCGCTCTACCTCGAAGCCAGCGCCGCCTCGGCTTGACCATTCCACGCGCTCACCCTACCGACGTTGCTGTTCGGGGTGTTCGAGCGAAGTTTCCCCCACAATCAGCTGAAACTCGGTCGGAGGCGCACCCGGCGCGTCGATCACAACAACGTAAATTCCTCGATTCAGTCGGACCCGCACAGGCGGTTTGGCGTTTAGAGGGATCAAGGCCCCCGAGGAGGTATGCAGTCGCACCTCGGCAACCACATCCTTCTTCGCTGTCCTGAAAGAGGGTTGATCAGGTTGAAGGTACCATTCGATTGGAACGACGTCGCCCGACCATCTTGCAACACCATCCGAGATAACCGGACTGGTGACGACAACTTTGTAGTCAGGCAGGACGGCCTTCGTGAGACTAACGAGACCCGACGTAGATAAGGCGGTAATAAGGGCTACGACAACCGGAATTCCATACTTGAGCCCACGACTTTCGGGTGGGATCGACGCAGAACCACCAACGTCAGCCCCCGTGTCGGTCGCCTTGATTGACTTTAGCTTCATCTCCTCCGGCCAGGCCGCAATAAGCTTGTCAAGCTCATCAGGAGGAAGGGTTGTCCGGACCCGAAGTTTCTTGTGATCTGATGTCGCCGCGATTCCAACGCCGATGCTCCTGGACTGCATTCTGATGACAACCTCCCCAAACCGGCTCGCCTTCGTTCCAACGCTCTGGCAAAAGCTTTTCAGATCAAAGAACGGGGTTAGCTTTTCGATGTCTCCCTCGAAAGACTTCGCATACGCTTCTCGCACGTCCGGATCGGATCCGAGGATCGAGGCCACTCCCTTGACCCCTTGAACAAATGCATCCGGTCGCCAGTTCCCAATTTCAAACTCCAGTGACGACCGTCGATACCTGTAGGGGACTTTTGCGCTATCACTCAGTGACAGGGCGCCGGATAGCGACTTGAAAGTTGTCTCGATGTCGGAGGCGTCTCTTCCCTTGACTCTGATGAGTATCTGGTGAAGCCGGTGATTGCACGATGCCCGTCGCACCCGGCCCCTCGGCCAGATGTTTGTTTCCGCGACGTTGTCCCAATGTGAGGTAACGTAGTCTGCCCATGCTTGCACACTGGAGAATGTTATGCAGTCGTCGAAGTCGATACCAATGCGTACATTGCAATCGACGTCATCTGCGATGCCACCGTGGTATTTCGCCAATTCTTTGACGTAAGAGCGGAACCAGTCCTTGTCGATGTTGATTGCAACATCGAATCGACGTTCGACAGCGATGGTGTGGTCATCGGGCGACATACGACACCTGATAATTCCGATTTTGTGTTTTCCGGCGCGGTTTCCACCGCGCCTATTCGGCTCGAAAATGGAAAATCATGACGAAGAAGGCCACAGCTCGCTAGTCCAGATACTGCAATTTCAGCCCCAGCTATATCGCAGCCAGCAGCGGCCACGGCGTGCTTCCACAGGGAGTATCGGTACTCGAAATGCTGCACTCGCACAAGATCATCACCACTGGCACCATCCTCTGAAGGGTCGTTTCAGTCCTACCGAGCCGCTGGTGAGCGAAAGCGGACCCTCACGAGTGGGCTGTTCGGCGTTGGAAGTGAGCAGTCGATCGGCCGCGCGACAGTACAGTGTGTGAACGCTCGCATACTCACCGCGGGCGTGAGCGCAATCAATTCTCGCCTCAAGTTTACGAAGACGCGGACTTACCGCAAAAATGCGGTCGCACGGCTGCGAGGCGCGGTAAGCTAGTACTGATCCACTCGCGAAGGTTGGCCTATATGGACGCCACGAAACCTGCCAAACGCCCGACTTGGACGCAGATGGTCAAGCCCGAGGACTACCCGGACGCTGAATCGTGGTACGCCGCAGAACTGCAGCGGCTGCGGACTCTGTTCCAGACCGCACGCGAGAAGGCACGCCGTGAAATTGAGGCGATCCAATCTGCCAATAAGCACAGTGAGGGCTGACCTCTCTCACAATGCCTCCCAGCGCAAGGTGCTGGGGAGCTTGGTATGACTTCGCGGCTTGCGAGGTGCAATGACTTGAGCGGTGCCGGATAGCCCACAACGACAGTGCGACCACGCTCCCGCCTGGCATAAGAAGCTCAATAGCCAAGTACGGTCCGAGCGCCCGAACTACGCTGGCGAAGCGGATTAACCGATTGAGCATGAACTCGTTGGCGTTCAGCCGCGAAGCACTGTGCGGGACGGCGGGGTCCGTGACCCCACTCAGACTCAGCGTGGGAATTCGGCGATTCATAGCACATCTCCTTCTCGCATGGAGCCAACGTAAAGGCTGCATGCCGGGAGAACAATGCGTCTTTCATACACGTACAGTTTCTTGAGAGTGAATGATCCCTGCTGTCGGGCACGTTCCTCACTATCGACGGTGAGTTGGTACAGATTTCACTATCTGAACGCTGCGTTTCTCAATCGAGGGCTGTTGCTGTTGGTGACTCAAGTACCTTCGGAGCTCACCGTGGTCATCCTGCCTCCGGCTGCCCGTCCAACGTTAACCACGGAGAAATGTAGCATCCGCACCCCCGGATACAGCTGGATATCCCTCTAAAGAAGGATCTGTAGTAGCCACTTGGTGCAAAGGGGCTTGATGGTTAGGGCTACGGTACCCACCTACGTAGCAGGTCGTAATGGGCGGAGAGCTCGGATGAACAGCGAGACGATCTTGTTGAGGGTAGTAGATGGGCCGCTGGAAGGATGGAAGTTGATGCGGCTCGATGAATTTCTGCAACAGGTCAGCATTGAATCATGGAATGAGCAGCACGCGTTGGTCGGGATGGTGTTGCCACCAGCGCGCCTCGAAACGATCCATTGATCGCTTCGAGGGACGGCACGCTGCTCGCGCCGTCGTACCGTGGGTCGGGTCTATTCAGTTCCTCATCGCCGTGCGATCGTCCGATCCTGCCAGCCGCCTCCGAGCGCTTTGTAGAGGGTAACCCGGTTGGCGAGCTCCGCTTGGGGGTATCCAAACGCCGCCAGCACTGCGGTCGTTCCCAGCAGCACCACCGGAACGGCGATAGTCGGAATCAGTGTCGCCCGCACACTCTGCAGGAAGACCAACATGACCAGAAAGACCAGCGCGATCGCCTCGAGAAGAGTTTCCAGGACATCGTGCAAGGAATGCTCGACAAATGGCGAGGTGTCGATGGGATAGACGACCTCGAGGCCGGAAGGATACGTCGACTGCAAACGTGCCAAGGTGGCCTTCACGGCTGCGATGGTCTCGAGAGCGTTGGCTCCGCTCTCCAGCAATCGCGATTGCTGCCGCGGGGTGACCGTTGTACTTCTCGTCCATCGAGTAGTTCTCGCCCCCCAGGCCGATGCGCGCCACATCGCGCAACCGCACCTGGGAGCCGTTTGGCTCGACGCGCAAGAGAATTTCCCCGACTTGCTCCGGGGTCTCCAGATACGCTGGCCCTACGATCGTGGCGCGCTCAACTGCTGGTCCCCGACGGCCGGCAGCCCCCCGAGCTCGCCGGAGGCCACCTGGACGTTCTGCGCCTTGACAGCATTGCTCACATCCAATGGCATGAGGCCGTAATTGTTGAGCTTGGCAGGGTCCAGCCAGATGCGCATCGCGTACTGCGCGCGCAGCAAAACCTCTCTGCGCAGGAAATCAGCACCTCGTTGCGTTTGCTTGCGCAATTGCGCGCCAACCTGTCTGGATCCGGGTCTGTCGCGGCGAGTACTGCGAAGGAACTGCTCACAAGAGGGCCGGAGCCGCAGATAGAGCCGTAGGGCTGTCGGGGCCGCAGGGACCCCGCAGTCCCTATCGGTACTCCAGAACCGCATCGATGCGCTTGTCGACCTCGGCGACACGCTTAGGCACATCGATCATGTCTGATGCCGATGAGATGGCGTCGACACCCTCCATCTTGCGAGTTCCTGCACCGGATGTGGTCAGCACTATCACCTTGCGCAGATTCTTGGTGCGATCGATGAATTTCTTCGCGTCCGGCTGAGGCTTCTCCATTTGCCACGTGTGGATCAACACGATGGCATTCCAGTCAGTTTCGCGCACGGAGGGGAGCGCTGACACATCAACGACCTTGACATACGCCTGATGCTCGCGCAGATGTGCGACGACTCCGGAAACGATGGAGTCCTTGAAGTCGCTTCTCTGGGTGGCGATCAATACCTTCGAATTGGCTGCCGGGCTGTTGATTTCAAACGCTCTGGCCGGATGCATCGAGTAGTGAACCCTATACCAGCTCATGCACGCAACGAGCGCCACGACAGCCATCGACACGCCCAAAAGAATCTTCTTCCCTAGCGTCATTGAGACACCTCTGAGGGGAGCGGCAGGCATCCTTGACCCGCTGAATGCTTGCACCAGGAGAACCACAGGGATATCCGGACAAATACGAGCGGCTTTGCAGAAGGATGTCTCGCCGTCGCTACGCTTGGCGAGTGCATCTCATACCGCGCTATCATGGCGGAGTGCATGAATGCAAATGCGTATGACACCGAGCGCTGCCAGCGATAGCCCGGTCGCACTCAGTGGTAGCAAGGCGTATCTACCGACGCGTAAGAAACGCGGTGCCGCCGCTCGAAGTGGGCTGACGGCACCGCGCGGAGTGCCCCGAGGGGGTCAGGGCCAAGCAAAGATAACCCGGCAACGTTTCGCGCATATGTCGCCGGACGCACCTTCGCATCCTGTGGTGCAGGAACCCTTGTCGAATCTGGTCGTTGCAGGGTTCGAGATACGAACGCAACTTTTCGAATGACGAGACCGCGACCGTTGCCAGGGCGCATGGCGGCGGCTCTCGTCCATTTCGGGTTGCCCGTATCACTTGGCCTTCCTTTCTGAGGTAAGGTGTACTCGCCCCAGTTCCTCGAGCGATCCGGCATGCGTGCGGAATCAGGATATCTACGCTGACGAGGTTGGTCGGTGGCGGCTGAGGCACGGATTCAGCAGTTTGTCAGCATATTTGCCATAGCCCGAACTCGAGCCATTCTCCGGGAGCGTAGGACGGGATCTGTCCGGAGTTAGCCATTATGTCCTCGCCTACGATCTCCGAAGGCAAGCAAGTTGAGAGCAGCAATCGGCGACGCGAGATCCGCGCTCTTCGCGGGGAGCTCGACGCGCTTGCAAACGAGATGCGGCTGGTGGAGACCAAGAATGTTGACCTGCTCCAGGAGGTTGGATTGCAGGCTCGAACGAGCGCCTGCAATCTGTTGCATTACCTGACATTGCGTCGCCATGATCTGCGCAATCTGCAATCCCGCTTGGCTTCAATGGGACTATCGTCTCTCGGGCGCTCGGAAGCGCGAATCCTGGAGTCCGTCAATGCTGTCCGGGCAGCGTTGCAAGTGCTGGACGGTGATGAGGCGGGCCGCTGGACGGACGCTGCGGACCAGGCAATAGCCCAGAACCTCCTGACAGAGCACGCGAATGCGTTGCTTGGACCCGCCCCTGCGCATCGAAATGTGCGGATAATGGTGACCATGCCGAGCGAGGCCGCGGACGACTACACGCTGGTCCAGGCCCTCGTAAAGGCGGGTATGGACTGCATGCGTATCAACTGCGCGCACGACAACCGTGAAGCATGGACGCGCATGATCGATCACCTTCGGCGGGCAAGCGAGGTGCTCAACCGTCCGTGTCAGGTTGCGATGGATTTGGCAGGGCCTAAACTCCGGACCGGCCCTCTGCAACCGGGTCCGGCCGTTGTGAAGATTCGCCCCGAGAGAGATGCCTTCGGCCGTGTGACCGCGCCCGCGCGTGTTTGGCTCACTGGCGATGAGGCGGAGCGCGCGGCCCCTTCTGCAGCGTGCGCATCATTGCCCGTTCCCACCGAGTGGCTGCAACGTTTGAAAGTCGGTGACGACCTGGATTTCGAAGATGCCCGAGGCTCAACGCGTTCGTTGCACGTTATCGATGTGACAGCGGGTGGCGTCTGGGCCGAAATATCGAAAACCGCTTACGTTGTTCCAGGTATGCGACTCTTTTGTCGGGGTATGGAGGGCAGCGGAGGTATCGGCACCATAGGGGAGCTGCCCTCGCAGGTTGATGCTGTAATTCTGCGCCCCGGTGAGCATCTCGTTGTGAATCGTAGTCTCGAGCCGGGGCGTCCCGCTACGCGAGACAGCCACGGACAACTCCTCACGCCAGCCTCTATCGGATGCACGCTGCCCCAAGCATTTGAGGATGTCCGTGCTGGGGATGCGATCTGGTTCGACGATGGAAAAATCGGAGGATTGATCGAGCGGGTCGAGCCCGACCGCGTGTTGGTGAAAGTTACTCGCGCGCGCGAAGGCGGCGGAAAGCTGCTCAGCGACAAGGGAATCAATTTGCCAGACAGCGTCTTGCGCTTGCCGGCCCTGACCCGTGAGGATGTGACGGATCTGGAATTCGTCGTCAAGCATGCCGACATTGTTTCGCTGTCGTTCGCAAACAACGCGGCCGACATCGAGCTTCTACACGAGCACCTCAAACGCTTGGGAGGCGAGAAGCTCGGGGTCATTCTGAAGATCGAGACCCGGCGTGGATTCGAAAACCTTCCGGAGATGCTCTTCGCGGCACTTCGCTTTGCGCGATGCGGTGTGATGATTGCGCGCGGAGATCTTGCAGTTGAATGTGGATTCGAGCGGCTGGCGGAGGTCCAGGAGGAGATTCTCTGGATCTGCGAAGCCGCTCATGTTCCAGTCATCTGGGCCACTCAGGTCCTGGAGAGCCTCGCCAAGAAGGGCTTCCCCTCCCGTGCGGAAATTACCGACGCAGCCATGAGCGAACGGGCCGAGTGTGTGATGCTCAACAAAGGGCCGCACGTTTGCGCGGCGGTCGCTGTCCTGGACGACATCCTACAGCGCATGCAAACCCACGTGACCAAGAAGCGATCAAACTTTCGTAGCCTCAGGTTGGCGGATAGGTTCTTTTCAAAGGACAGCATCAGGCGCTAACTATCTGACAGGAAGAACCGAACTGGAATTGTGCTGGCACGGTGACGCTGCTTGGGACGCCTTTGTAGCTGACACGAGTAACCTCGTCCCTGCACAGTGACGTCACCGTCACACGAGCGGCTCGCGCCTTGAGGGCGAAGCGCTCAACGTTTGCCGCGCTTTAGCCCTTCCCAAGCAGTCGGGCCTGCAGCCCGGCAAGCCGTTCCTGGAAGTGCGCCGCCTGCTCGGCGTCAACGTCCATGCGCGACAGCAGACTCTTGGTTCGCCACGCTTGGGCGGTGGCAGTTGGCGTCATGCGTCTGTTTTGATCTGGCGTGAAATCTGAAACAAATATCAGATGCGCTGGGCCGCCGCAGTCCGGAAAGGTACGAATAGAGGCTCGGGGCGGGGCCTGCAAGAGTCCGTCAGCGCCATCCAGGCGGCGATCATCCATCCTTCCCTTTTTTGATAGGAGACGTGTCGTGGAAAAACTGCTGGTCGTGATTTTCGATGATGAAAAGAAGGCCTACGAAGGCTCGCGCGCGCTGTATCAGCTGGATCTCGAGGGAAATATATCCATACATGCCGAATCCGTGATCTCGAAGAATGCCGATGGGAAGCTCAGCATCAAACAGGCCGACGGTGATTTCCCGATCCGGACGGTCGGTGGCACGGCAATCGGCAGCCTGTTAGGTCTGCTGGGCGGCCCCGTCGGATTAGGTCTAGGCGCAGCGGCCGGCTACTTTGCGGGCTTCATGGCCGATCTGCGCGTCGCCGGAGTGGACGGCGAGTTTCTCGATGATGTGTCGAAGGCTCTCAAACCCGGAAAGTACGCCGTAGTGGCCGACATCAGCGAAGAGTGGGTCACGCCGGTGGATACGCGCATGGAGGCGCTCGGAGGTGAAGTGCATCGAACCGCCCGCAGCGCGGTCGAGACCGACCAGATCGCGCGCCAGGAGGCCGCCATGCGCGCGGAGCTCGCGGCATTGAAGGCCGAGCATGAGAAGGCTCACGCTGAGCGTAAGAAGAAACTCCATTCCAGGATCGAGCAGATGGAGACGAGGTTGCAGGCAAAGCTGCAACATGCCAGACAACAGCGTGAGGAGCTCAAGCGGGAGATGGACGCGAAAGTTCACGCCGTCCAACAGCGTGCAGCGAAGGCACAGGGTGATGCCAAGGCTGCCTTCGAAGCTAGGGCCAACGAGCTCCGTCGCGAGTTCAAGGTAGGCAAGGCCCCTGCGGGCTCGGCTGGCGGCCATCATTAGGTGATGTGTATGCGATGCCGTCACCGGACCGAGCCCGTCCAAAGCAACGGGGAACAGGGTTTGAGTGGCATTGCGTGGAGATCGTTTCAGGAGCCAGCGGAAGCCCGGAGCTATAATAGCTCTGTCTGCGTCCCCGCGGCCTGCGGTAGATCGCCGCAGGCCGCGGTGGGATTGGGGTGCCACCGGTGATGGCCGCTCGCACCTCCCGCCAAAGCCTCGGCGCACGCGCGCCGCCGCTGTCCAACGGTCGATCAGAGGCCAGAGCGCGAGTTCCAACAGCGGTGGCCGCTGTGCCGGGCGGCCTACTCGTTTCAAGCGGTTCCCACCGATACGAATTGCCCGTGCGAACAGGGTGCTACCGATCGGGCGGTGTGCAACCTCGAGTCAAGGTGCGGGTGTACGTATAACTACGACATCAGCCTCCGGCACGAATGGGGCATGATCATTTGACAGATCCCGCTCGATACCGGCGGTCAGAAAGTCGACAGTGCGCGCAGGCGCATGTTCGGAGTACGATTTATGGCAGTCGTTCCACTCTCCGATGCTTCGCGAACCCTCACTCGGTTTCCGGCAATCACGGTGGTGATCATTGCACTCAATGTCGTCTGCTTCGGGCTCGAGCTCGAAGGCGGTGAGGCGTTTGCCATGCGCTGGTCGGTGATTCCAGCCGAGATCATCGCCGGTCATCACCTGGTTACCCTGATTACCGCAATGTACATGCACGGCAGCTGGGCTCATCTCATCGGCAACATGTTATTTCTCTGGGCCTTTGGGCCGGCTGTTGAGGACGCAATGGGTCGGATTGCGTACTTCTCCTTCTACACTCTCGGCGGCCTCGTCGGAATGGCATCCCAGATCGCGGTCAGTGCACATTCGACAATGCCCTGCTTGGGCGCAAGTGGGGCGATCGCGGCCATCATGGGTGCATTTCTCGTCACTTATCCAACAGACCGCGTCAAGTCGCTCCTGATCATTGGGTGGTTCGTGCGCATCACGTTCATCCCGGCGGCCGTGTTGATCGGTGTGTGGTTCTTACTTCAACTCCTCAACGCAGGCTCGGTTGTCAGCAGCGAACAGGGAGGTGTCGCCTATGCCGCTCACATAGGGGGCATGATATTCGGAGCGGTCTTCGCGCGGCTGTTCGAGGGCCCGCGGCAATTGTTCCAATAACCACACCTGCGCTGCAGCGCAGGCTACTGGCATGGGCTCACCATGCATGCTCGAGCTTGCGCAGGCGTAGTTGCTCGTCCTCTGGAAGATGACACGGGATGCATTGAGGCCCTGACACCAAGGAGAATCGTATGCTTACTTTCATGCCAGATTGGGTCACCGAGTCGCTCAGGGAGCTACACCGCTCCTGGGGGTGGATTCTGACTTGGGAATTCTATTCGGCGGATCGGCGGCGTTCGTAGTCGGCTCGGAGGCCGGCGATGCGGGCGTCGGCCTCGGCCTTTGAGGCACGCTGTTCTTCTTCGACCTTCTCCGCGGCCCTCGCCGCACGTGTCTGACTGGCCGCTGTCCTTTTCTTGAGATGCTCCCGCACTCGGTCGAGTGCGGATTCTAACTGCGGATGCGAACTACTCTCGCCTGCAGGCGCTGTGCAGTCGCATTTGCGCCGAGTCGATAAGGGAAAACCGAATCGTGGGTTCAACTTCGGGGAGTCACAGGCCTTTTGTCACGCCCTATCTCACGATCTGGCCGTGATGATCGTGACCGGAGTCGCGAATCTGGAAGCGCTATGGGTTTATACGCATACTGCATCGACGCGCGCTTTGTCATAAAAGAGGCGCGCTTCCTGAGCTAGAACCGAGGCCAATTCGATGAATCGCATTGTCGGGATAACTGCCTTCCGCGGAGTGCCCGCTGTCCGCGACGCCGTGCAGCGACCGGACGGGGCTTGTTCGGTTGAAACGACATCCGGCGCAGACTTCTCCTTCTTTCGAAGGGTTATGGAAAGTGCATCCTGCCCCATTCTCATCGTTGCCGGCGACTCCGGGACCGATGAGATCGTGTACGCAAATTCAGCATTCCAACAACTCTGCGGCCGTCGAGCCGGCGAAATACAAGTCGGCGATTGGGTCTGTCTGTTTGAGCATATTCCAGGGGAATCGGACCCGAGTGCACTGCAAGCGGCGATGCGCGGAAGTAAGGAAGCGCGCGCTACTCTCTGCTTCCGTCAGAAGGACGGTTCCAATGTATGGTTGAGTGCGGTTGCCTCGCCAGTCGGTAGCGGCACTCATGCCACTGCGCACTACATCCTGGTACTTCAGGACATCACGGCCGAGCGTCGCTCGCGCCAGGAACTCGAGCATCTGGCGTATCATGATCCGTTGACTGGTCTTGCGAACCGCCACTTGTTGAAAGATCGGTTCGAACAGGCTCTGGCCCGAGCGCACCGCCACAACACCTCATTTGCCATGGTGTTGCTCGATATGAATGGGTTCAAGCTCGTGAACGACCGCTTTGGTCACGACATCGGAGACGAGCTTCTAAAGTGTGTCGGCGTCCGATTGAGGGATAGTGTTCGCCAGGAAGACACTGTAGCGCGCATAGGGGGAGATGAGTTCGTCCTGCTACTCGAGAACGACTCACCTGAATCCACCCAAGCGGTCGTCTGTCGAGTGGCTGAGACAGCTCAGCAACCCATGATGCTCAAGGGACACAGGATTACGCCTGCCTTTTGCACCGGAGTAGCGCGATACGCCGTGGATGGATTCGACTTCGAAACCCTGCTGAAGGCTGCGGATGTCGGTCTGTACCACTGCAAGGCGCACACGCGTCCTCGCTCAGTCCCGATGCCTACGGGCGCTTTGGCTTGAGGACCGTAACGAAGTCTCAAGGCGACACTCGTCGTTCCGCAGTCATGGCCGCGACCGGGTTGCAAGTGCGTATGCTCCTGTCAGTTCCTGTCGATACCCGGACGAGCCATGAATTCCGTTGAGCCTGTTGATGACTCCGAAGACGATCGCGCACTCACAGAACAGCGCGCAGCCGCGGCTTCCTGGTCCACCTGGGTGAGTGTCGGGGTGAACATTTGTCTGACCGTGACTCAGGTCGTAATGGGCACCTTGTCGGGGTCTCAGGGTTTGATAGCTGATGGCCTCCATTCCCTGTCCGACCTCGTCGCCGACTTCGTCGTGTTGTTCGCTACCTATCACAGCCGCAAGGGTGCGGATGAGAATCATCCTTATGGGCATCATCGATTCGAGACTGGCGCGTCACTTGCGCTCGGAGCGCTACTGCTGATCGTTGGTGCGGGTATGCTGTGGTCGGCAGTTGTGAAGCTCGAGACTCCGGCTGCGGTCCGAACCGTATCCACTATTGCTCTGTGGGCCGTTGGCGTGACGTTGGTCGCCAAGGAACTGCTATTCCGGTACATGCTCCTGGTCGCCAAGCGAGTCAAGTCCAGCCTGTTGGTGGCGAATGCCTGGCATGCACGCTCGGACGCGGCTTCATCACTCGTCGTCGGGGTCGGGATTCTCTGCAACCTGGCCGGATATCCGCTTCTCGATCCGATTGCGGCCTTGATTGTGGGTTTGATGGTGTGCCGGATGGGATGGAAGTTCGGTTGGAATGCGCTGCACGACTTGATGGATCGTGGCGCTGACGAGAGAGAAGTTGAAGCTATTCGCCGTACGCTGCTGGAGACTCCGGGTGTACAGGGGCTTCACGATCTGCGCACGCGTAAGATGGGTGACATGATTGTGGTGGACGTGCATCTCGATATCGATGGTGCGCTGAGCGTTGCAGCAGGACACGATATCGCCGTCGCGGCGAGGAGGCAGGTCTTGCAGCGTCATCGAGTTCTCAACGTGATGACGCACGTCGATCCTCGCCCGAGTGCCGCGGAATTCGCGGCGGCGGCACCGTCGCGATCCCGCCCGGCGTAGCCCACCTCACGACGTGCGTCTCCGACGCTCCCGAGTGAGTCCCGCTCTTCCCGTGATCCCGTCACGACTCAGCCCCGAAGGGCACCGTGACGTGGGACGCGCACTTCCGTCGTGCCCTGCGGGTCGTGTGATGCGGCGGTAACCGGCGAAGAGTCTTGTTGCTCCGCCCACTCGCGCCAGACAGCCATTGCAATCCCGAGCAGCACCGGTCCGACAAAGACCCCTACCATTCCGAACGTCGTCAATCCACCGATGGCACCGAACATAACGAGCAGGAACGGAATATGCGCGGCGTTGCTGATCAACAGTGGCCGAAGCAGATTGTCGATTGGGTGCACAAGGATTGAACACCACACCACCAACAGCGATCCCTTCCAAATTGACCCGGTCGCGAGAAGCCATATGCTCACTGGCATCCAGACCAGGCCTGTTCCAATGCCAGGCACAACCGATAGCACACCTGTAAACACACCCAGCAGGGCGGGGCTTTCCAGTCCGACGACGCGATAGCCGATCCCGGCGACAACGCCCTGGGCGAATGCGCTGGCGAAGAGCCCGTACAGAACCGCGCGCGTCATGACCCCGGCGGTCGCTGCGTAGCGGTCCAGGCGATCGCCGAAGAATCGATGGAAGACCACTCGTGTCTGATGAATCACCGTGTCGCCGTCGCGATAAAGAAAGAACAGTGTCAGGATCGCGAGGAGAATCTTGAGGATGTTGCGGCCAACATTGCCGAGAAACCCAGCCAATCCGGCGGCCGATCGTTGCATCCAGGACAGAGCTACTCGCGCGAGCTCCGCGGGATCACTCGTGTAGCGAAGCAGTTGATCTTCTATGAGGCTGCCGAGCCAAGGGATGTCGCGAATCGCGGAAGGCAGCATTTTCGGACCTTGCGTGAAATATCCGGTCAGAGCTCGATATGCGTCTGATAGCTCTCCTTGAACGAGGAAGAGAAGCCACAGAACCGGAATGACAACGACGCATGTCATTACCGCTGTCATGAGGAGTGCTGCAGACGTATTGAACTTGCCTAGCAGCTTAAGCAAGCGGCGATAGACGGGCCAGCTCGCGAAGGCGAGAACTCCAGCCCAAACGATAGGTGAAAGAAAGGGTCGAAGAACCACCACACAACCTGCCGCAAGCAGCGCGAGCGACATGGGCAACAGGATGCGTCGCTGTGGTGGAATGGGAACTGTCGATTCGCCTTCTGGCATTGGAGTGCTCCGGGCGGCGGTTACGGCAAAGACAAATAGCGCGGCCCGCCTGGACATGGGGATAACCGACGCTGGGATAACCGACGCTGCCAGTCACCTGCAATCCGTACCTATGCGGATGGTCCAGCCTCTATGGGTCAGCTACATCTTGACCGAAGCAGATAGTTGCATCTGATCATCCCTGTAAGGCGGAAGCATGGGCAAGTCACTCGTGAAGAAATCGCGGCGCCGGGCTGTTCCGAGCAAGAAGGAGGAGCAGGTGGCCACTCCGGTAGTCAGAATAAACGGGTCCGAATCCGTTTCGCTCGATTCTGAGGCGCGCCGCGCGATGATCGCTGAAAAAGCATACTTCTTGGCGGAGCAGCGGCGCTTTGAGCCCGGTCACGAGCTCGATGACTGGCTGTCGGCGGAGAGAGAGGTGGAACGCGTCGCGCGCTCTGAAGCATAGCGACACTCCTAACTCTGTGCGGGTACTGACTGCACGAGTCGATGTCCGTGGCCGACTGGCTTGGCTGATGATAGTCGTGTTGAGCGGCTGCAGCCCAGTTGTCGCCGATACTGATCCGCCGTCGCAGCCTTCGGAACGTTCGACCATTTCACCGGATGCCTCTCCGCCAGGTCCACCAACGTCGGAAGCATCCGATCGAGAAACCTGGCTCGACCGTTCCCGCCAGGCGATGTACGAAACTCTGTGGCACAGTGCTATGCGCATAGACCAGGCGTTCGGCTCAACTGCTGATGAAGCGGAGTATCGCAGGGCTTTTGGCAGTTTCTCGCCGGCCGTGCTCTGGGACCAGCACTACGGTTTCCAAGCACCCCTGCGATTCAACGCCTACCTGCCGCTGCCAGGGCTGGATTCGCGCTTCCGCGCTTTCATCGGTAAGGTCGATCCAAACGAGTACGTGACCGAGAGCGAGGAGCCGTCTGGAGCTTTCCGCAGACAGTATGGTCCTGTGGCCCAGGATCAGACGCTGCTCGGACTTTCTTTCCGGCAGCCACCGACGCAGGGTGGGCATTTCGACGCCGGTGCCGGCATGCGGGTGAGCCTACCGCTGGATCCATATTTGAAAGGGAGTTATGTCTACGTCCGCGGCGCTTCCGAAGAGCGTCTGCTGTCCCTGAGGGAAACCGTATTCTGGGAGCGCGTTCAAGGCTTTGGCGTTACGACGCGCGCGGACATTGAGCGAATTTTTGATCTGCGCTGGTTGGCACGCTGGACCGGGTCCGTGACGTTCTCTCAGAAATCACAGGGACTCTCGTACTGGTCGGCGGTGGACCTGATGCGCGGCTTCGCATCCCGGCGGGCGATTGCGTTGGAGTTTGAAATCGACGGGCAGACGGATGCCCCGGTACCGCTGCACAACTACGGCGCCAAGCTGGCGTATCGACAGAGTGTTCTGCGCAGGTGGTTGATCATGGAGGCGCGCACGAGCTTGTCATGGCCCAAGGATCTGGTCGAACAGGAGCGTCGGTCCAGCCTCGGTGTGGGACTTGGGTTCGAAGTGCTCTTTGGCACTGACAAGTTTCTCGCACGGCCTGTGACCTTTTGAGGGACTCCGCAGGAGCGCAGTCTCGAGGCTTGCGGATTGTGCGTGTCCCGGGTGTTTGCAACTTCACGTGCGATAGAAAACCGGTCGGTAGAATCGCGTATGTCCATCAATTGCAAACGAGACTAACTTCGGCTCACGAGCAGGTCCGACATGAGGACTAACGCGATGAATTCGCAGGAGGCTGTGAAACCTCCACCGAGTCCGCTACGGGACTACGGGCTTCTTGTGGCGGCACTGGCTAGCCTTGCAGGCGGAGGGGTGGCGTACGCTCTGAGTGCTCCGTACTTCACGCGGTTGCTCTTTATTGCATCGACCGCCCTGGTCCTGATCGCGACTGCAATCTCAACCGGCCAGAAACTTCTGCGGGGTGAGATTGGGGTCGATGTCGTTGCCGTGCTTGCGATGGCCGGCGCGCTTCTGCTTGGGGAATACCTTGCCGGTGCCATTATCGCGCTCATGTTGACGGGAGGAGCTGCACTCGAGCGGTTTGCGATCGCACGAGCCCGACGAGAGTTGAGTGCGCTGATCAAGCGAGCACCCCGGGTGGCGCATCGTCGTGCCGGAGCGGACATCGTCGATATCGACGTGAACGAAGTCGCTCTGGGCGATTTGCTCCTGGTGAAACCCGGTGAGGTTGTCCCAGTAGACGGCATGGTCGGCTCGGCAAGCGCGGTGCTCGATGAGTCGGCACTCACGGGCGAATCCAAGCCCGTCCAACTGGAACCGGGTGCGCCATTACGAAGCGGTGGAACTAACGCTGGAGGTCCCTTCGAAATCCGAGCGACAGCCAGCGCTGCGGAAAGCACCTACGCGGGGATCATTCGTCTGGTGCAGGCCGCCGAGGAGTCCAAGGCGCCGTTTGTACGGCTCGCGGATCGCTATGCCCTCGCGTTTCTGGCGCTGACGCTCTTGCTCGCTTCGCTGGCGTGGATTCTCGAAGGGAGCCCGGTTCGCGCGTTGGCTGTGCTGGTTGTCGCGACTCCCTGTCCTCTGATCCTCGCGGCTCCGGCAGCGATCATCGCAGGTGTTTCTCGCGCTGCAAAGCACGGGATTATCGTGAAAGGCGGAGGGCCGCTGGAGACACTTGCGCGCGCAAGCGTACTGTTGCTCGACAAGACGGGAACTGTGACTGCGGCGCGACCTGAAGTTGTAGCCGTGGAGACGTTCGGATCAAACTCCTCGGACGAGATCGTTCGAAATGCAGCGTCCGTTGAGCAAGTTTCTGTGCATCCGTATGCACCGGCCATCCTGGCCGAGGCGCGCAGCCGCAACGTCGAACTGAGCTTTCCCGTCGATGCGCACGAGCAGATGGGGACGGGAATTGCAGGGCAGATAGACGGCCATCAGGTCGCCGTCGGACAGCTCGACTTCGTTGCGCCCGGCACAGTGCGGACTTCGGAGCTTCGTTCTGTTGAGCTGCGTACTGCGGTCGAGGGGTCCGCGAGCGTGTTCGTGTCAATCGACGGCGCACTCGCAGGTGTTCTCCTATTGCAGGATCCCGTTCGGCCCGAGGCTCCGCGCGCACTACGGTCGCTGCGCGAGGCGGGCATCCGGCGGATTCACATGGTGACGGGCGACCATCCCGACATAGCAGAGCTCGTTGGAGACGTTCTCGGCGTCGATCATGTTTTTGCTGAGCGTGCGCCGGAGGAGAAAGTCGAGGTCGTCCGCCTGGTACGTTCCGAAGGCGTGACCGCAATGATCGGCGACGGCATCAACGACGCTCCAGCGCTGGCACTCGCGGATATAGGAATCGCCATGGGAGCACGGGGCGCGACGGCAGCGTCGGAAGCCGCCGACGTGGTTCTGACCAATGATCGGCTAGAGGGTTTGTTCTCGGCGCTCAAGATCGCACAGAGGACGCGGAGAATCGCACTCGAGAGCGTATTCGTGGGGATGGGCCTGTCGCTGCTCGCGATGGGATTTGCCGCGGTTGGCTACATCTCTCCGGTTGCCGGTGCCATCCTGCAAGAAGGCATTGATGTCCTCGTGATTCTCAATGCTTTGCGGGCCTTGGGTGGAACAGACCTGCTCGCGCCGGCAACGACGGACGTCAAACATCTTGCACAGGGGCTGGCATCAGCCCACCGCGCCTTGCGTCCGGAGGTGGGCGAGCTTGCCATGCTGGCAGCGCGGCTCGAGACACTGCCCGGGCCCGACGCGCGTACACAACTCGAGCACGTACGAGACATGCTGGAGAAGGAGTTGCTTCCCCATGAGCGAGAGGAGCAACAGACGGCTTACCCTGTCATCGAACGCATGCTGAAGCGGGAAGACCCTACGGGACCGCTGATTCAAACTCATCACGAGATCCATCGGCTGACACGGCTCTTCGGCCGCCTGGTGGCGCATTTGCCAGCGGAAGGACCGGCGCGCGAGGACTGCCGAGACTTGCGCCGCGTGCTCTACGGGTTGCACGCCATCCTCTCGCTCCACTTTGCGCAGGAGGAGGAGCTTTACAGTTTGTTTGAATCGTAACCGGCAATGCGGTCTCGATCAGCACAGATCCTGGCACTGAGCTCATGTGACGGGGACGGGGTCACAATGCCGCCTCCACCAGAGCCTCCGACGCCCATAGCAATGCATTCGCCGGACCCCGTGGTCCCGGAAGAGTCTGACTACTGGCATAGGCGCCGTCGATCAATAGCAGCAGTCCATCTGTAAGCCGCTTTGGATCGGCAACGCCAATAGCCTTACACAAGGCACTCAATCGTCTGCGCATTTCAACGCGATTGGCCTCTGCCACCCGATGTCCGGGATGCGTGGGGTCAGGAAATTCTGCTGCGTAATTGATGAATGGACATCCGCGGTAGCCGGGGGTGGTCGCACTCTTGGCGATGTAGGCCATATAGGCGCGCAACTGTGCTTTGGCGTTGCCCTCATGTCTCGCAAGAACCGCATCCACGTCGCGCCAATACTCAACGTTCATGCTCTCGAGATAAGCGACGATCAGGTGATCCTTGGACGGAAAATTGCGATACAGGCTGATCTTTGCGACCCCGGCCTGTTTGACGATGCTATCCACGCCGACGGACCGAATGGATTGCCGATAAAACAAATCGGCCGCGACTTCGAATATGCGCTGGCCTGCACGCTTCGTTTCAATCCCCTGATCTTCTGGCATCGACATTTCTCCTGCGCATCGTGGAACGGGTATCCGCTTGACGATGTAACCAACCGGTTCGTACAATCAGCTTATCACGTGCCCTTGGGCTCGGCTCAGCCTTGAGGAACACGTCCGATTTGCGGCCTGCCGCCCTGGTCACATTGGATTGAACGACCATATGAAATATTTCCTGTTGGAAGGTCAGCACCTTGTTCCGTTTCCACAGATGGCGCACCTTGAGCCGGAGCATCATAAGTTCTTGCAGCGCGGCTACGACGATGGCGTATTTCTGTTCTCCGGCCCACAGATTCCGGCGCATGGCGGCTTCCTGTTGGCTCGTTCGAATACCCGCGAGGCCCTTGACGAGTACCTGGCCAACGAACCGTTCGTGAAGGCAAACTTCATGCGCTTTAGCCGGATCACGGAATTCAACCCGGTTCAACATCAGCCGTTTCTGAACGAATGGTTTGGCAAAGCATAGGTGCCGGGTGAAGCATTTTATCCTTGAGGGTCAGCACCTGGTGCCGTTCGAGCAGCGTCCGTCGGAGACGATCGCTGCGCATCGGCGGTTTCTCCAACAGGGCTACGATGCGGGGCGGTTCCTGCTGTCCGGTCCCCTTATTCCGCCGGATGGTGGAATTCTTGTTGCACGCGCCTCATCAGTTGAGGAATTGCTCGGTTGGCTTGCGGATGAGCCCTTCGTGAAATCGAATCTGATGCGCTGGAAGTCGGTCATCGAGTTCGAGCCGACGCAATTCAACCCGCTACTTGCGCAGTGGTTTGGGATCACGCCACCGTGATGTGAGGACAAGGCAGATCGTGGCTGAGAAACCATGAGGCGGTATCGCGAGGACACGGACCAGCGGCTCCGCATGCTTTCGCGGTAGCGCTTGCGTTGCTCCAAGGGTAGCGAGCGCCTATACAGGGCGGTTTGGCCGTTCACGACCCGAAGGCCGGCCCGATTGAAGCGAACCTGATCGACGCCGTCTGCGATCCGACGCCCGTCAGCCGGCGCGCGATCCGGCTGTGGCATCCTTGCGTCGATGGTTACATTTCAAATCCGCGGGCGACGGTGGTGGCTCGGAGCGATTGCCACGGCGCTGGTCGTAAGCCTGGCGGCGCCGTTGCTTAGATCCATGCTCGAGCATGCGGTGCGTGCGCGGATCGAGTCCGCGATAGCGCGCCATGGCATGGTTGCCCGAATCGGGCTGGTACACGTCGGCATCTGGCCGTTGCTGCGACTGGAGGGATTCGATCTCGACCTCGGTCATGGAGTGCGACTGCATGCCGACATGATCGCAGCCACGTGGCCCGGCCGCCTGCGACTCGCAGTTGGCGCCGCCACTCTCGCGGGCCCAGCAGGGATCAGTGTCAGCTCGCCGGCCACCGCCTGGGACGCGCGCATTTTCGGCGAGGACCTGCGGCTCACGCTGGTGGAGCCACAGGCTGGCCTGTCAATCCGCAAGCTGGCGGATCCGGCGGGCACCGCATGGAGCGTCGAGGCGCGTGGGCTCAACGCCGGGCGTCTGCTCGACGTGCGGCGCGACGCCCACCCGCTGCTCGATGGTGGTATCGCGGACGGCCGAGTGGATCTTCGGGCCAGCACCGATGCGCTCCGTTTCCACGTGGACATGGGCGCGCGCGGCGCGCGCTTGGGAGCGCTGGCGGATAACGCCGCCGACGAACCGCAGCTCGGCGATCCGACGGACGTGACCATGCGATTCGATGGCGCCTGGCGGCGGGCCGAGGGCACGATCGAGATCCCCGAGGTCCACGCGACGTTGGCCGGCGCGGCCTTGTCGGGCTCGATCGCGCTGCGCGATCTCGACACGGACCCGAATGTCGATCTCGCACTAGGCGTGCGGCATCTGGACTTCGCGCAACTGCTGGGCACATCCGGGCTCGCGGTGCCCGAAAGTTTGGGCATGGCGCCCGGCGGCAGCCACGATCTTGGCTCGGCTACGATCGACGTGCGTGTACGCGGACGCCTGGCGGACCCCGCCTCTCTCTCGGTGAGCCAAAAGATCGACTTCAGGCCGCCACGCCAGATGCCGCCGGCGATCGCGCGCCTGCGCGGCGATTTCATCTTCAGCTCCGATGACGGACCGGGGCCGCACCGCCCCATCGACGTCTCGCCCGCATCCCCCGACTTCATTGCCCTGCGCGACGTTCCGCCGCTGTTCGTGCGCACTCTGCTGCTTTCCGAAGACGCAGGCTTCTACGGACATCGCGGCATCGACCTTCGCGAACTACCCACCGCGTTGCTAACCAACTGGTCGCGCGGCGGCGCCGCGCGGGGCGCGTCGACAATCACACAACAGCTGGCCAAGAACCTGTTTCTGTCGCGCGACAAGCAGCTCGGACGCAAGCTGCAGGAACTGGCGATCACGTTCCTGCTCGAGTCGGCGCTCGGCAAGGATCGTATTCTCGAGATCTACCTGAACATCATCGAATGGGGACCGAACCTGCGTGG
>CAZBTV010000065.1:0-40867 GCA_964494895.1 uncultured Steroidobacteraceae bacterium | reverse complement strand
TAGCAGACACCTCGATTTCTAACTATCGGGTGTGTACCGAACCGGGTCAATTCCACGCTGAGTTCGCGAGAGAACGTGAAGCGTTAAGCCGACCCGCGGCACCCAAACCGGCGCGCATCACGCGCGCTGAATTTCTTCAGGAATACAAATCTGCCGTCGCGCGCAAGCTCCAAGTCTTCACCGCGCGTGAAAATGTCGCGCTCTCGCGCGAAGCTTTGCGAACCGTGTTAGCTGACGGGAGGCTGGTGCTGCGACCGGACGTCGCGAATACTCGCTTCGAAGGCTCGCTCGTCCTGAGCCACGAAGAATTTTTCGAGGAAAAGCAGATACATATAAAGTTGGTAGCGGGGGTAGGATTTGAACCTACGACCTTCGGGTTATGAGTCCGCAGGACAGCGTATTCCGGTGTGTTGATCGATATTGATCCCGAGCGTCGTCTCGCGGGAAATTAGTGTTTTTTCGCTTTCGAGGCCGTCGCGGTCATTCCCAAGTATTCCGTGTAGTTGATAGAATCTGCCTACACAGCGCCTACACGGGAATTCGCGGACATGCAGAAGCGAAACTTCACGGTCGAGCGGGTTGACGGGTTCAAGTGCGATCCCGACAAGCAGCAAAGCATCTTCTGGGACGCTAAGGCGCCCGGCCTGGGCCTGCGGGTCACTGCCAATGGCGCGAAGTCCTTTATCTTCGAAAGCCGCCTGAATGGCCGTACGCTGCGTTTGACGATCGGTGATCGACGCACTTGGGACATCGGACCGGCGCAGGAGGAAGCAACGCGCCTCAAGCGCCTTGTTGACCAGGGAATTGACCCCCGCCACCAGCGCGCGGAGGAGCGCGCGAAAGCCGCGGCTGCGAGGATCGAGGCAGAGAAGCGGACGGTATTGGTCGCCGATGCTTGGGTCGCGTATCTGGCTCATCATGAGAGGCGCTGGGGCGCGCGACATATGACCGACCATGTCAACCTGGCCCAGGAGGGAGGTCGGCAAAAGAAGCGCGGCAAGGGGTTGACGGTGCAAGGCGTCCTGCGACCTCTTTTGCAAGTCCGACTGGCCGACATTAACGCTGAGTTTCTGACTGCGTGGCAGGCCCGCGAGAGCGCTACCCGGGCTAACAGTGCCCGCCAGGGCTTCGAGCTGTTCCGTACCTTCTGGCGCTGGTGTGCTTCCCGGCCCGAGTACGCAGGTGTGATCGACTCCGGCGCCGTTGAGAGCAGAGACGTACGCGACGAAGTCCCCGCACGAAAGACGAAGCGACACGACCTTTTGCAACGCGCCCACCTTGAGCCGTGGTTTGCCGCCGTCACCAAGCTCGATAACGCCCCCGCAAGTGCATACCTGCAAGCGTTGCTGCTGACCGGTGCTCGTCGAGAGGAAATGGCGGCCCTCCAATGGAAGGATGTCGATTTCCAGTGGGGCAGCATGTGGGTGAAGGACAAGGTTGAGGAGGAGGGGCGCAAGATTCCGCTGACACCGTATTTGGCCAGCCTTCTCGGGTCGCTGCCGCGGTGTAACGAGTGGGTGTTCAGTAGCCCGAGTGCCGCTAATGGTCGGATTGCCGATCCACGCGAGCCGCATAACCGGGTGTTGTCTGCGGCTGGACTCGAGCACGTCACATTGCACGGACTGCGGCGCACGTTTGCCAGTCTTGCGGAGTGGGTTGAAATGCCTCGCGGTGTGGTTGCCCAGATCATGGGTCACGCGCCTAACGCGACGGCAGAAAAACACTACATCAACCGGCCGCTCGAACTGCTGGCAGTCTGGCACGGCAAGTATGAGGCATGGATTCTAAAGCAAGCGGGCATTCGCTTTAAACGGCGTAATAGCAAGGTCGTAAAGACAGCTCGGACCAGATCCACGACCCGTGGTGAGTTGAAGCTTGTGAGTGTCGCGTAAAGGTAAACGCACCAGACTAGGCCGGCCAGCCGAACGGCGGGATACCTTCGCCCGCTCGTCTGGTGCTCCTTCCGAAGGGCGCACACGAAGGAGTGCGCATCATGTCGTATGATGGGTTGATTGTTCGTATCAATGGGCGCGAAGCAATTCCGATTCGTGCCATTCCGTACATAACTTGCTGGACGATTTCCCCCGATGCTTGTGCAAGAGAGTTTGCTGGGAAGTCAGGCGCCTTTGCCCGATTGGCCGGGCTGCAGTCCTACCATGTAAAGGGCGGGTGTATCGTACAGACGTTACCGGAGGAGTGGGACGGTATCGTTGTCGCCTTAGAAGCATTTGAAGCAGACATCCGATTTCGGTTTCCTGACCGTACGCAGGGGTATTATCAATGGAGGCAGCGGTCGGCGAACAAACTGCCTGCAGGTGTGTTTGTCTGGCGCGATGAATTCGAATCCGTGTATCTAAAAGACAGCATAGTGAAAACGGGAAATTTGATTACTGTACGGCAAGCCGGTCGCGTCCTAACGTATGCACCGATGATTACCGCCGACGTCGCGGGGTGTGTTTTTGCGGATTTCGATTCGAAGGGAAATATGGTCGACGTTCCGGCACTACTCACGGAAGAGGGTGCGCTGATCCGGCGCAGCGCGCGCACTGGGACCCTATCTACGTCTGCAGCTCGAGGTTCCGCACCGAGCTGGTACTCGCGGTATGTCTCGATATCCGATCTCTCTTGGCAAATTGCTATGTGTCAAGTTGACGCATACCCGAGCCGATGGCAGAAAGATGGAGCAAATAACGACCTGCGCCGTGACATTGCGGGGGCCATAACTCAGAAGACTCTTCTGCCGATTATTCAGAAGGCTATTGAAGCCTGCAACATTGAGCCAACACGCACGGTTGAAGGTCTGCCGGACGCGCCGATGGATGCTGGGTCTGAATGGTATGTCAGTACGGATGATGCTGACGCAATTCGGGAATCGATTCCACTTTCGTCGGATATGCGGCTACAGCCACTAGTCGAGGAATCTGCCGCATCGACTGAAGCCCGTTGGGAGCGACAGAGACAGTATGCTGAGAGGAAGAAGTGTTTAGGTCGGTACAAGCTTCGGGAAGCGGCTGACGCGATATCAAATGCAACCGGTGAACGGGCAGTTTCCTTATGCGAGAAGCTCAAAATGGCTGCACTTTCCGGTGATCTTCCGGTGTACGAACCTGGGAAGTTTGCTCGCTACACGTACGGAGGGAAGGGCGGGGCGAAAGCCGTGTCGGAGTATTACGAGGAGGCATACTGGGATGATCTGAACGCGTGGCTGTCGATAAATGAGCCTCGGTTGTTCGCAAGTTTCAAGTTCCCTCAACCCGTGGGTGCGGAAAACGTCGATGAGTTGGTGGGTGAGCCGAAGACGGGACCCGAAGGGGATTCCACGGCGGCCGACTCCGAAACATCAGTGCTAGGAGCCCCTGATTCGAAGTCCACCGAGCGTCCCGCTTCGGTTCAGAGGCAGCAGGAATTGGCGATAGTCGAAGAAATCCGGGTGCTCGGGCTGGATCCGCTGGCGCTTCCAAGGAGCATTCCCAGGAAACCAGGCCCCAAAGCCCATGTTCGGCAAGTATTGCTCGCAAATGCGCGGCAGTTGTTCATTTCGGTGAAGGTCTTCAATCTAGCCTGGGAGCGCTTGAGGGCGGTAGGTGAGATCCGCGACGCTCCTGATGAGCTTCCCCCCTCAACTTGAGGGAGCGTGAACGCTTGCAGGGAGGATACTCGTTTATCGTTTCATAGGTCATCAACGCATCGGAACAGGCAGTCCCGCCTGGGTGCATTTCTCCTGACGGAGGAATTGATGACGTCCTCGCATTCACCGGATCTGCCGGCAGTCCTTCCGACCAAGGAAGCTGCGCCGTATATCAATCGACGCCCTCAGACGCTCCGCAAGTGGGCTTGCCTGGAAAACGGACCGATTCGACCGGTTCGAATCAACGGAAGGTTAGCGTGGCGTGTCACTGACCTCGAGGCCCTACTAAAAGGGGAGGTGTCTCAGTCGTGAATGCGTTGCATGAATGGGCACTCCGGCATTTCCTACTGCTCGACCGTAATCAACAGGTGCAAGCTATCCGGCGCCTCATTACTTGCGGCATGAATGAAGACGCTGTCGCTGCGGCTACCGGCCTATCTGTCGAACAGGTGTGCCGGATTCTGAGCGGCAGGGTCCTGTTGCAGTCATCTAGGGAGGGGTAGAGCATGGCTGCCGCAGCGCTTCTCGACCGCTTGGACCGCGTAAGGCAGACGGCGCCAGGCCGTTGGTCGGCGGCATGTCCTGCACACAGGGATCGCTCACCGAGCCTGAGCGTCCGGGAGCTCGAGGACGGCAAGGTGCTCGTCAACTGCTTTGCTGGTTGCGGTGCCATCGATGTCCTTGATGCCCTGGGGCTGGACTGGTCAGCGCTGTTTCCACCGAATACCCGCGCGAGTGCTCCGGTTCGAACGCGAATTCCGCCCGCGGATTTACTCACCATCATCGACCAGGAGGTGTTGACCGCGGTCCTGATGATCACGTTCGTGGTGGAGCAAGGCGGCATCTGCACAGCAAGCCAACTTGAGCGACTCACCCAGGCTGCGGCCAGAATCGGTAAGGCACGCGATCACGCTTGCCCCGCAACTGTTCATCCGAATCACACAAAGTTCCCAGCCTATGGCCGCTAACGTTAAGTCTTTTGCCGAGGCATCACTTGCCCGCATCGATCGGGACATAGAGGCCGAGCGGCAGCACTTCGAGCCCCCGCCCCTGGAAGCCTATGCCGATGAGGAGGCCAACGGCTTTGCGGATACCGACATCGCCAACGCCCGGCGCTTCGCTGAGCAACACCGAGAAGATGTACGTTTCACTCCCGAACGTGGTTGGTATGTGTGGGATGGCCGACGCTGGGCCGTCGATGAGAAATCCATTCGGGTGCAGGAATTGGCCAAGCGAACGGCGATGTCGATCTTCGACGAGGTGAAGAACGCCCGCGACCGCAATGAGATGTTCGCGCATGCCAAGCGCTCGCAGTCCAGGCGCGCCATCGAGGCCATGCTATGGCTCGCGAGATCCGAGGCCGGCATTCCAGCCCGTGTCACCGACTTCGACGCCAACGGTTGGTTGCTCAACGTCGGCAACGGCGCCGTGAATTTACGAACGGGCGAACTGCAGCGGCACGATCGAAAGGACCTGATCTCGAACCTCACCCCGGTCAACTTCGAGCCCGGTGCCGAGTACGAGTTGTGGGATTCCTTCCTTCGGCGCGTAACTGACCGAAATGAGGATCTCTACAACTACCTGCGCCGCTTCGTCGGCTATCTCCTCGTCGCGGATGTGTCGGACCAGAGCCTGCACTTCCTACACGGCACCGGTGCCAACGGCAAGAGCGTCTTTTGTGAGGTCCTGCAACGCCTGCTAGGCGATTACGCCATCACCGTGAGTCCGGACCTGATTATGCTGCGCCGGCATGGCGGTATCCCGAATGACGTCGCGCGGCTCCGCGGCGTTCGGGCGGCACTCATGAACGAAACCAGCCAAGGCAGCCGATTCGATGAGGCGAAACTCAAGGATCTCACCGGTGGCGACACCCTGAGCGCGCGCTTCCTGCACCATGAATTCTTCGACTTTGCCCCGACTCACCGGCTTGTCATCCGCGGCAACCACAAGCCCGCCATCAACGGCACCGATGAGGGTATCTGGCGCCGCCTGCGACTCGTGCCGTTCACGGTGTCGATCCCGCCTGATGAGCAGGACCGGAGTCTCCTGCAAAAGCTTCAGGCTGAACTGCCCGGCATTCTCCAATGGGCACTCGCCGGGTGTTTGGAATGGCAGCGGAACGGACTCAAACCGCCCCCTATCGTCACTGAGGCCGTGAACTCCTACCGCAACGAATCCGACACCCTTGGCCGCTTTATCGAGGAGTGCTGCGAGGTGCGCAACCTAGCCCAGGTGAAGGCCCGCGTGCTCTATCAGCGTTATCAGCAGTTCTGCGAGCAGAGTAACGAGCGCTGGCTCCCAGGCAAGGACTTCCCGCACGAGATGCGACGGCGAGGGTTCGAGTCGAAAAAGATCGCCGCCGGCAACGTGTACCTCGGCATCGAACTGAACCAGCCAGAGGCAGCCCCATGGCCCGACTAACCCCGGAGTGCAGTCAAGTGCAGTCTGTGCCTGTAGTTACCCATGGCGCGCGCGCGTTAGGAAACGTGCGGATGACGCTGCATCCGACTGCATTGAGTCGTGCCTCTACCGGACCGAGATACAGACTCGCGGCCTGCCTGCCCCGACCGCAAGCGCGCGTAGGAACAGTAGGAGCGGCAATCGCGTAATTGTGTGTGATAAACAATCATCGGAATTCATCTAGGACCCCCACAGTGTCACGAGGCGGTGCCAGAGCTGGAGCGGGCAGGCCGAAAGGCCGGCGCAATCGCAGGACTGAGGCACAAATTGCAGCGATCGAGGCCGGCGGCATCACACCGCTTGCATACCTGCTGGCCGTGATGCGTGATGAGTCGCAAGACCCGGTTGCACGGCTCGACGCAGCCAAGGCCGCGGCACCATACGTGCATTCGAAGCTCGCGGCAATCGACACAACGGTGCGCGGTGCCCCTAACTCACCCGTGCGGCTGATCCTGAACGGTTCAGATATCGACGCTTGACTCTCTGGGTGACGGGTTGCCGCGCAAATGAGCATTTCTCCCGAAACAAGCCGTGAGGAAGCGCTGCCGGAACGACGGCTTACGCTATTACCTACCCCCCTTCGTAGACGCGCAGTCGACCTTGCCAACCTGCACGACGTCCGTCGGGAGATGTGTCGCCTGTACCGGGACATGCGCTCGAAAAAGATCGATACGCAGGACGGGACCCGCATGGTGTACGTCCTTGTGCAGATTGCCAAAATCCTCGAGCTGGCCGACATGCAGCCGAGGCTTGAGGCGATCGAGCGCGCAATCGGGAGCCGACCTACGTGCAAATAGATGACCGGATCTACCAGCGGCTGCAGCCCCACGAGCGGTTTCGCGCTGCGGTCGAAGCCTTCTCGAGGCGTGATCTGAAGGAGTTGAATCGGCTGAATGATACCTGCCCGACCGAGACCATTCTCACTCAGTCCCTTGCGTACTTTGGACGCCTAAGGGGATTTCACGAACTCGCGATGATGCATGGAATTTTCGCCCGCGACGTGATGCTCGCCCTCTGGGCATGCTTTAGCAAACTGCAGCAGTCGCCTTGCCCCGATCCCGGGGTAGAGTCTCCGGATGAGAATCCGAAGATCGAAGCTGAATCAGCTAGCGCTACGCAAGACAGCGACTCTGCGGAGTCGGTCGACGAAGATCCGCTCCTAACCACTCTCTTCGCTCTCATCGGCCGTCTGAGCGCGCACAGGGTCGCTTGGGCAGGGTTCTGTGAACGTCTGGGGGTAGACCCAGAAATGGCGGACTTCGCCTATTACCGCGAGTCGCAACGTCTCGTGGAGTCGTTCGATTGGATCGAGCCGGATGAGGAATACCAGGCTCAGCTAACTACCTTCCTGCAAGAATGTTGGGCCATGATGACAGCCCGCAGCGACGTCTGACAGACCCCATGAATGAGAAGCAGAAACCGCACGACCCTGGAACCCACCCACGGATCACGTTGGCTTGGGTTAAACTGTCTCGCAATCCTTTGACATGCCCACTCGGACTATGGACCTTGACGAATACGCCCGAAAACTCGGCGCCCTGATCGCCAATCTACACTCATTCGAATTCGTGTTGCGCGCGTATCTCGCCAAGCGCCCTGGCGCTCAACCAATCGGCGTCGCGCACGGCGTCGATATCTTCGAGCAGCCAGTTGGAACCGTGTTCGATGAAAGTGATTTGACAAGCTACGACTCCCTTGGCCAGTTCCTCCGAAAGTTCAACGCTGATATGAGGCAGCAAGGAGCGGCGCAGGTCGACGAGGATCTGATTAACCTGCGAGATGCCCTGGCGCATGGGCGCGTGTCTGCGAGCGCACAAGGTGACACGCTAAGACTGATCAAATTCGACCAACGCGATGCGCAGGGCCGAGTGCGCCTAAAATTTACGGCGCTGCTAACGGCTGACTGGTTTTCAGCGCAGACAAAGCGAGTGTATGAGGCGATAGCGCTGGTAGACTCGAAAATGCGTACGTGACGAACACACGTTGCCCGAAGGCGGCGCTCTCGACACACGTCAGGAGTTCGTCATTACAGTGGCGCACTGAGACGTGCCCGTGATCACTCTCGTTCACGGCGCAAACTGCCGCAGCCGCTCCCAATCGCCGTGCTTGTCAGATCGTTGCAGGCAGAGCCTGTAGCATAGCTCGACACAGGCGTTGCAGATATCGGCCCCTGGACCGCGCACGATCAGGGCTACATTTTCGGAAGACTCGCCGCAAAAGCTGCAATGGATTGTCCGTGACGCATCTTCCTTTCGGTTGTTTCTTTGTCGCCGTGAAAGAAATCGCGGGAGCAACATCGGGGACTCCAATTTCACTGACGATCAATCGAGTGACTGAAATTGATCGAGAAGCTTCGCCTTCGTTGTTGTGCGTGATTGCCGGGAGTCAGGAACCCGCAGTCAAAACCGGCGAATCCGGTGTTGGTTCCGCTGCAAGGGTTCGAATTCCCGTTGTTGTACGTAGGTGGGTTGCATCCGCGGTCACAGCCGCCGCTATGACCCAGGAATAGACCGTCGACGATCCATCCGACGCCCAGGCCGATCGCGCTCCATTCCCAAACACGCGTGTTCT
The DNA here is from genome assembly GCA_964494895.1 of uncultured Steroidobacteraceae bacterium. Taxonomy (GTDB): domain Bacteria; phylum Pseudomonadota; class Gammaproteobacteria; order Steroidobacterales; family Steroidobacteraceae; genus 13-2-20CM-66-19. Next base: position 32,208 of record CAZBTV010000065.1, on the reverse strand, counting down.
TGTACAAGGGTTCGCGCGCGCTTCTGGAACCCTCAATCCCTACGTTCTCGGGAGCTGGCGGCCCAACCGCTGGCCGGTCAGGTTCCCGCGGGGGTGTGGCGCAACCGACGAGCGTCAAAACCGCGCACACGAGCCAGTACTGTTTCGTAGTCATCAGGCGCTGCCCCTGCGCGGACTCGTCCACCATCGTGGTCGCGTCTTCCAGGGGCTTGCCGCCGTTCAGGTGGGTCGATAGCCAAATCTCGGTAGCCTCCCTTTGTCCGCAGGTGGCTGCCGCTCCGATCTCTCCGATTTGGGACGGCGTTATGAGGCGCATCGTCTGAAATTCCGTCCGCGTCACGATCTCGGTCACGTATCCCGCCGGGCCTTTTTTGGACATGGCAACTCCATTTAATCGGACTACTGATTGTTTTTGTGCTGCAGTGCACGATGCGCTGCCTGCCATCTAGGTAGAGTCTAGTTACTTACCCTGCAGGGTCAATAGTGTCCTTATAGGGTCAATTTTCCTCTGGTACGGACGCCATTGTGTAAATAGATCGCCCCGCCAGGTTTTTGGGGGCGCGTGGTGTCAGAACTGGATAAGAGGCGAGCCGCAAAAGAGAAGGAACGTGAGAAGTGGAATCGGGCGATCCTGACAGTGATTCGAGCGGCGCGAGACGATGCAGATGTGACTCAACAGGAACTGGCTGACCGTCTAGGCATGACGCATCGTCAGGTGGTCAACATCGAGCACGGCCGTCGAGCCATTCACGCGGTTGACCTGATCATGATCGCGAAGGCTCTGGGGGTCGATCCGGAGGTGCTATTTCGGCGCGTGATGAAGTGGTGACAGAGATGACTGACACCGACCTTATAAAGAAGCTGCGAGCGAGCGCCGTCAATGAGCGTGTTGAAGACCGGGGAATCCGCGTCACAAGTCTTGTCTGCACACGCAAGACGAGACAGAACAGGCGCAAGGTGTTACTTTGGAAGCCAACGAGTCGTTGACCGCCGGTAAATCGGATAGCCGCGAGATTGCTCGCAAACTTGCAGACGCGGTTGCACCTGAAATCATGCCTCGCCGGTACGGAGGTTCTCAACTCAACGCAGTTCTATCCGATCTGGCCACGTCGATTTCCGAGGCTGCGGAAGTTGGCACAGATCCCCGTTTTCGGCACGACGGTTTCAGAGCAGAGTGGCTTGAAGACCAAAAGCGGCGGCTCGTGGAGTTTTTGACATCCGTGCCCGCTGCCTTCCACCGCGTCTCGTTCAAAAGCACGGACGATCAAACCGTTCGCCTCTTCGAGGTCCCGGCCGCCCAGGTTGAAGAACAAGTGAACGGGCTCAAGGATGCTGAACCGCAGAAGCTGATTCGAGCCTATTCGACCATTTGGAAACATGATCGCGCTGTTTCGGAACTCAGTTCCGGCGAGCAAGGATACAACCATCGAGAAGAGTGGCTTCACGGCAATGTGGAACTGCTGGAACTGGTGGCCGACACATATACGGGCGCAGACGATCTGGTCTCTCCCGTGCTGGAATGGGCGTTGATCGACGCACTGATTCATATGCGCATACTGGATTACGGGAGATCGCTTCAATTCTCCGGGCTGCTCAAGGCTCTGGCGTCGTGGCAGACGATATCCGGTCCGCTGATACCGGCACCGGCTGAGCGCTCCATGGGAACGAGGCATCCGGGTGCCCGTCAGACGTTGCTTGAGGCGGCTATCAAGCGTGCCATCTGGAGCGCGTTTGAGATCGTGTTTCTCGTCGGTACCTGGGCAGTTGCGAGGTTCCTTACGACATCAGCTACCGAGACCTGGACGCTGTTCACGGGCGTCACCAGCGCTCGCTGGATCATTGAGGTCTTGCGCAAATGGAAAGCAAAAGCCGATCAGCAGGCGTGCGATCTGACTCTACTGCAGATGATATGGGACATGGGGATCGCGCACGAGCGCGTGCCAACGATGAACATTGGGCTGTTACGACATCTGCTCTATCGGCTCGAGGAGCGTGGTGCTGAATTCAGTCCCTATGTGTACCGGATACTGGAGAAGCGCTATCGGCGCGAGGGCTCGAGTGGCTCGCTGAACGGCTTGGGCTAGCTTTCTGAACGCAACAAGGGCTAAAAACCTACATAGCGCCTACACGAACGCCAGAAAGCAAATAGCCCGTCTGGCAGGACGGGCTAACTGTCTGATTTCTATGGTAGCGGGGGCAGGATTTGAACCTGCGACCTTCGGGTTATGAGCCCGACGAGCTGCCAGACTGCTCCACCCCGCACCAGGAAGCCCAGCATTATACGAGGACCCATCAGCCCTAGCAAGGCCACACTGCCCAAATAAGTTTCGCTCCCTCCGCTGCGGGGCGCCCCCAGATCGATCTACGCGGATATTCTCGATCTACGCCGATTATCGGCACCCCGCCGCGCCGCATGCACTCTAGCGAGGAGCAGCGACCGTCGAGCCCACGGCAGCCGCAGCAGCAGCCGTAACGTTCGGGGTGACAGCAGTAGCACCACGGCCCATCCGGACACCACCTGCCTCCGCTTGCATGATCGCCTGCAGCGCCTCCGCGTTGACAGGCTTGATGAGATGATGATCGAACCCAGCCATCCGCGAGCGTTCGCGCGCTTCAGGGGTGCCGTAACCGGTGAGTGCGACCAACATCACCGCGTCCCCGTCGGGCTCGTTGCGGAATCGCCGCGCGATTTCGTAGCCGTTGAGGCCCGGTAATCCAACATCGATCACTGCAACGTCCGGGCGCGCGGCTTTTAGAAGCTCGAGCCCGCTAATGCCTTCCTCGGCTTCGAGTACCTCGTGACCGGCGAGCTCCAGCATGATGCGAAACATTTCGCGGGCGTCGCGATTGTCCTCGATGATGAGCACTTTGCGTCTCAAGAGGCTAGGGCCGTGTGTGGCGGTTGGGCTCTGGATGTCTTGCGGTCCAGAAGCTTTCGGCAGGCGAACGGTGAACACACTGCCGCGACCCGGTCCTTCACTGAAGGCGGAGACGGTGCCTCCGTGCAGCTCCACCAGGCGTCGCACCAGTGTCAAGCCGATTCCCAAGCCTCCCTGTGCGCGGTCGAGGGTGCGCTCGCCCTGAACGAATAAATCAAACACCCGGGGCAGCAGCTCGGGTGTGATGCCATAACCATTATCCTCTACCCGAAGCACGGCATCCGCGCCTTCGGCAGTTACACGCACGCGGATGGTCTCGCCGGCGGGAGTGTATTTCACCGCGTTGCCGACGATGTTGTTGACGATCTGCTCCATTCGGACCAGATCGCCTTCGATCCACACGGGCTCCGCGGCGATTTCGAGCTGCTGGTCGCCGCGACGCTCGGCACATACCGCGACGGCCCGGTGTACAAGGTCCGCGAAGTCGATCGGGTGGCGGTCGAGCGCAATTTTGCCGGTGACCACGCGCCCAACTTCCAGCAGGTCATCCACCAGTCTGGCCAGGTGTCGTACCTGTCGGCCGATAATGGATCGGGCGCGCTGCGCTGGAGCGTCCTGTCCGTTGCTGGCGTCGAGTACTTGCACGGCGGCGCTGATTGCACTCAGCGGATTGCGCAACTCGTGGGCCAACATTGCCATGAACTCGTCCTTGGCCTGATTCTCCTGCTCGGCGCGATCGCGGCTGTTTTGCGCATCGAGCAGGGCGCTCAAGTCGGTGACAATGAGGTTCAGCCGCTCGGTATCGTCGTCGGACCTGGAGGTGGACAGGGAGAGGTATACGTCGATGATGCGCCCATTCGCGGTCACGAGATGCGCTCGGCACTTGCCCCAGCCGCTTTTTCTGAGGGCACCAAACGCCGCGCGATCACATGGGCTGAGGAAGTAATCGAGGGGCCTGCCGATCACGTTTTCCAGCGGTATCCCCGTCAGTATCGAGAATTGGCGGTTGCAATAGACGATATCGCCGGCGACCGTAAGAATCGCCGCGCCTTCTTGCATTTCCTCCACGAGGTTTCGATAGGGTTGCTCTGCGCTACGTAACGTGTAGACCTGCTCGCCTCGCGGTCCTTGCACGATAAACGCGTCGATCTCCCCAGCGCGGACCGCACGGAGGGTCTCCTCCGCTTCTTCAAGGCGTGCGCTGAGCTCCTCGATGCGCTGCTGCGCGTTCGCGTACTCTGCCACGGACTTGCCTGCTGTCGTTTTCAAGGGCGTGGGAAGATGTCGAGTCCGACAAGCACGCGTTCCTCGTCGGACATGTCCCCAATCAGCCGCCGTAAGGGTAGCGGCAGTTTTTTGATCAACGTGGGTATCGCGACCACCTGCTCCGTGCGTGCCAGTTCCGGCTGCTGGTACACGTCGATGACCTGCAGCTCGTAGCGCCCCGCCAGATGTTTCTCGCAGAAAGCCTGAAGGTTTTCGATCGCGCGCGCCGACCGGGAGGTCAGCCCGGTGATGTACAGCTTGAGAATGTAGCGCCCGGCATCCCACTCGGGAGATTCCTCCGAGCCTTGCGAGCCTGTTGTTTCGTCTGGCGCTGACACGTTTTCTCAGGCTGTTGGTTGGATGTTGGGGCGTCGGGCGGGCCGCAAGTCGAGGCCGACGAGCACCCGTTCCGTATTGGACAGATCGCCAATGATCTTTTTGATCGGCTCGGGCAGGCGGCGTACCAGCGTTGGTACGGCCAGAATCTGATCGCCGCGAGCCAGTTGCGGGTTCTGCAGCAAATCGACCATCTCGATGTGGTAGCGGCCTGCCAGGTACTCTTCGCAGATGCGCTTGAGGTTCGAGAAGGCGCGAATGCACTTCGGTGTCTGTCCCGCCACATACAGCCGCAACAAAAAGGTCTCGGCGCCCAGCATCAAAGGCTCGGTGAGGGTTTGTTGTTGCACAGTCCTACACTCCAGCCGTCCTGGCGGCCGGCCGCGGGGGCTCGGCATCGAGCACCTGCAGGCCCCGATCCGTCAACGCGTATTCATGCACGCTGTTCGAGTGAGCCATGCCGCGCGATTTCAGGATCGAGAGCCAACGCCGCCGCTTACGATTTTCCTCATTGATGGTGAGCACGATCCATGTGTCCATGACGGAGGAGATCCCTGCGTCGGTTTCCTCCAATTCTGTCTTGCCCGGGGTCAAGCTGGTGAATACTCCCGTGATGATTTCCCGCTTCAGATAATCGATGACACGGGTCAACATCGAGCGCACGTCGCTATGCGTTCCTACAGTCAGAAGGTTGGTCACCGGATCGGCAACGGTAATCACGGGCTGGAAGTCGCGTGCAGCACGCTGCATGCCCGCAAGGTGGGTCTCCAGGCCGAAGCGCGATGGCCGGTCGGCGTGGAATCGCAGGAGTCCGCGGTCCACCCATTGCTGAAGCTCGATGCCGATCGAGCGCATGTTTCGCATGAGCTGTTGCGGAGATTCCTCGAAGAGGAAGTACAGGCACCGTTCGCCGCGCCGACAGGCTGCGTCCACGAAGTGAGCGGCCAGGCTAGTCTTGCCGGTCCCGGCGGTGCCGGATACCAATACGGTGCTGCCCCGGTAGAAACCTTTGCCGCTCAACATGTCATCCACGCGGGCGATCCCGGTGGAGACGCGCTCCTCGACTGCTTGGTGCGTCAGTCCGAGCGAGGTCACGGGCAATACGAACAGTCCTTCCTTGTCGATGAGGAAGGGATACTCGTTCGTCCCATGATGTGACCCGCGGTATTTCACTATTCGCAGGCGTCGAGTCGACACCTGGTCCTGCACCCGATGGTCGAGCAGTATGACGGCGTCGGAGACGTATTCTTCCAGTCCCTGCCGGGTGAGTCCGCCACCACCGCGCTCGCCAGTGATTACAGCGGTGAGCTTCCTGTCCTTCAGCCATCGAAACAGGCGGCGCAGCTCGGCGCGCAGGATTCCGGGATTGGAAAGACCGGAGAACAGCGACTCGATCGTATCGAGCACAATGCGCCTGGCACCTACTGACTTGATCGCATGCTCGAGCCGGACGAACAGGCCCTCGAGATCGTATTCGCCCGTTTCCTCGATCTCGCTGCGCTCGACCCGCACGTAATCGACGGCCAGCTTACCCGCACTGATCAGGCTATCGACCTGGTACCCGAGAGAGGCCAGGTCGCTTGCGATCTCCTCGCCGGTCTCCTCGAAGGTTATCAGTACACCGGGCTCGCCGTACTTGACGACGCCGTTGAGGAGAAAGCTCGCCGCTAAGAGGGTTTTACCGGAGCCGGCGGTGCCACAAACCAACGTCGGGCGCCCTGTTGGCAGACCCCCATTGGTAATTTCGTCCAAACCCTGTATGCCTGTTGGAGACTTTGCAATCTCTTGCGCGATCGACGCCATTTTTCCCGGGGATAAACATGTGTTAAGCGCTGGCGCCCCTAAGAATGCAAGAACCATTCCCGGCCGCTCGCACGAACCGGGTCAGGATTATGTCTTAGCCGAGCTCCCCAACTCCGCGTGGACTACGAACGATTTGAGAATTCCCAGCCAGCCACCCTCGGACCCGATCGCATCCCGAATGCGTCCGGCCTGGTCTCCATATCTTTCGAGGTTGCGATGCTCGAGATCCACTCGCGTTTGCAGGTCGGCAACCGGGGTAAACGTCACTTCGACTTCTGTGATGAAGGTGGGGTCATATTTCCAGTGGGCATTGATCTGCCATCCCAGGACGAACCGATTGGGTGGCTCCCACAGCAGCACCTTTCCCCATTCGCACTCGGCGCCGTCGGTGCCCAGCTCGTAACAACGGCCGCCCACCCGGGGCTCCATTACCACATCGGCGGGAGGGGTTGACCCAATCGAGTGCGAGCGTGGCCACCATCGTCCCATGTTGGCCGTGAAAGCGGTGAAGGCCTGCTCCACGTTCGCTTTGACGATCACGCTTCTTTTTACGGGAGCCGGGTGAATCTCGAGGTTGCTCATGGAATGTATTTTGCGAACGGGTTGGGTCATTCGCCTCTTTTGGAGTCTTGCTTCTCCAGCTCGGCGCTGAAGCTGTCCAGCGCGCCTCCCCACATATCATCCAACCACGCGCGGATGGCGCCGAGTCCCTTCGGGTCGATCTCATAGACCCGCCGAGTTCCCGAGGCGGTGTCCTTGACCAGGCCCGCGGCCTTGAGTACCGCCAGGTGTTGTGAGACCGCGGGCCGGGAGACCGTCACTCCGCGCGCAAGCTCGCTAACTGCACGCGGCCCGGACCGCAGCCGCTCAAACAACTCTCGACGTGTCGGATCGGCAAGAGCGGCAAGAGCGCTGGCGGCCGAGGAGCCTTTTCTACTCATCTCACCACGTAGTAGTCACCTGGCAGTTACAGTAAGTACGAGCTTACCGAGTGTCAAGCGCGCCTTCCCGGCCTCGATTCAAGGCTGGACCGCCGCGCGCAACTTCGCGGCAAGCTCCGCCCCCGCCTTGTGATCGAATGCCTGCTGGGGCCAGCCCACTCCCAGCCCTTCAATGGCGTTTGGCTTGGGAATGATATGAAAATGCACGTGCATGACGGCCTGGTGAGCGCCGGGACCATTGTTCTCGAGCACGTTGTATTGCTTTACGCCGGTAACGGCGATCACAGCTCGGCAGATGCGCGGCAATACGCGCCCGAGCGCCGCTGCCGACTCGTCGGAAAGCTGATCCAGCGTTTCGGCCGGCTCCTTGGGAATGACCAGGGTATGCCCCCTGGACAATGGATTGATATCCAGGAAGGCAAGGACCCTGTCGTCCTCGTATACCTTGTGGCAGGGGATCTCGCCCGAGAGGATCTTTGCAAAAATCGTATCGGCCATTGGTGAGGCTCCTTGCTGGACGGGGGAAGGGGCGCGACGGTACCACGAGCACCGGAACGCCTGCCTAGAGTCCCAATAGCGGTACACGTCACGGGACGAGTTGGCCGCGTGGGCGTAAGCTCGGGGACAGGAGCTTAGGAGCTCGTGCTTCGGTGAGCGGAACATGTGCCCCGCCCGACCGTCTACTTCATTAAAGGTGAGTATGAGGGCGTGCGTGTTACAGAGCCTTTTGCGATTCTTTTGGCCTCTGCAGATGATGAAAGACGTCAGCCGCGGGAGCTTCGAGGAGCGCATCGCGGCCTACCGGCACAACCGACGCATGCGTGGCTTTCTCGCCGCCTGCATCGGCCGCTGGGCGCTGAGCTGCAGTGTGGCGATCGTTCTGACCGCCTTTTTCGATGCTCTAGGAGGGGGTGGTAACGGCCCTCTGAGCATCTTCGTGCTGTTGGCTGCGGCCTGCGGCACGTTCATCGCGTGTGCCGTCTGCATGCTGTTTGTGATGGGTTACGCTTACGTATACCTGACTCACCATGACTGGTAGTCGAGCAGCTCGTCTGCCGCGCGTGCCTATCGGCATCCCACTCTGTCCGGGCTCCTCCTAGCGCCGTGCCGACTGTCTGGCCGGAAACGCGATATCGAGGCGCCGCATTTTTCGATAAAGAGTGTTGCGGCCAATACCGAGCTTTTGCGCCACGCGGCTGATATTGCCGTGGTGGAGATCAATCTCGCGCAACAGTGCCGCACGCTCGGCTCTTTCCAGAGGGTTCAATGTCTGGGATTCTGAAGATCCCTCAGTGATTTCCTGTTCTGCGACTGGTGGTCCTATGCCGTAATCCGCTGGCAGGCTGGTGCTGTCCAGCCGGTCGCTGGTTCTCAGAGCAATCATGCCGCGCAGAACGTTGCGAAGTTGACGAATGTTGCCTGGCCAGGAGTATGCGCACAGTGTTTCGATCAGGTCTTCGCTGACAGTGACGGTTGGTGTCGCCGCGCTCTCTTGCGAGAAGATATGATGTATCAGCGCCTGTTTGTCCTTGCGATCCCGCAGGGGTGGCAAGGTGAGCACCAGGCTCTGCAAGCGATAGAACAAATCCTCGCGGAATTCGCCACGGCGTATCTTGTCCTGCAGCCCCACGCGAGCTGCGCTGATCAGCCGGATGTCGACTTTGACCGGAGCTTCCGATCCTCGCGGTAGTACTTCGCGCTCTTCCAACACGTGCAGAAGCTGCGCTTGCAGCTCGAGCGGCAGGTCGCCGATGTCATCGAGGAAGAGAGTGCCGCCATTGGCCTGCACGATCCTGCCTCGCTCGTCCTCCGCGGTGGCGCCAATGCGCCCGAACAACTCGTTTTGCATCAGCGATTCCGGCAGGGAGCCGCAGTTGACAGCCACGAATGGCTTGTCTCCCCGATCGCTGGCCGCGTGCAGAGCCCGGGCGAAAAACTCCTTTCCGGTGCCGGACTCGCCGAGCAACAGAATTGGGATATCGCGCGACTCCAGCCTTTTCGCCGCCTGGATGTTGCGCGCGAGCGCAGGGTCCCCAAGGTTCAGCTCGTCGAGCACGCTGCGTCCCGTCTCCGGCTCTGGCCGCTCGTCGAGGGGCTCGACGCGCTGCCTGCCCGCGGCCGTCCGCTTCGATTGCGGTGCCTGAGCAACGGCAAAAAAGCGGCCTCCGTGGCGTGTCTCGTAGATGGGTAGCGGATGAAAAGATTTTTTCTGGCTGCGGCCAACCAGCGCGGGCAGTGAGATGTTGAACAGCCGCTCGAGCGGTGCGCCGACCAACTCGGCAGGGGCTTTGAAGCCGAGTTGGAAGAGGGCGTTACGATCGAGAGCGGCAATGGTTCCGGCGGGGTCCATCGCGATGATGCCCTCGCTCCAGGTGCCCACCAGTTCCGGCCGGCTGTGGAAGCGCACGACGTAGCCGTCGCGGAACTGGTGCAGGAACAGCCGGTTCTCGATCATCTGCGCCGACATGTTGACGAGCACCAGCGTGTGTTGTTGCGCGCGGTCGGACTCCCCGGAGGCATCGAGTACCGCGACCAGCTCACCGCGATGATCGAAAATAGGTGCAGCGCAGCATGTCAGTCCGATATTGCGGGAGAAGAAGTGCTGGTCCCGGTGGATGATGAGCGGAGCGCGCTCGAACAGGCACGTGCCCATACCGTTGGTGCCACCGTGCTCCTCACTCCATACCGCGCCAAGCACCAACCCGGTGCGGAAAGCAGCATTGCGGAAGCTCAGATCCCCATAATAGTCGAGTAGGACACCGTCGCGATCGGTCAGGATGATGGAATAGCCCGAACCGGCGAGCTGATGGTATAGATGAGCCATCTCGGCATCGGCGAAAGAGACGAGCTCGAGGTTATGTTCCTTTCGCGCAAGCCGCTCCTCACGGGGCAACACGAACGGCTCCCGCTGGGATTGTGGGTCAAGGTGGTACTGTCCAAGGCACCGCAGCCACGACCGCTTCACGTATTCGGGCGTGCTGGCGCCATCCTCACGTGCTGTGCCGCGAAGGACTGACTGAATGTAACGAGCATGACTGCCGATCTGCTGGAGCATAGCCTCCCCCTCAAGCTTTTGGCGGAGCTCCGAGTCAATAGAGCGTTCAATCTACGGTCATTATGCCACGGCGTCGAAAGTGTCTCGCATGTGAGCTTCGCTTTCGATACAGGCGCGCTCTTGACTGTTCCGTATTGGAACAATACGCCCATGAGGGACCGCAGCTTGGTCAGCTGTATTAATTTCGCTTAAGCAACGGGTAGACTCTCGCCGCTTGCCACGCTCGGGGGATCGATGCCCGCGCGGGTTGTCGAAATGAGGGTCGCATGAAAACGAAAGCTGCAGTTTGCTACGCGGCAGGAAAGCCGCTGGAAGTGGTCACGGTCGACCTCGAAGGACCAAAGTCCGGAGAAGTGCTGGTCGAGATCAAGGCCAGCGGCGTATGTCACACAGACGAGTTCACGCGCTCGGGTGCCGACCCCGAAGGTTTGTTCCCCGTCATTTTCGGCCACGAAGGCGCGGGCATTGTCGTTGATGTCGGCCCGGGGGTCACCACCCTCAAGAAGGGCGACCACGTGATTCCGCTGTACACGCCCGAATGCCGGCAGTGCAAGTCGTGCCTGTCGCGCAAGACGAATTTGTGTACGGCCATTCGCGCCACCCAGGGTAAAGGAGTGATGCCCGACGGCACCAGCCGGTTTTCCATCGGTGGAGAGAAGATCCATCACTACATGGGTTGCTCCACCTTTTCCAACTACACGGTGTTGCCGGAGATCGCGTTGGCGAAGATCCGCGAGGATGCGCCGTTTGAAAAGGTCTGCTACATCGGCTGCGGCGTGACTACGGGTGTCGGCGCTGTGATCAACACGGCGAAAGTCGAGCCGGGCGCCAATGTCGTCGTGTTCGGCCTTGGCGGCATTGGCCTGAACGTCATTCAGGGCGCACGCCTGGTGGGTGCCAACAAGATCGTCGGTGTGGACGTGAATCCGAAGCGTAAGCCACTCGCCGAAAAGTTCGGTATGACCCACTTCGTGAATCCGAAGGAGGTCGGCGGCGATCTGGTGCAACACCTCGTTGCCCTGACGGATGGCGGCGCCGATTACAGCTTCGAGTGTGTAGGCAACGTCGACCTGATGCGCCAGGCCTTGGAGTGCTGCCACCGTGGCTGGGGCGTCTCGGTCATCATCGGAGTCGCTGGCGCGGGCCAGGAAATCAAGACCCGCCCGTTCCAACTGGTCACCGGGCGTGTCTGGAAAGGCACGGCGTTCGGTGGCGCTCGGGGCCGCACGGACGTGCCGAAGATTGTCGACTGGTACATGGACAAGAAGATCAACATCGACGACCTCATCACTCACGTGATGCCGGTTGAGAAAATCAACGACTCGTTCGATCTCATGCACAAGGGCGAGTCCATCCGTTCGGTCGTCACGTTCTGATCGCCGTCACAACAACCGCGTACGCAACCGCTGAAAGGAAAACATCATGGCTATCTCAATACATCCGGCCGTCGATGGCGGCGTGAAACCCGGAGTTCCAAACTTCGCTGGTGGCACGCTCACCTGCAAATGCACATCTTCCCCGGTTACTGTCAGCCTGAAGGGCGATGTAGCCTACAATCACGTCTGCGGTTGCACGAAGTGCTGGAAACCGCAAGGGGCCGTCTTCTCACAGATCGCCGTCGTCGGCCGTGACAACGTGAAGGTCACCGCGAACGAGCAGAAGCTCAAGATCGTCGACCCCAGTGCGGCGATCCAACGTTACGCCTGCACCGGCTGTGGCGCTCACATGTACGGACGCATCGAGAACAAGGGCCACCCCTTCTACGGGTTCGACTTCGTGCATACCGAGCTGTCCAAGGAGAACGGATGGTCGGCTCCGACCTTCGCGGCATTCGTCTCCTCTATCATTGAGTCGGGCTTTCCGCCGGCGCAGATGGGTGCGGTCCGCTCACGGCTGAAGGAGCTCGGTCTGGAGCCCTATGACTGCCTGTCGCCCCCCCTCATGGATGCGATTGCTACTCACACAGCGAAGCAGAAAGGTGTCCTGGCGGCCTGAGCCGGCCTGGAGTTGTGATCGGGTCGCGCGCCCGCGGATTCGGGCGCGCGACAATTGGATGAAAACGCTGGATCCAGCGGGCGTGAGTTTCCGTTCCCCCGTCCGCGCCGCGGCGGCCTGGATCATTCCGATTCAGCCAGCCAGTTCACGCTTCCGCTAAAGCCCGCTAAAGTGTCGTGCTTTCAGCGGCCCGCAGCAGGAGCGCCAACCATGTCAAGGATGTTCATAGGGGGTCACGGTCGCCGTTTCCTTACGGCGGCCGTATTCGCCTTCACGTTGGTCGGCCCGGTAGCCGCCCTGCCTCAGGCGGCCACGACTCCGGCAGTTGTCGAAGCCGACTACGTCGTCAAAAACTTCACTTTCACCTCGGGAGAAACACTCCCGGAACTGAGAATTCACTATCGCACGCTGGGCAAGCCCGTCCGGGATTCCCACGGACTAGTGCGCAATGCCGTGCTCATCGACCACGGTACCGGTGGTAGCGGTGACGGCTTTTTGAAGCCAGAGTTCGGAGGCGAGCTTTTTGGCGCAGGCCAGCCGCTGGATGCGACGAAATTCTTCATCGTGATACCCGATGGCATCGGGCATGGAAAATCGAGCAAGCCGAGCGACGGTTTGCGCGCACGTTTTCCCCATTACGGCTACACCGATATGGTGAAAGCCGAGTTTCAACTGTTGACCCAGGGTTTGGGTGTCAATCACGCTCGCCTCATCATGGGCACGTCGATGGGCGGCATGCATACCTGGGTCTGGGGCGAGCAGCATCCGGACTTCATGGATGCTCTGATGCCCTTGGCTAGCTTGCCGACACAGATCGCAGGGCGTAATCGAGTCTGGCGCCGTACCATCATTGACGCGATTCGCAACGATCCGGACTGGCACGGTGGCGATTACCATCAACAACCGCCGTCGCTGCGGACGGCGGCCGCGATGCTCTGGTTGATGAGTAGCAATCCGATCCTACGCCAACACGAGGCGCCGACGCTGGCGCAGGCGGACCAGGAGATCGAGAAGTACATCGCGGACTACGTCAAGACGGGCGATGCGAACGACATCCTGTATGCGTTGGAGGCGTCACATGATTACGATCCGGGTCCGGGCCTCGAGAAGATCCGCGCGCCACTGTTGGCAGTGAACAGCGCGGATGATCTGATCAATCCGCCGGAGCTCGGTATCCTCGAGCGCGAGATCAAGCGCGTCCCGCATGGGCGAGCTATCGTCATTCCCTTGAGCGATCAGACGCGTGGACATTCTTCGCACAGCGTGGCCGCGTTGTGGAAATCCGACTTGCTCGCGCTCCTTCGAGAGTCAGCACCGGCGAACGATGTGGGGGCCAAGGTCCGCAATTGAGTTGCACCCGAGCTGCCCCATGACGCGATCCATTTCCCGGGTCAGGATCTCGAGCGCGCGCTCCACGCCACGCTCGCCGTTGGCCGCCAGGCCGTAGAGAGTTGCTCTACCGGTCATGACACCGTTGGCGCCGAGTGCGAGCGCCTTGATCACGTCCGTGCCCCGGCGGAAGCCACCGTCGACGAAAATACTCAGCCGCTTTCCGACCGCCGCCGCAATCTCGGGTAGTACATCCATCGCCGAGACGCAATGATCCAGCTGCCGCCCTCCATGGTTGGTCAGTACGATCCCATCACAACCCAACGCGGCCGCGCGCTCGGCGTCGGCAACACTCAAAACACCTTTGATCAACACCTTGCGCGGCCAGAACCGCCGGATCCAGGTAATGTCGTCCCAGGTAATCGTCGCCTCGAAGAGTTTGGGGATGATCGTGCTGCCGCCTACGGCACTGGCCGCGCCAGGCGGCAGGAACGCCTCGAGGTTTCTGAAACGTGGAATGCCGTTGCGAAGCAATACGGTCCGGAGCCAATGCGGATGAAACAGTGCATCGATCTTCGACCGTAAAGTCGGCTTTCCGGGCTGTAGATAACTGCGTTGATCCCATTCCCTGCTGCCGAACACGTTCGCATCGGTGGTGAACACGAGGGCTTCGTATCCGGCCGCGGCCGCCCGGTTCATGATGTCTTCCGCGACCGCCCGATTCTTCATTACGTAGAGCTGCATCCATAAGCGGCCGCCGGCCTGCTTGGCGACGTCCTCGAGGCGGGTGGTGGACATTGTGCTCAATGTAAACGGAATCCCGAGCCGCGCAGCCGCGCGCGCCAGTCCGATGTCACCTTCCGAATGCAACATTCCGTTCAAGCCCGTCGGACCGATGACCAGCGGGGCAGCCGCGGGGCGCCCGAGGATCTCGGTCCGTAGCTGACGGTTCGAAGTGTCGACCAGTGTCTGTGGAATGAGGCGCAGCGACTCGAACGCAGCGCGGTTACAGCGAAGCGACGCCTCGTCTTCCGCGCCTCCTTCCACGTATTCGAATACAAAGTGCGGTACGCGCCGGCGCGCGACCGCACGCAGGTCGGCAATATTCAGCGCGCGCGCCAGATTGCCGCCGCTGAAGGGACGCCGCTTCCAAGGCATGAGAGCCTCCGTTGGTGCTACGCGTTTCTTAAACGCGCTTTTTTATTTCGTGTTCATGACGATGCTCGTGGCAATGAAGGTACCACTGGTAGGGTTGTATTGCCCCGTGGCCACGAGCTTGAAAGCTGGGTTTGCGGAAAAGAGGCTTAGCGCCTTGGCTGCGAAGGCGTTGTTGTCGCTATACCACCACTCGCCGAGTGCCGTGCTGCCGGCTCCATAAAGCGGCGGGTTCGCCAGGTCAGACGTGTTGTAGGTGATCGTGAGGATGTTCGCGGGCGGTTGCTGCTTCAGCAGATCTACCGTGGTCACCGGGCCGGTAAGGATCCTGGCGGTCGTCAGAGCGGGGTCGGCGGTATTGATGTTGATCGCCCCGCCGGTGATGGCAGTGAAACCGTTGCTGGTTCCGGCGGGCCACTCCAATACGAGCTGTGAATTCAAATTCACGGCAGAGGTGATGGCGCTCGCGGAGAAGTAGGGTGGCTGCGGGGTATTCAAAGGAGTCGCAAGTCCATCAACCCTCAGCAAGGTGTTCGCGGCCGTTGTGCTCTCATCGATGGCGCCGGTCGCCACCTGATAGTTGCTCGCGGTGGAAATGGGAATGGCTGCCGCCTTGAAGTTTTCCACGTATTGAAGGTTGAGGAACAGATTGCCAGGCGGAGGAGTGGCGGAGTTCAACTGCCCCCAGAGAGTCGTGTTCTGCAGCCGCACCTGTGCGCCGGGCGTCGAGTTTCCGGTGGCATCCATGCTCGCCGGGTTCGTACCGGTCGAGTCCGGGGTGACTACTCCGTTGGCCGTGATGAACTGTCCGACGGAGATGGACTGTATAGAGGGAGTGACGCTCGACACGCCATCTATGCTCAGGATCGTGTTGGGACCCAGGGTGACCTGGACCCCGCTCTTTTGGAAACCGTAGGTCAACCCGGTCCTGTCGCTGAATGCGACATCCGCCAGGGTCACGACATCGCCGGAAACGGCTGACACGATGCCTGTGATCTGATCCTCGATCGTGCTCTCCAGGCTCGAGCCGACGTACACCTGGGTGGCGCTCATCGAGGGGGTGATTGTGTTGAGGTTGCCGAAAGGGCTGGCACTGTTGCGGCCGTATGCCGCGATCGGCAGGTTTGCAAAAAGGCTTTGCAAGGCGGCCAAAGCAGCCAGGCCGGGTTTCCCGACGTAAGTCTGGCCGTTTATCTGATAATAGGTCTGGTCATCGACGTTTACTGTCAGTGCGCCGAACGGATTGTTGACCTGATCGCGGAATGGCCGCGTGTTCATGATGAAAAGGTTGTTCTTGGTATCGGCGTTCACGTACAACCCGCGTGCGAACACTGGCTGGTCGTAAGCAGGAGTGGTAGTGGCCCTCCAGAATGGCTTCACCGTGGTTTGCCAGCCGGTTCCGGTCGTGGTGCTGCTGCTGAGGATATTGGACGCCTCCAGATCGATGTCGAACGCCAGCAGAGCGGATGTCGGGTTGGTGATTACGAGCTGATGGTTGGGGTCGAATTGGACCGTTACGCTGATCACGCCCGCAGCAGCACCACTCGTGGAGGCGGGGTCGACCGGAGGGGCTTGAGTGCCCACCCCGCCGCCGATGTCCGTGGTGTCCGCGGTGATATACGCGCCGTTGTAATCGATCTGCATGGTGGCGGAGACATAGGTCCCCACTTCAACCGCCGGCGCCTCCAGCAGGCTCACATACCGGTCGAGGTGCGCGAGATCGACGCGCTGATTGAAGACTGGCAGCTGGACAGTGTTACCGTCGTTCCGGGTCAGGAGAATCTGGTCGAGAGTGACTATATAGCTGCTGAACCGGCCCGGTTTGGCGGAAATGGTGACGACCGCGGTGCCGGGTGTGAATCTGCTCGTACCGCAACCTGCTGCCGTCAGCAGCACAAGCAACAAGCCCAGTCCGCAAAGCAGATTGCGCAGGCTGGTCCATGCGCCCGGGCTGGTGCGGGCGCGAACATCTGTCATCAAAGCATCCCCCAATTCTTCGGGAATAGAGCTGACGTAGGGCGAGACCCGATTAGAGGCCCAGCCCGGCATTACGTTCCGTCAGCCAAAAAGCGGCTCGACCGGCCGAGTCGGCCAGTTGAGCAGTAAATTTTGCAAAACCCCTATGCTACCGCGTTCCGGCCTAAGAGCCCACCGGGATTGTTAGTTGATCGTCACCGACACGTCCGCCGTGCTGCCACTGAGGTTGACGGGCGTAGCGATCGACTCATATTTGACAGGGGTACTCGGCGGCTGCTGGCTGCTCCATAGGATCGCCGAGAGGTAGTAAACGTTGCCTGTCGGCAAGTTGCCGACGGGTACAGATCCACTACCGCCGTTGGCGAGCACGGACTGGAGGTTTGCAGTCCCGACCACAGCGCCGTTGTGACTGACCAGGAGTGTACCCTGGTCATCGCCCTGGGCATTGGTGATCGACACCGTGATGGTACCTGAGGAGGCACCATTGGTGGGCGCCAAGGTCGGCACGGAGGGAATCGATACGCACGGAGGAGTCGCGGCGGTTCCCGTGGCCGTACTTCCTGATGTCGTGCTTCCCGTCGTCCCGCTTCCCGTTGAACATGTCGCACCCGCAGCGGGCGGACTGATTGTCATGCTGCCTGTGGATGTGCTGCTGTCGGCATAGAAAGGCGCCGTTGCGCCGACATCATAAGTGCCCGCTCCTCCTTCCGCAGGCGTAGAGCTCGTCAGTGTGATCGTCCCGCCATTGGTGCTGAAGGTCCCCGAAGCGATACCCACAGGGGTATTGGTCGCAGCGTTTATGCCCGTGCTGAGTGCTTCATGCGTGACCAGAATATGATTGACGGGATCGATGCCCACTTCATCGATGGCATACGGCGCCGGATTGCCAGGGAGAGTTTGATAGAACACGAGAGCTGCGCCGCCGGGCAAGGTTGTGCCGACATTGCTCGCGAGGCCGACCGTAAAGTTGGTAGTCGAGACAGGTGTGAGAGTACCGAGCGACACCGCTCCGGTCGCTGTAGTGGTGTTGACCGATCCGGCCGTGTTGGCCCCAAACTGGAAGTTCGGGGTCGTCGTTGCCACCGAGACATTCTTGATGATGATCGTTTCGATGTTGGGCCCGTGAATCACGACGTCATACACGGTGGGATTACGTGAATTGGAAGGCAGTGGGTAGATCGTGAACGTCCCGTCGGATCCGACAGGGGCGCTGGCCACGATCACGTGATGGCTCTGATCGGGGCTCAGAAGTTCCGCGCTCGCCCAGATCGCGGTCCTGGTGGAAAACGCGTTCGCGATGCTCGGAAGGTTCGTGCTGTCGTTCGTGATCGTGGTCAAGCTCAGCGTTCCCGTGATTCCACCCGTAGTGGAAAGGTCGGCGGCCGTCGGATTGGCGCTGAGTACGACCCCCGTCTGTGCGGTCGAGCCTATGGGGTAGTTGAACAGATGCAGATCGCGATTGGCATCGAAACTCGCCGCGAACGAGGCGGTAACCGTGTTGTTGTTGGTAGATGTGCCGGTCGTCGTCGTGCTGGTGGGATTGATGGTGGTCGGCGAGCCGAACAGTGTGCTTGCCGAGTTCGTCGTGCCGGTGTTGGTACCCGTTCCGATTCCGATCCCTGCGCTGGGCTTGCCAATGGGCACTTTCACCGAGCCCGCGGCGATGATGCCCTTTTCCGGGTTCGGCAGGATAAGCGGTACCGTGTGTCCGCCGGAGGCATCGGAGAAATCGGCTTCCTGATTGTACTTCGCACCGAGCGCGCTGGCCGAAGCGGTCGCCGGCGTGGTGGCGGGGTCGCCGGGGACAGGGAGCAGCAGAATCGAGTTATAGGTCCCCGGAGCAAGCCGCAGATCATTCGCGAGCTCTCCCAGCGTACCATTGGATTGCTGTACGAGGTCGATGGTGATCGGCGTCTTGAGGTCGAACTTTGACCATCCGGAATCATCTGCGGTCGCACCGGCATTCTGGTTGAACCAAACCGACTGGGCCGTGATGTAGACATGGGTGAACTGCGCAGGCGTACTGCCCGTGCCCGAGACATCGGTACGCGCAGCACAGCCCGCGAAGGCAGCGCAGAGCGCCGTCAGAACACAGCCGGTCGGTACGAATCGGGTCATCTGAGACATAGGGCTCCCTGTCGAGCTTGGCCAAAGTCCGTGCAGTATCGAAGACAGCCCGGACGTCGCTTGGGTTCCGCGATCTTCTCCGATGGCCGTGGCGGTCGCAATCTTGACGGGCCACACGGCAGCTCCCAGGGCGCTGCCGGGGAATTTTGTAACAATAGCGCGAGAAATCCTCACCATGCTGCCACCCTGACCCGTGTCGGTCCTTATTGCCGTCGATTTGGAGCGATACCGGTCGGGCGGCGCTACCCACGCACGTGAACCCAACGTCGGCTCCCGATCAGGCGACCCTACCCCGAAGCTCTTCCAGCTCCTCCCATCGCGCGAACTTGCCAAGAAGCTGCGCCTCGATCTCCTCCAGCCGCCTGCCGTCTGCGCGCAGCTGCTCCGCACCTTGCCGGTGGTAGTCCGGCGAGCTCATGCGCGCGGTGAGATCGGCTTGCTCGCGCTCGAGTGCCTCAATCTCTTGAGGCAGCAAATCCAGCTCGCGTTGTTCCTTGAAGCTGAGTTTCGTCCGCGGTTTATTGGGCGAGGAGGGAACGGGGCTTGCACCTTTCGTGGCACTGGGCTTTGCCGCGCCCGTGGCCGCCGCGGGCTGCTGGCTACGCTGCTTCAGCCAGTCGCTATAGCCACCCACATATTCTCCCCATAGGCCGTTGCCCTCGGGCGCCAGGGTCTGCGTCACCACGTTGTCGAGGAAGCGGCGGTCGTGACTGACAAGGAGGAGGGTGCCCGAGTAGTCCTGCAGCTTCTGCTCGAGCAGCTCCAGAGACTCGATGTCGAGATCGTTGGTCGGCTCGTCCAGGACTACGAGATTGGCGGGCCGCGCGAACAAGCGGGCCAGCAGCAGTCGGTTCCGCTCGCCGCCGGACAGCATCTTTATAGGTGATTTCGCGCGCTGCGTGCTGAACAGGAAATCACCGAGATAACTCATGATGTGCTTGCGCTCGCTGCCGATCTCCACCCAGTCGGACCCCGGGCTGATCGTGGCCGCTACAGTCGCCTCCGGATCCAGCTGCGCGCGAAGCTGGTCGAAGTACGCCACTTGCAGGTTGGTGCCGAGCCTGACCGTTCCCGAGTCGGGCTCGAGCGTGCCCAGTATCAGGCGAATGAGCGTCGATTTGCCGGCCCCGTTGGGACCGATCAGTCCGATGCGGTCACCCCGCATGATTCGCACCGAAAGGTCCTTGATGACCGTGCGGTCGCCGAAACCTTTGCTCACGTCCGTGAGCTCGGCGACGAGCTGTCCTGAGCGCTCTCCGGCGTCGAGACTGATTTTGATGTCGCCGAGCCGGCTGCGTCGCTCGGCGCGCTCCGAGCGCAAACGCTCGAGCCGCTTCACGCGTCCTTCATTTCGGGTGCGGCGTGCTTCGACACCTTTGCGGATCCACACTTCCTCCTGCGCCCAGAATTTGTCGAAGCGGCGTCGCGCCACGTCCTCCGCCGCCAGCTCCTGATCCTTGCGCTCCTCGTACGCGGCGAAGTTTCCGGGATATGAGCGCAGGACACCGCGGTCGAGCTCGACGATTCGCGTCGTTATACCGTCCAGAAAAGCGCGGTCGTGTGTGATGACCAGCACCGCGGGAACTTTCAGCAGCAACTCCTCCAGGCGCTCGATACCCTCGATGTCGAGATGATTCGTGGGCTCATCGAGCAGCAGCAGATCCGGCTGCAGCGTCAGTGCCAGCGCGAGCGCTGCGCGTTTGCGCTCACCGCCCGAGCTCGTTGCCGGCGCTCGTGTCTCGTCGAGGCCAAAGCGATGCAAGAACTCCGTCAGGCGCGACTGCAGGCGCCATTGCTCACGCTCGTCGGCGTGTAATTCGGCATAGGCAACGCCGCTGGCGCCCTTGGCCGAGGCCGCCCGCTCCAACAGGCTTTCCCGCAACGTGGCGGCCGGGGGCAGCTCGGGCTCTTGCTCGACGAACGCAACTCGCAGCCCGGTCCGCTGCTGCAGCTCTCCCTCATCGAGCTGCGCAAGCCCGGCGATGATCCGCAACAGCGAAGACTTGCCGCTGCCGTTGCGGCCAATCAAGCCGAGCCGCTCACCGCTCTCCACGGCCAGCTGAGCTCCATCCAGAAGCGGGCGATCCCCAAAGGCGAGATGCGCATCGAGAAGTGTGATGAGTGCCATGGGGTGATTGTCCGGATTGGACGGCCGAAGGCAAACTCTGTACAGTGGCGCGTGCTCAAACAGGCGCGCGGTCAGCACCTGTTCCTGCTCGCAGTCTGTCCCTTCCGACGAACTTCGAATTCCCTTAACCCCAGCCTCGCCTCTGACCGCCGCAGCCTACGCCTGCCGTGCGAGCATCAGATCAAGAGGTTTTTCATGTCTTTCGAGCTTCTCGGGCTCAAGTCCGAGCTATTGCGTGCCGTGGCCGAAAAAGGCTATTCCACACCGACTCCTATCCAATCACAGGCCATTCCCGCCGTACTCTCAGGCCGTGATCTCATTGCGGGCGCCCAGACTGGCACCGGCAAAACGGCCGCATTCATAGTACCTATGCTTCAGCGGTTGACCGATACGTCACATAGCGGACGTGCGCCGCGCGGCTTGGTACTTACCCCGACACGCGAGCTTGCCGCACAGGTGGCGGAGAGCGCACGCAACTACGGAAAGTATTTGCGTGTCCGCACGGCTGTCGTGTTTGGCGGAGTCAGTATCAATCCGCAGATCGACGCGCTGCGCACCGGATGTGATCTGTTGATCGCCACTCCGGGGAGGCTGTTGGATCTGGCGGAGCAGCGCGCCGTGGACCTGCGTGAGGTGCGATATTTCGTGCTCGATGAGGCGGATCGCATGCTCGACATGGGTTTCATCCACGCGATCCGGCGGGTGCTCAAGCTCCTGCCCCCCCAACGGCAGAATCTCATGTTCTCGGCGACCTATTCGGAAGAGATTCGCCAGCTCGCGACACGCTTCCTGCGCGATCCAGTGACCCTCGAGGTCGCGCCGCGTAATGCCACCGCGGACCGGGTCGAGCAGATCGTTTATCGGGTATCGAAAGATCACAAGAGACACCTGCTGGCGCACCTCATCGACAGTGGCAACTGGCATCAGGTGTTGGTGTTCACGCGGACGAAGCATGGTGCCAACCGGCTTGCGCAGCAGCTCGCGACCAATGGCATTCCCTCCGCGGCCATCCACGGCAACAAGAGTCAGGGCGCCCGGGTACGGGCGCTGGCGGATTTCAAGGACAACAGGGTCACTGCACTGGTCGCAACCGAAGTTGCCGCGCGCGGGCTCGACATCAAGGAGCTTCCGTACGTGGTGAACTACGAGCTGCCAAACGTGCCGGAGGATTACGTCCACCGCATCGGTCGCACCGCCCGCGCCGGGGGCGCGGGCTCTGCCGTTTCCCTGGTCGCTTCCGATGAGGCGCCCCTGCTCCGGGACATAGAGCGATTGCTGCGCCGCTCACTGCCGGTGGCGCAATTGCCGGCGTACCCGGTCAAGTCAGCGCCAGCCGGCTCGAGTACAGCGGACGCCCGTGCGCCTGAAAATGACTCGCCACGTCGCCGCTCCCCACATGGACATGGGCAGGAATCCGACCAGCGGCGCGGACAAGGGCGTGGCCGCGGCCATGCACACGGACATCCTCCTGCGTCAGGACGCGCTCATGGACACGGGCATGGCAGCAAGTCAGCGCCCGAGAACGGCACCAAGTTGCATAGTCGCGGGCGCTCGTCCCGGCAGCGGCGCTACGGCTGAGCCAAGTCGCAGCAACATCCTGGCTTGGGTCCGGAACCGATCGGTCTCTTTACGGATTGATGAAGGGCGCGCCGCATGTCGCGGCGCGCGCTCGCACCCCGAGGGTGCGACGCATCCGTCGCACGGGATGGCACGCGAGACACATCCCCGGATCGAGTCTGAGCGGGCAGCGCCCGCGCAGGAGGAGACGATGGCAACTGAATCAACACAGCCAGGGCTCGGGCAAAGGCCGCAATATCGCGAGGGTGAAAGCGGACCTTCCGAGACGCAGTCACATCCTAACGCAGCGTATCGTCATTATCCGCGTCGCATGAAGGCGCCCGGTTTCGATGCCAGAACGCTGGCAGAGGGACTAGGTTGGTTCAGCGTCGCGCTCGGCACTTCCGCTTTATTGGCACCTCGTAGCGTAGGCACGTTGAGCGGCGCTGGCCGCAGCAATCGCGGCCTTACGCGGAGTGTTGGAGTTCGCGAGCTCGCGACGGGCATAGGGATTCTCACGCAGCGCAATCCGGCTCCCTGGCTTTGGTCGCGCGTAGTCGGTGACGTCATGGATCTGGCGATGTTGGCAACCGCGTTGCGGCCCGGCAACCCCGGACGGGGTCGTGCCGCGGTGTCCTTTGCAGCGGTCTCGGGGATATTGGCGCTCGATGCGTTAGCGGCTTCTCAGCTCACCAGATACCGTCGCCATCCGTTGATTTCAGGCGTCGCGGCACCCAGGGATTTGTACTTCGAGGCGAGCATCGCCACGACGAAGTCGCCCGAGGAATGCTATCGCTTCTGGCGCAACGTCGAGAATCTGCCGCGCTTCATGGGCAATCTGCAGTCAGTGCAGGCTCAGGATGAACGGCGCTTGCATTGGGTCGCGAAGGGTCCGGCGAACACCCCTGTGGAGTGGGATTGCGAGATCACCGAGGACCGCCCTGGCTCGGCCCTCGCCTGGCGGACTCTGGAAGGCGCGCAAGTCCCCAATGCCGGCTCCGTGATTTTCGAGGCCGCCCCCCACGGCCGCGGCACTATCGTCCGGCTCAGCGTTCACTACAGCCCGGTCGGCGGAAGGCTTACGGCGGGAGTTACCCGACTGTTGCGCCAGGATCCGCAGTCGCAGGTGCGAGAAGACCTGCGCCGCTTCAAACAGTTGCTGGAGGCAGGTGAGATAGCCACCACCCATGGTCAGCCCACCGGGCGGCGCACCTTCATCGGACGTACCGTACGCCGCTGGCGCCTGACAAGCAGCAACTGAAGGTCCACCGAACCCTTTTGAAGCGGAGAGCTCCATGAAAGCAAACGTCTGGTATGGCAAAGAGCAATTGCGCGTGGAAGAAGTGCCCGATCCGCGCATCCTGAACCCGCGCGACGTGATCGTCCGGATCAGCTCGACAGCGATCTGCGGCTCTGATCTGCACATCTACGGCGGATTCATTCCCGGAATGCTGGCTGGCGACATCATCGGCCACGAGTTCATGGGAGAGGTCGTGGAGGTTGGACCCGCGGTACGCAATCTCAAGGTCGGCGACCGGGTCGTCAATCCGTTTCCGATCGCCTGCGGTAATTGTTATTTCTGTCAGCGCCGGGAGTTCTCCTTGTGTGAGAATTCCAACCCCAATGCCTGGGCGGCCGAGAAGTTGTGGGGTCATTCCCCGGCAGGCCTGTTCGGCTACTCGCACCTGCTAGGTGGCTACGCGGGTGGGCAGGCGCAGTACGCGCGCATTCCCTACGCAGACGTTGGGCCGATCAAGGTGCCCTCCAGTCTCACGGACGAGCAGGTGCTCTTCCTGTCGGATGTCTTTCCGACCGGGTACATGGCGGCTGAGCAATGTAACCTGCAGCCAGGCGATACGGTCGCAGTGTGGGGTTGTGGGCCGGTCGGATTGTTCTCGATCAAGAGCGCCTTTTTGCTCGGTGCCTCACGAGTGATCGCCATCGACAGGTTCCCCGAGCGGCTGCGCAAAGCCACCGAAGCAGGCGCGGAAGTGCTCAACTATGAGCAGGTCGACGTGTTGGAAGTTCTTGCCGACCTGACAGGAGGGCGGGGTCCCGATGCCTGCATCGACGCGGTCGGTCTCGAGGGCCACTCCCACGGCGTGTTCGGCGCCTATGACCGGGTGAAACAGGGGTTGATGTTGGAGACTGACCGCCCACCTTCTCTGCGCCAGGCGTTGAAGGCCTGCCGCAATGGCGGCACCGTCTCGATTCCGGCGGTGTACGGCGGCTTCATCGACAAGATCCTGTTCGGGGCAATCGTCAACCGCGCGCTGACCCTCAAATCGGGCCAGACCCATGTGCAGCGCTACCTCGGGCCTCTCTTGAAGCTCATCGAGGAGGGTAAGATCGACCCGAGCTTTATCGTGACTCACACGCTTCCCCTCGATCAGGCGCCGGAGGGATTCCGGATGTTTCGCGAGAAAGAGGACAGCTGCATCAAGGTGGTGTTGAAGCCCTGGGCGGAGCCGCCGACCGTGAGAGCGGAGCCCTCGTTGGAGCAGCAGGGCGCCTCGCCAGGAGGGCAGGCGAAGCCGCACCTGCATTGAAGTTGGACCGGTTGACCCGTCAGGGCATGGCGAACGCCCTGACGGTCCCCATCGATACGGCATGATCCGCTGCTGAGAAGAGGTTGCGCGGTCGCTTCGACAGCGCGCCTTGAATGAGTACCCGACGGGGGTGTGTTTCCGGATCTTGGCCCGCGTGCGGCTCGTCCTCCTCGATCTCCCGCTCGGGATTGGGTTGTGGCCGCCTCTCCTTCGATATCCTCTTCTGACCCGCTCTCCCTATCTTATGCTTTGAGCTGGTGCCGCAGGCGCCGGGGCGACCGTCATTGATGGTTACTGAGTGACGTTGTCGCACATACCGGCCATGCCTCCGGCACGCTATCAATCGCCCGCATGCACGTGAGCTCGAGAACCGATGCAAGAATCCCGTTTCAGGTCGAATTCGCCGTCGATCCTTCATGAGAACGCGGCTCAGTCACTGTCGGCCGGGAATCTCCGGTCGTTCAATTCAGCACGCAGGCATTTCGTCCGGGGGCTGTCCGGCGTTCTTGCAACGGCTGCGTTGCCTTCGAGCGGAGCTGTCGCTGGCTGGGTACGCGAAAGCTCGCCTGACCCTCTCTCGAGCTCGCGAGCCGCCGGCAGTCCAGAACCGGGTGCTGAATTGGCCGGCACCGATTTCAACCTTGAAATAACCTCCCTCGAAGTGAATTTCACCGGTGCGCGTCGCGTCGCGACGGCGGTGAACGGGCGGGTGCCGGGACCTCTGCTTCGATGGAGGCAGGGCGACTTCGTCACGATCCGGGTGACAAACCGGCTGGCGGTGCCGAGCTCCATTCATTGGCACGGCGTGATCGTTCCGTCCGATATGGATGGCGTTCCGGGCGTGAGCTTCCCAGGAATTCCTCCCGGTGAGACCTTCGTGTACCGGTTTCGCGTGAACCAATGGGGCACCTATTGGTACCACAGCCACTCTCGTTTTCAGGAGCAGGTTGGGCTTTACGGGCCGATCGTGATCGAGCCTCGCGGGGGAGAGCGGCATGCCGCCGACCGCGAGCATGTCGTCATGTTTTCGGATTGGACAGATACGGATCCTGAGCACATCTACCGCCTGCTCAAGGTATACAGCAGCTACTACAACTTTGGACAGCAGACTCTCGCGGATCTCTTCGAGTCGGCGCGCAAGGAGGGCTGGAAGGACGCCATGCAGGAGCGCCGAATGTGGGGCGCGATGCGGATGAAGCGCAGCGACCTCGTGGATGTGTCCGGATATGCCTACACCTATCTCCTCAACGGTGTGCCGCCGGCAGGCAATTGGACGGGCTTGTTCAAGCCCGGAGAGAGGGTGCGCTTGCGTGTCATCAACGGCTCCTCCATGAGTTTCTTCGATGTGCGCATTCCCGGTCTGAAGCTGAATGTCGTCGCTGCCGACGGGCCGGACGTCGAGCCTGTCAGTGTAGATGAGCTCCGAATGGCAGCGGGCGAGGTGTACGACGTCATCGTCGAGCCTCGTGAGGATCGGCCGTATACCATCTTCGCGCAGTCGATCGACCGCTCGGGGTACGCGCGCGGCACGCTCGCGCCGCGTCCTCGGATGCAGGGAGAAGTGCCCGCTATGGATCCTCGGCCACTGTTGACAATGACCGACATGGGAATGGGGGGGGCAACATCCATGGGGCCAATGGTCGATTCCGAGAATCCCGACCCACGTAGAGATCTCGACGATCCTGGTGTCGGTTTGCGCGACAACGGCCGCCGCGTGTTGACTTATGCCGACCTGCGTACGCTCGGCGGTCCCATTGATCCCCGCCCACCCTCACGGGATCTCGTGCTCCACCTCACCGGACACATGGAACGTTTCGTGTGGTCCTTCGACGGCCGTAAGTTCTCTGAAAGCACGCCCATCAAGCTCAACTACGGCGAGCGCCTCCGCCTGGTGCTGATCAATGACAGCATGATGAACCATCCCATTCACCTGCACGGCATGTGGGGCGAAGTGGAGGACCCGAACGGCGAAGTGTTGTTCCGCAAGCACACGATCAACGTCCAGCCGGCACAGCGACTGAGCTATCTCGTGACCGCGGATGCTATGGGCCGGTGGGCGTACCACTGTCATTTGCTCTATCACATGGAAGCGGGGATGTTCCGGGAGATCCAAGTGGACGCCCCCGCTCGGGAAGGCGGGAGGTCGTGATCGGGGCCTGGCTTGTCTGTGCTCTGACTACCGACATCCTAACGACGATGGAACATATTCCTCCCGATCCGCCGCAACAGGTCATGGGTGACATGTCATACAAGGAAATGGCGTCCATGATGCAGATGGATGACACGCGCCCATTCGGCACAGTTATCCTCGACCAGTTGGAATGGCGTAACGCGCAGGAAGGCGACGCGCTGGCGTGGGATGCCGAGGGCTGGTACGGAGGTGACTACAACAAGCTGTGGGTGAAGAGCGAGGGGCGAGGCCCCGTAAACGGGGCCGAGCGCCGGCCATGGATGGCCGGCCGGGTTGCGGATCCAGGGACGGCGCCGCGTGTAGGGTTGGATGCTAGTATCGATGGCCTTGTGGATCACGTGATCGCACGCTGGTGGGACGCCCAGGCCGGAATCCGGCAAGACTTCGGCAGAGGCCCCGCACGTACCTGGCTCGCTGTTGGAGTGCAGGGACTCGCGCCATATTGGCTCGATCTGGAAGGAACCTTCTATGCAGGCGAACAAGGGCGGACCGCAGCGCGTCTGAAAGCCAACTACGACCTGCTGTTCACCCAACGCCTCATCCTGCAACCCTATATGGAGGCCAATCTATACGGTAAATCCGACCCCCAAAGACTGGTAGGCTCCGGGCTTTCCGATCTCGAGCTCAGCCTGCGTTTACGATACGAGGTGCGTCGCGAGTGGGCGCCGTATGTAGGGGTTGGATGGTTCAGGCGCTTCGGGCAGAGCGCAAATTTCGCACGCGCCGCGGGCGAGGGCAGTGATGAAGTGCAGCTCGTCGCGGGCATGCGCGTCTGGTTTTAAAATAGTGGATTCCACGAGGGAGAACGGTGATGAGGCTGATGAGGATGATCGTCGCATCGATGTTGTCAATGGGGATGACCGTCGCGCTCGCGCACGCGCATCTGCAGAAAGCGATTCCGGCGAATGGCAGCACGGTCAATGCTGCGCCGTCGGATGTAGTACTGAACTTTTCTGAAGCCGCGAAGCTGACGGCTTGCTGGATCCAGAAGGGGGATGGACCGAAGCAGAAGATTGGTGGGCTTTCTCCCTCACCCACGCAGCGGGTGTCCGTTCCGGTTCCTCACCTGGATCCGGGAACGTATGTGCTGAGCTGGCGTGCGGTAGGGGACGACGGCCACATAGTGCCCGGACAAATCCGCTTCACGGTTGCTGCGCAACACTGATCGGATGCCCGACATTCTGTCCGTAATCCTGCGTGCCGTAAGCCTCGTGCTTCAGTTGCAGGCCGCTGGCGCTGTTTTTTTTGCCGCGGCGTTTGGTCCGGCCTTGACGATCTCGCTGGTGGGCGTGCGCTCGCTGGCACGAGTCACGGCTATCGCGGCCCTTGTCGCCGTGGGTGGCCATTATCTTCTCGAAGCGGCGCGCATGGCAGGAGACCTGTCCGGAATACTCGACAGCTCATTGCAGAGTACGGCCTGGAATTCGAGCACGGGAGGGGCTTTCGCGGTCAAGGAGCTGGGCCTCCTGCTCATCATCGCGGGGATGCAAACCTCGTCCGCGAGGCTGACCGCTGAGCACTTCTTCAAATCCGCCGTAAGGACGTCGCCAATGCTCTGGCTGAGGCGTCTGTCGTCGCGCGGGTTCACCGTTGCCGGCATTACGGGTGCCGTGCTCGTGGCGGCTTCATTCACGTTGACGGGTCACACCTCAACGAGCCCCTGGCGCTGGTTGTTGGCGCCACTGTTGCTGACTCATTTGCTGATCGTGGCGTTCTGGCTGGGGGCGCTCTGGCCACTATGGCTCATTACACGGCGCGAGTCCCGGGAGAGGGCAGCGCGTGCGGTCGCTCTGTTTTCCGCTGCTGCATTCTGGCTGGTTCCGCTCATATTGGTCGCGGGCGCGGCGATCGCCTTGCTCTTGTTGCCTGACCTCAGCGCTCTCCGGCAACCCTACGGAGAGCTCGTACTGGCCAAGGCTGCCTTGTTCGCCTTGCTGCTGGTGTTGGCCACACTGAACAAATGGCGTTTCGGACCTGCCTTGGGGGGGAGCAACCTCTCGGCAGGCCGCACGCTTCGGCGCGTGATCGTCGCGGAATACGTGATGATCGTCGTCGTGCTATCGGTCACGGCTGTCATGACGACGTTTTTTTCGCCGGAGTGAGGATTGTCCGTGATTGCATGATCGAAAGGCGCACTTGCGCCAGGGGCGCGTCGTCGATCAGGCGCACGGAAGAGCCATCCGGCTCCACCCCCAACTTATGCCATAGCCCCATGAGATCCGGTGTGACGGGCTTGTCCTTCATTTGCGCGTAGAGCTCCTCCAGTACGGGGGTACCGACCGCGACGTCGCCAGTCTTGAACACCCGTTCGATCGGCCACTCGGTGGGCAATCCACCACTTTCCCGCGCGATTGCGCGTACCGCGTCTTGTAAACCGAAACGATTTTGCGTGCGGCGATGGATTTCCACGTCGGCCAGCAGACAAAACATCGCACCCCCCCAATAGGTGCGACCCCAGGTGTGGGTATGGTCAAGGCCGCGGTCACCGGGCTGGGGCAGCCCTCGGGGCATGGAATGGATCTCTTCAGCCCACACGTCCGGCTGGGTGCGATTGCCGGCTTGCACACGCGCGACGCCTTCGACATAGACGGCAAGGCCCTCGGATAACCAGGCGTGGTCGTCACCGACCTCAGGTAGGGCGAGATGAGTCATCTCGTGCACCAGAACCCAATCATTGTTCAACTGGCCCTCGGTCACTTCACGGCCCACCTGGATCCGGATTGCACCTCCGTTGTAGCCGAATGTCTTGCCGCTGCGCACACCGCTGCCTTCTTCCGGAACTACTCGCAAGCGCAACGACGCAGTTGGAAAGCGATCGTAATAATGCGCAACAATTTCCGCGGATCGGGTGATCCAGGCCAGCAGGGGAGACGTTCCATATCGAAATGCCCCATCGTCGATGTCGGCTTGGATATCGGTGCCTGCGACCTTGAGCTCGCGGACGGACGCACCGGCCCGCTCCGTGCAACACGTCGCTACACCTGACATCAGCAACGCAATTAACGCTTTTCTCATCCTCTTCTTCCGCCATCCTATGTGTGGTACGCAGGCGAGGTGGCAAGCCCCTTATTCCGCTCGGGGTGTGCGGCCCAGGGTACGCTTCGGCGACCGCATTTTTTGAACGGATGTGTCGCATCCAAGCGTTTGCTGAATGATTCGCGCCCCATTCTCCAACAGAAATGTGCGGAACGCGGTGGGAATCGGCGCCAGCCTCTTGTCACGCAGGTGGATAACATACCAGTCGCGCACGAGCGGCAGGCCTACTACGTCCAGAATCACGAGTTTCCGGGCCGCGAGCTCGAGCGCCACCGTGTGCGAGGAGATGAAGCTGATCCCCATATTGGCCATCACCGATTGCTTGATGGTCTCGTTACTGCTGACTTCCATCGAGACCCGGATAGGGACGCCATGCTCGCGAAAGACCCGTTCCATCGACGCGCGAGTGCCGGAGCCTTCCTCACGAATCAGAAAGCTTTCCGTCGCAAGCTGGTTGAGCTTGATACGCCGCCGGTTGGCGAGGGGGTGGGTGGGGGAGGCGATGAGTACGAGCGGATGCTTGGCGAAGGGCTCTGCCACCGTATCGAGCTCGCGCGGCGGCCGTCCCATGATCACCAGGTCTATTTCGTTGGCGGCAAGCTGTTGGATGATCTCCTCGCGATTGCCGATCGAGAATTTGATGGAGACTTCGGGATACGCTGGCCTGAAGGCCGACAACAAGGAAGGCGCAAAATATTTCGCAGTGCTGACGGCGCCCAACTTCAACACTCCACGTTTCAGTCCACGCATGGCGGCGAGCGACTCGCCCGCCTGTCGCAGCAGCTCCATGGCCTGCTCCGTATAGCGCAGCAATTCTTCGCCGGCCGGGGCGAGGTGCACCTTTCGCCCGATGTGCTCGAACAAAGGCAGTCCGACTTCCTCCTCCAGCAGCTTGATCTGTTGAGAGACCGCCGGCTGGGTGAGATGCAGGTCGCGGGCGGCCCGGGTGAAAGACAGATTGCGCGCTACCGCCGCGAAGACCCGCATCTGCCGTAAGGTGACGTTGCGCATCGACCTATAAGAAAAACCAATGTAGAGGCGAACAATATCTAACTAGACCTAATGATAAGCAAGCGTGAGGATCATGCCCACTTGAATCCAATACGCGTCAAGCGAAGGGGACGAGGGTATGAAAGTCACCGACGAGCGTGTGACCGCCAAGACGGGGGCGGCGCGATACAAAGCCGGAGTGCTCAAGTATGCGCAGATGGGCTACTGGAATCCCGACTATGTTCCGTCCGACACGGATTTATTGGCTCTGTTTCGGATCACACCCCAGGAGGGTGTGCAGCCGGAGGAAGCTGCGGCAGCAGTGGCTGGCGAGTCCTCGACGGCCACCTGGACCGTGGTGTGGACCGACCGGTTGACGGCCTGCGAGCGCTATCGTGCCAAGGCCTACAGGGTCGACCCGGTTCCGGGCTCGCCCGGCCAGTACTTTGCCTACATCGCTTACGACCTGGACCTGTTCGAGCCCGGCTCGATCGCCAACGTGAGCGCCTCCATCATCGGCAACGTGTTTGGTTTCAAGCCCCTCAAGGCATTGCGCCTGGAGGATATGCGCTTCCCCGCCGC
Source organism: uncultured Steroidobacteraceae bacterium (assembly GCA_964494895.1). GTDB lineage: Bacteria > Pseudomonadota > Gammaproteobacteria > Steroidobacterales > Steroidobacteraceae > 13-2-20CM-66-19. Next base: position 312 of record CAZBTV010000065.1, on the reverse strand, counting down.
CTATGTGAAGACCTTCTCCGGTCCGCCCACGGGTATCGTGGTCGAGCGGGAGAGACTGGACAAGTTCGGCCGTCCGCTTCTGGGGGCGACCGTAAAGCCCAAGCTGGGTTTGTCCGGGAAGAACTACGGGCGGGTGGTGTACGAAGCGCTGCGGGGTGGCCTGGATTTCACCAAAGACGACGAGAACATCAACTCCCAACCCTTCATGCACTGGCGCGATCGCCTCCTGTACTGCATGGAGGGAGTCAATCGCGCTCAGGCAGCGACCGGAGAGGTGAAAGGCACCTACCTGAACGTCACCGCGGGAACCAT
>CAZBTV010000064.1:0-41240 GCA_964494895.1 uncultured Steroidobacteraceae bacterium | reverse complement strand
ATAGCTGCTCAGGCTCTTTGCGGTGCCACTCGCATGCGTGGATTTAAGCGCACAATCGCAAGGCCGCATTATAATTGACAGTCGGCATAGTAGGCCAAGGGGGGCGTGCAGTGCGGGGGACTCGACAACCGAACGATTGCGATTGCCAGGACGCGATGCTGCATTGAAGTCGTCAGCGGTGCGTCTGTGCGACCCGGGCCAGCTGGACTCGTTGCGCGCACACATTTCGGCTCTTTCGAATCGTAGTGACGGCGCTGTCGCGCCAGTCTCGATCATCGCACTGCACCATCTCCAACGTGCACGAAACCGTGAGGCATCGGTGGTCGAGGCATTGTCGATCTTGGCGGCAGTCCGGGATGTTCAAGATCTCGGTCGGGGATTCTATGTCCCGGTACCGTTACATCGGGTTCCGTGGAACGACTTTACGTTGCTCGTGTCGAGTCTTCCGAACCAAGAGCTCGAACGCCTTTATCGATGCAACATTGAAACACCTGGAGCGAGTCGGATTGTCGAGGGTGAGGCGGAGAGCTTCCGCGGGCTGCCCGAGATCTCTTTTCTCGAATGGCTCGCAGTTCCCTCATCCACCAAGGTTTGGACGCAGAAGAAGCTGGCCGAGGCGAGGTATCAAGAACCGATAGGCCTCGAGGGCGCTGAGGTCTTTCGAGCGTGGCCCGCGCCAAGGCGCGAGAGATGGCTCCCGATCACGGATCCCGCCGTGCCCGATACCGGCCTCATTCTTGTGAGGCACCGCGCACCAGATGGACGGGCGAACCATTATCTGGTGCGTCGCATTAGTGGAAGGCTGCGTGGGATGAGCGAACTTCCGCAAGATGTATCCGAGCTGAGACGACTTCAGTTCGGGCTGCGAACCCTCGGCGGCGATTCGGCGCGATGGAGCGCCCAGCAAGTCCGGCCCGACCGGGCTCTATCCATATTGTTAGACATCCCCCCTTTGCCAGCCGGTGAGCACCGCCTCTTGCAAGCGCTTGCGTGCTTTGAAGAGGCACCAGTACCGGGCCGCTGGCGAGCCCGCATACCTCTGTATGCGCTTTCCGCAGTTGAGTCCGCACTGACTGGGCTCGGCCTGACCCTACAAGAAGGATAACCTTTTGACGGAAGCCACTTACAGTCTGCAGAACCTCGCCAGGAAACTTCCCGAAAGACTGGCTCAATACCTCGAAGCGCAATACCACATCTGGGATGAGAGTCTAGTCCGCGAACGGCGTCTCCTTATCGACGAAGAGGGCGTCACTGCACACCAGCCCTTCATCGAAGCCACGCCCGCTTATCTGCCCGGAGATCCTTACAACCACCTGGGCCTGCCGAGCGTCGTTGCTGATTTGCTCGTGATGGCGGCAAAGGACCCCGCGACCGGAATCCCGGCAGTACCCTATAGGCACCAAGCGATGGCCCTGCGCCACTACTTTCTGCTTGAGCACGAGTTGGTCGTGTCCACCGGCACCGGCTCCGGAAAGACCGAGAGCTTCCTAATGCCCATCCTCGGCTCTCTCGCCGTTGAGCGATCGCTACGACCGGACTCCTATGCTCAGCCCGCTACGCGGGCCATTCTGTTATATCCGATGAATGCGCTCGTGAACGATCAGATGGCACGACTCCGGCGACTTTTTGGAGCGGGGCCCATAGCGGACTCACTGCTCCGGCCGGATGGCTTTCGGGCTACCTTTGGCATGTATACCAGCCGCACCCCGTACCCGGGGCCGCACGACATCGCACGCACTCGCGAGGTGGTTGGAGGTTGGATCGCCGCTTTCTTCACGAAATACGCAGCCCAACAGAAACGCCTGGAGGCGGAAGGGAAGTGGCCAGCTAAGGATCTCGCGGCCTTTGCAAACGGGTTCCAGACTTCGACACAGGATAGCGAACTCCTAACCCGCCACGAAATGCACCAGCGCCCGCCTGACTTGCTGGTCACCAACTACTCAATGCTCGAGTACATGTTATTGCGTCCGGTGGATGCGCCTATTTTTCGGCGCACGCGTGATTGGCTGGAGCGGAACACCGAGAACCAACTGACCGTCGTGCTCGATGAAGCGCACCTGTATCAGGGTGCACAAGGAACCGAGGTGGCGCTGCTCCTAAGACGCTTGGTGTCGCGTCTTCGTATTCCGCGCGAGCGGGTTCGTTTTATCCTGACGAGTGCCAGTCTCGCCGCGGGAGCTGGGGCCGAGGAAGCAATCGGCCAGTTTGCGGCGCAGTTGACCGGCGCTGACGAGGGGGCTCACCGTTTTGCGGTGATCCGTGGGGAAGTCGATCGGCCCGCCGGAGGACGGATCGCCAACTCGCGAGAGGCCGAGGCGTTCCAAAATCTTGATATCAATGCCGTACTGAACGTCGAGCGCGACCTCGCCAATGCCGATCAGCAACTGCGAACGCTTGCTCGCGGATTAGGAATTGAGTTCGCAGGTAATCGATCCACCGAGCAGGAACTGCGCGATGCCACATTCCAGCTGATTCAGGGGCACCCCGTTGCAGCCGCGCTCGTCAACGCAGTCATGGGGTCGCCGACGCCATTGGCCGACTTGTCGCGGGCGATCTTCCCACAAGCGCAGGAGCCCGTCGCCTCCCTCGACGGTTTACTGGCGGTTTGCGCCTTCGCCCGCCGAATAGCCGATGGTCGCGTATTCCTTCCGAGCCGTGCTCACTTCTTGTTCCGCGGCTTGGACGGCGTGTATGCCTGCATCAACCCCCATTGCACCGCTCGGCGGGTCTCCACTCCTGCAGCTATTCTCGGAAGACTGTATGCGCGTCCGACTCTGCGATGCAGTTGCGGCTCCCGCGTGTATGAGTTGCTCACCCATCGGGATTGCGGGGCAGCGTACCTTCGTGGCTACTTCAAGGCGCCTGCCGCCGATTTCCTGTGGCACGAGCCATCCACGGGCCTCTCGGGCGAGATTCAGGCTCTCTCAGAAATCCATCTTCTCGTCGAACATGAAAGAGACCAACTCGGTTGCAACCGAGTATGGTTGCACCGGACGACGGGCCAACTCGAACACCGGGAACCGACTCAGAAGGAATCGTACCTCGAATTACGCGAGCCTACCGCGGCGCCCGTGAACATCCGTGGCCGCGCCGTGTGGACATTCGATCGGCAATGTCCCGTCTGCCTGGGCCGCTGGCGGGATCCGTCTCGCCCGAAAATCATGGACCTGGTTACCAAAGGCGAAGAACCCTTTGCCTACCTCATTGCCAGCCAGGTGCAACTCCAGGCGACGACGAAGATGACCGCGCGACAGACGCCCAATGGCGGGCGAAAGTCACTACTGTTCTCAGATGGAAGACAGAAGGCCGCCCGACTCGCGCGCGATGTGCCGCGAGTCATCGAACGGGATGCGTTCCGTGAGGCGTTGCTGCTGGCGGTCCATCAACTCGTAGCGTTGTCGATCGAGCCCCGCGTCAGCGATGGCTTTCTGTATGCAGCTTTCGTCGCTGTGACAGGCAGCAAGAACCTCAGGTTCTTTGATGGGCAGGCCGCTGACCAGTTGCGCTCAGACGAGGAGACATTTGCGCGACTGTTCGGCGCGGACCTGCGTACGGCAATCAGTGATGCATGGCAGGCCCGTGCGCCGGCCGCGTTCAGGGTCCATATCCTTCGCACGCTGGGAAGCGCCCATTATTCTCTGTATGCCCTGGGGCTTGGTTACGTGCAGGCGCGCTCCCGGGTAATGGAGGGCCTAAAGAAGGACTTGGCCTCTTCCGGACTGTCTGAAGCGGATGTCTCGGCATTGGCTATCGTGTGGATTCAGGGCTTACTTGAAGAGTTTGCCTTGTACTCACCCACGACTGCCAACCGTCGCATTCGCGAGCTCGCGGCGGGATACCCGGTCACCACGGCCGGTCACCGGTCCGGCTTTACGCGCAATCAGGTCGATTTCTTGAGTTCCGAAATCGACGTCCCGACTTTCGAGGCGGCTCTCAAACGTTCGCTGACGATTCCTGGCGATGCGCCGGAGTTCCGCGTGCTGAACGAGGACCTCATCTGCATCGTGCCGAGACTCCAGGGGACCTGGTACCGATGCCGGGCCTGCACTTATCTGGCTCCCGTCACCTGGAGAGGCCGTTGCGCGGCTTGCGGCTTGGACCGCGTCATTGAGGTCGATCCCGCGCAAGACGCGTATCTGCGCGCCCGGAAGGCATTTTGGCGAGATCCTGTTGAACGGTCTCTCAACGGGCAATCGACCCCAATGATTTTGGATGTCCAGGAGCACACGGCCCAACTCGGGTACCGCGACCTGGGCGATTTCGAGGCCACGACTGAATCTTACGAGCGGCGCTTCCGCGATATTCTGCTCCCTGATGAAGTTGCCATTGACGTTCTTAGCTGTACCACCACGATGGAAGTGGGGATCGACATTGGTTCCCTAATTGCCGTCGGCCTGCGTAACATGCCACCCTCGCGCCATAACTATCAGCAGCGAGCCGGGCGGGCGGGGCGCCGAGGCAGCGCAGTCTCAACCGTGATCACGTACGCGCAGAACAATCCCCACGACGCTTATCTGTTCGACAATCCGGAAAGGCTGATTGCCGGGCAACCGACTCTGATGGGCTTGGATGTCAATAATCCAGTCTTGGCGCGTCGGCACGTCTACGCCGAGTTGCTGCAGGAGTACTTTGCGACCGCCGTGTTGAAACGCACTCGTGGCAGCGTGTTCGCCGCGCTCGGGCAGACGTTGCCGTTCTTTTTGGGGACGGGTGACGGAACGCTCACTCAACTGGATATGTGGCTGCAAACAGACGCCGACGCGGCGGCGACGCTGGAACGTATTCGCCACTGGTTGCCTCCGGGTACGACACTCGCTTCGCAAGATCTCGGTGCGATGCTCGTGACCCGCTTGCGAGAGCTTCAGGCCGAACCGATGAATGCTTTGCCGGCAGGTGAAGAGGAGTTCATCGAATTCCTGTTCGCCCGAGGGGTCCTTCCGGCCTATGCGTTTCCGCGCGATCTGATCACGCTGCAAATCGAGCGCCTCGATGCGAGTGGTCAGGTGGAAGTCGTCGAGCGGCCACAACAGGGCGCGCACGTTGCGCTATCCGAATACGCACCCGGGCGGCTCGTCGTGGTCAACAAAAACACTTACCGCATCGCCGCCGTGACGGCGAACACGACACCCGAGACAGTAGATCGTGCCCGCTCTCTATTCAATAGACCGGCAGAATATCTGCAATGCCCCAACTGCCTATTTACAGCGGAAACCACCGCCGCCTACACGGCGGGTTCCTCCTGTCCCGTTTGTGCGGCTGCAGACATCCAACACGTGACTGCAATCCAACCTCAGATGGTCTGGGCAGAATACGGACGAGCTGTTGACGAGCTGGATGATGACCAGACGATCACTGAGACTACGGTTGCACAATTGCCCGTTCCGGCGAGTGAGCGGGCATTTGAATCTAGGGAGCCGTTCGGAAGCTGCAGCGTCCTCTCGCATGGCCGGCGTGTGCCTCTCATCATCATGAATCGCGGCGAGCTCGCTACAGGAGGGCCGACGGGTTTCCAGGTGTGCGAATTGTGCGGTCACACCGTTCTGGGTGGGGACCCGTTCCTGCCCCGTCATGAGCGACATTACAAGATACCGCGTCGGCGGGGCCAGGCGGTGCCGAGTCACTGCACCGGCCGAGCGCGACCCGTTTTTCTCGGATATGAATTCCGAACGGACGTGTTACTGCTACGCACGACCGTTGACGCGCCGTTCATCCACGACCTGACCCAGCGCCTGGCGTACGTGCCTTTGCGCGATGCTTTGACGTCGCTGGCCAATGCTCTGGCGCTCACGGCGACGAGCGAACTGGATGTCGATCCGCGGGAGCTCCAGAGTGGATATCGACTGCAGCGAACTGGGAGCGGTGCAGCGATCGCCGACGTGTATTTGTACGACACGCTGGCCGGTGGCGCCGGATATTCGCGTCTGATCGGCCAGGAGTTCCCGCGCATATTCGAGGCCACCCAAGCCCGCCTCGCAGAGTGCAGTTGTGAGTCCTCCTGCACCGAATGCTTGCGGACCTATTCCAACCGGTTCGTTCACAGTTCGCTCGATCGTAGGCTGGCGCTGCAACTGGCAGCCTATTGCTTGAGAGGTGAAGTTCCGTCCCTCTTCAGCCCTGGGCAACAGAGAGCGTACTCAAAACCCCTGCAGGACATGGTCGAGCTTCATGGTTGGTCGGTGGGCGGGTCCAGAGACTTCGGCTTCGAGCTCACCCGACGCGGCCGCCGCGTGACGGTGGGCATAGTACCCGCGCTCTACGATACGGATTCCCTACCCGACAGTTGGGACAGCGTACTGGCCTTTAGCGTGCACGAAATCGAAAAAGATCTCCCGTCCTGTCTGCTGAAACTTCCATAGAGAACACTGACGTGGTGGTGATCCGTACAGGGCTGCGCGAAGCCCGCTTGAAACAACAAATCCGCGCGCATCTGAAGCAACTCGGATTTACCAGAGATGCTGAAGGAATACTGGAGCCGCCTCGGCTAGACAAGGGCGGGTACCGAGCCGTGCACGAGCCGCAGCGAAGGGAGCGGCTGGCCGAGGAGCGGCGATTCCTAGAAGAGAAGGGGGCAGGGCTGCTGCAGCACTTTGCCAATGGTGAGGAGATCGATGTCAGTCGGATCAGCATTCAAATGATCCCGATCGCCCATAGCACTTGGCAGTCCGATTTGTTCCGGCTGGCTACCCTGTGTTGGAGTGTGCCGGTGTCCATGGGATTTGGTCGGCGCCTGCGTTACCTGATTTGGGATTCCCATGCAGAGAAGCTCGTCGGCCTTCTGGCGCTCGGGGACCCGGTCTTCAACCTCAATGCGCGCGATGGCCACATCGGGTGGACGGTTCGCGATCGCGAACGTCGCCTCGTCCAAATTCTGGATGGTTATGTCGTGGGGGCGGTACCGCCTTATAACCAACTGCTCTGTGGGAAGCTGGTCGCCTGTCTGATGCGCACCCGCGAGGTGATCGACGAGTTCAGGGAGCGCTATGCCGGAACAAAGGGAGTGATTTCCGGTCGTCGCAAGGATGCGCATCTCGTGGCCGTCACGACCACCTCGGCCTTGGGACGGTCCTCCATCTACAACAGGCTGAGGTTGGACGGCATCCCGTACCTGGAGTCCATCGGGTACACCGGAGGTTACGGGCACTTTCATTTCCCGCAGAGGCTCTTCGCAGAGCTGCGCGAGTATCTCAAGTTTCGCAAGGATCCATATGCCGCCAATCATGAATACGGCGAGGGTCCGAACTGGCGCCTACGCTCGATCAAGAGGGCACTTGGCCTACTTGGGCTGGACCCCGATCTGCTGAAGCACGGCTTCACGCGCGAGGTCTTTCTCGGCAAGGTCGCGGACAACGCGCTCGAGATTCTGACCGGAAAGCGCAAGCGGCCTAAGTATGCAACCCTCCGCACGGCCGCCGAGGTGAGTGAGCTCGCGCTCAATCGCTGGGTGCGACCTCGTGCGGCACGGGATCACGCGTTTCGCCGTTTCACTCGCAATGAGCTATTGGCCAGATTTGACTTCAAGACGACAGTGAGGTCGGCGAGACGCTCAAGGCGGGCGCATGGATAGCGCCCTGGACGTTGCAACTGACACACCGGTGCTCGCGGATGACGCGTCCGTCAAGCGCCGGTATGCATGTGGTACGTGCCACGCTCCGGTGACGATTAAGGGCGGTTTCGGCAAGCAGCGCCGCCATTTTGCGCACGTTGCCGGCGAGGCCGACCCAGACTGTGAGGAATACTATCCGAGCAACGTTTCATTCAGAGGCCGTCGATTCGTCCCCGAACGAGCGTTGGAACCCCACGAGGCATGGGATCGCGAGGATCTGCTCTTTGATGTAACTCCCACCGGCGCCTCGTTATATTTGTGGATACCGTCGACCGCCGGCACCGGAGCCTGGTCCGGAACTGTTGACGTGGAGGCGCACCGCGTGGCTCGACGGTTGACCGCTCAGCACCTTCAACGAGGACAAATCGTTGGGTTCCCCCTGGCAGAAGGCCGATGGAGGATCTCGCTGTCAGGTGAGATTTCGCCCGATTACACGTCCCGCATCACGATCGGTCCGGGCTCGATCGAGAGCCACCGAAACCTCTTTGACGCTGTTCACTCGCCGGGGCGGAGGCTGGGGCCTACACAAAGGTTACGCCTCGGCGACGCGGTCTGGGTGATTACACGTGATGCGAATTTCCCCCAGCACGCGGCCGCACGGTTTGCAACCTGCGAAGCGCGCCCGAGTGCCGGTGGTTGGCGCGTGTTTTACGTTGAATTACCTGACAGCGCCAATTCAGAAGAGGTGTATCAACTTGCGGACTGGTTAGAGCGGCGCATACGTCCGCCTCGTGTCCGAGTCTGGATCGAGCGTCCCTGGCCGTCGGCATATACACGCCAGGGGCTACCGATCCTCCATTCATCTGCGTCCGAGGTCGAAATTCGCGCGGAGGAGCCCGTAGACCTCAAGATATGCCAAATCACTGGCCGTGTCGCTGCCGGCGCCGAGCAGGTGCGAAGACTCGTGTGGCCCAAGCCCGAGATCGGCGCGTGGCAGATCCAAGTGAACGGACAGATCTTTGTCGGATTCGAAATCGCGGATCGAATTCAGGAGCCCACCCCGGCTCTTTCCGCCGCGCTGGATAGCAGTGCGCCCCTGGACCTGTTTCAGGCCCAGGATCTGCTCACAAGGCAGGTCCAGAGAGGGTTGCCGCCGAAATCGATCGTTCTGCGATGGTCGCATCCTTCTATACGAGATCTCATCTGCAGTGGTGAGCCAGCGAGCAGGGCAGGGGTGCCGGAGAGCGAGGATCATCTGGTGCTGCGACCTCCGACGATCAACCTGTCGGCGGAAAACCTCGGCAACTTGCGCTGGCCAAAGATTCTTGAGGCGTCCCGGTCGTCTGATCTCAATCGGATTCGTGATCTCTATCCTACGGCAAGGTGGTTGATTTCAGTCGCCCTCCCCTTGGGCTCGAGCTCGGGTGCATCGCTTTCGGTGCCGCGACGTTTGCTCGCGGATCCGATCGTCGGGCCGCTCGCACGACGCCGGTGGCCGCTCATGCTCTATCCACAGTTGGCAAACCTGCGTGCGAGACTGGAGAAGTCTTCATGACCTTCCGAGGTGTCTCTCCGAAGAAACTGGAAACACTCCTCGAACATGGGCTGTCTCATACTGAGTTGCTGGACTTCTTTCAAAGCTGCCAAAAGAAACTCATGCTGGCAGGGTACTCCAAAGGCCAGCGTTTGCCTCATTCGCCTGCGGAGGCCGTCCGCGAGATTGTGCGATTCTCCGACAAAACACATGGAGTCTTTTCGCGATGGCTTCTTGATCAGGACGGAGAGGGTTCGAGTGAATTGGTGGAGCAACTCGTACCCAGGTTTCAAGCCATTGATCTGGTTGGGGTCGAATTCTCCGACAAAGAAATGCGACAGTTGTGCCGATGTGGACTCGAGAACCTGTATTCCGGGAGTCCTTCACCGCCGTGGTTGGCGTACCTCTCGGCAGACCCTGCGGCCAATGGAGCAGGCGCAGCCAGCGAGCTGAAGCGGGAGTCCGCACCTGACGTACCCGAGATTGCGGAAGAGGCTGTCGTGGCCTGGTTCAAGTGGGCACAAGGCTTAGGTGATGTCGCGAGCTTCCGTGATCCCCGGCTGGAACTCCTCGCGCGGCTCATTGAGGCGGCGAAAACCCCTGGTCCGGCGCCGTCCTCTGCGCTCGCGGCACTCGGCGACCGATATCCTGCGGTCAAGGCTCTACTCAGCAATGCCTCGGCCCAACCCACATCCGTCCCGCCCTGCGGCGCACTGGTCACCCCGCCTGGAGTGCAGCCACTAGACCGAGGACGCGATTACACACAACTGCAGTTGATTGCGACACGTTCGGCGAAGTCAGGCAACGGCCCATTTCGACTCGAGGTCGAGGCTTTCGTGGATGGTAGGACGTTGTTCACACTAGAAGATGCTGACCTGCGCATCGCGTTACCGGAGGAGGGGCGAATCATCTTGCATGGGGAGCCCAACAAAGCGCCCCCGCCGCTGGGAGAACCACTGCAATACCGCGTCGAGCGGTTTGATACACGCTTTGCGATCAAGATCCGAGTCGTGGAGGAAGTTGAGGCGCCCATTCCCGTGTTCTATGTCCCGCACACTTCCACGCAACCGGATCGGGTGCGTGAATTCATCCTGGCCTGTGCCAAAGACAATCGCACTCGAAACGGAATCTTCATCACGGCGGATGGGCGCTGCCTCAAGTCCAGGGTCGAGCCCTTGCAACGATTAGTCGCTCCGGAGTTCGATTGGACCTTCGAGACCTGGTCGAGCTTGCCCGCAGTGGAATTTCGCACGGGAGCGTATGTCGTAGGCGAGCGCCCTCCGGCCGAGGGTCAATACGACTGCGCGCCGCTGTCCACCTCCGCGCGGCGGGTTCTCAAGGTGCTGGCGGATCGCAAAGCCATTCGGGCAACGCGTCAGCAGATTGCCGAGATCGTTGAGCGTCTTCGTGAAGACGAAGATGAGCAGTTGCACGCTCGCCGCGTCCGGATTGCTGGCAAACTGGAAGAGTTAGGGCGTGCCGAAGCGGACTATGACGAGCTCATCAGCGAAGTGATGCGGGCTCCGCTCGTCCGTGAGGATATCGAAGTTCGCAAGAAGGCTGCCATCGGGGAAGCCAACAGTGACCTTCGGAAGGCACAGAAACGGCTCGAAACCCTCCGGCAGGAGAGAGAATCCATCGAACGGAAACTCGAGGAGCTCAAAGCGGAGCTAAACCAGAGGGTACGCAACGTCCGCACCGAGATCCAGAGGGCCTTTGAGACTGCCCAGGCCAACGAGGCGGCCACGCTTTCAAATCTGGCGCTCTGGCAGGCCATTGCGGGCAAAGCGGACAGCACGCAGCCTCCTGGCAGAGTTCAAACTGAATCACCCGAACCGAAATTTCGAAGAAGGCCCCTTGATCCGTCGGGCGAGCCGCTCAGTGATGTCTTCAGACTTGCCGGATACGCAGATGATCTGGCCCGTCAGTATTCCGAAGCGGTGAAGCTGATGACCAGAATGGGCCTCCCGCTCGTGGTCACCGGCCCGGGCGCCTTTACGATCGGCACGAGGATCGCACGAGCGCTGGCAACTCGGGAAATCCTGTGTCTGGATGTCCCGGTCGGCCTACTCTCAGCGCAATCGTTTCAAGACATCTGGGTGGAGGCACTCTCAGCTTCGCTTCTGATACGAGATGCCAACCTATCAGATCTAGGGCTGTACGCGCCAACATTACTCGAGCGTCTCACGGCAGGACTTCTCGACCCAGTAGCGGGAGAGAAGCCTCTCATTGTGCTGACGGCCGCAAGCGGTCCGGCAGGGCTGCCCTGGCCACTGGAAATAGAGCACTTTGCAGCCAAGCTTACCCTCCAAAACTTGACAAATATCGAAGAATTTCGCGAGGAGTCAGATGTGGGGATCAACGTGGTGCCTCTCCAGAAGAGACTGTGTCTGCGTGTTGAGCGAGCCGCGGAGGAGGGTGGTATCGATGAAGCGGTGAGTTCGCTGGCGCTCAGAATGTTGAGGTGTTCGGTCACTGAAGCGTGACGCGATACTCGAGAAGGTGCGGCCTCTGTCCGGTCGGAGTGATTCCGCTTCTTGAGGCCAGAAGCGGATAGTTCCAAGCACCTTGGCCGGACTCATGAGTTAGACTCCGGTGCACACCGCACAAAAGCAAATGGTGTAGATTCTGTGTGAACAATCTAAAAGGGGGGCGCGTGGACATCAAGCCAGTCGAACAAACGAACAAAACGTTGCTGAAGTCTTTTTTCTATCGCATCCCGCGATTCCAACGTCCCTACTCTAGGGACTCCGAGAATGTCACGGATTTCTGGAACGACACAGTGGCGTCGGACGACTCGGACTACTTCATCGGGAGCTTTGTCGTTTAGCCGGAGCACCAGAAGTCCGACACAATGCTGATTGTGGATGGGCAGCAAAGACTGACTACCATCACGCTGTTGTTTGCGGCCGTGCGCGATGCGTTGGCACAACAAGGGCATGACGACCTTGCGCAGGGTGTGCAGAAGCACATTGAGAATGCAGACGCGAGCAACAAGACGCGATTTGTGCTTGACTCCGAGTCGCCCTATCCTTGCTTGCAGGAATACATCCAGAAGTTTGGGGCTCCGGAGCTCGAGGCCAAGAAGGGCGCTGAAGAGGATGCGCTGAAAAGCGCATATGACTTCCTCAAGTCACAGGTCAGTAGGATGCTGGCGTCCGTGGATACGGATCCAACGGTAGCGGAGGCGAACAAGCCGAAAGCAAAGCAGTAGAAGCTGCTCGACGTGCGGGACAAACTGCTGCGCTTGCAGCTCATCCTCATCACACTGGCTGATGAGGACGACGCGTACCTGATCTTCGAGACGCTCAACACCCGCGGCAGTGGAACAGCGCACGGCGGCACTGGCTACCCTCATCCAGACCAAGGTTTTCAACATTTAACAGACGCCTTTATAGCGGAAGGTTGCACTTGCCGGAATCAAATTCCGCCTGACCGCACGAACACCTGTCGAGCATGCCGTCCGCTTTGGATTGATTTCGATGCTGCGGTTGAGGGGCCGCTTGGGATCGGAGCAGTCCTCCCGCAGTTTGCGGCTTGCGCAGTCGTCTGATGATAAGTGGCCGATGGGCTGAGTTGGATCAGTCTGTCGTTGCCCGGAGTGGGTGCCTGCATAGTGCGCAGCTATCCCCACCTCATCACGAGAGTTTTCCCGGACTCAGCGCATTCCCGCAAATACAGGTTGATCAAGTTCTGATACGGAATCCCATTCTTCTCCGCCAGCGCCTTGAAGTACGCGATCGTGTCTTCATCCAGCCTAATCGTCAGTTGCTTCTTCGCCTTGCTCAGGTACGGATTTCTGACCGATTTGGAAAAGTCGTAATGTTTCTTCATCGCAGCCACCAGTGATATTGCTCTATTTCATCCCGGTCCGCTTTGCGGGCCGAGATGATGCGGATGACCTCGCCGCTCTGTCGGTAACAATGACAGACGACCAACACTCGCAAAGAAATGCTCAATCCCAGGAGCACGAATCGCTCCTCATCATCCGAGTGCTCAGGATCCGGGATCACGCGCGCGTTGTCGTCCAAGAACGCGGTCTTCGCCTCCGTGAAGGCGATGCCATGCTTGCGCCGATTGGCGGCGTTCTTTCTCTCGTCCCATTCGAACTTGAGCGTGCTCATCCAGGATAGCGTAACTACAGTGTAGTGCGCTGTCCATGAGCCCGGGCAGCCAGTTTTGTGGCCACGATCTCCCTATATTTCAGTGTGACGGTTTGGGCTTCGGATAGAAAGACTTCGTAAAACAAGAGTTTGCAGACTTCCCCAAGGGTCAGGACAATGGATCGGTCCAATTGGGGCTAGGATCTACCGATCGTAATTTTTCATTGAAAATGAATAGCTTAAACAGACGAATTTCAGTGGCTCCCATGATGGACTGGACCGACCGCCACTGCCGCTATTTCCTGCGCGGCTTTGCCCGGCATGTCCTGCTGTACACCGAGATGATCACCGCCGCAGCTATCCTGCGCGGTGACCGCGAGCGTCTGCTGGCCTTCGACCCGGAGGAGCATCCGGTCGCTCTGCAGTTGGGGGGTAGTGATCCACACGATCTCGCGGCGGCGGCGCGTATAGGAGAGGAGGCGGGATACGATGAGATCAATCTCAACTGCGGTTGCCCCAGTGATCGCGTTGCCAGTGGCGCATTCGGCGCATGCCTGATGCTGGAGCCGGCTAGGGTGGCTGAGTGTGTCGCCGAGATGCGTGCACGAGTCAAAGTGCCAGTCACGGTCAAAATGCGTGTTGGAGTCATAACGGGCAGCGGAGCGGGGATGCGGGACGCCGTCGCGAGGTTTGATGAGCGGGATTTCGAAGCTTTGCACCAGTTCGTGCGCAGCGTGCGCGACGCTGGCTGCGCGGTGGCCATTGTGCATGCCCGTAAGGCCGTGCTCGGTGGCTTGTCACCGAAAGATAATCGCGAGATTCCGCCGCTCCACTACGATGTGGTGAAACGGCTGAAGGGAGCGTTTCCTCAACTGCCTCTGGTTGTAAACGGCGGTTTTCGAGACGTCAGCTCTGTGACGCAGGCATTGAGTTGGTCTGACGGTGTCATGCTTGGGCGTGAGGCGTATCACCGCCCATATGTGTTGGTCGAGCTGCACCGTGCGTTATACCCTGAGTGTTCCGAAGCGCCCTCGCGCGAGGAATTGCTGCAACGGATGGCGCGATACGCAGAGCATGCGCTTGCAAGGGGGGAGCGCCTCTCCGCGATCACTCGCCACATGCTGGGCCTCTATGCTGGTGAGCCGGGCGCCCGTGAGTATCGCCGCACCCTGAGTGAAGGGGCGCGGGCGCCCGAAGCGGGCCCGGAGCTCTTCCGGCAGGCCATTCCTAACGCGAGCGCGCGGCAGGAGCCTGCCTACCACTAGCGCGTGGAAGCGCTACTGCCGCAATCGCGCGCGGGCATACTTACCTGCGCGAGGATGATCGTCCAAAGGTGTCTCAGTGCGGCGACGGTAGGTTGACCGTCGCGGCTGAAGCGCCTGCGCTTTCACGAGCGGACGACCGCAGTATTCCGTCCGCGCTCAGCGCCAGCTCAATCGGTAGCGGGGTGAGTCCGCTCTTGTATAATCATCCTTAAGTCGCAGGGCTGCCCGTAGTTGCTACCGGCAGCTGCGGTCTGCTGTGGGACATGGGAAAGGATATCGAACTCGCCATATTGTTTGCCGATGTCGTCGGCTCGACCCGGCTCTACGAGCTCATGGGCGACCTGCGCGCGCGCGATATGGTGGCGATCTGCATCGATATCATGCGCAGTGCCACCGAGCAACGTCAGGGCACGGTGATCAAAACGATGGGAGACGAGGTCATGTCCACGTTTCCCAGCGCGGACGAGGCGCTCAATGCTGCAGCGCAAATGCAGCAGCAGATTTCCAGCCACGCTCAGCTCAAGGTTGACGGACAGCCCGTCTCCATCCGCATAGGTTGCCATTTCGGCCCGGTGATGCTGGAGAACCGCGATGTCTTCGGCGCTACCGTTCACACCGCCAATCGCATGACGAGCCAGGCTAAAGCCGGCCAGATCATCACGACAGCGGCGACCGTCGAGCGGCTATCACCGGAGTGGCGCGCGTCTTGCCGACAGATCGACATTGCCACCATCAAAGGTCAGGGGAGCGAAGTCGCACTCTACGAGGTGCTGTGGCAATCCGAAGATGTCACGAGCATGGTGCCGGCGATCTCGATGAGCGCACGTCCCGTCCGGCTCCTGCGCCTGCGATTGCGGGCCAACGACCGCGACCTGGTCGTCGATGAGCAACACTCCAGCATCACGATCGGCCGTGCCGAGGACAACGACGTGGTGATCAAGGGCAATTTGATCTCTCGCCTTCACGCCCGCATCGAGATCAGCCGCAACAAGTTCGTGCTCATCGACCAGAGCACCAATGGCACTTTCGTGCAGACCGCGAATGGTGAAGAGTCGTTCGTGCGCAGGGACAGCTTGCAGATCAAAGGGGAGGGCACCATCGGATTGGGCAAGCTCCCGGACCAGGACTCGCCGCAGACCATCCGTTTCGTCTGCGAGGAGAGCTGAGAAGAGGACTGGTGCCCACGTTGCCAAGCCAGCCGGCCATTGAGCTGTGCAGCTCCGTTCGCGCAATCCCGGGATATCCCCTCCGTAGGCGAAGGGCGTTCATCAACCTCGCCGATGTCGAGCCGTGTGCCCCCGAATTGGGCAGGGTGAGGTCCGCCCCCGAGCGCCCGCCTGCGGCGGCGAGCGCATCGTCGCGCTCAGGGCCGGACGGCTCGCGCTCAGGCCGGGCGGCTCGCGCTCAGGCCGGACGGCTCGCGCTCAGGCCGGACGGCTCGCGCTCAGGACCGGACGGCTCGCGCTCCGGGCCGGACGGGCTCGCGCTCCGGGCCGGACGGGCTCGCGCTCCGGGCCGGACGAGCTCGCGCTCCGGGCCGGACGAGCTCGCGCTCAGGGCCGGACGGCGTCCGCGCCCCGTATGCGCGGAGCCTCGCCCTCGCTCACCCCAGCCGCTTCTCCACCGTCCTCAACTCCTCCAGCATCGGCGCCGGGAGCCGGCTACCGAACTGCTCAAGGTACGCGCGTATATCAGTGACTTCCTTTTTCCACGACGATGGCTCCACATTCAGCAGCGCGCGTACCGCGTCGCTGGTGATATCGAGCCCCCGCGTATTAATGTCTTCCCCACGCGGTAGATGACCGATGGGCGTCTCGATGGCGCCGACCTTGCCAGCACAGCGATTGAGCATCCATTCCAGCACACGCAGGTTTTCGCCGTATCCCGGCCATAAGAACTTGTTCTGCGCATCCCGGCGGAACCAGTTGACGTGAAAGATGCGCGGAGGCCGGCTCAACTTCGCACCAATATTCAGCCAATGTTGCCAATAATCCGCGAAGTTGTAGCCGCAGAATGGCAACATCGCCATCGGATCGCGCCGGACGACGCCTTGTTGTCCCGCGGCCGCCGCGGTGGTCTCGGAAGCGACCGAAGCTCCCACGAGCACGCCATGGTTCCAATCGCGCGCTTCATAAACCAGCGGAGCGACCTCGCGGCGTCGACCCCCGAAGACAATCGCGCTGATCGGCACCCCTTTGGGATCTTCCGACCTCGGCGAGTAAGCCGGGTTGCGCTTTGCGGAAACCGTAAATCGCGAGTTGGGGTGGGCCGCCGGTCCGTGCGCCGGGTTGAACGGGCGCCCCTGCCAGTCGACCGCTGGTTTGCCCGTTGGCAGACCTTCCCACCAAGGCTGCTGATCATCGGTGAGCGCAACGTTGGTGAACAACGTATCGCGCCGGATCGTCTCGTACGCGTTACGGTTCGTTTCGGCGTTCGTTCCGGGGACCACGCCGAAGTATCCTGCCTCGGGATTGATAGCCCATAGGCGCCCATCGGCTCCGGGATGGAGCCAGGCAATGTCGTCACCTACCGTGGACACTTTCCAACCTGGCATCGAGTCCGGGGGAATCAACATGGCCAGGTTGGTTTTGCCGCACGCTGAGGGGAATGCACACGCTACGTAGTGGGTTTCGCCTTGCGGATTCTGGAGGCCGACGATCAGCATGTGCTCGGCCAGCCAACCCTCGGTGCGTGCCTGGTAGCTGGCGATGCGTAACGCGTGGCACTTCTTTCCTAGTAGTGCGTTGCCGCCATATCCCGACCCAAAGCTCTCGATGGAAAGCTCTTCGGGGAAGTGCATGATGAACCGTCGCTCCGGATCGAGCTCGCCGATCGAGTGGAGCCCACGGACAAAGCTGACGTCATGGGCAATGCGCTCGAGCGCTGCGCGTCCGACGCGCGTCATGATGATCATGTTGAGCACGACATACGGGCTATCGGTGATCTCGATGCCGCATCGGGATAGCGGTGAGTTGATCGGCCCCATGCAGTAAGGAACGACGTACATCGTTCGCTCCCGCATGCAGCCACGGAACAGATCGCGCATCTTCACGTGCGCCTGGTCCGGTGCCATCCAGTTGTTGTTCGGGCCCGCGTCGTCCTTCGAACGAGTGCAGATATAAGTAAGGTGCTCGACGCGCGCGACATCGCTCGGATGTGAGCGGGCCAGGTAACAACCGGGGAAGAACTCCGGATTGAGCGCCTTCAAGTCCCCGTCGCGCAGCAGCTTCGCGGTCAATTCCCGTGTTTCCGCCTCCGACCCTTCACACCAGTGAATCGCGCGGGGCTGCGTGAGCTCGCGTACCGATTCCACCCAACTGGCCACGGCGGGACTCAACTGGGGAAGCGGGGTCAGCATGTGTGCAGCAGTAGCCATCCACAAAATCCTCTAGTTCAGGGCTACGCCCAATCAACTAGGGCTACGCCCGTATTTGCACCAGTATAGCGATGGCGATCTGGCCCCCTTCATAAAGTAGGACAAAACAATCCAATTTGTTCCATTATCGCACACCAAGCCGTGCCTAAGGCCGCCCCTTGGCCGCTATCATTGGATCAATGAGGGATTTGGAAGAAGTATTCGGCCCTGAAGGGCCCTTGCGAAGCGCTCTGCCGGACTTCAAGTCGCGATGGCAGCAGTTGCGCATGGCCCAACGAGTTGCAAGCGCACTCGAGCACCGCGAAACCCTGGTCGTAGAAGCGGGCACTGGCACAGGCAAGACATTCGCATATCTCGTACCCGCTCTGCTCAGCGGAGCGCGCGTGCTCATCTCTACGGGTACCCGGACCTTACAGGATCAGCTCTTTTCCAAGGACCTGCCGCTGGTAGCGGCGGCGCTCGGCCGACCCGCGCGCATCGCGCTGTTGAAAGGCCGAACCAACTACCTGTGCCGCTATCGGCTGGCGCAAACAGGCTCAGGCGGTGAGACACTTCCCTTGAGCATCGATGCGGACGCAGAGGGGACGCCCGGCTCCGGACAAGCAAGCATGCTCGCTCGCATCGAGCGTTGGGCACGCACTACGCGTCGTGGTGACCTGTCCGAAGTGCGCGGCCTCTCCGACTCTCACCCGGTATGGCCGCAGGTCACTTCGACCAGAGAGAACTGTCTCGGCAACCGCTGCCCCGAAATCTCCCGCTGCCATCTGGCGACTGCGCGCCGCGAGGCACTCGAGGCCGATATAGTCATAGTCAACCACCACCTGCTCCTTGCTGATCTGGTGCTCAAAGAGGACGGCTTCGGCGATATCCTGGGCGCGGCAGACGCAGTCATTCTGGACGAGGCGCATCAGATCCCCGACCTGGCTACCCAGTTCTTTGGCGCCAGTGTCAGCAGCCGCAGGATCGAGAACCTTCTCAAAGACACGCAAACCGAGATCGCAGCGCAACTGGCTCATGTCTCTCCGGACAGCGCCGCCGGCGCGCTCGTCGCAGAGATCGCGACTGCTACCCGCGAGGTGGAGCAGGCGGCGCAGCGACTTTCCTCATCTTTCCCGAGGCGCCCCGGACGGCTCTCGTTGCCTGACATGGGGCAGCACGTCACGGTGTTGGTCGAGGAGTTGGCTCGCGCACTGCAGACGTTTCAGGATCGAATTTCCAACATGGGCGACGACAGCCCGCTCGCGCAGATGGGGGAGCGCGCCGGGGATCTCGTTCTTTCGCTCGATCGGATTGCGTCGATCGATGACATGGAAGGCGTGCGCGCGGTGGAAGTGACCCCGCGAGGGTTTTCCCTGAGCCTGCTGCCCTTCGATATCTCCACTCGTTTCCTGGCGCTTTTGCAGGCCCGGCGCGCGGGGTGGATATTCACCTCGGCCACCTTGTCGATGGGGGAGGACTTCAGTCATTTCACGGGCCGCCTGGGCCTGGGGGAGTGTCCGACGCTCAAGATCGAGAGTCCATTCGACTACCAGCGCCAGAGCTTGTTGTATCTGCCGGTTGGCCTGCCGGAGCCGGCATCGCCGCAATACCTGGCGGCAGTGATCGAGACTGCGTTGCCCTTGATCGAGGCCTCTCGCGGAGGCGCTTTCGTGTTGTTCACCAGTCATCGCGCGCTTGCCCAGGGCGCCGCTCTGCTGCGAGCTCGTTGGTCCGAGGCGGCTCCTTACCGGTTGTTCGTGCAAGGCGAGGCGCCCCGCGAGCGGCAACTCAAGGAGTTCCGGGAGGACGGCAATGCGGTCTTGCTCGGCACCGCCAGTTTCTGGGAAGGAGTGGATGTGAAGGGCGAGGCGTTGCGCCTGGTGATCATCGAGAAACTACCGTTCGCGGCTCCCGACGAGCCGCTCGTGAAGGCGCGCATCGACTACCTGCAAGCCTCGGGGGCAAATGCGTTTCGCGATTACCAGCTACCCGAAGCGGCGCTGGCTTTGAAGCAGGGGGTGGGGCGTCTGATCCGTAGCGAGGATGACTACGGTGCCGTCGTGATCTGCGATCCCCGGATGACGGGCCGGGGATACGGAAGAATATTGTTGGCCGCATTGCCTGCAATGACCGCGACACAAGATTATGAGGAAGCGACGCGCTTCATCCGAAAACATGCGCCGCGCGATGCGGGTGGAACGTGCTCGAAGACGCGAGCCGCCGGGGCGCCGTGAAGATCCTGGCGCTCGATACGGCTACGGAGAATTGCTCCGCCGCGCTGCTTCTGAATGGCAGCCTGCAAGTGCGAGAGGCTGAGATCGAGCGGGGTCACGCCGAGCACATCCTGCTCATGATCGATGATCTGCTGTCGCAGGCTCACCTCGCTCTCACCGAGCTCGATGCAATTGCCTTCGGACGCGGTCCTGGATCGTTTACGGGCGTGCGCTTGGCGGCAACCGTGACGCAGGGTCTGGCCTTCGGCGCTGACCGGGGGGTGGTGCCGATCTCGGATCTGCAAGCGGTGGCTCAACGGGCCTTCGCAATGGACGCGGCGGTCACACAAGTCGTCGTTTGCAATGACGCACGAATGGGCGAGGTGTACTGGGGCTGTTACGAGCGTGGTGACGATGGGCTCGCCCGGCTTAACGGCGACGAGCGGGTAACCAAGCCTACCGAGGTAAAGCTCCCGTCCCAATGGGTGACCGCTACCGCCGCGGGCCGAGGCTTCGCCGCATATGGAGAGGTCTTGTGGAAGGCGCTTCCTGCTGTCGCACTTCCGTCACCTTTTTCCCAGCTGCTCCCGAGAGCCTCCGAGATCGCCGCCTTGGCGGTTCCCGCCGTGATAGCCGGGCAAGTACTGCCGCCGGAGGCCGCCATTCCTATTTATCTACGCGACAATGTTGCGCACGTGGCACAGAACCCGAAACTTTGACCGTGAGCGCTTACCCTTTGATTTAAAAGAATGTGCTACGGCGTCATGAATCTGAAACACTGTAACCATGTAATACCCGCGCCATTCAACTTGCATCATCATGCCCGCCAAACAGGTATTAATCGTCGAGGACGAGCGGCCGATTCGCGAAATGATCGCCTTCGGCCTCAAGCGCGCCGGATTTGAAGTCCGCGAAGCCGAGGATTGCCGGGCTGCTCGGGCGGCGCTCGCTGATCAGCGTCCCGATCTGGTGCTGATCGATTGGATGCTTCCGGACATGAGCGGTCTGGAGCTGACGCGCGCGCTCAAGCGCGACCGCGAGACGCGCGAATTGCCGGTCATCATGTTGACGGCACGCGCGGAGGAGGGTGACAAGGTCGCAGGGCTCGAAGGTGGTGCCGACGACTACGTCACCAAGCCCTTCTCGCCTCGAGAGCTTCTGGCGCGTATCAACGCGGTCCTGCGGCGCACGACGGTCAACGGCGTCGATGAGATGATCGAGTTCGATGGGCTCGCTCTCGACCAGGCCAGCCATCGTGTCATGGTAGGAGATCGCACCGTCGCCTTGGGCCCGACGGAGTACCGGATGCTCGAGTTCTTCATGACACACCCCGAGCGGGTCTACACTCGAGACCAGCTTCTCGATCGCATCTGGGGTGGCAACGTGTACGTGGAAGAGCGCACGATCGACGTGCACATACGCAGGCTGCGTAAGGCTCTGGAGGAGTTCGGGTACGATCGCTTCGTGCAAACTGTGCGCGGCTCGGGATACCGCTTCTCGGCGCGTACCGTTTAATAGCGGGCGCTCATCGCGAGCGCTTTGATCAAGAGCAGGAGACCTGTAGTTCCATGCAGCCCGCTACACAGGCCTGGTGGTTCGCGGCGGGACGCCTGCTCGGCACGGTCGTTCTTGGCTTGGCTATTGGGTGGCTATTCAGCAGCCCCTGGGCCGGGCTTGCCTGTGCTTTGGCGATCCATCTGGCCTGGCAGCTCGTCAATCTCTTCCGCGTCGAGTGGTGGCTGCGTCACCGAAGTTATGCGGACGCGCCGGATGTCGGCGGCGTCTGGGGCGAAATCATCGCGCAGATCGTGCGCTTACACCGGCGCAAGCGCTTTCATAAGCAGCGCTTTGTGCAACTCATTCGTCAGCTGCAGCGATCGACGGCCGCGCTCCCCAACGGAGTTGTGATCCTCAACGGACAGCGCGAGATCATCTGGTTCAACCGGATGGCTGGCCGACTTTTGAATCTGCGCCGCACTGCTGACCTTGGCTTGCGTATCGAGAACCTTCTTCGAGAGCCGGAATTCACCCGATACCTTGCGGCGCAGGATTACTCGAATCCCGTGGTCATCCACCCGACAATGGCTGAGGACTGCTACCTGTCCCTCCAGGTCGTGCCTTACGGCGACGGCCAACAACTCCTGCTGGTCACCGATGTGTCGCGTCAGATGCGGCTCGAAGCAGTGCGTCGGGACTTCGTGGCCAATGCTTCGCATGAGCTGCGATCACCCCTGACCGTGATCAGCGGATATCTAGAGACCCTCAGTCAGGATCCAGCGCTCGATCGTGACCTGCAAGGACCCGTTGCGGAGATGCGGCGTCAGGCCGAGCGGATGACCGGGATCATTCGCGACCTTCTGGAGCTCTCCCGCCTGGAGGAAACGGATGAAGTGGTGGGTGGTGAGCCGATCGACATCCCGGCACTCCTCTCGATCTTGCGCAAGGACGTGCTCGCGCGGCCTTCACATCCGCGCGACGTCCGGGTGCGTATCGATTCCGATGCCCTCCTGACCGGCGATGAGCCCGAGATCCATTCCGCACTTTCCAACCTCGTCGACAACGCGGCGAAATACACACCGCCGGAAGGCTCGATCGAAATGCGGTGGTGGGTGGATGACGACGGCGCCCATTTTTCAGTGACAGACACCGGAATGGGTATTCCCGCCGAGCATATCCCACGCCTGACCGAACGGTTCTATCGCGTCGACGCTGGGCGCTCCCGTGCTACTGGAGGCTCGGGTCTAGGCCTGGCGATTGTGAAACACGTCCTGCAGCGGCACGGCGCCGAGCTCGAAGTGAACAGTACGCTCGGCGCGGGCAGCACCTTCACATGTCATTTCCCATTGCAACGCGCCCAAACACACTCCAACCGCGCCGTGTCTGTTGCCACAGTTTAGATTATTGCTCCAACTGCCTCATCCGTAAGAAAGGCTTAGCGGCACTGTCATGTAAACGACATGCCGAGAGCAGACGCTAGCGCCGGGGGCACTGATGCCCGAGCTACGCGAGCAATGTGAACATGGCCAACTCCCAACGTGCCCGCCGGACAAAAGTAAGGACGTTATTCCTGTCCGATATTCATTTGGGGTTCAAACGAGCGCGCACCCGTGAGCTGAATGAGTTTCTGCAGGGTGTGGAAGCCGAGTCCATCGTCCTGGTCGGGGATATCGTTGACGCGCTCAGTATGGCGCGCCGGTTTTTCTGGAGCGCGGAACATACGCAGGTCGTGCGCACACTCCTGGCCCGGCAGCGAGCCGGAACCCGGCTCGTATACATCCCGGGAAACCATGATGCGAGTCTGGCCGTGATGGCCGAGATGCTCCAAGGGCAGCTCGAGGTCCATCGCGAGTGGGTCCACCAGACCGCCCGGGGCGAACGTCTGCTGGTCCTTCATGGCGACCGGTTCGACGGGATCGTTTCTTGCGCCCCCTGGCTAACGCGATTGGGCGATGTGATGTACGATGTGACGGTCATGTTGAGTCACGGCGTCAACAATCTCCGGCGAGCGCTCAAGCGCCCCTACTGGCCGGTTGCCGAGCGGATCAAGCTCAGCATCCCTGTCAGCGTGCGCTACATTGCGCAGTTCGAGAACGTTGCCGCGACTCATGCCCGGGAACAGGGCTATGACGGCGTTGTCTGCGGCCACATCCACCGCGCGAATCTGCGCCACATCGACGGTACCTTGTATTGCAACACCGGTGACTGGGTCGAGTCCTGCTCCGCCCTGGTCGAGAAGCCGAATGGCGAGCTGGAACTGCTGCGCTGGCCGCACGGCGCGCAGGCGGTTACCCGGCCTGCCGCTGAACTGCTTCCCGACGCAGCGTGAGAATAGCAATTGCAACAGACGCCTGGGCCCCACAAACCAATGGCGTAGTCACCACCCTCAAGGCCACTGTCGAGACTCTTACAAAGCTCGGACATGAAGTCCGGGTGATTTCCCCGCAGGGGATGCTCAGCATCCCGGCGCCGAGCTATCCGGAAATACGCCTGGCGCTCTGGCCGACGCCGCAGATTTTGCGTGAAATGAGGGCTTTCCGACCCCACGCGATCCACATCGCCACCGAGGGGCCGGTCGGAATTGCCATGTGGCGCTACTGCCGTCACAGGCGAGTTCCTTTTACTACCTCTTATCACACGCGCTACCCTGAATACCTGCGCGCCCGGTGGCCCATTCCGATCGGTGTGAGCTATGCCTGGCTACGTCGCTTCCATGGCGCAGCCACGCGGACATTCGTCAGTAGCGGCAGCCTGGATCGCCAACTCTCCGAGCGAGGATTCAAACACCTGCACCTGTGGCGCCGTGGCGTGGATTTGCAGCGCTTTCGTCCCGGACCGCCTCATCCGGAGATCGCCCACCTGCCGCGCCCGATCATGGCGTACTGTGGACGGCTCGCGGTGGAAAAGAACATCGATGCCTTTCTGAAGCTCGACGTGCCAGGCACAAAGCTGGTGATCGGAGATGGGCCCCAGCGCGCCGAGCTGGCCGCCCGCCATCCGGAAGTCACCTTTGCGGGATATCGCTTTGGCTCCGAGCTGCCCCGCATGCTGGGGACGGCCGATGTATTTGTCTTCCCCAGCCTCACAGACACCTTCGGGCTCGCGATGATCGAGGCGTTGGCTTGTGGCGTTCCGGTCGCCGCCTATCCGGTTCCCGGGCCGATCGACGTGATCGAGCAGGGTGTGACGGGAGTCCTTCACGAAGATCTTGCAGTCGCCGTACGCTCGGCTCTGACCCTCGACCGCGGTGTTTGCATGCAGCATGCGGCTGAATTCACCTGGGAGGCGGCGACGGCACAATTTCTCGCTGGTCTCGAGCCAATCCCACAGGCCCTGCGAGCTACCCTGGCCGTCCGCCGTAGTTCCGTTATCATCTCGCGCATTCTCGCCCGCATGCACGCGAGTGGGACCGGAGACGCCAACTGATGGAAACCGCTGATCTCAGCCACCACATCTCGCGTCGTTTCAACGAAGACCTGGAACGCGTCCGAAGTAAGGTGCTGGGAATGGGCGGCTTTGTCGAGCAACAGCTCCACAAGGCGATCACCGCGCTCGTCGAAGGCGATAGCTCTCTTGGCGAATCCGTCGCCATGGACGACTACCAGGTCAATGCCATGGAAGTCTCCATCGATGAAGAATGCAGCCGAATACTGGCTACACGCGCTCCCGCTGCCGGCGACCTTCGTGTGATCGTCGCGATCATCAAGACCATTACCGACCTGGAACGTATTGGTGACGAAGGCGAGAAGATCGGTTACATCGCTTCCCGTCTGGCCACCATGGAGCGTCCCGCTGACAAATACCGGGAAATAAAACACCTCGGCCGGGTCGTCAGCGAGATGGTTCATGACGCGCTCGATGCGTTCGCGCGCATGGATGTCGAGTCCGCTCTGAGAGTCGCACGACAAGACCGGCTCGTTGACGAAGAATATGAAGCCATTCAGCGGCAGAGCATTACTTTCATGATGGAGGATCCGCGCACGATCCGGCGCGCTCTCGATGTCATGTGGGTAGTTCGGGCGCTGGAGCGGATCGGCGACCACGCCAAGAACATCAGCGAGTACGTCATCTATATGGTCCATGGAAAGGATATCCGCCATACGTCGCTGGAGGATGTGGAGCGGGAACTCGGGCAGGGTGCGGCAGCCAGCGGAAACGGCAAACCGAGTTGATCGCGCGACGCTTTTGGGCTCTGGATCAGCTAATATCGTTTCGTGCTCAGAAATCGCCGCCTGATCAATTTCGCTGGCTTTGCCGTGTGCGCTGCCCTGTTGGCGTATGCGCTCTACACGCAATTCCAACTGGGTCTGGAGCCGTGTCCGCTGTGCATTTTCCAGCGCATCGGAGTCGCGGCACTTGGCGTCGTATTCCTGATCGCGGCGCTCCATCACCCCCGCGGTTGGGGAATGAGAGTGTATGCCGTGCTCATAGCCTTGGCCGCCCTTGCGACGATTGGCGTCGCGGCCCGCCACGTGTACGTGCAACACCTTCCGCCGGGCTCTTTGCCTTCGTGCGGCGCGCCTCTAGGAGTCTTGCTGAAGTTCACTCCCGTTTTCGACGTGATCCGTAAGGTTCTTACGGGCAGTGGTGAGTGCAGCGAGGTGACCTGGAGATTCCTGGGGTTGGCCATGCCCGCATGGGTGCTGATCTGGGCGCTGATTCTTGGTGGAGTCGGCGTCGCCGCCAATGCGGGGTCAGGGCGAAGGGCTGGCTCTCGCCGGCAGCTATTCGCGTGATATGAAAGCGCTGGATCCGGGCCTGGACGTGCGCTCGAGCCCGTGCAAAGTTGTCTCTATGTTCTCTGTGTGCTCACGCAAGTAGTCTGCGCAATACGCCCAGGTACATCCGATGGAGTGCGTCGATATCGGCGACGCGTACACTCTCGTTGACCTTGTGGATGGAGGCGTTGATCACACCCAGCTCCACCACCTGCGCGCCCAGGGGGGCGATGAAGCGGCCATCCGACGTTCCACCGCCGGTTGACAGCTTTGGACGCGATCCGGTTACTTCCTCCACTGCCGCACATACCGCGTTCGAAAGGGTGCCCGGCGGTGTGTAGAACGGCTCGCCAGACACGTACCACTCGAGCGAGTAGCGGACACCGTGCTTGCGCAGGATGCCCTCCACAATCTCCTTGAGTCCGTCCTGAGTTTGAACAGGTGAGTAGCGAAGATTGAAGCGCGCCTTGAGCTCACCCGGAATGACGTTGGGTGCTCCGGTACCGGCGTTGAGATTCGAGATCTGGAAGGTGGTGGGCTGGAAATACTCTGTGCCGTTATCCCACGCGCGGTTCGTGAGCTCTGCGAGAGCAGGCGCGAACGTATGTACTGGGTTTTCCGCGAGTTGCGGGTAGGCGACATGTCCCTGTATGCCATGGACGGTAAGGCGTCCACTGAAGGATCCGCGGCGACCGACCTTGATCGTGTCGCCGACGGCCGTCTCACTCGACGGCTCCCCGACCACGCACCATTCGATACGCTTACCCCGTCCGGCAAGCACCTCGGCCACGCGCTTCGTACCGTCGACGGACGGCCCTTCCTCGTCGCTCGTGATGAGGAAAGCGATGGTCCCTTTGTGCTGTGGATGATTACGGACAAAATCTTCGGTCGCAGTGATCATGGCCGCCAACCCACTTTTCATGTCCGCCGCGCCGCGTCCGTAAAGCACCCCGTCGCGAAGGGTGGGGACGAACGGGTCGGTTCTCCACTCCTCGAGCGGCCCAGTAGGCACTACGTCCGTATGCCCAGCAAAGCAGAACACAGGAGCACCCTCACCGTGGGTGGCCCAGAAATTTTCCACGTTGCCGAACCTCATGGGCTCGACCTTGAAGCCCAGGGCAGAGAGGCGTGCAATCATTACAGCCTGGCAGCCTTCGTCCGCGGGTGTTACAGAGCGGCGGGCAATCAGGTCCTTCGTCAGCTCGAGGGTATGGGACATTCAGCGCTGCCCGTCAGGGCGGATTCGAAAATGTGGAGGGGGAGTGGCGCAATGGCGTGCGTTTATAAGGCCAGCGCCTCCAGGCGGCAAGCCATTCGTGCGGTAGTCTGAGCCTCGGCTCTTGCAGAGCCGGGAACAGGGGGACCCGGTGGCGGTCACGGTACCGCTGAAGAAAGCCGACCGAAAGTTTTTACCGTCACATGCCGGCAATATGAGTCTGCGACGCTTCCCGGAACGGCAGAACCCGGAGAGGGCTGTTTTGCGCCGATCCATTTCAGTGACGGTCCAGCTTTAGCCAGATTGGTCGTGGTGTCACAGAATCGACATAATTCTGTCATCTAATGCCTCGCAACCGCAGCAGGACGCAAATTCCAAGCGTGATGACTGAACACCGCAACCTGATGCGGTCCGCGGCGGAACGCTTACGCCACCAAGAATTCGAATGAGCATGAGGAGTGAACCATGAGCTTCTTCAACCCCAAGCGGATGCTGGTCGCCGCGACCGCAGCCATTGCGTTCGTAGGCATGGCCCAGGCCGCCGACATCTCCGGCGCGGGTGCCACCTTCCCGTATCCGATCTACTCGAAATGGGCGGACGCGTACAAAAAACAGACCGGCGTGGGCTTGAACTATCAGTCGATCGGCTCCGGCGGCGGCATCAAGCAGATCAAGGCGAAGACGGTCACCTTCGGCGCTTAGGACATGCCTCTGAAGCCAGAGGAAGAGAAGGAGGCTGGACTGGTCCAGTTCCCGATGATCATCGGCGGCGTCGTGCCCGCTGTGAATATCAAGGGCGTGCAGGCCGGACAGCTCGTCCTTGACGGGGCCACCATTGCTGCCATCTATATGGGCGAGATCACGAAGTGGAACGATCCGCGCATCAAGAAGCTCAATCCGAAGCTCGCGCTGCCGGACACCGCCATCGCGCCGGTCTATCGCTCCGATGGCTCTGGAACCAACTTCCTGTTCTCCGACTATCTGTCCAAGTCCAGCCCGAAGTTCAAGGAGACCATCGGAGCCGCGACTTCGGTGCAATGGCCTACGGGCATTGGCGCGAAGGGCAACGAAGGCGTTGCCAACATGACGACGCAGACGGATGGCGCGATCGGATATGTCGAATACGCGTATGCGAAACAGAATAAGATGGCTTATGCCCAGCTCGTGAACAAAGACGGCAAGACCGTCGCGCCGAGCGCGGAGAGCTTCCAGGCCGCTGCCGCGAGTGCCGATTGGGCAAACGCCCAGGCCTACTATCTGATTCTCACCGACCAGAAGGGTGCCAAGAGCTGGCCGATCACTGGAGCAAGCTTCATCCTCGTGTACAGCGTTCCGCAGGATCCGGCTGCGACCGCGGAAGCGCTCAAGTTCTTCAATTGGGCCTACAAGAACGGGGCGCAGATGGCTGCGGAGCTCGACTACGTGCCCCTGCCGGAGTCGCTGATCAAGCAAGTTCGCGCTACCTGGAAGAGTGAGATCAAAGGCGCGCCGGCACTGGCCGATGCTGCGCAGCGAAGTGCGAAACACGGGTAATGCCGGCGATCCCGGTCCTCCTTCGGTCGCGCGGCATCTACCAGGTGCCGCGCAGCGACGGACCTGGGGGAGTCTTGGCTACGCACAGCGATGGCCATTCGGGCCAGCAGCCGTGCGGTAGAATGGAGAGTTATGCGGCCGCTCTTGACGGAGGAGCGGCCGCTGATCGTTAGAGCGGAAGCAACTTGAGTGCAGGGCGATTCGACCAACGCAATGGAGCCAGTTTGAGAGAGTGCCGCCGACCATGAATACCGTGGCTGCAATCGAGCCGCGGCACGTAGCGGGACAGCGTCTGCGTGAGCGGATTTTCCGCGGAGCGACTCTGGCTGCTGCACTTCTGGTTCTGGCTCTCCTGGGCGGAGTGGCCATCTCGCTGCTCAAAGGCGCTTGGCCTGCCTTCTCGCATTTCGGATTCGATTTCCTCACCAAGGAGGTCTGGAATCCCGTCACTGACAGGTTCGGTGCGCTCGCGCCGGTGTACGGCACTCTGGTGACGTCAGTGATGGCCATG
Source organism: uncultured Steroidobacteraceae bacterium (assembly GCA_964494895.1). GTDB lineage: Bacteria > Pseudomonadota > Gammaproteobacteria > Steroidobacterales > Steroidobacteraceae > 13-2-20CM-66-19. The sequence continues at coordinate 11,752 of CAZBTV010000064.1, read as the reverse complement.
TTGATCGCGGTCCCGATCAGTCTCGGTATTGCCATCTTTCTGACCGAGTTGGCTCCAGTCTGGATGAAGCGGCCGGTGGGCGTGGCGATCGAGCTTCTTGCGGCTGTGCCCAGCATCATCTTTGGTATCTGGGGACTGTTCGTGCTCTCGCCCGTACTGCAGCGGCATGTGCAGCCCTGGTTGATCAAGTGGCTGGGCCCGCTGCCGTTCGTGGGCAAGCTGTTTCAAGGTCCGCCCTTCGGAATCGGTGTGCTCACCGCCAGCCTGGTGTTGGCCGTCATGGTGATTCCCTTCATCTCGGCGGTCATGCGCGATGTGTTCGAGACCGTTCCAGACGTCTTGAAGGAGTCTGCTTACGGCCTGGGCGCCACGACCTGGGAAGTCATCTGGAAAGTCGTCGTGCCCTACGCCCGGACCGGGATGGTCGGCGGCATCATGCTCGGGCTTGGGCGAGCCCTCGGCGAGACGATGGCAGTGACGTTCGTGATCGGTAACGCTCACCGCATGAGCACCTCACTGCTCGCCCCGGGTACTACCATCTCGGCTTCGATCGCCAACGAGTTCACCGAAGCGGTCGGCGATCTCTATACGTCTTCGCTGGTGGCCCTTGGCGCGCTGTTGTTTCTCATCACTTTCTCGGTCATCGCCGCCGCACGCTTCATGTTGATGCGACTCGACCGGCGTGCGTTGTCTTCTGTATGAGCAGCTACGCACTGAGCGCGCCTGCGCAGCGCCGCCGCCTCGCTCGCAAAATAGTCAACGTTGTGGCGCTGGTGCTCTCGGGGTTGGCGACGGCGATCGGTGTTTTTTTTCTTGGCGCGATTCTCTGGACTCTGATCAAGAGCGGCGTGGCAGGCCTGTCGGGCGCGCTGTTCACCCAGATGACGCCACCCCCTGGTAGCAGCGGCGGACTGCTGAATGCCATCTACGGCAGCGTCGTCATGACCCTCATCGGCATTCTCATCGGCGCCCCCGTCGGCATGCTTGCTGGCACCTACCTCGCGGAGTATGGACGCGACTCGCGCCTGAGCGCGGTGATCCGCTTCGTGAATGACGTGCTTCTGAGCGCGCCTTCCATCATCGTCGGCCTGTTTGTTTATGAAGTGCTCGTGATCCGCATGGGACACTTCTCGGCCATTGCCGGTGCGGTGGCGCTTGCGGTGATCGCCATGCCCGTCACCGTGAGGACGACGGAAGACATGTTGAACCTGGTGCCTCAGGGCATGAAGGATGCATCCACTGCAATGGGAGCCTACCCTTGGCGGACGATCACGAGCATCATCTACCCAGCCGCACGGAGCGGCATCGTGACGGGATTGCTTCTGGCGGTGGCGCGCATCAGCGGTGAGACCGCGCCGTTGTTGTTCACGGCGCTCAATAACCAGTTCTGGAGCAGCAACCTGAATGCGCCGATGGCGAACCTGCCGGTCGTCATCTTTCAGTTCGCCCTGAGCCCTTACAAGAACTGGCAGCAGCTCGCCTGGTCCGGCGCGCTGCTGATCACGCTGACAATCCTCGTTCTGAGCATCATCGCGCGTTTCGTGGTCTCCGCGCTGAATCCGGCTGCCAAGCGATGAATACGACATCGACTGCAAGTGTTGGCAGCGAGCGTTCCACGTCAGCAACGGTCGCCGCACAGCCTGTGAAGTTTGAGGTCCGGCACCTCAACTTCTATTACGGTCAGAGTCAGGCTCTCAAGGACATCAACCTCACTCTCGCGGATCGCAGCATTACGGCCTTCATTGGGCCTTCCGGGTGCGGGAAATCGACGCTGCTGCGGGTGTTCAACCGCATGTACGCCCTGTATCCCGGCCATCGCGCCACGGGCGACGTGTTGTTGGATGGCGAGGACATTCTGGCACCGAACGTCGATGTCGCGGCGTTACGTTTCCGTGTTGGTATGGTCTTTCAGAAGCCGACGCCATTTCCCATGTCGATCTTCGATAACGTGGCGTTCGGACTGCGACTCGCGCGCCGCATTGCGCGCAGCGAGCTGACAGAGCGCGTCGAGTTGGCGCTTCGCGACGCGGCTATGTGGGAAGAGGTCAAGGACAAGCTGCACGAGGACGGACGCGGTCTTTCCGGCGGTCAGCAGCAGCGGCTTTGTATCGCGCGCACGATTGCGTTGCAGCCGGAAGTGATTCTGTTTGACGAGCCCACCGCGGCACTCGATCCGATCTCGACGCTGCGGATCGAGGAGACACTGCAGGGCCTGCGCGAGAAATACTGCATCGCCATCGTAACGCACAACTTGCAGCAGGCGGCGCGCGTGTCGAACGTCACCGCTTTCATGTACCTGGGCGAGTTGATCGAGATGGGGCCGACAGAGCAGATATTCACGGCGCCGAAAAATCGCCGTACCGACGACTATGTAACGGGAAGGTTTGGGTGAATCGCGCAGCGATTCACGCCGGGCCATGGATGGCCCGGCCGGAGCACCGGCCAGGGACGGGCTGTTATGTACAGATAGAATCGGCTGAAAATCGGCCATGGATGGCACGGCCGGAGCACCGGCCAGGGGACCTTGTATGATGCTGAACGTGTGAACGCCATGACATTACCGAATGAGCATGAAGCACTACGCGACCGCCGCCGTCCTCCCGATCCGTCGGCCGCCGTCGGGTCGACGAGTACGCCTTCCGGGGGCGAGGACCACCACTCCCCACGTCCCCGGCAAAGCGAGGGCGGCCTCAACCTCAAGCCCAGTGGGCGCACTCACGTCTCGTCTTCCACCTCGTTGGAAGATCGCTCTGCCCATCCATCGGGGGGGCAGACGGTCGGCCCGATCACGGTCGAGAATCCGATCTTTTCCTGCCGCGATGTGAACGTCTACTACGGTCGCAAGCACGCGCTCAAGAAAGTCTCGATCGACGTAGGCCGTAAGCAGGTACTTGCCATGATCGGCCCTTCCGGCTGCGGCAAGTCGACTTTCCTGCGTTGTCTGAACCGCATGAACGACACGATTCAGGGCGCACGCGTGACCGGATCAATCATGCTCGACGGCGTCGATATCCATGACAAACAGCAGGACGTGGTACAGATCCGCGCCCGCGTCGGCATGGTGTTCCAAAAACCCAACCCGTTTCCGAAGTCGATCTACGAGAATGTCGCTTACGGCCCGCGCATACATGGGCTCGCCCGCGGCCGCGCGGACCTCGACGACATCGTATGCACGAGCCTGCAGCGTGCCGGGTTGTGGGATGAAGTGAAGGACCGCCTGAGCGCGCCCGGCACGAGTCTCTCCGGTGGCCAGCAGCAGCGCCTGTGTATTGCGCGGACGATCGCTATCCAACCGGAAGTGATTCTCATGGACGAGCCCTGTTCGGCGCTCGATCCTATCGCTACGGCACGCATCGAGGATCTCATCGATGAGCTACGTGCGCAGTACGCGATCGTCATCGTCACACATTCGATGCAACAGGCCGCCCGCGTGTCACAACGGACGGCGTACTTCCACATGGGGGACCTTATCGAGGTCGGTGAGACCGACAAGGTTTTTACCAACCCGCGGCATAGACTCACCGAGGATTACATTACGGGAAGATTTGGGTGAATCGCGAAGCGATTCACGCCGGGCCATGGATGGCCCGGCCGGAGCGTCGGCCAGGGACGGGCTATTACGTATAGGCAGGAATCGGCACCATGGATGGCGGGCTGGGTTGCGGCTCCAGGGACGGTACCCTGAGTAGGCCCGAACCCAATGACCGGCCGGAGCACCGGCCAGGGACGGTTACTACGTATAGGCAGGAATCGGCGCCATGGAGGGCAAGCCGGGTTGCGGCTCCAGGGACGGTACCACGAGCAGGTCCGAATACGTCAAGCACCCTAACACGGCAACATTTCCATGCTCGAAGGCCACATCTCCAAGGCATTCGACGGCGAGCTCGCCACCCTCCACGTGCGCCTCATCGAGATGGGCGGCCTGGTGCTCGATCAGGTCCGCCAAGCCACGCGGGCCTACACTGACTGGAGCGAAGACAGCGCGTTGCGTGTCATCGAGCGCGAGCGCGACGTAAACGCTTACGACAAAAGCATCGAAAGTGATCAGCTATCGCTCATTGCGCGCCGCGCTCCGGTCGCAGGCGATTTGCGTGCCATCATAGCTATGTCGAAATGCGTAGCCGACCTCGAGCGTGCCGGAGACGAGGCCAATAAAATCGCCCGAGGCGTCCTGGCCGGCGCCTCTCAGCCAGGACCCGCGACCACCCGCGATGCCCGCCATCTTGGCGAATTGGCTGTCAGCTTGCTGCGCCTGGCGCTCGAGGCGCTGGATACTATAGACACTGAGCGGTGTAAGGAAGTCATCGCGCGGGACAAGGATCTCGATGAGGAGTACGCCGCCGGACTGCGCCGCTTGCTCACTCGCGCGATGGAGGATCCACGCCACTTCGATGTGACGTTGGGAGCCGCGTTCGTACTGAAATCCCTGGAACGGATCGGCGATCACGCCCGGAACCTCGCACGGCATATTCTCAGCATCGAAGCATGACGTTGGTGTCTTGGCGGATCGCCTCGGTACACTCAGCGCCGTCCTGATCAACGCTCGCATGCCTGCGCTTGATTTCTGCGCACACTTGGCGGAAAACCGCACCAAGGACATGGCTATCGCAGCAGGACGATGAGCGGTGAGTACCATGCATGCGACCGTCGCGGATGAAGAGGCAGGCCCTTGGAATCCAGGCATCCTGTCGGAGGTGCCCGTCGAGTTGCGGCCGTTGGCGACCATTCTGCGCCCGGAGAACACGTTCACTACCGTGGCGAGCGCTCTGGAGTTACGGCAGCTGACTGGCTTGCCGATGAGCGAGCTGGTGGCGTTTCGTCCGCACAGGCTCGTTCTCCATGAGCTCCTGGTCCGCGTCACCGCCGACTTTTCGGTGCCCGACGGTACGCGCATCGAAGACCTGGGCATCAACTTCCGCGAGATCACGCGGCTCCTGCTCGCGCGTTATCTCGATCCCCGAATGGAAGGTTTTATCGCCGCCTTCGAGCGCCTGCGGCGTCAGCTATCAGAGTCGATCCGCGCGTCGCTCGCTCAGCTTGATGCGGGCGTAGTGCATCCGGTGGAAACGCCGCCGACCTCGCGCTTGTCGAAGTTATTCACGCATCGCGCTCGCTTATCCAGAAGACCGGGACAGGTATCCGAGGCCGCCGCCTGGGGACTGTCCGAAATCGGTGAATGTGAGCGCAGGGCAGGGGCGCAGGCCGATCCCATCCGTAGCGCAGGTTACCGATGTCTCGCTCGTGTCATGTCGGCCTTGTTTGCAGTCCACGGGCGACCGTGGGGTACGCGTGAGCTGATCGTAACACTTGCGACGGATCTCGCGTGTAACACGCATGGAAGCGAGCTCCTCGGAGATTTGATCGATCCGGTGTTGAAGCAGGCCGCAACAGCGGAGGGCTATGTTCTCCTGCCTCCGCAGGAGCATCCGGTCGTTATCAACACCAAGGGTCCGTCCGCTTCGGGAAAGAGCACGCTGAGACCCTTGCAGAGAAGCCTGGCCGGAGAGATCGGTGTGGATTGGAGCGACTTTGCGCTCATCAGTCCGGATATCTGGCGCAAGCAACTGCTCGACTATGGCTCACTCGGAAAGCACTACAAGTATGCCGGCGCGCTTACCTCGGAGGAGCTGCAAATCATCGACCAGAAGCTCGATCGCTACATGGCGCTGAAGCAGCGGCGCGGCGCGATGTCCCATCTGTTGATCGATCGATTCCGTTTCGACAGCTTCGCCGCCGATTCGCACGAAGCGGGCAGCAACCTGCTCACCCGCTTTGGCCATACTGTCTATTTGTTCTTCATGATTACGCCGCCCGAGCAGCTGGTCGAGCGCGCCTGGAAACGCGGGCTCGAAGTGGGTCGTTATAAAGCGGTGGACGATACACTGGCGCACGGCGTCGAAGCTTATAGCGGCATGCCGGGCGTCTTCTTTACCTGGGTCCATCGTGCCGACAAGCGCATTCATTTCGAGTTTCTGGACAACAGCGTCCGCATGGGCGAGCTGCCCCGAACAGTGGCATTCGGCTGCAACGACATTTGTTACATATTGGATGTACAGAGAATGCTCGACGTGGAGCGCTTCGCGCGGGTGAATGTCGAGGCGGTGAGTCCGCAGTCGCTCTATCATGACCGGCGTGCGCTCGAGCCCGAGCACAATCTGGGCTTCCTGCGGAAGTGTGTCGAGGGTTTTCGGGAGTTGGTGTTTGCCGACCAGGCGAGTGGACGCGTCTATCTGCGCATCCTTGCCGGAAAGCCTGTGCTCGTGGACCCCGCGGCTTTGCAAGCAGCCAGCGCCGATCCAGGCGTTCGCACGAGCTTGACGGTCATCGCTCCCGCCGCCTTTGAACGCTCCGTTGCTACCTGCGATACGGCGCGGTATCTGCGAGGCCCCGATGCGCCCGTGGCGTTTCCCACCATTGGCCGGTGGGGCGACACGCGCTGCTGACGTGACTCGCCTACTCGAGAAAATCGCAGTAACGGTCTACATGCGCCGCGAGATCGAGGGTGTGTTGCCGTGCCAGCCGCTCAGCCAACTCCGTATCCCGGCGCTCCAACGCCTCGATGATTTTCAAGTGATCGATGATCGAGCGCGAGGCGCGGTCACTCTGTGTAATGGTCGCGCGCCGGATCGCGCGGACGTGCAGCAACAGGTTGCGGGTCGCATCCATGATCATCTGATTTCCGCCGAGGCGGATCACTTCAGTATGAAATGCGATGTTGGCGTCAGAATATTCGTCCAGGTGCTCCGAAGGGGGGGAGCTCTGGAATTCATCGAACAGATGCCGCAGCTTGGCGATCTCCGTGTCAGGTGCCTGCATCGTTGCGAGGCGCGCGGCCATCGACTCGAGCGCAGCCCACATCTGGATCATTTCGATGATCTCGCGCTTCGACTTGCGAACGATGTAGATGCCCCGCCGCGGAACGGTCCGAATGAAGCCCTCCTGCTCCAGCAGTGAGAGTGCCTCGCGGATAGGTGTACGGCTGACGCCGAGGGCTGCGGTAAGCTGCCGCTCGTCCAGGCGCAACTCCTGCTTCGGGTTGTAGATATCCGTGTCAGCGATCGCGTTCTTCAAAAGGGCATAGGCCTGGTCGCGCAAGCTGGTGGCATTCAAGGGCGCCAGGGAGAGGGGAGTCGCCGCTCCCCTCTGCACTACCTTTTCCGTGGTACTCATCCCCATCCCGCCTTCTTCGGCATTCGATCAAGCAGTCTGACTGCCCAAAGTACCTTCGGGCAGGGCTTCGGTCAGGGTCCCTTCGGGATTCAACTGTTCCTGCTGCATGCCCTGGAAGCGGCCATGGAGCTCCGCGTAATCCAGAAATGAGCGGGGTAGAACGGCATAGAGCACAACGGATATCGCCGTCGCCAGCCCCATACCGACCAGGGACAGCATCAACAGACCAATAGGGTGCATCAGAATTTCCTGCGTCGTAGTCTCCTGTACGAGATATATCTAATTATACGGTATTCAAGCATGGAAGACCGACGAGGCCGGACCCCGCTGAGGCTTGGGAGCTGTGCCATGGCTCGCGGCGTCCGCTACCTTCCAGGTGTCCCGTCATTTACAAATATTTGAGTTACAAAGAATTTTTGGCCTTATCGGCTCGCCAGAAATCGGGCAATTTCCCATTTGTGCCGGGTTCCGGCGGTCGGCGTCTCCGACATGAAATTTTTTACAATTTGACGCGAAAAATTTTTTCTTATATATGATATATCATGCTTAGATAGGGACGACGTTAAGCCAGTGGACGGCGACCGCCGCGGTGCCGCCACTGAAGGGGCGACAGCGTGGGCGATTGGGTACGTAGACGGATTTTCGTGACCCTGACGTTGGCGTGGCCGTTCTGGCCGAGCTTTCCTGCTGCCAACGGCATGGCTCCTTCGGATGCTCCGATCACTACGGCATCGATCCTTCTGAGGGTGACCGCCCGGCCCCTCGCCTCTCCCAGAATTGCGCCGCCGAACGCAGCGGCGCCCGACAGTTTCTTTCTGACAGGTCGTACTGAAGCGAAGGTGTTTGTGCAGTAGCTGGCTCGAGCACTGCGGTAAGGCTCTCGTGAGCCGAGGGGGGCAACATGAACACGAATTCCGACTCGATGCCGACCACGCGTCTTCTGGCGAACCCGTGGATCCAATTGTTCATCGGCGTTATCTGCATGGCCAGTGTGGCGAACCTCCAGTACGGCTGGACCCTGTTCGTCAGTCCCATTGACGCGAAGTACCACTGGGGGCGGGCAGCCATCCAGGTGGCGTTCACTCTGTTTGTTCTGGTGGAGACCTGGCTCATTCCGATCGAAGGTTATCTGGTCGATCGCTTTGGTCCCCGGTGGGTAGTTATCGGTGGTGCGATCCTTGTAGCCCTCGCGTGGGTGATCAACTCGCACGCCGCTTCCCTTCCCGTTCTGTATTTTGCAGCAGCCGTGGGAGGGATAGGAACGGGCTGCGTCTACGGTACGTGCGTGGGCAACGCGCTGAAGTGGTTTCCCGGCCGTCGCGGACTCGCCGCCGGCATCACGGCGGCAGGGTTCGGTGCAGGCGCTGCGATCACCATCGGACCGATCGCGACCATGATCAACAAGTCCGGTTACGAGCACGCGTTCCTGGTGTTTGGCCTGTTGCAGGGAGCCATCGTGTTTGTCATGGCGTGGGGTATGTTGGTCGCTCCGGCGCAGCAGGCCGCGACGAAGACAAATGTGGCCCAGACATCCTATGGCTATACCCCCGCGGAAGTGCTGCGCAGCCCGGTATTCTGGCTGATGTACGTGATGTTCGTGCTGGTGGCCGCCGGCGGGCTGACCATGGCCGCCTCCATGGCCCCGATCGCCAAAGACTTCAAGATCGAGAAAGCTCCGGTGGAGCTTGCGGGAATCGTGATGCCCGCCTTGGTTTTCGCGCTGGCGCTCAACAGGATTCTCGACGGAGTGGGGCGGCCGTTCTTCGGCTGGCTCTCCGATCGCATCGGCCGTGAGCACACCATGGCGCTCGCGTTCGCGATCGGCGCGGGAGCGCTGCTCGCTCTGAGCAGGGCGGGCAGCAATCCAACAGTGTTCGTGCTGGTCACCGCGCTCTACTTCGGCGTGTACGGCGAGATCTTCAGCCTTTTCCCGGCCACTCAAGGCGACACCTTTGGCGCGCGCTACGCGGCCGCCAATGCCGGCATGCTCTATACCGCAAAAGGCGCTGGCTCCCTGTTGGTCCCGCTCGCCGCCGCGATCGCGAAGGCGCAGGGCTGGGAGACCGTATTCTTGATCGCGATGAGCTTCAACCTGCTCGCGGCGCTGCTGGCGCTGTTGGTGTTGAAGCCCTTGCGAGCGCGGCACTTCGCGGCGATTCGTGCCACTGAATCCCTCCCCGTCACGGGCCAGGGCCTGAGTCGCACGCGTCTGACCTGATACGAACGCGACCCACTGTTTCACGAAGAACTGGCACGAGCTGGAGGCGCAATGGCAACTGTTAGTCCCACACCCGTCGAGGCAAAACGCAGCACCGCGGACGATACCTTGCAGCAAAAGAGCCGCGACGCGGGCGTCGTCTCCGGTGGCCATCTGGTCGCCAAGGCGCTGAAGAACGAAGGTGTCGATACGATCTTCACGCTTTGCGGTGGGCACATAATCGACATCTACGATGGCTGTGTCGATGAAGGTATCCGCATCATCGACGTGCGTCACGAGCAAGTCGCCGCGCACGCTGCCGACGGCTACGCGCGCCAGACCGGAAAGTTGGGTTGTGTCGTGACGACTGCGGGTCCCGGATGTACCAACGCGGTTACCGGAATCGCTACCGCCTTCCGATCCGAGAGTCCGATTCTGCATATCGGTGGCCAGGGCGCGCTTACCCAGCACAAGATGGGCTCGCTGCAGGACCTGCCTCACGTCGACATGATGTCGCCGATCACGAAGTTCGCGGCCACGGTGCCGAGCACCGAGCGGGTTGCCGATATGGTCTCGATGGCCGCGCGGGAGGCTTTCAACGGAGCGCCCGGGCCTGTCTATCTGGAAATACCCCGCGACATTCTCGACCGGGAGGTCGACCTCGCGAAGGCGGTGATTCCCAAGCCCGGCCATTATCGAGCGTCCAACCGATCCGTCGGGGACCCGCGCGACATCGAGGCGCTCGCCGATATCCTGGTCGACTCGGAGCGCCCGGCCATTCTGTATGGCCAGCAAGTATGGACCGCGCGTGGACACGAGGAGGCCGTCGCGCTCCTGCGGGGCCTGGACATCCCTGGTTATTTCAACGGCGGCAGTCGCGGACTGTTGCCGCCGGGAGATCCGCATCACTTCGATCGCACTCGGGGTAATGCGTTCGCAGATGCTGATGTGATCGTGATCGTTGGCACGCCTTTCGATTTCCGCATGGGTTACGGCCGGCGTATCAGCAACAAGCTCAAGCTCGTGCAGATCGACATGGATTACCGCACGGTGGGTAAGAATCGTGACATCGACCTCGGGCTGGTGGGACACCCTGGAGCGATTCTCGGCGCCGTGTTGCAGGCGGCCTCGGGCCGGCTGAAGAATGACAAGCGTCAGGCGCGCCAGCAATGGATGAAGAAGCTCGCCGCGGCGGAAGCCGCGGCTACCGAGAAGCTGCTGCCCTTGTTCAAGTCCAACAATACGCCGATCCATCCCTACCGCGTCGCCTATGAGCTGAACGAATTTCTCGCGGACAACACCATCTATATCGGTGATGGCGGCGATGTGGTCACGATATCGGCGCAGGCGGTGCGTCCGCGCCGTCCGGGGCAGTGGATGGACCCCGGTGCGCTAGGCTCGCTCGGTGTGGGCACCGGTTTCGCGATCGCTGCGGGGTTGGCGAATCCCGACAAGGAAGTTCTCTGCTACTACGGCGACGGCTCCTTCGGAATGACCGCGTTCGACATGGAAACCGCCAACCGCTTTGGCGTCCCCTACATCGCCGTCATCGGAAACAACTCCGCCATGAACCAGATCCGCTACGGCCAGCTCGCCAAATACGGCGAGCAGCGTGGCAACGTGGGCAACCTCCTGGGTGACGTGCCGTTTGGCAAGTTTGCCGAGATGTTGGGTGGCTATGGGGAAGAAGTGCGCGACCCAGCGCAGATCGCTCCAGCCCTGCAGCGTGCGCGCGAATCCGTGCAGCGGTCGCGAAAGTCGGCAGTGATCAACATCTGGGTGGATCCGCGCGAGTACGCGCCCGGCACCAAGAACCAGACGATGTACAAGTGATGCTCGGTCGGTGAGGAGAATTTCATGGGTAAAGCACTCGAAGGCGTCCGGATCCTCGACTTCACACACGTGCAGTCAGGCCCGACCTGCACACAGCTGCTGGCGTGGTTTGGCGCCGACGTGATCAAGGTCGAGCGGCCCGGTACCGGAGATGTCACGCGCGAGCAACTGCGTGATATTCCCGATGCGGATAGCCTCTACTTCACCATGCTCAATCACAACAAGCGCTCGGTGACGCTCGATACGAAAAGCCCCGCGGGCAAGGAAATCCTCGAAAAGCTCGTCAAGCGTTGCGACGTGCTGGTCGAGAACTTCGCGCCGGGAGCGTTGGATCGCATGGGCTTCACCTGGGAGCGCATCCAACAGCTCAATCCCCGCATGATCGTCGCCTCCGTGAAGGGATTCGGTCCTGGACCGTATGAGGATTGCAAGGTCTATGAGAACGTCGCCCAGTGCGCCGGCGGAGCCGCTTCGACCACGGGATTCGACGATGGCCCGCCGCTCGTCACGGGCGCCCAGATTGGCGACAGCGGCACCGGCTTGCACCTCGCG
>CAZBTV010000063.1:0-41741 GCA_964494895.1 uncultured Steroidobacteraceae bacterium | reverse complement strand
GGGTCCAGAGTCTAAGATATCAGCCGGTTGTGGGAGTCCCACGGACGAGCCGCGGACTGCCCCATTCCAAGGGCGCTTGGGAGCGACGACGCATGACTTCAGAATGCCAACATTGCCATGCTGCAGGCACCCGGCCAGCGCATACGACACATCCGGCTACAGCAATCGCCCCGGGTAGGGACGCGATCTATACGTGTCCCATGCATCCGGAGGTTCGCCAACAAGGACCCGGAACGTGTCCCATTTGCGCAATGGCACTGGAGCCGCTCGCGCCGGCGGAAACCTTTGCGGACCAGGCCGAGCTGCGCCGGGTCCGGAGGAAGCTCTGGCTTGCAGTGGCGCTGAGTGTCCCGATGTTGGCAATGTCCATGCTCCCCGAGCTCCTCGGCATGAAGCTGTCGCTCCGCGGAGCGTGGGCCTTGCGGATCTCGCAGATCGTCCTGACGGCACCGGTGGTTTTGTGGATGGCTGCTGATTATTACCGCCGCGGCTGGCTCGGCTTCGTGAGCCGCTCTCCCAACATGTACACGTTGATCGGTCTCGGCGTGGCGGTCGCCTATCTATACAGCCTCTTTGCGACACTTGCCCCCGGAGCGTTTCCTGCGGGAATGCGTGATGAGCATGGCATGGTCGGGGTTTATTTCGAGGTATCGGCGGTCATTGTCGCACTCGCTCTGCTCGGCGAATGGCTGGAGCTGGTCGCGCGCGGGCGCACGAGCGCCGCAATCCGGGAGCTTCTTGCTCTCGCGCCGCAGACGGCGCACCGCATCAATGACAATGACAGTGACGAAGATGTCCCTCTGGAGAGTGTGGCCGTCGGCGACCGCGTTCGAGTGCGTCCGGGCGAGAAGATCCCTGTAGACGGTCGAATCCTCGAGGGCCGATCCAGTGTGGATGAGGCGATGTTGACCGGTGAGCCGCTGCCCGTGGACAAGGGGCCGGGAGACCGCGTCGTTGGCGCGACTGTCAACCAGACCGGGGCGCTCGTCATACGAGCTGAGCATGTTGGTGCTGAAAGTCTTCTGTCCCAGATCGTGGACCTGGTTGCGCAGGCGCAGCGTACTCGCGCTCCGTTGCAACGAATGGCCGATCGCGTCTCGGGGTGGTTCGTTCCGGCCGTGCTCGCTGTAGCCGTGGTCACGTTCATCATCTGGCTGTGGGTTGGTCCGCAGCCGCGGCTGGCCTACGCCCTGACCAACAGTGTGGCGGTGCTCATCATCGCCTGTCCGTGTGCCCTGGGTCTGGCGACGCCGATCTCGATCATGGTGGCCAGCGGCCGTGGTGCGCAGATGGGTATCCTGTTTCGCGATGCCAAGGCCATCGAGTCTCTGCGTCAGATCGACACTCTCGTGCTCGACAAGACGGGCACTGTGACCCTCGGCCGGCCCGCTCTGCAAAAGGTGCTTGCCGTAGCACCCTGGACTGAAACGGAGCTGTTGGTGCTGGCGGCCGGCGCTGAGCGCTCGAGCGAGCACCCGTTGGCGCGCGCAATCGTCGCAGCGGCGTCTGACCGGGGCATTTCTCCTGGAGCGATCAGCAACTTCGAGTCTCTGACAGGGTTCGGAGTGCGAGGCACTGATGGCAACCGTAAGGTGGTCATCGGCAACCGCGCCCTCATGCAAAGCTTCGATATCAACATCGATGCTCTCGAGCCGGAGGTTGGCGCGCTGCGCAGCAAGGGGGCCACGGTGGTCTTCATGGCCGTCGATGGCCGCCTGGCAGGTGCCCTGGCGATCAGCGATCCCATCAAGCCAACAGCCGCGGAAGCGTTGCGCGCACTGAAAGACGAGGGATTGAGAATTGTCATGTTGACAGGCGACGCCCGTGGGACGGCCGAGGCGGTTGCCGCGGCTCTGGGCATCGACGAGCTCGTTGCGGAAGTGCGGCCTGCCGACAAAGCCTCGGCCATTGCGCGGTTGCAGGAGGGAGGCCGGCGGCGGGTGGCGATGGCAGGGGATGGGATCAACGATGCCCCGGCACTGGCGCGCGCCGATGTTGGGATCGCGATGGGCACTGGGACGGACATTGCCATGGAGAGCGCGCAGGTCACGCTCGTCAAAGGCGATCTCAATGGAATCGTGCGCGCCCGTCAGCTCAGCCGCGCAACCGTGCGCAATATCCGTCAGAATCTCGGCTTCGCGTTTGGGTACAACATGTTGGGCATCCCCATTGCCGCCGGGCTGCTCTATCCCGCCGTGGGTTTGCTGTTGAATCCCATGATTGCCGCCCTCGCGATGAGCCTGTCCTCCGTCTCGGTCATCGGTAACGCGCTGCGCTTACGCCGCGTCAATTTGCGCGGGCTCAGGTGAGCTTGCGCATGATGCCGTCGGCGCCGACCCCAAAATCGCTGCCGCGCCAGGTGAAACGCGAGGTGAAAAAGCTTCGGCACCACACCCAGCAGATCAGCAGGTCGCGCGCGGGCAGCAGCCACAGATCGGCGAACATTGGCCGGCCGCCTCGGAAGCGGTGCACGAAGTGCAAAGCGAGCCGCGCCATGACGGTGAGCTGAAAAAGCGACCAGGCGATCGTCGAGAAAGAGGCGGCGCCCAGCAGCAATCCGAGGAGCGCCAGTGGCAGGCTGAAGGTGAAAAAAATGAAGCGGAAGCTGCGTGGCCGAAGCACGTAAAGCGTCCGCATCCAGCGCAGCTCGTGGCGAACCAGCGAGTCCAGTGTCGGCTCGTGGTGCTCGGCCTTGAGGCGATAGGAGGACAACACGATGCGTAGACCGAGACGGCGTACGGCTTGCCCGAGCTCATAGTCGTCCGCCAGATGATTGGCGATTCCCGGCAGGCCGCCGATGGCTTGCAGGGTGTCCCGCCGCAGGCACAGCGTCTGGCCGGAGACATAGTTTTCATGCCCAAAGAGCCAGGCCAGCAGCACCGATGGCATGTACCATTCGTTGATGTACATCGCCCCCAGCCGCGACCAGATCAGCTGGGTCGGCTCCCCCTGGTAAAGGCAGGTGACGAGGCCGACTTTCCTGTCCAGCAGCGGAGCGGTTACGCTGGCCAGGTAATCAGGTCCAACGAACGCGTCGCTGTCGGCCATGACGAGCACATCGTGGTGCGCATGCTTGAGCATGTTGATCAGGTTGCTGATCTTGCGGTTGTATCCGTGTTGGCGCTGGTCCACGACGATGTCGATCGGGACATGGGGAAACTCCTCGACGAGCCGACCTGCGACGGCGAGCGCCGGGTCCTGGGCATCACCTACGCCGAATACGATCTGGAAGTCGGGGTAATCCTGGCGGCAGAAGGAGCGCAGATTTTCGTACAACCCCGGCTCCGCTCCGCACAGGGGCTTGAGCACGGTCACGGGAGGTAGCTTGACCGGACTGCCGGAGGTCCCACGGGTCCGCCAGACCAGCACGGCGACCAGGGCCAGTGAGGCGTACGCAGCCGCCAGGGCAAGGCTCGCGACCCCGATCGTAGCAATGAGAGACTGGACTGCGACCATGGACTTTTTACATGCACGCGGCGCTTTGCGTTTGTATCACAAAGGGCACAGCGCGTGTTTTTCAAGAAGGCTCAGAACCCCCAGCAAAATCGTTGCCGCACAAACGCTCCCCCTCGGCAGGTCACTGTCCGTCCCGTGGCTCGAGCTCGCGCACCTCGAAGGATCCATTTGCCTGCTGAATATTGCAGAATGGTGTAGTTTAGGAAAAAAGCCTGGGATCACGAAGAAATTCGCTCGACGGAGGCTCCGCTCGGGGCAAGGTACCGCAATAAGCCAATGGGGACCCACACCAGGCGCGAGCAGGGTTGGCGGCGCTCTCGGCGCGGACCTGCTCATAAACCAATGATGGGGAATTTTGCGATCTGGGGTATCGGCGCCCTGGCGACGGCCGGTGTCATCCTGCGGCCATTCAAGTTGCCGGAAGGGTTGTGGGCGGTAACCGGCGCGTTGGCGCTCGTTTTTCTCGGGCTGCTCCCGGCTGGCGAGGCGCTCGAAGGCATTTACAAGGGACTGGATGTCTATCTGTTCCTTATAGGAATGATGCTCCTTGCGGAGATTGCCCGCGGAACCGGATTGTTCGACTGGTTGGCCACGGAAGCCGCGGCCCGCGCGCGCGGCTCCGCCACCCGGCTGTTCGATCTCATCTATCTCGTCGGCATACTGGTCACGGTGTTTCTCTCGAACGATGCAACCGCCGTGGTGCTGACACCGGCAGTTGCGGCGATCGCGCGAGCGGCGCGAATCACCCGGCCTCTGCCTTATCTCCTCATTTGTGCCTTCATTGCGAACGCAGCCAGCTTCGTGCTGCCGATCTCGAATCCGGCCAATCTGGTCATCTACGCCGACAGGATGCCGCCGCTGGCACTCTGGGTGCCACATTTCGCTCTCCCGTCCGTTGTGGCGATTGGAGTGACCTACTGGACACTGCAACGTACGCAGCGGGGGGCGTTACGTGAGGCATTGACCACTGAGCTGCCCGCTCCGAAGCTGACCCATTCCGGCAGGACGGCGGCCTGGGGCATCGCCCTCACAGCCATCGTCCTCATGAGTGCATCGGCGTTGGGTTGGCAGCTCGGGTTGCCGACGTGTGTTGCGGGCGTCCTGACGCTCGCGATTGTGGCTGCGATCGAGCGCTCTGCGCCGTGGCCCTTCATCAGGAGCATCTCCTGGGGCGTGATTCCCCTGGTTGCGGGACTCTTCGTCCTGGTGGCAGGGTTGGCCCACGCAGGTTCGATCGGTGCACTGAGCCAGGTGTTACATAACGGGGCGCAGCGCGCGGCTACCCCGACCGCGTTCGTCTCCGGCCTGACCGTCGCTCTGGCATCCAATCTGATGAACAACCTGCCTGTCGGCTTGATTGCGGGCACCGCCGTGCATGCCGCCGACCTGCCTGACAACATCGCCGGTGCGGTCCTGATCGGAGTGGATCTGGGTCCCAACCTCTCCGTCACGGGCTCTCTGGCCACGATCCTGTGGTTGACCGCCTTGCGTCGTGAGGGGATTCAAGTGAAGCCCATGGATTTTCTCAAGCTGGGGTGTGTCATCATGCCTCCCGCCTTGTTGCTGTCGCTGGTGGCTTTACTGTTCACATAAGCAGGCGGGGGTTCCCGCGGGTTGGGTTCTGAGCGAAGGAAGACTTTCCATGATGGATGCACCCCGGATCGCGGTTGTCGGCAGCGCCAACACCGACCTCATCACCTTCGCCGACAGGTTTCCCCGGCCCGGTGAGACCTTGTTCGGCCGGAGCTTTGATCTTGGCTTTGGCGGTAAGGGAGCCAACCAGGCGGTCGCCGCCAGGCTATGCGGCGCGGAGGTGCTGATGATCGCCAAGGTGGGAAAGGACCTGTTCGGCGAGGCCACCATCAGAAACTTCGAAGCGTTCGGAATCGACACGAGTCACGTCGGGTTGGTCGATGACGCGCCGACGGGTGTGGCGCCAATCTTTGTCGAGCCCGATGGGCAGAACCGCATCATTGTCGTCAAGGGCGCCAACGACCGGCTGACACCCGCCGATGTCGACGCCGCCACCGCGAAGCTGAGCCAGGCCGATACCATCATTTTGCAGTTCGAGGTTCCGCTCGCGACGATCTATCACACCGTACGTTTTGCCCGCGAGCACAGTATCCGCTGCATCGTCAATCCAGCCCCCGCCGTGCCTGCCAGTCTGGCTGATCTCACCACGGCGGACTATTTCATCCCGAACGAGACGGAGGCCGAGATCATCACGGGCTTCCCCGTTCAGACAATCGAGCAGGCTGCCGTGTGCGCTGAGTCTCTCATTGACAGGGGATTCGGTCGCGCTTTGATCACTCTTGGAGCGCGCGGCGCGTTGCTCGCCGACGCGACCGGGCACGAGCACATCGAGCCGTTCACGGTTGCCGCTGTCGATACGACCGGTGCTGGGGATGCGTTCATCGGCAGCCTTGCAGTATTTCTCGCCGAGAAGATCCCGGAAAGGGAGGCAGTGGCGCGCGCAAGTCTGTATGCGGCGCTATCTACAACGCGGGTCGGAACGCAAAAGTCGTTTCCGCGGCGCGCCGAATTCGAAACGGAGTGGGCACGAGCCGCCAGGCGGCTATAACAAGGGCACGACGGAGCATCGCGGGGGGGATCCATGTTTATCGTCCAGAGTTATCCGCTGGCGGTTGCGTTGTGTGTATTGACCATGCTCTGTTGGGGGTCGTGGGCAAACACGCGCAAGCTCGCCGCCAAGGAGTGGCGCTTTGAGCTGTTCTATTGGGATTACGCGCTGGGGGTCGTGCTGTTGACCCTTGCCCTGGGGCTCACCCTGGGCAGCACCGGCGGCGAGGGCCGCTCCTTCGGGGCTGACCTGGAGCAAGCCTCTCCCGGCAGCATCGGTTCGGCCTTGTTGGGCGGGGCGATTTTCAACCTCGCCAATATTCTGTTGGTGGCGGCGATCGAGATCGCGGGCATGGCGGTTGCCTTTCCGGTTGGGATCGGTCTTGCACTTCTCATCGGAGTGGTCGTGAACTACGTCGCCGATCCGGTCGGAAACCTCATACTACTTTGCGCCGGCGTCCTTCTGATCACGCTGGCCATTGTTCTGGACGCGGTTGCCTATCGTCGCCTGGCAGGTTCGGCTGCCGCGGTAAGCACGAAAGGCCTGCTCCTATCGATCGCCTGTGGGGTCTTCATGGGCATGTTTTATCGCTTCGTCGCTGCTGCGATGTATTCCGATCCCGCGCACGCCGAGGCCGGAAAGATGGGACCCTATGCGGCGGTGTTCATCTTCGCGATCGGTGTGTTCCTGAGTAACTTCCTGTGGAACACCTTGATGATGAAAAGGCCTCTGGTGGGCGCGCCGGTGGCTTTCAGCGACTACTTCAAAGCGGCGCTCGGTACTCACGTGACCGGGCTTCTGGGCGGCGTCATCTGGGGGGTGGGCATGTCGCTGAGCCTCATTGCCTCCGGCCGCGCCGGCTTCGCAATTTCCTACGGGCTGGGGCAGGGCGCCACCATGGTCGCGGCCTTCTGGGGGGTCTTTATCTGGAAGGAGTTCCGCGCCGCGCCTGCGGGTACGTCCAGACTCCTTGCGGCGATGTTTGCCTGTTTCCTGCTGGGACTGGCGCTAATAGTACTCGCGCGAACTTCCTGACTTGCACGGACACGGCGACGGGGGTGTGCCGCCGTGCGCCCGATTAGCCGGAACAGCGGTACATGGCTCAGGAGGAGGCCTCAACGGGCCGACGCTTCCGCGCGGCCGGAGCGCAATCCGGAGTCTCGCAGTGCCCTTCTTCCTCGATCTGCACGGTAGTGTGCTCGACGTTGAGCCGTTCGCCGAGACGGACATGGATGGCCGAGATTGTTTTACGCGGTTCGGCTCCCGGGGCGAGATTGGCGTGCAACGTTACCATCGGCCGCTCACCCGTCATCGACCACACGTGAACGTGATGGACTCCCGTGAGTCCCGGCACATGGCCGATGAGCTCAGACTCGATGCGAGCCACGTCGAATCCGGCCGGCGCGCCTTCCAACAGCACGTCGGCGGCTTCCCGGGTGAGGGTCCAGGCCGATCGGAAGATCAGCGCCGAGACCAGTAGCGAAAGCACCGGGTCTGCTACCGTCCATCCCTTCAGGAGCACCAGGACCGCTGCGATGCTGGCCATCCCGGAGCCAACAAGGTCGCTCAGTACGTGAACCCGGGCGCCACGTTCGTTCAGTGAGCGTGCGCCAGACAACGCCAAGAACGCAGCGAGATTTGCTACGCCACCGATCAAAGCGATGACGAGCATCAACTCGCCGTTGACTTGTGGACGATGCATCAACCTCACGATCGCTTCGTATAGCACCCAGACCGTGAGCAACAGCAATGCCTGGCCATTGATGAAAGCGGCTAGCGGCTGATAGCGCCGATGGCCAAACGTACGCTTCGCGTTGGCCGGTCGGCGGCCGACCCGAAGCGCGAGAATTGCAAGCAGCAGCGAGCCCGAATCGGCCAACATGTGAGCTGACTCGGCGAGCAGCGCGATGGAGTTGGCAAAGTAGCCGCCCACCGCTTCGATGAGCGTGAAGCTGCCGAGGATCGTCAGCGCAAGGATCAGGCGCCGCTCGCTGGCGTCGTGACCGTGGTGGTGACCGTGGGCGTGTTGGTGCCCATCGAAAAAGGCGGAGCCATCATTTCCGTGATCATGGGCGTGCTTGTGCCCCTTGCGACGGCCGTGATCATGTTCACCGTCGTGATGATGGTGGTGGTCCCGCGCCCTTTGCTGATGCTCGGCTCGCATGGCCTGCAGTCTAATCCGCAGGCCTGAAAAGCAGCAACCTGGGGAGCGGTTTCGGCGCAATGCCTCTCGGAAATGCAGCTCGCTTTCTCGTAACCTGTCCGCGGGCACGCCCGGGGGGCACCAGAGGGGCTGAGGGTTGCCGCAGGCGCGGGAGCCGGTCCTTCCAGGGTCACTGGTCGACAACTGCTGCTCAGTCAGGTAAAAAGCAAAACTTCCTTTGGGGAGTAGCCGCCCGGCGCTGACCGGGTCGTACGTCAACACGCTTGGGGTTTTACCCCATGGCGTACGAGGCCTTGAGGCATGGCGAGACCAACGGTCGACCTCCGGCACGAGCGGCGGGGGCGCGGCCGTTGCTCGGCGCCGCTCCTTGGCTCGGAGTGACTCGATGGAATCCTTCCTGGTGTCGTTTTCGACCGTGGCGATCGCGGAAATCGGGGATCGCACGCAGCTATTGTCTCTGATGTTGGCTGCGCAATATCGCAGGCCCTGGTCGATCCTGGCGGGTGTGTTGTGCGCCACACTGGCCAGCCACGCGATCGCGGGCGTTGTGGGTGTTCAACTCGGGCATTTTCTGACGCCGAAGATCCTGAATGCGGTGGTGGGAATCAGCATGATCGGTATGGCGCTGTGGACACTCAAGCCGGATGAGATCGAGGAGGGCGGCTCGAGTGCCCGCTCTACGAGCGCCTTCGTGGCAGCGCTCATCGCGATCTCGATCGCCGAGATCGGCGACAAAACCCAGATCGCGACGGTAGCGCTTGCCGCGGCGTATACCAACCTCGCGGCGGTCGTGGCCGGCACGACCGCCGGCATGGTACTCGCCAATGCTCCGGTCGTTTTTTTAGGCAAAGCCTTCTCGGAGCGACTGCCACTCAAGGCGATCCATTACGTGGCGAGCGCGGCGTTTCTGGTGTTGGGTGCGGTTTTTCTGTTCCGCGCGTTTTACTGACAGGAGAGCGGGCGTAGTCGGCGCGCGCCGTATTGATTTGCGACCGGTACAGTCCAGCGCCGGGACTGCTGGCTGAGCTGGGACGGGCAGTGGCGAAGCTGCGATACTCGGTTGGGTCGTCATTTGTTTTTGGTGGCGAATCAATTCCGGAGGACGCGGGCCATGCGCACACAGTTATTCCAGGTCGATGCCTTCACCACACGCTTGTTCGCGGGCAATCCCGCGGCAGTGATGCCCATGGAGCGATTTCCGGCGGATGGAGTCATGCAGGCGATCGCGGCAGAGAACAATCTCGCCGAGACGGCCTTTTTCATCCCGGAAGGAGGCGACTATCGGCTGCGCTGGTTCACTCCGACCGTGGAGGTTCCTCTATGTGGTCACGCCACTCTGGCGAGCGCCGCTGTGGTTATGGAAAGGCTCGAGAGTGGACGCACGGAGGTGGTTTTCCATTCCGCCAGCGGCCCGCTCAAGGTCGTGCGCAAGGGCGCTGGTATCTATGTCATGGATTTCCCGGCTCGACCGTCAGAGCCTGTCGCAACACCGCCTCGCCTGGCCGAGGCGCTCGGAATGGCTCCGGGCGAGGTGTACGTGAACGCATTCAACTACATGGTCGTGGTTGCCGACCCGCAGGCAGTTCGCGCAATGCAGCCCGACATGGCGGCGCTCGCTCGCGTGGACCGCAGCGGAGTCATAGTGACTGCGCCCGGGCAGGGCGAGTACGACTTTACCAGCCGTTACTTCGCGCCCGCCAAAGGTATTCCGGAAGACCCGGTGACCGGCTCCGCGCATTGCATGTTGGCTCCCTACTGGGCCAGGCGGCTTAGCAAAACCACATTACGCGCTTTTCAAGCCTCCCGACGAGGTGGCGAGGTCGGCTGCAGGCTGCTTGGCGAGCGGGTCGAGTTGGAAGGTAGCTGCGTGTTCTACCTGGAAGGTATGGTGGAGATCTGAAGCATGATCCATGGCTCATGTCATTGCGGGGGTGTGCGGTTCGGGATTGAGTTCCCCATTGCTGAGCTGACGACTTGCGACTGCTCGCTTTGCACGATGCGCAATGCCGTCATGGCGAAAGTTCCAGAGCAGGCGCTCACGGTGCTGCAGGGTGAGGCGATGCTGACGCTTTACCAATGGAACACACATCGTGCAAAGCACTATTTCTGTCGGCAATGCGGAATCTACGTGTTTCACCGCAAGCGTGCGGCCCCGGACCATTTCGGGGTCAACGTGTTTTGTTTGGAGCATTTCGATGTCAGCTCCGTCCCGGTTCGGGCTACGGAGGGCGCCAACATGACGGTGGAGGACCCGAATCCTCGCCCGCGATGGCCCGGTCCTCGGGTGTCCGAATCCGCTACTCAACGTGTCTGAAGCCTCGCGAGAAAGGTTTCGGCCTGACTCCTGTCTTTCTCAGTGGGGGCGCCGTTGCGCCAGAGCTCGCCAAAAAGGAACGCGGACGACGTCTGTCCGGTTTGAGCGCACATGGTGGCAAGCGCGCGCGCGAGTGCCCCGTTATAGGGGTGCTTTTCCATAACGGGCTGCGCTCGTGGAACCAAGGCTTGTGCCGCTGCAGTGGCGTTTGGAGTACTGTAAAGATAGGCGAGACCTGCCCAAGCGCGTAAATACTCGGGGTCGGTGCCAACGGCACGCTCGTACGCATCTTTCGCTCGACCACGCAACGACTCGGGGTCCGTAGCGAGCGTGGCATGCTTCGCTGCCAGCTCGAAAGCCAGCCGGGCAAACACTTCGCCGCAGTCGGTCAATGCGGCAGCGGAGGGCGAGGGAAGCGCCAGCAACCTTTCTGCGTTGGCCAAGGCAGCAGCAAAGTCAGCTTGTGACAGGCTGACTCTTGCCATCGTGCGCAATGCCAGCTCATTGGCGGCATCTTGTTGAAGCGCTTCTGAGGCGAGTCGCTGGGCATCGGCACGGTGATTCCACGTGAGGCTCAAGTCAGCCAGGCGAGCTTTGACTTCGGCGGGTGAGAGCTGACGAGCCTGGGCACTGTCGGGCGGCTCGGTTGGCACTTTCACCACGAAGAGATGTGCGGGCTCACTCATTGCCTTGAGCAGCACTTTGTCCAGGTCCTCATAACTGATCTTGAAGCTGGCGGAAAACGCCTCTTCCTCGCTCTTGCCATCCACGATGAGCTTGAGGTATTGGCCGAACTCCGAGCGCAACTTGCGCTCGACGAACACCTCGCGCGCGAGGAACCAGCTCTCGGCTTCGAACATGGTCCGGAATTCGGAAGCCGACTGGAGCTGCGGGTCACCTCTCTGAGCACGCAGGAACACTCGCATGGGTATGAGTTTCCCGCGTGTCAACGTGTAAGCGAATCCGGCGGACATGCCGCCGGTCTTGATCTCTCCCGGGCCGAATTCCGTGTTGGCGAACAATTGCGGAATGCCGATCAGATACCAGTATGGGTAGCGTCCCGTGCGGCTGAACAGAAGACTGCCGGTGTAGCCGAAGAGCGGCCCCCAGTTGGGGTTGGTCGCCTTGGTGACGCCCACACCGGTCACGACGGCGACTTCGTAGCCGGTAAAGTGATACGCGGCGCCGTCTGCCCCTCCGAGGAGATCTTTTGTTTCCTTGGGCGGCAGCTCGTAGATGTGGGTCGGAACGGATGCTGGCGGCAAATTCAGGTTTTCGGTCAGCGCTTTTTCGAAGCGGGCAACATTATGGGCCAGAGATACGGCGCGCGCCGCGCGGTCGGCCGTGACCACTTCGAAATCCTGGTATGCGCTGGCCCAATATCCTTCAGCCAAGGCCCGAGCGGTGGGATCCAACAGCAACGCGGCTGCGACTACGTAGATTCTCAAGCACTTCATGATCGTCGTTCCTTGGAGATCTTCAAAAGAAGGTCCCAGGCAGCGGGTACCTACGCACCCGGCCGTAGGCTGTGATGGCTCGGTGCATCTCGGGTCGATCACGCAATGCCTTCAGGCGCGCACGCCATGCCAGGACCAGCGTAGGAGCAGGAATGTCTGCGAAATCTTGCAATTCCACCAGCGCGTCGCTCCTCTGATCAGGATTCGAGAGGCGTGCCATAAGGACGGTGGCCGCCTCTTCGTCTCGCCCGGCCGCAATCAGTGCGTGCTCGTAAACGCCGGGATGTTCCTCCCCCGCGGCACGCATCTCCGTGAGAGCAGACTGCAGCGCTTCTGAATCGTTGAGCTCTGCGGCCGCAATGACCCGCACTTGTACGGCAATGGCGCGTCCATACTCATTTGCATGTTCGAGAGCTGGAATCGCAGCCAGAGCCTCTTGCGGGCGATTGAGCTGCACGAGGAAGCCCGCAAGATTGAGCGAATGGCTCACCAGATCGTCCTTGGACTCCTGGTGCGCCCGTTGTAAAAGCTCGAGGGCTTCATCGTAACGTCCCAGTGCACGTAACGCTCGGGACCGTAGGTTCAGGATCCACGGGAGCTGCTGAGTCATATCATCGTAAGGGGAGGATTCTGGTGTCGCGGCGCGCGAGCGCTCAATCACCGCATCAGTCAGCCGCAGAGTCTCGTCATAATGATGCAGCAGCAGGCTCTGTCTCCCGACCTGTAAGAGCGGACTGAGGCTCCGCGGCATGTTCGCTGCCACCATCCGACGCCGCTCGAGCTCTTTTTCAGCCGCTTTGAGGATGTCACTCTCGACCAGATTGGATCTGACAATCCGTGCGTAGCGATTGTCGACTTGCAGGGCGATCAGCTCGTAGGGGTCGGTGATGTGCGCGGCTACCGCAACTGCCTCCTGAAGCTGGCCGCGTTCGAGGAGTTCCTGGCTGAGTTGCCGCCACCAGCGGCTTGGCTCGCTGCCATCGCGGCGCCGCCAGCGGACATCGTAGAGCATCTGGAGCAACTCGATGCGAGAGGCTCCAGGACGCATCCGCTCGGAGTCGGCGCCGGCTTGTTCTATGAGCTGTGGCGGCAACGTGGTGAGTGCCCACGACCAACGGCGGCCGATCGTGTTCAGACTGAGGAGCTCCTCGGCAACATCGTGGTGCCTGGCGGCATCCGTCAGGCGCTCGCTCCACTCCTTGTATGCCGCTGCGTCCTCGATTGCATGGGAATCGCAGATGTATGACAACGAAAGGACCGCGGCCATGAACAACTCGGCTTTGCGGTATCCCTTTCTTCCGGCGATGTGATCCGCGCCGCTTCCAACCCCGCGGCTCGCACGCTTGTCCCAGCCCACTTCAGCCCAGCTCTTCTACTTTTCGGGACTTCCACTGTACGGCGCGAAAATCATAACATCTCCACCCGGAGATGGCGAGCGAGGGTCGCGGAAGGGCTGGGAAATGAAACGCAAAGAATGGTCGATACACACAACGGGCCGCGGTTTCGCGGATCTGACCGCGCGAATCGCTTCATTCGTAGAAGAGTCGGGCGTGCAGCAGGGCATGTGCAACGTCTTCCTGGTGCATACCAGCGCCTCGCTCATTCTGGGCGAGAACGCTGATCCGAGCGTTCGCCGCGATCTGGAGTCCTTCTTCGCGCGCCTCGTGCCGGATGGCGATCCCGGGTACGAGCACGACGCCGAGGGCCCGGACGACATGCCTTCTCACATCCGCACGGCCCTGACACAGAATTCCCTGCTCATACCAGTCATCGACGGCGAGTTGGGTCTGGGCACCTGGCAAGGTATCTACCTATGGGAGCATCGCAAGGCTCCGCACCAGCGGCGCGTCATCGTGACTGTCTGGTAGTCGGACCGATGCCGTGATCATCCATCTCCTCGACGGTACCTACGAGCTTTTTCGGCACTTCTACGGCCTGCGTCGGTTTACCAAAGGCAGCGACCGGCCTTTCGGCGCCGTGGTGGGCGTGCTCAACACCGTGTTGGAGATGATAGAGGGAGGGGCCACGCACATCGGCGTCGCCACGGACCATGTCATCGAATCATTCCGCAACGATCTCTGGAGCGGATACAAGACAGGCGACGGTGTCGAGCCCGCGCTGCTGGCGCAGTTTCATCCTTTGGAGGAAGCGCTCGGCGCGATGGGAGTCGTCGTGTGGCCTATGACAGATCTCGAAGCGGATGACGCTCTGGCATCCGCGGCTGCCCTTGCGTCCAACGATGCTCGTGTACAGAAGGTTTGCCTCTGGTCTCCGGATAAAGACCTGGCCCAATGCGTCCGTCAGGATCGAGTCGTGCAGGTAGATCGCAAGAGCAAGGCGATCCGGGACGCGGACGGCGTGTTGGCGAAGTTCGGGGTCGTTCCCACACTCATTCCTGACTACCTTGCGCTCGTCGGCGATAGCGCCGACGGCTATCCTGGCATTGCTGGGATTGGTCCGAAAGGCGCCGCGCGCCTGCTTACCCGTTATGGGATGATCGAGGAGTTTCCGCCGGATGTGCTCGGCGAGCAGCGTGAGCTGGCGCTGTTGTTCAAGACTCTGGCCACGTTACGGACTGACGCGCCGTTGTTCGCGGATGTCGATGAGCTGCGGTGGCGCGGACCTGGCAACAACTTCCCGGCCTGCTGCCAGCGCTGGGGCGATTCCCGGCTGACCACCCGCGCTGCTAAAGCCGCAGCCGCGACTTAGGCCGCGGTTTCGCGCAAGGCGTGGTCATGGGACACGCTGTCATCTGACGGAGCTGTGCCTCGGAGGTGCTTATGAGCGAATCGCCGTCCTTTCGCACGTTCGCCGATTTCTACCCGTTCTATCTGGGCGAGCACACCCACCCCGTGTGCCGCCGGCTGCATTTTATCGGGACCACCCTTGCAGTCGCCCTCATTCTGGTCACTTTGATTACCCAGCGTTGGTGGCTCGTCTTGGCGGCGTTTCTCGAGGCTTACGCCTTTGCCTGGGCGGGCCATTTCTTTTTCGAGCGTAATCGGCCTGCAACTTTCCGATACCCTGTGCTCAGCTTCATGGGGGATTGGCGCATGTGGTGGGACATCGTCACGCGAAAACAGACAATCAACGGCCGCGGGGCCGGTCCAGACTGAGCTCTTCGGCGGCGTCTACACCAACGCGAGCGACCTTGCCGCTTTTTTCGATTGCCGCGACCGGATGACGGACGCTGACGATGCACTTGGCGAGGCAAGCATCCCTCTTGCAGTCGTGGACGCTATTCCTTTCGCTCCCGTGCGCGCTCCGGCCTAGCTCGAAAGGTTATCCTTTTCGGGCAAACGCTTGAATTCGCGGCCACGTCGCCAGCACCGCGAAGGGGAATTGCCATTAACACGCCAGCCGCACCGAAATCCTTTCCGCTGCCGAGCTCGTTGAAGGTGGTGCCCGGAACCGAGCGCGCCCAGGCCGCCTATCCTTACTATATCCAGTTCGCGCCAGAGGACGACCAGCGTTTCTGGTTCTACAATTCGATGCACTTCCCGGAGCCTATGTCGGCTTTTGACATGGTGACCGCGGAGGCTGCCTATTGTGCTCTCGGCTCCTCCAGCACGCGGGTACACGCCATTCCGACAACGCTCGGAATCGATCACCGCATCATCAACGGCCGCGTCTACATTGGCGGCAATGCCGTAACCGATCCGGCGGAAATCGCGCGCCGCACCGAGGAATTCAAGCAGCGAGCCTTCTATTACTACGCGAACTGGGAGCGCCTCTATGCCCAGTGGCGCGAGAAGATGCTCAAGCTCATCCAGGACGCACAGGCGCTGCCGAAGCTGGAGTTACCCGAGTTCGAGCCCATCGAGCACGTCCGTGCGGGGCGCGGCGTGGCGTCGAACCATTCACTGCTGGACACATATCAGCGCACGCTCGAAGGCTACTTCAGGATGTGGCATCACCACTTCGAGTTCCTGCTGCTGGGCTATGGCGCGTACATGACTTTTTTCGCCTTTTGCAAAAAGGCGTTTCCGGAGATCAGCGATCAAACCGTCGCTCGTATGGTTGCGGGCATCGACGCGGAGATCTTCCGTCCGGACGAGGAGCTGCGGCGTCTGGCGCGGCGTGCGGTCGAGCTGCGGGTGGAAGCAAGATTTCAGGAGGGTGTTTCCGCCGAGGACATCGTGCGCTCCCTGCAGGCTGCGGGCGAGCCGGGGCGCGAGTGGCTGAAGGAGCTCGAAAGCTCTCGCAATCCCTGGTTCAACATCAACGTTGGCGACGGTTTCTATCATTATCACCGCTCGTGGAACGATGACCTCTCGATGCCGTTCGCCAGCCTTCCAGGGTATATCAGCCGCATCAAGGCTGGTGAGAGTCTGGAGCGGCCGTTTGAGAAGCTTCAGGAAGAACGTCGCCGGCTCATCGAGGACTACCGTGAGTTGTTGGACACCGATGAGGAGCGCGCCGCCTACGACCAGATGATTGAGCTCGCCCATCGTGTCTTTCCCTATGTCGAGGGACACAAGTTCTATTGCGAGCACTGGTATACCAATCTGTTCTTCAACAAAATTCGCGAGTTTGGGGCGCTGCTCACCGCGCACGGCTTTTTCGCCAACGCGGAGGATGTTTTTCAGCTGACGCATTACGAGGTCGAGGCCGCGATCATCGATCTCATGAACGCCTGGTCGACCGGCTCGAAACCACGTGGACCGGCTCACTGGCCGCGAGTCGTCGCCGAGCGCCGCGCCGCGTTGGCCGAATGGGCTCGACACGAGACGCCACCGGCGCTGGGCCCCGTACCGGACGTGATCGACGATCCGGCGATCGTCATGCTGTGGGGGATCACCCGGGAGACCCTGGATACGTGGCTGAGCGCGGCCGGCACTCCCAACAGCAACGAAATCAAGGGTTTTGCGGCCTCCAAGGGCGTGGTCGAAGGGCCGGCGCGGATCGTCAGGTCCGTGGAGGAGATCTCACGGCTGCAAAGAGGGGATATCCTGGTCTGCCAGGTGACCAACCCAACCTGGGCGCCGGTCTTCCAGAAGATCGCCGGCGCCGTCTCCGATATCGGCGGCTCGATGAGTCATGCCGCCATCGTGGCACGCGAATATGGTCTTCCCGCCGTTGTAGGTACAGGCACTGCTACCTCACGCATCAAGGATGGCCAACTTATCCGGGTGGATGGAGGGCGGGGAGTAGTGACGATTCTGCAGTAGGTGAATGAATGGGGGCACCTGAGCACATAAGTTGGTTCGCGGAAATCGGCCTTCACGACCGCCCGCGCGTCGGTGGCAAGGGGGGCAGCCTGGGAGAGCTGCAGCGTGCAGGCATCGCCGTGCCACCGGGATTTGTAGTCACGACTGCCGCCTTCGAGCGTTTCATGGAGGCGCTCGACAGTGGAGGCCGGGCGCGTGCGTCCCTCGAATCCCTGAGCCCGGATGACCTGGCGGGAATCACCGCCTGCTCGAAAGCGCTGCGCGCGCGGATCGAGGAGGCGCCTCTGCCGGCGGATGTGTTGCAGGAGATTTCTGTCGCGCATGCCGCTCTCTGCAAGGAGGGAAGGACGGTGGCAGTGCGATCCTCCGCCACGACGGAAGACGCAATAGACGCCAGTTTCGCCGGCCTGCAAGACACTTATCTGTGGGTAACGGACACGCCGGATACGTTGCAGAAAGTGCTTGGCTGCTGGGCCAGCCTCTATTCCGTGGAATCCATCTGCTATCGCCGGAAGCACGGTTTCCCGGAGCAGGGGGTTGCCATGGCAGTCGTGGTCCAGGCGATGGTGGATGCACGCAGCGCTGGAGTGATGTTCACTCGCAGTCCCACGACGGGCGATCGATCCGTCATCACTGTCGAGGGCGCGTGGGGCCTGGGCTCTGCCGTGGTCGGTGGGGAAGTGACTCCGGACCGCTGGGTCCTGGGTAAAATCACGGGTGAAATTTCGGTACGCGAGATCTCGGACAAAATGATTCAACATCTGCCGGCGTCCTCCGGGGGCATCGAGGTGACTGCGGTCAGGGAGGAGTTGCGGCGGGTCGCGTGTTTGAGTGATGAGGAGTTGCAGGAGCTGCGGGCGGTTGCGCGCAAGGTCGAGCGGCATTACGGCCGCGCGCAGGATATCGAATGGGCCGTCGACCGGCACACCGGGTCCATTCTGCTCCTCCAGAGCCGGCCCGAGACCGTGTGGTCCGCGAAAGAGGCTGCGCCGGTGGCGCGCGCGGCAGAGGATCCTTTGTCGCATGTCATGTCGATTTTCGGAGGCCGGCAGTGACCCTCACGGCCAAGGACGTGGCGGAAATCACCCGGTTGTTGGAAGAGTCGAGCTTCGATGAGTTCTACCTCGAGCTCGACGGCATCAAGCTGACCCTCAAGCGCGGTGTCAGCGCGAACCGGGCACCGCCCGTGGCAGGTGCCCCAGGTGTTACCTCGATGCCGCCAGCGGTCGCACCAGCAGCGACCGCAAGTGCATCCGCTATTTTGCCCGCCCAGCCGAGCGCGGCCGCGCCGTCGCACGCCGCTTCGGCGAGCGGCGCCGATCCAAGCCTCCATAGTGTTTCCTCGCCTTTGTTGGGAACCTTCTATCGCGCTCCCAAGCCTGGAGCGCCCCCCTATGTGGACGTCGGAGCCATCGTGCAAGAGGACACGATCGTCGGCATCATCGAAGTCATGAAGCTCATGAACACGGTCCGTGCCGGAGCGCGCGGCCGTGTGGTCGAGATCCTTGCGAGAGACGGTGCGCTCGTTGAATACGGCGAAACATTGCTGCGCATCGGCACGGCGGGTTGAGGCGTGGGTATTCGCCGCATTCTCATCGCGAACCGGGGCGAAATCGCGGCGAGAGTCATTCGAACCTGTCGTGAGCTCGGGATTGAGACCGTCCTGGCCGCTTCGGAGGTGGACCGGGACTCGTTGCCGGCCCGACTGGCAGATCGAACGGTCTGTATCGGACCGGCACGGCCTAGCGAGAGCTACCTGAGGGTCGAGACGATTGTGCAGGCAGCGTTGGGAACCGGGGCCGACGCGGTCCACCCCGGGTATGGGTTTCTGTCCGAGCGCTCGGCTCTCGCAAGGTTATGTGAAGAGCACAATGTTATCTTCATCGGGCCGACAGCCGCGCAGATCGAGGCGGTCGGCGACAAGCTTCGGGCACGGGCGGTGGCAAGCGATGCCGAGGTTCCTGTAGTGCCTGGCGGTGCGGTGGAGTCCGTCAGCGCAGCTATTGCATTGGCGGAGCGTGTTGGGGCGCCACTTCTGGTAAAGGCCGTAGGCGGTGGTGGCGGCCGCGGGATGAAGCGAGTAGAGCGCATCGAAGACCTGCCGGCAGCCATGGAGCTGGCAGCCTCGGAAGCGGGAGCTGCATTCGGTGACGCGCGAGTCTACCTCGAGCACTTCGTAAGGCGCGGCCGCCATGTCGAAGTGCAGGTTCTGGGTGACGGAAAAGGCCACGTCGTTCATCTTGGCGAACGGGATTGCTCCGTTCAGCGTCGTTTCCAGAAGCTGATCGAGGAGACTCCCGCCCCCGGCCTGGCTGAGCGGTTGCGAGCCGAATTGCATGAGGCAGCGATTCGCTTCGCCCGAAGCTTATGCTACCGAGGCGCAGGGACCGTCGAGTTTCTGGTCGATGTCGATCGAGGCGCGTTTTATTTTCTGGAAATGAACGCTCGCATCCAGGTCGAGCATCCTGTCACGGAAGCAGTCACTGGGATCGATCTCGTAGCCGAGCAAATCGCCATTGCCGCGGGCGGTGGCTTGCGCTTCAGCCAGTCGCAGATCAGGCAGAACGGCTGCGCGCTCGAGTGCCGGATCAATGCCGAGGATCCCGCGCACGATTTTCGGCCCAGCCCAGGGCTCGTCAGCGACGTGCGCTGGCCTGCTGGTCCTGGCATTCGTGTGGACACACACATCGTACCGGGCTCTCGTATTCCACCGTTCTATGATTCGCTGATGGCCAAGATAATCGCCCACGCGCCCGAGCGGTCGGAAGCACTTGCCCGCATGCGGCAGGCAATCTCGTCCACGCGCGTGGCAGGGGTGGCGACCAACCTGCTGTTTCATTCGGCTGCTCTGGCGGATCCGCAGTTTCAGGAAGGTGGGGTGGATACGGGATTCCTGGAGCGGTTTCTCGAGCGCTCGCCGTCGGCTCCGAGGCACGTCAAACATGGCTGAGATCCAACTTGTCGATACTTCGCTTCGCGACGGGAACCAGTGCGTGTGGGCGGCGCTCGGGGTCGATACCGCGAAAACCCTGACGATCGCGCCAGTGATGGATCGTGTCGGATTCAAGGCGATCGACTTCACGACTTCGACTCATATGGGTGTGGCCGTCCGTTACAAGAAGGAGGATCCCTGGGAGCGGATCCGCCTCATGGCAGCGGCGACGCCGCGTACGCCATTGCAGTTCATGTCAACCGGTTTCCGTTTCATCTCGTGGGAGACCGCCAGTCCCGAATTCATGGCGCTCGCCTTTCGGACACTCGCGCGCAACGGAATCCGCCGCTTCTGCCTGGCGGATCCGATGAACGATGCGGACGCGAACATTGCCTGTGCGCGCCTGCTGAAGGACGGGGGCGGTGAGTTTGTCATTGCGGCGCTCGTCTTCACCTTGAGCCCTATCCACGATGATGCGCACTACGTCGACAGAGCGCGCAAGCTCGCGGACAGTCCCCACATCGACGCTCTCTATATCAAGGACCCCGGCGGCTTGTTGTCTCCGAAGCGCGCCGGCACGCTCATCCCCGCGATCAAAGCGGTCATGGGCGCGAAACCGCTCGAGCTGCATTCTCACTGCACGATCGGGTTGGGCGAGTTGCTCTATCTCGACGCGGTGGACCATGGCGTCAGCGCATTGCAATGCGCCTCGGGCGCCACCGGTGATGGAATCTCCAATCCGCCCTCGGGACGCATCGTGTCAAACCTCCGTGCGTTGGGCCATACCGTCCCGATCGATACAGAGGCGTTGGCTCGAGTCGAGAGTTATTTTACCAGCATCGCCGCGGCGGAGGACCTGCCAGTGGGGAAGCCGCAAGGCTTCGACGCGGACTACCTGCATCACCAGTTGCCCGGTGGAGTGGTAGGCACCATGCGGCGGCACCTGGCCGAGAGCCGGCTATCCCACATGGAGGGAGCCGTGCTCGAGGAGTTGGGCAGGGTTCGCCAGGAGTTGGGCTGGCCGATCGTCATGACACCGTTCGCACAGATGGTGCTGACTCAAGCGGTCATGAATGTAACGGGCCGCGAGCGCTACGGCGTGATTCCGGATGAGGTCATCCGGTATGCCCTTGGACGTTTCGGCAAGCCAAACGTGCCGATCGATCCAAAAATCATGGAACGTATCGAGTCTTTGCCACGTACTCGCGAGCTGCGCGCCGAACCTCCGATGGCATCCATCGCGGAGCTCCGTAGCCGCCTCGGCCCGCAACTCTCGGACGAGGAGTTGCTCTTGCGCGCCACCATGCCGGCCGGACAGGTGGATGCGATGCTGGCGGCAGGGCCCGCTGCACGCGAATACGATCCATCACTCAAGCCTGTGTTGCAACTGATCCGCAAGTTGACCGCGCGCCGGGACATTGCCCAGATCTCCATCGAGAAGGCGGGCTTTCGGCTGGAGCTGCGCCGTCGTCCTTCGCCGGAGCCGACATGAGTTCCGTGATCGTTCGCGACAGTCTCGAAGAAGACCTGGTGCCGGCCGTCGAGGCGTTCATGTTCGATGTGGATGGGACGCTGCTCCTCAGTGACCGGTCGTTGGGCCGCTACGAGGTGCTTCCGGGCGCGATCGATGTTTTGAGCGCGCTCAGAGAGCGCTCCACCCCTTTCGTTCTGTTGACCAACGGCAGTGCATATCCCCCGGCGGAGCAGGCAGCAAAGCTGCGCCAGGCAGGCTTGCCAGTCGAGGACGAGCAGATGATCACCCCTTCCAGCATTACTGCGGACGTCATGCGCCGCCGGGGTATCAAGAGCGCACTGGTCTTGGGAATGCGCGGCGTTGGACAGGCTCTTTTGGATGCAGGCATCGAGACGCGTTATACGGGCGAGCCTGGCGCGAGCGAGGTGGAGGCGGTCTATGTGGGGTGGCACCCGGACTGCGGCATGAAGGATATCGAGGCTGCCGCGAACGCGATCTGGGCTGGAGCGAAGTTTTACGTCGCTTCGGATGTGCCCTTCTTCGCAACCAAACAAGGGCGAACGGTCGGCTACTCGTATGCGATCGTCGGCGCTCTTCGCCGCCTGACGAAGGCCTCGCATATCGTGACAGGGAAGCCATCACTACACGCACTGCGCTTTGTCGCCCGGAAGCTCGGCGTCGCCATGGACAAGGTTGGTGTCGTCGGCGACGACCCGCTGGTCGAGGTCATCATGGCGCGACGGGGCGGTGCGGCAGCCTTCGGCGTCACGACCGGCATGTCCAGCCTCGATGATTGGATGCGGCAGCCGCGGATGCGCCGGCCGCATCGCATCCTGCGCGATCTGCGCGAGCTTTTACAATAACTCCAACACCGACCCCAACCGCTACGTGGCAACACTGCCGCAGGTTGACCGGCCAACGGGCAAGCCAACGCAGGCGGCGCATCGGGCGGCGGCCGCGTGTCCACCTCGTCTCGTTATGTTCACCCGGGCGCGGTGGCATGCGGGCAGCGAGCGAACCAACAGCAGAGTGTTCGCGGCGGCGGAAGCATGAGTTAAATACGCCCTGGGGGGACGCGAGAACGTCGCGCGAGTTCGCTCAGAGTGGATGTTATGCTCCGCTCTGAGGGACACGTCGGCGGTCGGGCGGTGGCAGAATGCTACAGCATTGCGATCCCCGTGACCGGCTGGAGCGTCGGAAGTGCGGCCTGGTCAGCCGCGCCGGTACAGGGATCGCTGTGGCAGGGGCATGCGGCCTCTTCTCGGAACGCCCCCAAATACCGTTCCTGAGGCGGTCGCATGCCCCCGGGACGGGGAGATCTGGGACCGCTAGCCCCCGTGGTCGACGTAAGTACGGGCGGAAGTCAGGAATGAGCTAGAATGAAAACGCACATCCCTGTGCCTGGACGCGCGCTCGGGGCCTGCACAGGGTTGTTCCCCCAGAATTGCCTTATGGACGCGAGGAATCCGTCTGACCCATCATCGCTGTGGAAGGGGGACGCGAGTGAGTGTCTCGCCACGGGCCGTCCGCCGCTTCCTGATCGGTGGCTTGGCTTTCTGGGCTCTTGCCAATGGGCAGCCCGCTCCTGGAAATGCCGACCGGCACGCGCGGCTTTCTTACGAAGTCCTGGAGGGTCGGAATCTCAACAGCTTTCTGCGGGAGGGGCCGGTCGCGGCGCATCTGGTGCTACGGTCGGGGCTGGATCCGCGCATTCTGGTGGCCTTTCCAGCCGGAGATAGTGGTGTTGGGCTTTGGTTCGCACACGCGGACGCGCCTGTCAGTTGGAGATTGCTGGAGCGTCCGCGCTCGATAGTTGCTCGCGACGGTAGCGGCAGACCTCTTTATGGTATTGCGGCGAAAGTGGCCGTCAGCGGGGCCGTGGATCTCGCGATCAAACAAGCTGTGCTGTCGAGTGTCAGAGTGCTGCGGCAGTATCAGGCAGAGGCTACCATTCCCGCGGGCATCGACGCCCAGCTCTCGGTACGCGGAGCTACCGTAAGCTGGGCGCGGAACCGGCTCGATAGTGCTGCGGGTTATCGTCTGAGTCTCCACGTCACTCGCGGCGAGCTCCGCGATGGCCACATCAAAGCCGCTCCCGAGGAGGGTGGAGTCGAGCTCGAGATCGTGGCGCTGAGCGGCGAGCCGCCCCTCGCGCCGCTGTCGGAGGACGAGCTACTCAACTTGCACGCCCGGCCGGACCGGGACCTGCGCCACACGCTGACATTCCTCTCCTACCGGGAGAAACTTCTGGCGGGCTCATGGCGGTTCGACACCTACTTCGGGCGCGATACCCTGATGTCGTTGGAGCTGCTCAGACCCGCATTGACTCCGGCCGCGATCGAGGCAGGCCTGGATTCAGTGCTCATGCGCCTATCCGCCGACGGCGAGGTCGCACACGAGGAAGACATCGGAGAGCGCGCGATACTGGATCACCTGCAGGCGGACGGCTCTCGATCGGACGCGCCCGTATACAACTACAACATGATCGACGGAACTTTCATGCTCGCGCCGGTCGTCCGGGGGTGGTTGCTGGAGGATGCGCGGGGGCGCTCGCTCGCCAAGGCCTTTCTGGCGCGCCACGATGGCCGGGGCAGCACGCCCGCCGGTGCCGACCTGGTGACCAATTTGCGACTTGTAATCCAAAGGGCCATTCCTTTCGGGAGGGATCCGGTACCGCAGAATCTCATCGGGCTGAAGCCCGGACTTGCGGCCGGGCAATGGCGCGACAGTGACGATGGCCTCGGCGGCGGGCGCGATCCCTATGACGTCAATACCGCTCTGGTCCCCGCGGCTCTGGAGGCGGCGGCCGCCCTTTATGGGAGCGGGCTCCTGGATCCCTATGTCAGGGCCTCGGATCGCGCCTTGTTCTCCGAGGCAGGGACGCTTGCCCGTCAGTGGTCGAGGAAGGCACGGCCGTTCTTCGAAGTCACCGAGCCAAATGACACGGCCCGGCGGGCGATCGAGACATACGCGACGGAGTTGGGCGTAGCAGACCAGGGCGCTCTGGCTTCCGTCGGACGTGCACCGGTGCGGTTTCATGCGTTGGCCCTGACGGCCAACGGCACCCCTGTACCGGTCGTCCATTCTGACGAAGGTTTCGCCCTTCTCTGGGGCAATCCGCAGCCTGAGGAGGTCGATGAGGCGGTCAGGTCGATCATGCGGCCGTTCCCGGCAGGTCTCCTGACGGACGCGGGCGTCCTCGTCGCAAATCCGGTCTTTGCCTCTCGACAGATGCAAGAACGTTTCACCCGACGTGCCTATCATGGAACGGTCGTTTGGTCGTGGCAGCAGGCATTGCTGGCCGAGGCCCTGGAACGGCAGCTGCGGCGTACCGATCTCCCGGAGGGCATCCGTGACGAAGTGCGAGAAGCGCAAAAGCGCCTGTGGCAGGTGATCACGGCGGGCGAGGCCGTCCGCGACTCCGAGCTGTGGTCTTGGACTTACGCGGCCGGGCGCTTCCATATTGCCCCGTTCGGTGCGAACAACTCCGACGCCGATGAGTCGAATGCCGCGCAACTCTGGAGCACGGTGTATCTGGCGATCCGGCCGCCAGCCACATCGGTTTCGCTCCTCGAGCGGCGGACGGGTCCGCAGCCGGCACGATTCCGACGGCCCGCGCCCGAGTACTTGAAACGGGTGCTTCATGTTACCGTCGCACCCGGAAGCGAATGAAATAGCCATTGCATCCGATCCGCGTAGGATCTCAGTATCCCGGAAAGAGATTTGTGACATGACGCAGACCTCCCAAGCGCAATCGACCGCCCGTCCGGCGTTCGGAACGGTACTCGCACCGACCATGGCGGTTGCTACCTTCCAGAACGGAGAGTGGAGCCCCTTCCAGATCCGCCCGGTCGCCCCGATCGAAATGCATCCAGCGGCTCACGTCCTGCATTATTCGAGCACGTGCTTCGAGGGCTTCAAGGCATATCGCTGGGCGGACGGCAGCGTCAACGTATTTCGGATGGACCGGCATATCGAGCGCCTGCGTCAAAGCGCACGCGCCCTGGTGCTCCCGGAGCCCGACCCGCGGCAGCTTGCGGACATGGTCCGTGCCACCATCGACCGGAACAGGGATGTCGTTCCGGAAGCCCCTGGAGCACTTTATCTGCGGCCCATCCTGTTCGGCACCACGCCTAATATCGGAGCCGCCGCCACGCCGGCCAGCGAGGCCCAGTTGCTCGTGCTTGCGAGCCCGGTGTGGGACTACTTCGCAGGCGGTATGAAGCCGCTGCGCATTTTCGTGGAAGACACCAACTCGCGCACCGCCTCTCAAACCGGCCGTGTGAAGACCGGCGGCAACTACGCAGCGGCCTTGGGTCCCACGCTCGAAGCGAGACGCCGCTACCAGGCGGACCAGGTATTGTTCTGTCCGGGTGGTGAGGTGCAGGAAACCGGTGCGGCCAATTTCGTTCTCATCCGCAAGGGGCGCGTGCTCACGCGCAGCCTCGATGGCACTTTCCTCCACGGGGTGACACGGGACTCGCTCCTGACCATAGCCCGCGATGAAGGTTACGAAGTCGAGGAGCGCGTCTTCCACGTCGACGAAATGTTGAAATGGGTGGTTGACGGCGAAGCGGCGCTATCCGGAACCGCTGCCGTGCTTACCGCCGTCGGCACGCTCATCCATCGTGACCGGGAGCACAGGGTTGGCACGGGAGAGGTAGGCCCGTTGACCCGCGCCTTACGTGAGCGATTGGTTGCCATTCAGCGCGGCGAAATACCCGATCGGTATGGATGGTCGAGCAAAGTCTGAGAGCAACTTGCGGTTTCTCCTGATCGCGATCCTCGGACTGCTTGTCGCTCCGATCGCATCGAGTGCCGAGCTTCAGGGATTGCCGGCAGCGGCTCGCGCTATTCTGGGAGTTGGCCAGGGTGTGTATGTCGAGGCTGCGGACGGAACCGTCCTGCTGGCGCAGGCGGCTTCCGAGCCTGTGCACCCGGCGTCCGTATCCAAGGTGCCAACAACACTGGCGTTGCTCCGTAAGCTTGGTCCGGATCATCGCTTTATTACGACGTTTACCGCTCGAGGCCGTGTGCTCGATGGCACGCTTTACGGCGATCTCATCGTTGCGAGCGATGGCGATCCCTCGCTGGTGGATGAAGATGCCTTGCTCGTCGCTGAGCGGCTGAAGGAGTCGGGGATCACGCGCATAGCGGGTGACCTGCGTCTGCAAGGCTCGTTGGTTTTCGACTGGAAGAGAGACGACGGTACGTTGTTGCGTCGGGCGCTGTCAGGATTGGCGCCACCTGCCGCAATGGCGGCAGTGCGCGCACTGCAGGTCACGCCGGCAAGCGCGGCCGCCGACCTGCCGGCGCCGCTCGGAATTCGCTTTGCTTCCGCCGAGTGGCCGGTGCAGAGCGTCACCGCAGCCCGCCTTGTGGAATCGCCCGGCGAGCGCCCACTGGTCGTACATCGCTCGCAGCCGCTGCTTCCCCTGGTGAAATCGCTGAACGATTACTCCAACAACATTTTCATGTCGTTCGCGGATGCCGCTGGCGGGGCGACGGCCGTGGAAGCGGTGGCGCGCAGTGTTGTGCCGGAGGAAATGCGTTCCGAGATCATTCTCGGCGATGCGGCTGGTACCGACCCGACGAATCGCCTCAGCCCGCGAGCGGCGGTGAAGTTGTTGCGTGCTCTTGAACGACAGCTGGCGACAACGGGGCATGAGCTCGTTGATATCCTGCCGGTCTCGGGGGTCGACGAGGGGACTCTGCGCGAGCGATTGAACGGACCTGGCGAAGCCGGACATGTGGTCGGAAAGACGGGTACCTTCGGCGACTATGGCGCAAGCGCGTTGGTCGGGGCTATTTCCACCACTGACCGCGGCACGGTCTATTTCGCTATCCTCAATCACAACATCCCCGTTCCACTGGCCAGGCGCCGTCAGGATCGCTTCGTCCAGGTGCTGCTTGCCCATCTGCACAGCATTCCCTGGAAATATGAGCGCGATGCCCGTCCCGCTGTAACACGGGCGGAAGTGTCCGTCGTATCCAGGTAAAGAGCGCATGAGGGGCGGACTGTTGCAAGTCCTTGGTTGGCGGTGGCCGCGAGACCGCTTACCGGTCCTTCTCGTCCTGCTCTGTTTGATTTCACTCCCGTGCCACGCGGCTCGCTGGCAGGCCGTCGGGCCGCCGAGCGGGGGCTCACCAGGCCTCTCTTACCTTGATCTCGACTCTGTGCATGACGAAGATGGCTATCGCGTCGCGTTGTTTTTGACCATCTATACATCAGTGGTGCCGAACGCACATAACATCAGGTTGGATCGGCTCACACAGGAGACCGCCTTCGATTGCACCCGGCGCGAATTCGCTCTGCGCTCCACCGTGGGGTATTTCGAAGGCAAGCAAGTCGGTCTGAGCTCGGCCAAGGGTGACTGGAGAGACCGCTTCAGGGTGGTCCCACAGGATACCTTTTCACAGCGGGCTCTGGATCTCGCGTGTAATGCGCCACTCGCGCCCCAGCCCGAAGCCACACCTTCGGTCGCCGACGCGCCAGCGACCGTCCAACTCCCTGTGAGCAAAGACGTCAGACCCGAGGGCGCCGCACCGGCCAAACAATAATCGTCGGTAGCAGCGCCGCGAGGTCGGTCAGCGTCAGTGCCGCCGGGTGGCATTCGCCGCGCTATGCACGTAGAGTCGAGGGCCAGCGATTCCTACGGAAGGCTAACGTGGCGCGTAGAGCGATAGACATGGAACGTAGAGCGGCACTTTTCGTGTTCCTTCTGACACTCGGTGGCGCGGTCGCGGGTCCCACCCAGGCAGCTAACACGGACGGCGTGCCGGACGGTGCCACGGCGGCTCTCGCGGACGTCCTGTCCCGCGCGGTAGATCGCCATGATGCGCCTGGTGTGGTGGGCGCCATCGTCGACAAGAACGGCGTGCTGTTCGAGGGGGCGGCTGGTAAGCTGGATGCGAATGGGAGCATGCCACTTCCGGTAGATGCGATATTCAACATCGCTTCCATGACGAAGCCGGTGACTTCGGTGGCAGTCATGATGCTGCTCGAGCAAGGCAAGCTGTCTCTCGACGATCCGGTTTCCAGGTATCTCCCTGGCTTTGATCACCCGCGGGTCATTACGAAATTCAACGAGAGCAACGGCAC
This sequence comes from uncultured Steroidobacteraceae bacterium, assembly GCA_964494895.1. Classification (GTDB taxonomy): domain Bacteria; phylum Pseudomonadota; class Gammaproteobacteria; order Steroidobacterales; family Steroidobacteraceae; genus 13-2-20CM-66-19. The sequence goes on along the minus strand of CAZBTV010000063.1, from coordinate 13,090 downwards.
CTACGAAACGCGCGCTGCCGCGCGCGCCATGACCTTGCGTCACCTTTTGACGCACACCTCGGGAATCGGCTACGGATTCTCCAATCCGATCGTGGCTCGCATGCAGCAGGGTAGTCAAAAGAACGAATGGGAGCTCCCGCTGCTGCATGACCCGGGTGAAAAATGGACCTATGGACCGAGCACCCGCGTGCTGGGCCTCATCGTTGAGAAGATCACCGGAGAGGCGCTCGAAACCTATTTCCAGGAGCACATTTTCCGTCCCTTGGGGATGATCGATACGTCGTTTGCGGTTCCCGCTGACAAGCAAGCGCGGGTCATCCACGTCTACACTCACGAGGGCAAATCCTTCAAGGAGAGTAGCCCGTTCAAGTTGCCTCCAACAGTTCCCACTCCTCCGTTCCGAGGCGATGGTGGGTTGTATTCCACTGCGCGCGACTATGGAAGGTTCATGCGCATGCTGTTGAATGAAGGCCGCCTCGGCGATGTCAGGATTCTGAGCGCGGAGTCGGTGCAGCTCATGGCGACGAACCAGATCGGCGCCGTCTTCGTCTCACGGCAAGCTGCGGGAATGTCCGCTCTCAGCAAGCCGTTTCCCCTGGGTGCGGGGCGCGACAAATTCGGCCTGGGCTTCCAGATCACGAGCCCTAGCCCCGATACCATCAGGTATCGGCGCGAGGGCAGTCTGAGCTGGGCCGGAATCTTCAATACGGAGTTCTGGGTCGATCCGCATAGCGGGCTCGCAGGCGTCCTGTTGTTGCAGTATCTGCCGTTCTACGACGATGCTGCCATTCGCGTGCTCCAGGACTTTGAAGCGACCGCGTACGAGCAGTTTGCCTCCAGGAAATGAATCCGCGGCCGCGTGGCTGCGGCGGTTGCCCGACTCGTGCGACTCCTCCGTTGAGCCTGTCACGATCACACATACACTGATCGCGAAGCGGCAACTCCCGGTTTCAACTGCGCAGAAGAGATTGCAGCCAGGCTGCTTCAGTGGCCCGCCAGGAGTATCCTGCGGGCCCGGAATACCCCTGAAGAGAGGCGGACAGATCAACGATGAGCGAAGTGTGGACGCAATGGGAGGGCCAGACGATCGATGGAGCACATCCGCTGCGGCGCTGCCTTGGCGTTTCGGACCACAGCGGTGTATTTCTCACCGAGGATCCGGCGCACTCTCTGACCGACGCGGCGCTCAAACTGGTTCCCGCTATTCCGACCCTGGCCGAATCGCAGCTCGCGTACTGGAGTGCTGCCGCGGCACTGTCTCATCCGCGACTACTGCGCTTGTTTTCCACCGGCCGCTGCCAGCTCGGCAGTCTTCATTGCCTGTACGTGGTCATGGAATATGCCGAGCAGAACCTGGCGCAATTCCTGACCAACCGCTCCTTGAGCGAAAGCGAGGTGCTGGAGCTGCTGCCGCAGACTCTCGCGGGCTTGGCCTTCTTGCATTCCCGCGGCCTGGTGCATGGGCATTTGAAGCCGTCCAATATTCTGGTCGTGGGAGACCAGCTGAAGCTGGCGAGTGATACCGTCCGGCCTGCAGGTGAGGCCGCGACCAGCATCAGCATGTTGTCGGCATATGATCCGCCGGAGGCTCGGGATGGCAGTTTTTCGACTGCCGGCGATGTGTGGGCGCTCGGTGTGACTGTCTACGAGGCACTGACCCGGACCACACCCGCGAAACCTGATGAGCGAAGCCACGGGGTGGTACTGCCGCCGGATTTTCCGCCTGGGTGCGCTGAGATCGTTCGGGAGTGCCTGAGCCGCCGGCCGGACGATCGGCCGAGCCTCGCGAGACTGCAAGCCTGGGTCACCCGACCGACTGCAAAGCCCGACAGGGTTGCGCAGCCGACTGCCTCTGGCTCAGGGTCCACTCAACCAGCGACCCCTCCAGTGAGCTCAGGACAACCGGTCGCGCCGTCGACTGAGCCGAAAGGGACCGCCGCGCCTGCGCCAGGGGAGTTGCCCATGTCTGCGGACAGGCGGGCGGCAGTGACGCCAGAGCGAGCTTCCAAAGACCTCGAACGGCCCAAAGGCCGATTGACGATACGCGCCGTCGTGGAGCCGGAGCCTCCTCCGCCACCGGAGCGTCGATCATTCGTCCCCATAGCGCTTGCTGCTGTCGCAGTCATCGCCGCTCTTTGTTGGGTGGGTGTGCGCCTGTTTACGGGCAATACATCGCGGCCCCCTGGTATCCCGCAAACCGGAGCTCGACCGCCGGAAGTGGCTCCCGCGCCGGCAATTGCGGATTCAGGCGAGCCTTCCGCAAGCTCACCGGAGTCCCGGCCTCATCCGCCTGCGACCGACGCCGCTCCACCACAGGGTGAGCCGCCCAAGCCCGCCGAAGCATCGCCCAGTCCGACCGTTCCGGCCAAGCCGCGACACCCAACGGCCGGGCAACACTCGGGGGCGCCGACCCCAAGATCAACCCCATCGGTGGTGCACGAAGAGATTCCGAACGTGCCACGAAGCGCCCTCGCCACCATCCACGGACACGTCAGGGTGTCCGTCCAGGTAAACGTCGATACTTCGGGCGCGGTAGTGGACGAATCGCTACTCAACCCGGGTCCAAGCCGTTATTTCGCGCGCGTTGCCATGCAAGCTGCCAGAAAATGGAAGTTCAACCCGGTGGCCGACGGCTCTCCACGGCAATGTGTGCTGCACTTCGAGTTCTCCCGCGGAGGGACGAAAGCTCGCGCCAGTGCCTAGGAGCCATGAGGCACGCTGGGAGGCCTATGCGCCCGGCAAGCGCCGGCTCGGGCGTTACCACGGCGCCGGCTTGTAGTCCTTGAGAAACTGGCCCCATACGTGCGTGCCTGTGAGCTGACCAGCAAAGATCGGGTCCAGGATGCGCGCAGCGCCGTCGACGATGTCCAACGGAGGCGCGAAGCCTTGCTCCGCCTTGCGTGCCGCATGAATCGCGGGGTCCTCATCCGTTACCCATCCCGTGTCGACGGCGTTCATATGGATGCCGTCCTTCACGAAGTCCGGAGCGCTCGTGCGAGTCATCATATTGAGCGCTGCCTTCGCCATGTTGGTATGCGGATGCTTGTCCGTCTTGGTGGCGCGATAGAACTGTCCCTCCATCGCGCTGACATTGACGATGTGCTTGTGGTGTCCTGGCGTCCGCACCATCAGTGGCTTCAGCCGAGCATTCAGGATGTACGGGGCGATCGCGTTGACGAGCTGCACTTCGAGGAGCTCGGGAGTTTCGACCTCGTGCATGCGCAACCGCCAGCTGTTGAGGTCGCGCAGATCGATCTGTTGCCGGTCCTCGTCGTAGTGACCTCTGGGAAACAGCGTATCGCCGCCTCGAAAGTCTTCGTCCAGATAACGCTTTTGCGAAAGCGCCGCGCTACGCAGGAGCCCCTCCGCCAACGACTGCGACTCGGTGTCGACGAGCAACGCCGCGGCAGCGTCGCCCATGCGGAGTGCCCGAGATCCCTGTAAAGCGTGCCGCAATTCCTCGTGGCTCGCGAGCGGTCCCCGCAAAATATCGGGAAGCGTGGCGATCGAGTCAGCCTCTCGCGCCAGCAGGTGTTGAAAAAATCCTGCCGGCCGGCGCACAGTCTGACATGCGTTATTCACAATGTAGTCGAGCCGCGGCAACCGTTCGAGCAGAAAGCGCGTGAAGATCTCGACGCTCGGGGTATGCCTCAGATCGAGCCCGTGGATCTGCAGTCGCTCGCGGAAATCCGCAAAGTCCGGCTCCCTCGAATACCGGTCCGTGGCGTCAATGGGAAAGCGCGTAGTGACTACGACGTGTGCCCCGGCTCTGAGCAGTTTCAGCGAGGCTTGAAAGCCAATTTTTACGCGCGCGCCGGTAACCAGGGCGTAGTGACCGCTGAGGTCGGCTGTCTGCTGGCGCTTGGCGTAATTGAAATCACCGCACACATCGCACAGGGAGTCGTAGTAGCGATGAATCTTGGCGTACGGCCTCTTGCATACGTAACAGGCCCGCGCCTGATTGAGCTCCGGGCGATGGTCGAGGTCCTCAGGTCCGGGTGGCTCGAGCCACAGCGGCGCGTAGACCGGGGACTGGCGCTGGATGCGCAGACCCGTACGCTCGATGGCCTCGCGGTCGCGCTCTCTGGCGGCTTGCCGCTCCTGGCGCCTGAAGGCTTTCGCCATTCTGACCAGATTGTGCCGTTCGGGCTTGGACACCAGACCTGCGAGCGTCAGCAGCTCGCGGCGCTGCTCCTGGGGGAGGCGTGTGAGATGCGATCGGTCGGCCTCGATCGCACGTAGCACACGCACGCACACGAGTATGTCCTGCTCGGACAGTGTCGTATCGGAAGGCGAATGAGGCTGATTCATCTATACCAACCGGCTCGTTCCCCGGTGCTCCCAGCTCGAGCGCAAGTGCCACCAGGGGTTGTATTTCGCGGGGCCGATGGAGGATAGCAGAATGCGCATGAGCGCTTGCCTTCCAACTTGCCGTCGCGGAAAGGGCCGGGGAGTTGGCCTGTTTCGGGAAGCGGAGGCAGCCTTCCCGCGGTGGTGGCTATGCGCTACCATCAAGATCGAGTTGAAAAATCATCGCAAAGAGCCAAGTCTCTTTTCAGGGACGTATGAACCATAATCGACGCGCTGCGCTCCCTTTGCTCGCGCTATTCTGCGTGCCTGCCTTCGGAACCGATCTCACCGTGCGGATTGACGCGCGCGACGTCGCCCGGCGGCATTTGCAAACTCACGAGACGCTCGCCGTCAAGCCCGGCCCGCTCGTGCTGGTGTATCCGAAGTGGATTCCCGCCGAACACGCCCCCGCCGGGCCACTCGACACCATCATAGGGCTGGAGATCACCGCCAACGGGCAACGCCTTGCCTGGCACCGTGATCCGTACGAGATGTATGCGCTGTCGGTTACCGTGCCTCGTGGAGTCGATCATCTCGACATCGCTCTCGAATCCGGCTTGCCCGCTGACGGAGGCGGTTTTTCAGGCTCGCCCGATAGTACGGCGCGCTTGGGGATCATAAGGTGGAACCAGTACGTCTTCCTGCCCAAGGGGCGCGATGCTGCCAGCATTACAGCGTCAGGGTCCCTGGCGATGCCCGCGGGGTGGAGTGTCGCGTGCGCACTGGATTCGCATGCACAGGCGGACGGAGCGTTGGAGTTTGAGCCGGTCTCGCTCGCTCAGCTCATCGACTCGCCGGTCCAGCTTGGCCAGTTCATGCGAAGGGTGGAGCTTCCTGGCTCGGCTCCGCATCCCGACATCCGCCATGCCATTTCGATCGCCGGCGATACCGCCGCGGCGACCGAGGTACCGGCTGATTTTGCGCAAGGTTATGGCAGGCTCGTGGCTGAGGCCGGAGCGCTATTTGCGTCGCGGCACTATCGGCACTACACGTGGCTGTTGAGCCTATCGGACCATATCGCGCACTTCGGCGAAGAGCACCACGAATCGAGCGACGACCGGATGTCCGAGGATGCTCTCGAGCAGGAGGCCGGCCGCAAGCTCGTCGCGGGACTGTTGGGACATGAATATGTACACAGTTGGAACGGCAAGTTCCGCCGTCCGCAGGGGTTGTTGAGTCCCGACTACCTGAAGCCGATGGACGGCTCTCTCCTGTGGGTATACGAAGGGCTGACGCAATTCTGGGGCAACGTGCTGCCGACGCGCGCCGGCTTGCTCAAGCCCGAGGAATATCGGGACCTCATCGCCATGAGCGCCGGACACTTCGACATCTCCACCGGCCCACGCTGGCGACCCGTGGCCGACACCGCCGTGGAGGCTCAGGTGCTCTACGACGCTCCGCGAGGCTGGTCGTCCGCCCGCCGTGGTGTTGATTTTTACGAGGCCTCCGTCTTTCTGTGGCTGGAGGTCGATTCCCAGTTGCGCGCACACAGCGGTGGAAAGGCCGCTCTGGATGATTTCATGCGTCGGTTCTATTCCGGAGATGACGGTAAGCCGGAGGTCAAGCCGTACGTGGAGGCTGACGTTTATGCGGCGCTGTCGGCGATCGCGCCTGCCGATTGGCAGGGCATCATTCGCAAACATCTGGACGTCCCGAACACCTCTGCACTCCTCAACGCGATCAAGCAGAGTGGCTGGCAGCTGAGCTACTCGGGCGAGAAGAACACGTATCTGGAGTTGGCGAAAACGATACGCAAGGTAACCGACCGGGAGTGGTCGATCGGATTGCTGCTGAATGAGAAAGGGGTCATCAGCGACGTGATCGAGCAGCGCGCGGCGGCGCTGGCGGGGGCGGCTCCCGGAATGACACTGGTGGCTGTGAACGGCAAGAAATACACCCCCGATATCCTGGATGCCGCGATCATCGAGGCCCAGTCGACCCGCAAGCCGATCGAGTTGTTGGTGGAGAATGCGGATTACTACCGCACGTTGTCGGTCGCCTACTTCGACGGCCCCCGATATCCGCACCTGACGCGCCTCGAGGGAGTGCCCGATACCCTGACAGAGGTTCTCAAGGCTCGAGCACACTGAGCGCATGCGTCGCACCCTGCCCGGCCCAGCGTAGCATCAGGCTACGCGGCCCCGGGCAAAAAGCGTGGTTTTTGCCGGGGCGCGTAGCCCTGATGCTTCCGCCACCTCCGGCGGCGGGGCACATCCCTGTGCCTGGACGCGCGCTCGGGGCCTCTCGAAACGCAACGTAGGCATTGCACAGTAGGGTCGTGCTGCGCTTCAATGCGACCCGAAGTCATCAACAAGACGCCGGATATAACAAAACATAACTATATTCCGTGCTCCTAATGTGTTGCGGCGCATGATGCTGGCATGGTTGACGCGGCAACGATGTCAGTGTGATAAAGGGTCCCACTAGAACGCGAACAAAACGCGTCCGCATGTCAATTGAGGGTGTTTCATGGAGGACCGAGGGCGTTTCAGTCAACGCACGCGGCAAATCATCGTCGTGCTTGCGGCGACGTGGCTAGCTGCCATTTCGCTGGCCGGCGAGCCGATTTTCGATAAAAAAATGAAATTCGATGTCCCCGCCATGCCGTATCCCAAGGCGATTCTGGCGTACTCCCACCAGGCGAACATCGAGGTTCTGTTCATTGCAACCGATGATCTCCGCAAGCTCATCACGCCTCCGCTGAAAGGAGAGTTCTCGCCTCGTGAGGCTCTCGAGCGCCTCGTCCAAGGCACCGGACTCATATTCCGATTCGACTCCGATCATTCGGCAGTCATTCGCCCGCCATACCCGGCAGGTCAGGATTCAATGGTCGAGCTGGATATTCCCGCGGGACCTGCCGCGCAAACACTCCGCGAATGGTCCAAACAGGCGGGAAGGCAACTGCTGTTTGACCGCAACGCTGTCAAGCGATATAGGACCGAGGCGATCAAAGGTAGATTCGAACCTATCGATTCCCTTCTGCGGATGACTCGTGGCACCGAGCTCGTGGCGACGCAGACAAACGATCACACCTATTCGATCGCTGTTGCGCGGAAGTCCCTGAACGAGCGGCTCAAGGATTCGCTGATGCGAATCCTTCCTTCATCCCAGACAACAGACACTGAAGAGGTTCTCATTGCAACCTCGCGCTTCAAAGGGGTGGATCATCTCCCCGGCGAGCCTGCGGTAAGCCTCAGCAGGGCGGACATGAATGCCGCAGGGTTCGATTCGGTTCCGGAGTTCCTCGCCGCGCTTCCCCAGGTCTGGGGCGGCGGACCAAACGAATACTCCTTGATTGGGCGCGAGGGTCAGACAAACTCGACGTCCGGCTCTGGCTTGAATTTCCATGCGCTGGGGGCGGAATCGACCCTTGTCCTGATCGATGGCGTGCGCCCTGCGGGCTCAGGTACAGAGGCGGGCTGGTGGGATGACTCTTTGCTTCCCCTGAGTGCTATCGAGAGGGTCGAGATCATTCCTGACGGCGCATCGCTCCTCTATGGCTCGGATGCCATCGGGGCTGTCGTGAATTTTGTCACTCGCAGCAATTTCAGTGGAGCAGAGACCCAGGCGCAATTCAGTGAGACGACCAGCGGAGGAGTCGCCGCCCGGCGGTTTAGCCAGCTCTTGGGACAGCGCTGGGGAGATAGCGACGCAAGTATCATCCTGGAGTATTACGACCGGGATGCGATGTCGGCTGCGGCGCGTGCGCAGGCCACCAGCGATTTGCGCCCATGGGGCGCGACGAATTGGAACTCCAGGAATGGTTACCCCGGCACCCTGGTGACCTCCTCTGGCCAAACCTGGGCCATCACCGGAGTCTCGAATGGAAAACCAGTGCTGGGGCCTGAGGGATCGTCAAACACCTACGACAGATGGCAAGCGCGCGAAATCCTGCCGTCGCAGCAGAGGCTTAGCGTTATGGGGCATGCCTCCATGCTCCTGGAGGACGTTCGCATCTGGTCGAACGCCTGGGTGTCACAGCGACACTCAGTCCTTTCGTTCGGCGATGTGAGTGGAGGGACAGTATCCCTACCTTCGACGAATCCCGGCTACGTCAATCCTCTGGGAGGCACAAATCCGGTTTACATCCAGTACGGCTTTTGGAATCTACTGGGTCCGCAAACCAGTGACGAATCGGTGCTGTCCGCAAGCGCTGCTGCTGGGTTGATTGTCGAGAAGCTGGGATGGAATTTTGATCTTTCGGCGCACACTGGGCTGGAGCGCGATCGGGTACTGCAAGCCGGAGTCGGCAATTTGAGTGCGTTTCAACAGGCGTTGTCGGCTCCCGATCCCTTGAATCCGTTTGCACCGGCGAGCTCTGCAGATCCGACCATCCTGGCCGGGCTCAGCCGCGACGAGCGCTATCACTCATGGTCACGAATCAAGGCAGTCGACGCTTCCGCCAGCAGAAACCTTCGTTCGAGCTCCGCGGGTGATCCCCAATTCTCCATCGGCGCCCAGTATCGGCAGGAATCGTTCAGTAGCTTCAACTCGCTCCTGGGGTGGCAAGGCGCGGACCGAAGGGTCAGGTCGGTCTACGCTGATCTCGATCTGCCCCTCATCGGCACGATGCAGGCAGTGCCGTTGGTCCGGCAACTGCGGGCGTCCCTTGGGGCGCGTTATGAGGGCTACTCTAATGACAGCGCTCTGACATCGCCCTTTTTCTCACTGGAATGGTCCCCGGTTTCGATGTTGACTCTGCGTGGAACCTACAGACGAGGCTTTAGACCTCCTGCACTCACGGAGAGGCTGACTGGCACCAACGTCAGCGGGATCGTCAAGCTCTCCGACGGGCGGACCGCGCTCGTGGAAAACGGTGGCAATCCGGGCCTACGGCCTGAAATAGCACGAACCTGGACAGCTGGATTCGATTTCAAGCCGTCTGAGCGCATGCAGATAAGCGCCACCTATTACACCGTTGCGAGCTCCGGACGGGTATTCATACCGGCGTTTTCTCCAAACCTGGCGGTCTTCGATGGGGTTGTCGTCGCAAACCCGACCGCAGCACAGAGGGGCGCCATCTGCGGCGAAAGCCGGTTTATCACAGGACCGCAAGCCTTGTGCGAGCAGACACCGGTACAGGTATTCTTGGATGCCCGTCTCTTGAGTCTCGAAAGGCTGACCACATCCGGTATAGACGCACTGGTTCAGTATGCGAGCGATGAGTGGAAATTCCGATTCGACGGCACCTATCTGCTCAGTTATCTCGGAATTTCGGACGGGATGATTCTCGAGCAGCTCAATACCTTGAATAACCCTGTTGACCTGCGGGTTAGGGCATCTGCGGCGCGGAAAATGGGCCCGGTGACCCTGACGAGCTCCGTGAGCTACACCGGTAGTTATGGAGATATCTCGAGTCAGCCTCATCGACGCGTCGGGTCGAGGACAACTGTGGATCTCGCCGCGACGTACACGCCCGCGAGCACCGCACTCCTCCATGGCATGGAGATTGAAGTGGGAGTGCATAATCTTCTGGACCGGACTCCACCGTTCGCCAACGATGGACAGGCAACGGCAGGGTGGGATCCTGCCAACGGTGGCAACCTGGAAGACCGCGTGGTTTCGGGCCAGATCCGCTGGAATTGGTGAGATGGAGTGCGGTTTGCATCTGAACCGGCGGTGCGTCCAAAAACGACTTGAATTCGGTCTGTAAATATGGTCATAACAGCTACGTAAGGTGTGATCTCCATCGCCAATTCATCACACGGGAGATGACTGTCATGGACACGAAATCAAAAGCCGAGTCCAAATCAACGCAGATCGGGAAGCACGGGCCGAAGCTGAAAGCAGCACAGACCGACGCCTTGCTGATCGAGGACATGGGTACCGCCTCTGAAAAAACGCAAGGCTTGTTTGGCTTCTATTGGGAGTTTGCGAATCCGCCGTACAACGAGATCCCGAGTTGACTCCACTCGCCTTTGCGGTCGTGCTGTCAATCAGCACGACCGCTGCTTTACTGATTTCCTCCATTTTTGCGAATACACTCATCCTCCACCTTCGTCCCAGCCGCCTTCGCTGATGGCGGTGTGATCGCCGCCAGTATCCCTTCCAGAATGCGAACGGGGCTTGGAGGGCAGCCAGGCACTGCAACATCGACCGGAATGACATTTGAGACGCGGCCCAGGCTGGCGTAGTTTTCGCCAAAGATACCCCCGGTGCAGCCGCAGTCGCCCAAGGCTACGACCAGCTTCGGGTCTGGAGTGGCGGCATAGGTGCGCTGCAAAGCCACCTCCATGTGTTTCGACACAGGACCGGTAACGAGCAGGAGGTCGGCGTGCCGCGGGCTGGCCACGAAACGGATGCCGAGCCCTTCGAGGTTATAAAGTGGATTGTTGAGCGCGTGTATCTCGAGCTCGCAGCCGTTGCACGAGCCGGCGTCGACGTGACGAATACACAAGGCACGGCCAAGCACTACGCGAATGCGTTCTTGCAACTCCTCGCGAACCCGCAGGCTCTCGTCCGCGGCCGGCGGCGGCTCTGACACGATTCCGATGGAGGCGATTTGACGTAGTGTCTTGAGCATGATGCTTGGCCCGGATGATTCATGAAACACGAGACATGTCAGAGGAGCCTGGAGATGGGTTTACGGCTCCGGAGCGCGACAGAATGATCATTCGTGGATTGAGGGTCAGAGATCGTGTCCGCTGTAGGAAAGATTGAATGACTTGTTGATGAGCGGAAAGTCCGGCACGATATTCCCGATGATGGCGTGCTCCAGCACAGGCCAGTTTTGCCACGACGGATCGTGGGGGTGGCAGCGGCGGATTGTACCTTCCGGCCCCGCCTCGAGAGCTACAAACACAGGACCACGCCACCCTTCGATCAATCCCGCGCCGACAGCGCCATCGGCCGGCACCGGCACGGGCGTTCGGTACGCACCCGCCGGCAAGGCGTTCAGAACGCGTTGGATGAGATGACACGCCTCCAGCAGCTCATCGAAGCGTATGGCCACACGTGCCGCGACATCTCCTTCCCTGCGGACATACTTGCTCGGACTGAGCTCCTCGTACGGCCTGCACGGCTGGTCAACGCGCAGGTCGAAAGCCTGTCCACTCGCGCGTCCCGCGAGTCCGGTCAGTCCGAGGCGCGAGGCCAGCTCTGGTGCGACAATGCCGGCACCCATGAAACGATCGCGCACACCTTCATGCTCCTCGTAGACGGTGCGTAGTGTCAGTACCTCAGGCACCAGCTCGATCAGGCAAAGTGCAACCTGCCTGATTCCCGCCTCGTTGATGTCGCGAGCGACGCCACCCGGCACCACGATGTCCATCAGATATCGGGTTCCGAACGCCGCCGCGGTGGCGCGTAACAGGTACTCCTTCAAACGTGAGAACTGTGCAAGCCCGAACGCAAACCCGGCATCGTTGCCCAGCGCTCCGAGATCGCCCAGGTGGTTGGCAGCGCGTTCAAGCTCGAGGCATAGCGCACGCAGCCAGGCAGCACGCGCGGGGATTGATATGCCCGCGACTCCCTCCAGCGCCTGACAATACGCCCAGGAGAATGCTACGGCGGAATCTCCAGACACACGGCAGGCGAGGCGATAGCCCTCGAGAATCGGTAGTTGTGTAAAGCGTTGCTCGATGCCTTTGTGCACGTACCCGAGCCGCTCCTCCAGCCGGAGCACCTTCTCCCCGACGACCGAGAAGCGGAAGTGGCCGGGCTCTATCGTCCCTGCATGAACGGGGCCGACTGGGATTTCATGCACACCGTCTCCCGCCACGCGCACGAATTCATAGTTATCGATGGGTGATGCGCCTTCGCATTTCGATATTTCCGAGTCGATCAATGGACAATATTCCTGCGGCCATGGCGCATGGCGCAGCCACGGGCGAGTGTCCGTCGCCTTGGCCGCCTGCAAACCGCAGAGATCGGCGAGCGCGCGTTGCATCCGTGTGGCGGCCGGAAACAGGTCCTCGGCACCGGGATAAGGCGTCCGGGGGTCTGACAGAGGTAAACACAACACCAGTCCTGCGTGGTCGGTCAGGAAGGCCGCCCGCACGACCGGGAATCCGCTGTCGCTGCTGGCCCACAGAGTGAGCAACCGGCCGCCCGCCGCGGCCACGTCCTGCATCGCTCGCCGCCATTCTTCGCGGGAGACGGTCAAACCGTACAGCCCTGGCGCACCCGGCTGCGGCACGCTTCGCGCCAACCAACTTCGCACTGGCATGCTCAGCCACCTCCGATCAGCCGTGCCGCCGCCCGATACCAGTCCGCGAGGTACACAGGCACATACAACCCGAGCATCAACACCAGACCCAGGTGCATGAAGACCGGTAGCAGGGCAGGGGGGTGGGGGAGCCTTTTGACGCTGGTCTCACCGAATACCATCGGCTGCACCCGCCCGAAGATCGCCGCGAAAGCCACGCCGAGCGCAGCAAGCAGAAAGGGTGTTGCCCACGGCTGCTCCTTCATCGCGGTGGTCAGGATCAGGAATTCGCTCGCGAAGACGCCGAATGGAGGCATGCCAAGAATGGCAAGCGAGCCGAGCATCAATCCCCACCCGACCGTCGGGCTCGAGGTGATCAGGCCCCGGATGCGGTCCATGAGCTGCGACCCTGCCTTCTGTGCCGCATGTCCCGCGGCGAAAAAGATTGCCGACTTGGTGAGCGAGTGCACCGTCATATGCAACAGCGCCGCGAAGTTGGCTACCGGCCCACCCATCCCGAAGGCGAAGGTGATGATCCCCATGTGCTCGATCGAGGAGTAGGCGAACAGTCGCTTGATATCCTGCTGACGCCAG
>CAZBTV010000062.1:0-42288 GCA_964494895.1 uncultured Steroidobacteraceae bacterium | reverse complement strand
ATCTGTACGCCATGGCGGCGGATTTCCGCGTCGTCGATCTGCTTGCGGTCGCCGACTGGCACGCCTTCTCACACTACTCGGTGGGGTTGACCGCCGAGGCTGTCAAGAATATAGGCTACAACACTTCCCAGATCCTCCTCCGAACGGGCGCCTATGTACCAGCGCGCAACCGCGGCTATAGAGCGGATCTGGCCTTTGGCTCGCATGCGTTCGACACGCTTGGCTCCTGGCGCGCTGCAATTGGCTATCGCTATCTGCAGAGCGACGCTGTGGTGGACGCTTTCAACGACCAGGACTTCCATTTCGGCGGAACGGACGCGAAGGGCTACACGGCCACCTTTGATTACGCGTTCAACCCGCGCGTGTGGCTGCGAATGAAGTATCTGGCGGCAGACGCGATCGACGGTCCGCCGCTGACGATCGACGTCTGGCAAGTTGATCTGAACGCGAGATTCTGAGTCGTGCAGGAGCATGTCATGGCTAACCGCCGCGTGTATTCACTGTTGTTGTTAGCGAGTGTGCTGGGCGTGCTCGCCACGTCCGTGAATGCACAGTCAGCGCGCAGCGGCGGCGGCGCGAATGCTCAGCTGATGCAACAGATGCAGCAGCTCGCTTCCGAGCGGACAAGCCTGCAGGCCGAGAATGCCCAGATGAAAAAAGATCTGGACGCGCTTCGCAAGGAGCGTGATTCCCTGAAGGACGCCGTCAAGAAGGCACAGCAGGCGTTGGACGGGCGCCTCAAGGCGAGTGAAGCGGCTCTCGCGCGCAACACGTCCCAGCGTGAATCGAGCGAGCAGGAGCTCAAGCAGGCCAAAGAGAAGATGCAGGAGCTCGTCAGCAAATTCCGCGAAACCATCACCGCTCTGCGCACGGCTGAGACGGAGGGAGCGACGGCCAAGCAGACTCTGGTGGCCCGCGAACGGGATCTGAAGGTTTGCATCGATCACAACGCCGCGCTCTACAAGCTCAACGATGAGATTTTGACTCGCCTCGAGCACCAATCGGTCTGGTCACGCGTCGCGGCTTCAGAACCCTTCACGCGGATCAAGCGCACCGAGCTGGAAAACCTCGTAGACGATTACAAGACCCGCGCGGATGACCAGCATCTGCAGCAGGCGACGACCCCGGCCGGTGGTGCGCAGCCGACGGCCCCTGTCACCACACCGCAAGGTGGATCTGGCCACTGAATCCGCCCGAACTATCCGAGGAACCGCCACCGATGACTCCCGTTCGCTGCCTGCTGATGTTGAGTCTCCTCGTGCTCGGGGGAGCCTGGGGCCAGGAGGCTCGTGCGTGGTGGAATGATGACTGGGCGTTTCGCAAGGAGATCAAGTTCGATCTCGCGAAAACGGGCGCCGACATTCCGGCGAGCCCGGCCGATGTTCCGGTCCTGATCAGGTTGAGTCTTGCCAACTTTGGCTACTTCGGCGATACGGCCCCGGACGGTGCGGATCTGCGGTTCATCGCAAGCGACGACAAAACACCTCTCAAGTATCACATCGAGCGCTACGACTCGCAGGGGCAGGTCGCCTTCATCTGGGTGCGGGTTCCGCGCCTGACAGGCGGCGCGAATACCGACAAGATCTATCTCTATTACGGTAACAAAAAGGCGCAGAAGGGCGCTGATGCGGGCGGCACGTATGATACCAACGTCGTGCTCGTCTACCATTTTGGAGCGCCAGCCGGTTCCCCTCAGGACTCGACGAGTTATAAGACCGAGCCATCCGCGTTCAAGGCTACGGTGAGCGCCGCTTCGCTCATCGCCTCCGGCGCGCAGTTCAAGGGCGCCGAGACAATTACTACCCCCGCTACCTCCGCGTTGCACCTGGTCCCCGCGCAGGGACTGACACTGTCAGCCTGGGTGCGCATCGAAGCGGCACAACAGCAGGCTTATGTGGCGGCCCTGGAGGACGGCGCCAAGGCGCTCGTGCTCGGTATCAACGGCACGCAAGCTTTCGCGAACATCGGGTCGGGTGGATCTCCCATCTCAGTGACACAGGCAAGTGGCTCGCTGACTACCGGAGAGTGGCACCATCTCGCTGTGCGAGCGGGCGGTGGGCATCTCACCCTGCTCGTGGACGGCGTCGAGGCGGGCTCTGCGGCGGCTACGATTCCCGACATCGGCGGCACGCTCACCATCGGTGGCTCCGCGCGGGGTGGAAACTTCCTGACAGGGGAGCTCGATGAGCTGCAGGTCTCCAATGTCGCACGCTCCAACGAGTGGATCGTAGCGGCGGCACGCAGCCAAGGCATGGTCGCTCCACTGGTGGTTTATGGAGGCGACGCTCAGAAAGACAGCAGTGGAGGCCAATCGTACTTCGCCGCGACGTTGCGCAACGTGACAATCGATGGCTGGGTCATCATCGGCATACTCGGGGTTCTCTTCTTTGCCTCTCTGGGGATCATGGGAGGGAAATTGGTTTATCTCAGCCGCGTAAGCAGCGGCAACTCGAAGTTCCTCGCCGAGTTCCGCAAGATGAATGACGATCCCGCGGCGCTCGAGCGGCGCGAGGGCAAGAAAGCAGGTACAGAGGAGGCCGAGTCTGCATTTGAGGAGGGCCAGTCCTCGCAGCTCGTGTCGGCGTTGACGGCCAGCAACGAAACGTTTGGGATCTCCACGCTCTGGCGCCTCTATCACCACGGGATGCGTGAGACCATGAAGCGCCTCGAAGGTAAGCCGGCTGGAGCGGCTCGCGTGCGGACGCTGTCGGCACAGTCGATCGAAGCCATTCGCGCCACCATGGATGCCTCACTTACGCGTATGACGCAGCAGCTCAGTGCGCAGATGGTGTGGCTCACGATCTGCATCGCGGGAGGACCGTTCCTGGGTCTGCTAGGAACCGTCGTGGGTGTCATGATCACGTTCGCAGCCATCGCCGCGTCGGGCGAAGTGAATATCAACGCGATTGCTCCCGGCACGGCCGCAGCGCTGGTCGCGACTGTAGCCGGTCTCGGTGTCGCGATCCCGTGTCTCTTCGGCTACAACTATCTAAACTCGCGCATCAAGAGCATTGTGGCCGATATGCGCGTGTTCGTTGACGAGTTCGTCACACGCATAGCTGAGACCTATTCCTAGTCACTTACAGACCCTGCGGGAGCAACGAACATGGCCGGATCCGTAGGCGAAGGCGATAAGGACGTCTACGATGAAATCAACATCACGCCGATGCTGGATCTGGCGTACGTTCTGCTCGTCATTTTCATCATCATGACGACCGCGACCGTCCAGGGCATCAAAGTCACTTTGCCGAAGGCGAGTGCCCAGCCCAGCCTCGCGCAAAGCAAGACGAAGGCCATCTCCATCACGGCTGACGGAACGATCTATCTCGACACCTTCCCTGTCACCATGCCGGAGCTCGAGAATCTCTTGCGTCAGTACAAAGCCGCGACTCCCGACCTGCCTGTCATCATCAAGGCGGATTCGAACATTCCCTACCAACGGGTCGTCGATGTGCTCGATCTGGTGGGTCGCCTGGAAATTACGCAGCTCGGGCTCGTGACCCAGAAGATCGTGAAGTAGGCTCGCCGCAGGGAGGAACTCGAATGAACGACCGGGCGCAGAGATTCCGCTACCTCCCTCTGGTGATTCTCGCGGTGGTCGTGGTGTCCGCGGGCTTCGGCGTGTATTCGATGGTCCGCAACTTTTTGAGCAGTGATCCAGGGCCCAAGAAGCAGGTGGTGCAGGAAATCCATGTCATCCGCCCGCCACCACCGCCTCCAGACACTCCACCGCCCCCACCGCCGCCTCCGGAGGAGAAGGTGGACGTGCATGAGCCAGAGCCGGAGCCGGATCCAACTCCATCGAACGAGCCGCCACCGGCCGAGCAACTTGGGCTCGATGCGGCGGGGGGCGCTGGCGGCGATGCGTTCGGCCTGGTTGGCCGCCAGGGTGGCCGCGATCTCCTGGCCTCCGGCGGCAGCGCCTTCGCGTGGTACGGGGGGTTGCTGAAGAACGAGATTCTGGAGCGACTACAGGACGACAAGGAAATACGGAAAGGGGCGTACACCGTCACCGTGAAAGTCTGGGTGCGGGATGATGGTAGCGTCGAGCGCGCCCGATTGGCGCAGTCGACAGGCGACCGGGAGCGCGACAAGGAGATCGAAACGGCGATTTCGCGCGTTCATCTCTCGCAGTCTCCGCCTCCTGACATGCCGCAGCCGATCGACCTGCGCATCGCGTCTCGCGCGTGAGTAGCGACGAAAACAAACAATCAAACCTGAATACCCGCCGCTTCGCCGCTTCACGCGATCGTCATTTTTCAGTCACGCGCGCGTGCTCTCCTTCCAGGCCAAGCAAGGATGCGAATGCTTCCTCGAGTGCGCGCGCGGATGCGGCGTACCTCGAGGGGATCGGTTAAACAACAACCAACACACACACTCTCTCAAGGATCGAGATATGTGGATTCGGACCCCGGTGCTCGCCGTTGCCGTGAGCCTCGCCGTCATGTGCACGGCCGGCGCCGCTACCGCGCCCGCAATCCTCATCAATTCGAGTCACGCGGCGCAATTCGTGACGAACGACCTCGTTATGCTCCATCCGGAGCTGAATTCGCCTGCAGGGCTAAGCACTATCGACAGCACGTGCGGCCTCGCCACGACGGCCGCGACGTGCGCTGCCAATACGATGTTCGATGACACCATCGTGGATGACGCTCTCGATATCTATGTACAAAACATCAACGTCAGGACATCCCAATATCCTGTAAATCATGTCCCATACACGCTGGTAAACAACTCGTTCAGCGGCTACTCCCTGGCCGTCTGGGACTTGCCGCACTACGCCGTGTTGCAGGGGAATGGCGTGTTGATGAGCTGGGCGTTCGTGGCGGCGCTTCCGGCCGGGACGCCGCCGCCGATCACGTCGGTGACGACTACCGCCACAGCGGGACCGGCATCCCTGGCGGGTGCGAGCTGGGGGCTGGAGTTTGGCATTTCCAACAACTACAAAGGCTTCGATACCTCAGCCCCGAGCTGGGTGACAGCCGCGATGACCGCAGTTCTCGCGGCCATGAAAGTGGATCATCCCTCCTGGAATTGGTTCGACATCAAGGGGGCGCTCCGGCAGACCGCCGCCAATTGGAAGGCCGGCTGGAACACGTCGCAGTTCGGCTATGGCGCGATCGACTATGATTCGGCGACCGCGATATCGAGTACCGCCGCGCTCTATCTGCAGCCGCCGATACTCCAACTTTCCAGCTCCGGCGAAAAGGTAATCATTACCCTCTACCCGTTCAGGAGCACACGCCGCGCGTACGAGGTCGTATACCTGATTCCCGGCGGCTATGTATTTCCCATGAGGAATGAGCTCACGGCGGCAGACATCTCAGCTTTGGCAAGCGCGGGAGGGCAGCTGGTCTTCACCTCAAACAGTGCCGACGTGATCCCGGTGAGCACCGCCTCATTTACGCCTGCCCCGGGAATGACCTATACCCTGGTCGCTTTTACGACTGACGGAGCGGGGGCCTACTCGAGAGTCGAAGCCTGGGGTCCCCAGGCCATTACTATTCCGTAGGGATGAGCCCTTGTGCTCGCCCGGCGGGCTCTCTCTGAATTTCGCCGCGAAGGGATTGCCGGCAAACGGATTTCTTACCCCTATTCGCGTTGATTGTGGCCGATCCGGTCATTGCAGCCGTGCCGCAAGCCGCCAACCAGGCCATCTGAGTCGCTCGGGCGGATGAATCCGCCAGACGGCAGTCCCCCCTTATGCCGGTGGTGAACCCCGTCGCACACCCTACGTCTGCACCTACCACACCAGGAGTGGCTGCAACGTCATCGAAACGACAAAGGATTGAAACACTGTCTAACTACATTTTACCTAAGACGGAGCAACAAATAGCCTGCAAGTCACTGAAAACTCGCAGAACAATTCGCTTACAGGGGTGGTCTGGCCGTGATTGAAAGTCGCAAACAAGCGGTATCGATTCGCATGAACAGCACGGACGTGCGGAAGGTGAAGAAAGTCGCTAGCCGCCTTGGGGTGCGCGACTCCGACGTCATTCGCTTCGCGGTGAAAAGTATGTTGGCGAGGCTCGGCCCGCTGTACGACCAGGAGGCTCATGGACGCAACCTGGTGCCCGTATTCGTCGAGTCAGGGGCGGAATTGCTGCGGTTCTTCGAGATCGATGCCTCGAAGCTCGAAGCCATCATCAATGGTGACGTCGACGTCGACAGGCGCGTCGATCGCGACGACATCGCCCTGCTGGCGTTGACGGGCTCGCAGGAGCCCTATGCGGCGCTGAAGCTGAGTGAGCTCTCCAGCTCGGAGCGGCGCGGACGAAGCCCGGCCGAGCTGTCGGAATCACTGCGCCAGTACCTCTACGCGAAATACGTTTACCGCGCTATTCCCGAATCACACGCTCCGCGTGAGCCCGAGTTGAGGCTCGCCGGAGGATTGGGGCAACAAGAACTCGCGGAAGGGTGAAGGTGAAGGGTGAATCATGAACATGGCAAAACTCACGACTGAATTGCGCGGCGGCCTGAAAGCAGGCGTGCTGGCGCCACTGGCAGTGGCTGCTGTAGCCACGGCTCCACAAGCACGGGCGGATAGCATCCTGCTTGCGCAGACGACGCTCGTCGTCGGCAGTCAATCGACGGTGGACTCATTTACAGCGCCGGGCGCCGGCACTGTCAGCGTGCATCTGGCCAATCTCAACTGGCCGACGCAGCTGGCTTCGCTGAGCTTTTCAGCGACTTCGGCAAGCCAGGTGCTCTGGAGCGGGAGTGGCAACGGAGCGGTGAGCGATGAAGGGGCAAGCTTCAATGTCAGCTCCGGAGGCACCTACTTCGCGCACATCATGGCCACGGCGCAAGGCTCGCTGGACATCGGTCTGTATTCCTTGCTGATGACCTTCACGCCCAGCACTTCTCCCGTCCCGCTGCCCTCCACGGGATGGTTGCTGCTGACCGGTATGTTTGTTCTCGCGGGCCTGGCATGGGCTGCGCGTCCGTTCGAGTCGATGGGAGCCGCGGAAGCCTGATCGGCAGCTCCCGATCGCGGCGCTTGCTTCAGCGCCGCGATCTTCCCCCCCGAAACGAAAGCGTCATGTATGACGCTTAGTATGACACTTGTCCAACCCGCTGGTGCGCAACGCGCGCCTGCGCTGCTTATCGCACCGAAAAGTACAATGATCTCGAAGCGGGCTATTTTCGTCGCATTGCTGTTGGTCTCGCTCTTGGGCCGGAGTCTGGCCGAAGAGCCCAAGGTGGGATCCAAGCCGCCCGGGGCCAACCTGCCGTCCTATCACCTCCAGCCTGGCGATGTGCTCACGATCTCCGTCTGGAAAGAGC
Source organism: uncultured Steroidobacteraceae bacterium (assembly GCA_964494895.1). Classification (GTDB taxonomy): domain Bacteria; phylum Pseudomonadota; class Gammaproteobacteria; order Steroidobacterales; family Steroidobacteraceae; genus 13-2-20CM-66-19. The sequence continues at coordinate 35,001 of CAZBTV010000062.1, read as the reverse complement.
AGGAGCTGCAAGCCGAAGTGCTCGTCCGTCCGGACGGAGGGTTCTCCTTTCCACTCGCGGGCGACGTGGCGGCCGTCGGAAAGACCGTCGACGAGATCCGGCTCCTGCTGGTGGATCGGCTCAAGCGCTACATCCCTACCCCCGTGGTTACGGTCGCTCTCAAGCAGCTGGGTGGCAACCGGATCTATGTCGTCGGCCGGGTGAACCACGCGGGGGACTTCCCGCTCGTCAGTCCATTGGATGTCATGCAGGCGATCGCGCTCGCCGGCGGCACTACGCCGTTTGCCGCGATCAACGATATCGTCATTCTTCGTCGGCAGAATGGGGAACAACAAGCTCTTCACTTTCACTATTCGGATGTCGCCCGTGGCCGGGAATTGTCTCAAAACGTACTGCTGCAAACCGGCGATACCGTGGTCGTCCCATGAGCCTTGGTCTTCGATGAAGAAGACCCGGACCCAAGGCGCGTGAGAAGACGTATGGCCTATCCCACGGCAATTGGCTGTGGCTGCCTGCTCGGCGCAGGTGGAATGTCGCAGCTATACGCGGCCCAATGGTCAGTGCAGCCGGTGTTTAGTTGGCAGACTGACTACGACTCGAACAGAGGCCTGATTCCCGGTGGCCGGGGTAGCGAAGCGGCGGTGTTGTCGGCGGACCTGCAGGTGCAACGCTCGCTCGAGAACATGCAGATCATGCTCGAGCCGCATTTCGATGTGCGCCGCTATTCGGATGCCATCTGGGGCCCGGGCGATGATCGCAGTGTCACCGGCGCCTTTTCCTGGGACAGCGAGCGGACGAAGTTGAGTTTGAATGGCTCGTACGCGAACCAGAATACGCTCACCACGGAGCTGATCGAAACGGGCATCGTCGACACCAACACCCGACGGCGCACTTCCGTGGCAAACGCCGAGCTGGACATGGCCAGGACCGAAAACCACCTGTTTTTCACTCAGGCGAGCTATCTCGAGTCCAGCTACTCCGGCCCTCTCTTTATCGAGCTGTTGCTTCCCGGATATCGATACGAATCCGCCGCGGCTGGCGAACGCTTCATCCTATCTGAGCATCTGACGCTTTCGGTGAGTGCTTTCGGCGACATTCTCCACAGCGACCGCGCCGGCGGCTCGAGCCATGAGGCGGGAGGGCAGGCCGAGCTCACGTACGCTCACTCCGAGCGAACAACCTTCGACATCCTCGTAGGTGAGAGCAGGCGCGTTTTGTCGGGCAGCGCCAGCACGGGGACGAACGTGGTCGCCTCCGCTACCCGCAACTTCGAGCTGGGAAGCATCTCGCTAGCCTATTCACGCAGCCTCGTCCCCTACGGAAACGGTTTTCTCGTGCAACGGCAGCAGATCAGCGCGTCACTCAGGCGCGCTTTGTCGCCTTACCTGGATGCCGATCTGACGCTGTTGCGAATCGATAACAACGAAGCGACCGTGCAGCTCGGCGTCGATCGCCGTTTCTACGATAATGTCATAGGCGGGTTGAGCTGGAAAATTGGTGAGACATGGACGCTGCGCTCCGAGGTTTCGGCGAGTTGGTCTCCGCCGATCGGGTATGGCGGCACACTGCACGACCGGCGTGCGGCGCTGAGCATGACATGGAAGCCGAATCCAAAAGTCATCTCCAGGTGATTCGACGTGAACGCTGTGGCTGCAATGGAAAAACCCAACCCGCTGCGTGAGTATCTCACCGCCGCCCGGCATCGGCGCGGCACACTTCTGGCGGTCTTCTTCTTCGCTATGGTGGCAGTGGTACTACTGGCGGTTCTACTGCCGCCCCGTTATCGCTCGGCCGGCACGGTGCTCATCGAACAGCAGGAAATGCCTCAGGAGCTGGTACGCTCGACCGTAACCTCCTACGCGGACGAGCGGGTGCAGGTCATCAGCAAGCGCGTGATGACCACGGAAACCCTGTTGAACATCGTCCGCCGCTATGACCTGTATCCAAAGCAGCGGGCCAAGGACACCCGTGAGGCGCTGCTAACGCGCATGCGCAAGGATATCGGGCTGAAGATGATCAGCGCGGATGTGATCGACCCGCGTAGCGGCCGCCCGACTGCCGCGACGATCGCGTTCGAAGTTTCCTACACGGGCGCCTCGGCTGACCAGGCAGCGAAGGTAGCCAACGAGCTCACGACTCTTTACCTGAACGAGAACCTCAACAACCGCACCCAGCTCGCACGGGATGCGGCGCAATTCCTCGAATCCGAAGCCGACCGCGTCAGCCGCCAGATCACCGAGCTCGAATCAAAGCTGGCCCAGTTCAAGGACCAGAACCAGCAGAAGCTGCCGGAGCTGACCCAGCTCAATATGACTCTGTTGGATCGCACGGACGAGGAGCTGCGGTCACAGCAGGCGCGCAAGGATTCCCTCGAGCAGCAGCTCGTTTATCTGCAGGCGCAGCTCGCGCAGCTCAAGCCCAATTCCGCGGTGTTCTCCGAAACGGGCGAGCGGATCGTATCCTCCGCGGACCGCTTGAAGATGGCACGCACGCAGCTCGATTCAGCCCGTGCGATCTATGCGCCCGACCACCCGGACGTCCAGCGTCTCGAGCGGGAAGTGGCGGGCCTCGAGAAGCAAGTCGCCAGCGAGCCGCACGCGAAAGCGGCTTCGGATCCATCCAGCCTGACCAATGATTTGCGGCGCCGCTTGGAGACAGCACGCGCTGCCCTTGCCGCGGCGAGCGAGAAATATAGCCCCGATCATCCGGACAGGATCCGGTTGCAGAAGCAGGTCGACGACCTCCAGGCGCAACTGGCGGCAGCGACATCAGCGACGGCTCCCCTTGCGCAGCCGGCAACGACTCCTGTCGAAGCTGACAATCCAGCATACGTGCAGATACAGGCGCAGATCGAAGCCACGCGTAACGAGCTCGCAGCGCTGGCGACAGAGATGGGTAAGCTGAAAGCGCAGGCAACCGACTATCAGCGCAACATCAGCATGTCGCCCCAGGTGGAAAAGGAATATCGTGAGTTGACGCGCGACTACGACAACGCGCGCATGAAATACGCGGAAGTCCGCTCGAAGCAGCAAGAAGCAAAGACGGCCCAGGATCTCGAGGCAGATCGAAAAGGCGAGCGCTTCACGCTCATAGATCCGCCGCTCCCTCCCGAAGAGCCCGTCAGTCCCAATCGGCCTCTGATTCTGGGCGTCGGCTTCGTATTGAGCCTGGCATTGACGTTCGGGATTTTCCGGCTGCTCGAATCCATGGACAGCACCATTCGCTCTCGCCGGGATCTCGTGAGCCTCACCGGTGTGGCCCCGCTCGCCCTGGTACCACATATCGGAACCCTTGGAGAGTTTCGGGCGGCTCGCCGCCGTCTGTGGCTAGCGGCGGGAACCAGCGTTGCCACAGTATTCGTCGCGGTGGCTCTCATTCATTTCCTTTATATGCCGTTGGACGTGCTGTGGTTCGCCGTGGCACGCCGGTTTGGGTTATAGAGGCCGGGGGAGAACCAGATGGACAGAATCCAGCGCGCGCTCGATCTCGCCAAGGTGCAGGTGCCACGGCCTCCAGCTCCAACACCTGCTGAGGAGACGCGCGCTGAGCGTATCGCGCTGAGTCGCGAGTTTTCGCTCGGGACCGTGGAGTCCATTGCCCGTCTGCCGGTGGACTGGGCAGCCCTGAAAGAGAAGCGAGTCATCTCGACTCAAGACCCACATCACGCTGGCTACGCCTACCGCATGTTACGTACGCAGGTGCTTCAGCGCGCTCGCTCGCACGGGCTGACTACTCTCGGCATCGTGAGCGCCATCAACGGAGAAGGCAAAACCCTGACGGCGATCAACCTTGCCCTCAGCCTCGCGGCCGAGCCAAACCAGACCGTCTTGCTGTTGGATCTGGACCTGCGCCGCCCGGCGGTCGCCCGCACCCTGGGACTTGCCGCCGAACGAGGACTCGACAGCTGGTTTGGCGGGGACGAGCCGACGAAGAACGTGTGTTATGGCATCGAGGGCGCCGAGCGCCTCTATGTTCTTCCGACTCTGCGACCGGTGAACAGCAGCTCCGAAATATTGGCTGGACTCGCTACACGCAAGCTTTTCAACGAGCTCAAGAGCCGCGATCCGAGCCGGCTCTTGCTCGTGGACCTGCCGCCCGTACTGCTGAGCGACGATGCGCTCACCATAGCGCCGCTGTTGGATGGAGTCGTGCTGGTAGTGAAGGAGCGTGGCACGAAGCGGGAAGATGTCGTCCGCGTCGTCGAGCTGTTGGGCAACACACGGATCGTGGGAACGGTACTGAATCGCTCATCGGAGTCCGAGAGCCGGGCATACTGAGGCAGCGAATGTACGAACACTTCTACGCTTTGCGCGAGAAGCCCTTCGCGCTCTCACCGGACCCCGCCTATCTCTATCCGGCAAAGCGCTATCGGCACGCCCTCACGCTGTTGGAGTACGCTCTTTCCGAAGCTACTGGCTTCGCGCTCATTACTGGCGAAGTGGGCTGCGGGAAGACGACCGTCGTACGCCATTTCCTGGGGCGCGCCGATCAAAAGTTGAATATTGGATTCATTACCAACGCGCATCCTGAGTTCGGACCCTTGCTGCCGTGGGTAATGGACTCGCTCGGACTCGAGGTGGGCGAGGGAAAGCCCATTGAGCAGTACCGCCGGTTCGTCAACTACGTACGGCAGTCCTACGATTCCGGGCGCCGCACCGTCCTCGTGATCGATGAGGCGCAGAATCTTGGGGTCAGAGGACTCGAGGAACTGCGCGTGCTCTCGAACCTCAACGCGGGGAAGGATCTGCTTCTGCAGACCATCCTCATCGGGCAGCCAGAGCTGCGCGAAGCCTTGAAACTCCAGACATTACGGCAGTTCGCGCAGCGAATCTCGGTCGAATATCATCTGGAGGCGCTGCGGGCTGATGAGACGTCCGCCTACATTCTTCATCGCATCAGTGTGGCAGGGGGCAGCAGCGCGCTCTTCGCGCCCGAGACGTTCGATCTGATTCACCAGTCGACTGCTGGAGTCCCGCGGCTGATCAACATTGTATGCGATACGGCGCTGGTGTATGGCTTCGCCGACCAGGTCAAGCGTATCGACGCGCAGATTATCAGGTCTGTAGTCAGAGACCGTGCCGGCGTTCTGCCTCTGATTGCGCCTGCGGGTGTTGCACCTGCTCCAGCGCTTGCGGGATAGCGCCACCGGACGGGTGCGAAGTGTTGGCTGACGACGGCATCTGTTGGCAGATCAGCCTCTGCCAATGACTTCTCGATAAATCCTCTCCAGCGAATCGCCAAAAGCCTGTAGCGATAATCGCTCCCGTATTGTGCGAGAAGCTCGCGCACCGAGCGAACGCCGCCGGTCTTCGGGCATGTCGAGGATCTCGAGGATGCTCTCCTGCAGGCGTTCGATTGTGCCATCGTAGACGATGCCGGCATCACTCTCGGTGACGAACTGGCCGGACGGCACGTTCACCGTGGTGATCACTGGCAGTCCGGCGAGCAGTGCCTCGACCACAGCGTAACCGAAGTTCTCCGAGTGAGAGGGCAAAACGAACACAGCCGCGCGGGACAACAGCTCTTGCTTGCGTCGACCTTGAACGAAGCCCAGCCAGTGCGTGTGGGTGTCGATCCCCAGTTGCTCGGCCGCGTCCTTCAATCGCGCGGTCAACGATTCCTCGCCCGTGCCCGCAATGGCCAGGACGGCATCCGGACGGGCGCGCCTTACCGCGGCAAACGCGGCCAGCAGTTTGTCCAGTCCCTTGATCTCATGGATTCTCGACATGAAAAGGACGACAGCGCGTCCGTCGAACGCATCGAAATCGCCCGCCGCGTCCTGATCGGCTCGATTGTGAGTCTGTTCGGGTAGATCGATCCCCAGTGGAAACACGCACGACCTCTCTCCCAGGGCTCGGATCCGCGCCACCTGCGCCAACTCGTCGGCACTACACAGGTGAACCTTGCGTGCGCCGTCCAAGACTCTGCCCTCGACCAGTCCCAACGACAATCTCTTCAGCAGCGGACGCCGATGTTGCATCCCCCACTGTCCCAGCGTGTTATGGAGCGTCAGTACGTAGGGCACGTTTCTGGCAAGTGCTATATGTGAAGCCGCGACGGGTGCGAATCTGAAAAGGCCGTGAACATGAACCAGATCGTAGTCACGCACGTGCTCGAACAGCCATCTCGCCATGGGCCACGACGTTGTGTAGCGGTCGCCGCGATAAGGGAAAAAAAGCACCCGGTGGCCTCCATGGTGAATGAACTCACCCGTGCGAACGTCCATGGCGCGATAGGGCCCGTCCTCGTTCGTGGTCACCAGCTCACTGTGGATATTCCGGGACTCGAGCGCTTTGAGCGTTGCCCACATAGCCGTACTCGCGCCCCCGTTTACATCCGCAACGGAGGCAATCACTTGCAGGACCCGCAGGGGCTCGGTGCGATTGGCTGTCGTCGGCACGTAGAGGGCCTGCTCCATTGCGGCGGACGGTGCGGACATGGACTGGCTCACTTCACATCTAAAGTAATATCTGCTGCCAATGGGGCTCCCGGCCTCATGGGGGGTGGGGAACGGTGACAACCCTACACGCATTTGTAACGAGGGCTGATTAAACTCTCGTGTCATTGATCTGCTGATCCGGGGCGGCGAGCGCCCCGCCGGGTGATCCGTATCCGGCGAACCTATCCAAGACCCGGCTGACAATGACCGCTCGCAAGCGCATCGCCTTTTTCAATCCGATCTTCGCTCACTACCGGAGCGCGCTGCTGCGCGAGCTTCGGTCGAGCGAAGCTTGCGAGTATTTCTTCTTTGGCGATACGCGAGATCGCTACGGAAGCATTCCGGTCTGCGACCTGAGCTCCGACCCAAACTTCCGGCTCGTGCCGTACATCCGCTTTCTGGGCGTCCTTGCCTGGCAGAAGGGGAGCCTGGGTCCGGCGCTGTGGGGTGACTTCGACGCCTACATCCTGGAAGGCGACGCCTATTATCTCTCCTCGTGGGTCGCAGCGATCTTCGCGAAGCTGCGGCGCCGGCGCGTCGTGTTCTGGAGCCACGGCTGGACCCGCCTCGATCGGGGCCTCAAGTACCTGGCGCGCGTGCTGTTCTATCGGCTCGCCGACGGACTTCTTCTCTACGGCGATCGCGCGAGGTCCATCGGCATCGAGTGTGGCTTCCCTGCGGACCACCTGTATGTAATGTATAACAGCCTCGATTTCGATCATCAGCAACAGTGCGCGGCGCAAGTGAGCGCGGCCGAGGTCGCTGCTTTGCGCCATGAGTTGTTCGGGCCACAGCAGGTGCCCGTCGTGATCGCCACCGCGAGGCTGACCGAAAAGAAGCGGTTTGATCTGTTGATCAGAGCATTGGGTGTTATCAACCGGCGCGGAAGAAGGGTTGACCTGCTGCTGGTAGGCGACGGGCCTGCGCGCTCGTCACTTCAGAGCTTGTCTCACTCCGAGCGCGTGAATGTGGTGTTCGCCGGGGCATGTTATGACGAGCCCGGCCTGGCGCGTTACTTCGCCTGCGCTACTGTGACGGCGTCACCTGGCGAGGTGGGGCTCACTTGCATGCACAGCCTGGGATACGGAGTGCCGGTCATTACCCATAGCGATCCCGAGCGACAGATGCCGGAATTCGAGGCGATCATCCCCGGGGTCACGGGTGATCTGTTCAAGCCGGATGACATACAGGATCTGGCCGAAAAACTCGATCGCTGGACTCAGTCCCCGGAGGTCCCCGCGTCTGTACGTAACGCATGCCTGTCGCGAATAGAAAGCCGCTATCATGCTCGCTTCCAGGCTCGCGCCATCGAGCTCGCGCTCAGCGGCGCGCCGGCCGCCGCAACCGGCGATGTCGTGCCCGTGAGCGCTGCTACGCGCGCGTCCCCTGACCTGACGCCCCCATGATCCAGGTCAGTCCCATAAAACGCGGTGCTGCGGCTTTGATGGATTGGCTCGGGGTGACGTCATTGACCTCAACTGTGCAGCGATTTGCGTTATCGCCATTCATAAGAGTCATTTACTACCACGACGTGCCCCCCGGAATGGCCGACCGGTTCGAAAGGCAGTTGTCTTCCTTCAAGCAACAGTACGTCCCCGCCTCGAAGGCTGACCTGGACACGTTGCTGAACCGTGGTACCTGGCACCACGACCGTCCCGGCATCATCGTGACGTTCGATGATGGCTTGCGCTCACATGCTGAAGTTGTGGCGCCAATCCTGGAGAAACTAGGCTTCCAAGGCTGGTTTTTTGTGCCCGTCGATCTGGTTACGCTCGCGCCCTCGGAGCAGCCTCCGGCCGCTTTGCGGCATGGAGTCCTGCATGATTGCGACACGACATGCGATCCCCGGGTTTTCCTCAGCAAGCAGCAGCTGCTGGCGCTCAGCGAACGGCACATTGTCGGGTGTCATACAGGGACGCACGTCAGGCTCTCCGGGGAGCTGACGGAGAGCCAGCTGCGTAACGAGTTGGTAAGTGCGAAACAGCGCCTGGAGTCCCTTATCGGCGGGCGTCGGGTGGACTCGTTCTCCTGGGTTGGCGGCGAGGAGTGGGCGTACTCGGCCGCCGCGGCCCGCATCGTCCCTACGCTGTTTGATTATGCATTCACTACAAACACCTCGGTCGTGCGGCCGGGAGCTGCGCCGCTGAAAATCGACAGAACCCACGTCGAATCCTGGTTTTCCGCCTCCGTGGTCCGGCTACATCTCTCGGGGATGATGGATTTGTACTACTGGCCCAAGCGCCGGCGGCTGGATGCCTCTTTGTCTCCATGCGCTGCCCCTGCCACCGGCATGATGGGCAAATCGAGCAGGCCATGACATACGATCACGCGCAGTCGGTGAAAGAAGTCCTGCGGCATGTCCTGTTTCGTTGCGGGCTCAGCGAGACGCTCGACGTGGTGAGAAACTGGCGCGGCAATTACACCAAGCACACCCGTGAGCGCAGCATGGCGGGCATCTTTTCGCAAATATACGCCCATGGTGCCTGGGTCATGCGCGAGAACCAGGAGAGCCTCTCGGGTGTTGGGTCGACGGACTCCGCAACCCGGGATTTGTCCGTTCGACTGGCGGCTTTTCTGCGCGAGGTGGGATGTCGCCGCCTCGTCGATATCGGTTGTGGCGACTTCAACTGGATGCGCTCAGTCGAGGGCGATTTCGAATACAGGGGAATCGACGTCGTGCCGCAGGTGATCGCGCAAAACAATGCACGCTACGGCAGCGAGCGGCGCCGCTTCCTGTGCGCCGATGCAACCAGTGAGCCCATCGAGACGGGGGATGTCGCTATCTGCAGGGAAGTGCTCTTTCACCTCTCATTCGATGACGGCTTGAGGCTGTTGTGCAACATCAAGGCGGCCGGATTTCGACACGTCCTTTTTACGACCGACAAGTCCGTGTGGTTCAATTCCGATATCCGCAGTGGCGATTTTCGACGAATCAACCTCATGAGATCGCCTTACGGCTTGCCCATGCCGTCGCTGGAGCTGACGGATGACAAGGTCTCGAAGGGCAGAGTCCTTGGAGTGTGGCAGGGATCTTCACTACCGATGTGAGCCCCGGAATTCACGAATCATGTCCACTTCGCTCTTATTCGCACACCCGCGCGTCATTGCCTGGCGAAATCGATTACGTCAAAACGCGCTTGTACGAAAGGTGTATTCCAGCATCGCTGGTCGCGGTGACTACGAAGAACGCTTTTCCCGAGAATTGCTCGCTGCGATCCAGGCGGGGGATACCGTGTGGGACGTGGGCGCAAACGTAGGCTTCTACGCGGCACAGTTCGCCGACCGCGGAGCTGCCCAGGTCATATGCTTCGAGCCGGCGCCCGCGGCTCTTGCCGCACTACAGAGTCGTTTTGTGAATGGCACGGGGGCCAATAGCCGCGTGCGCATCGTGCCGGTCGCGCTGGGCAGCAAGCGTGCAACCGCTGCGTTCGCGGCGGATGGTGCATCACCAAACAACCAGATAGTCACGTCACCCGCCAACGGCTCGACAGTTGAGATTCAAGTCTATTCCGGCGACGAGGCGCAGGTGGAGTTTGCGTTGCCCAGCCCGAATGTCATCAAGATCGATGTCGAGGGATTTGAGCTGGAGGTCATCCAGGGTTTGTCGGGTGTGCTGTCCTTGCAGACACTCCGCTCGGTGTTCATAGAAGTACATTTCAATCTTCTGCACGGCCGCGGCCTTGATGACGCGCCTGCTGCAATCCTGCGTATCCTGCGTCAGCAAGGGTTCCGGGTGCATTGGCTGGACCCTTCACATATTGGCGCGCATCGCCGGTGAGGACGTTCCGAGTGCCGCGACCGCCCGTCTGAACCTCGACGGAGCGAGGTCCTGGATGCGTTGGAGGAGATCGTTCCAACCCGGCGGTTGCAGGAACCGGCAACAGCAAAGATAAGTCAGGCAGGAGCCTCCGATCGTACCAGCGAGCACCAGCGCATCTCTCCAGCGACCCTGTCCGGGAGCCCACCGGTCCAGGAGAAGCCACGGAAAAATCGCTATGGCCGCTATCAAGAGGGGGACGAGGTACACGATGAGCGCGTCCCGGTACCTCTTGCCACCCTCGCCAATCGCAATCGTCAGAACCACGGGGTTTGCAAGGGCATAAAAGAATGCCGCCGTTGCGCTCATCCGAAGTGCACTCCCACTCCATGAGCCGAAGGCGGATGCAATGACATAAGCGGCCCCCATCGTGACTGCGAGGCGGAAGCCGAGACGAAACCGTCCTTGAGCGGAAATCAGCGACTGCGCCGGCTCATCGAGCAGCCGAAAAACCGTGCCCAGGGCCAGCACTCCGAGAATCGGAGGCAAGGAATTCCATTTTTGTGAGTCGAGGAACACGCGCACGAAGAGAGGAGCGATGGCAGCGAGCCCAACACAACAGGGTGCTCCGACGAGCGTGAGTGCGCGGCTCGCACGCAGGAATGCGGCTGTCTGGCGCGCCGGATCATGGGCGATCTTGTTCAAGGCCGGAAGCAATGCCCCGCTCAGATTGAGAGTGATCACCCTGACAATCTGAATCACCATGCTTTGCGCGAAGAAGTAGACTCCCACCACGGCTTGGGACGCGAACAGGCCCAGCACCAGCGGATCGAGGCTGGTCCGTGCCCAACGCGCGGCATTGGATCCGAAGGTGAACCGGAGATCCTTCGCGAGTGGTATCCAGCGCGACGGGCGCGGGCCTCCACGAACTCGCGATCCCGCGACCCGCCACAGCGTGATGACGTACAACGGCTCGGCCACGAGGAGCGCGGCGATAAACGACTTTTCGCCGAGTCCGATCCAGGCAAGACCGAGAGTGATCAGCGAAGTCATCACGCCGTTCAGGGACATCAGTCCGTAATGCACTCGAAAGCGCATTTTGTCGACCAGCTCGGCGGTTGGGAGCACCAGAAGCGATCGCACCAGAGGCACGGGAGCGGCCAACAGGATGAGAACGGTCAATGCTGGATCGTGGTAAACGAGCCCTAACGGCCAGGCCATCGCAAGCAGCAGGAGTGATCCGCAGCACCCAAGGAACAGTGCGCACCAGAATGCCACCGTGCCCCACAATGCAAGCTTGCCTGTCCTGCGCAGCAGGATTTCGTTGAAGCCCGCCTGCTGCAGGAGCATGGTCATGTTCAGGATCGCGAACGCCTTGCCGTAGGTACCGTATTGCGTCTTGCTGACGAAGTAGGTGAGTGTCGTTTGAACGAACAGTGCGAGTGTCTGGTAGAGGAGCGCGCCCCCGGCCCCCCAGATCACACCCGTCGCCGTCCGCGTGGCGAGGGATGCTGGCGTGGCGCCGCTGGCATTTTCGTCCGCTTGACGCATCGCTACCGGCCGGTTACGGCTCGATATGCCCTGTACAACAGCGGATTCGAAACCAGGTTGACCAATGTTGGAGTGGCGACCGGATACTGGCCAATGCGACGATGCATCAGGGTGCGAATCTCGTCACCAGACACCTCGGTGCATGCTCCCGGCGCGTCGACTATCCGCTGCTTCAGCGCCGATCGGGACAGCCCCGCGGCGGCAAGCCGCGCGAATTCGATTGCCCTTGGCATGAGGGTTTCGGGTCCGAACTGGCGTGCGATGCGGGCCGCCCCCTGATTGGCGTATTGCTCGCGTAACGCCGCGTCCTCCAGTCTGCGCATGGCCTCGACCATTCCGGGGACGCTGGCGGCGACAAGTCCTCCATCCTGATGGCCAACCACCTCGAGTTGGCTGTTATCCTTGATCGGAGTGCTCAGGGTGATAACGGGCGTTCCACAGCATAGCGCCTCCGCCAGAACCATTCCGAAGCTCTCGCCGATCCGCGAGGCGTGTAAAAACACGTCCATCGATGAATAAGCTTCTCTCAACGCCTCGCCTCCATCCAGGAAGTCCACCAAAACCACGCGCCGCCTCGAGGATTCGGGCATCGTTTGCACGTCGGCGCGTATTTCGTCCGGTATCCCAACGAGTAGCAGCCACGCCTTTGGATTCCCGCGGCTGTAAGCATCGAATGCGTCGAGCGTTGCGGTTGACCATTTGCTCTCAATGGGTGATCCGACTCGTCCAAACAACAATGCGTCCCTGGGAATGCCGAGCTTCTGCCGGAACGCGTCGCGTGCCTGGACGGACACCGGTTGAAATTCCTCGTACATCACCAGGTTCGGCAGCACCACTGCGACGGGCGAGTAGCGTAGCTGCCTGGACCACTGGCGCCATTTCCACAAACACCATTTTGATAAAAGGAAATGCACGTCCACATTCATGGCGTCGGCTGAGTAATCAACCCGGGCGAAGACATTCGTCTCTACGATACCGACGGGTGCCGAGGTGCCACGACGTGCCGCTTTTTTGGCCTCGCGAATCACGTAACCGGTTCTTTCATCTGCGAGCCCTTCTCGATGAATGTGGATGACGTCCGGTTCCCACGCCATCGCGCGGCGAAAAGCTTCGTGGAACTCAGCCTTTTCCGGGGTGCCGATCGTGAATTCCACGTCGCGGTTGCGGAGCCACTCTTCGAGAGTGCCGCCCCCTCGATGTGCGAATACCGCGGATGCGAAGCCGGCGCGCTTGTAGCCCGATGCGAAGTTGCAAGCGACACGCTGGGTGCCGCCAGGCCGCAGATCGTTGACGATGGTAAGTAGGCGCATCTTTGAGTGCTCAGCGTGGACCGGCGCACAACTCGTGGCGGGACAGGAATTCAAGCGTCGCGTGCCACCAAGGTGCTGACTCGTCCCACTTGGGCGGGCCAGTGCTCCCGGCAGGGGCGATCCCGCCCCAGATCACCATTCCGTCCGTATTGTTGCCGACGACCTCCAGCTCCCGCGCCCACTGGGATTCCGGCATGTACTTCAGGCTGAGTATGTGGTTCGATCCCTCATATTGCGGCCACAGAAACGGATAGACCGGCTTCCCGTGCGCGACCCGCTTCGCCTCTCGAAGATCCGCCACCGCGAACTTCTCCCAGCGCTCGATGTCCCCATTCGTCGTGTAGAGCGAGGGAAACAGGATATCCACCCGGTCAGCCAATGGCTGGATCAAATTGTTCTCCTCATGCCATGCAGCCCGCTCCGCGGATCCCTCGCCCTGTATCGCGCCCGCGAGGTTGTAAGTTGGGATGACTCCGTAATAACCCATGGAATCGGAGTAGCCGGCGGCGCGAATCCAGTCGAAGACAGCCATATAGCGGCGCATCCCCTCACGCACCGCTGCGTCATTGCCGCGCAACCACCAACGCTCCAGGTCGAGCACCAGCAGTCCTCGTTTTGCCCGTATCCTGTGTACCCACTCCCGCGCAGCCTCAGGATCGGGGAGATCGTCGTGAGCGACTTTGGGCCACCACCGATCGGGCTCAAATACATTCGCGGCCTCGATGCCGCGGCTCGCCAGGTCGGGCTTCCCGCTGTACGCGGTCGCATCGAAGACCCGAAAGCATTTGTGTTGCTCAGGCTGTGCGAAACAGACAATCGGGAGGAATGAAACCGAGATTGCCGCGATGGCTCGCGCGATGACCCTTGACATTTGCCCAAGCACCTCACCGACCCGGCGCGGTCACCGCATTATGTTTGGATAGAGGGGCGCACCGATAGCCTCTGTAGCTTTCGGCCTGATCTGTGCCGGCAGCGCCGCGCTGACAGCGGCCGACAAGCGCGCGATCAGGATCGCATACATGAAGAACTCGACCGATCCGATCATGTTGCCTTGTTTGAAGGAGATCAAGGCAAAGAATAGAAACCCGCCACCGATCGCGGCCACGATGGAGCGGCGCTCCTCATCGCCGTTGCATGCCATGGCGGCTTGTAGCAATGCCGCGAGGGTGTAGCCGAATATGGCTGCATAGAGCGCGAAGCCAACCAAGCCCTCTTCGCCGAGCACCTCCATGGGCACATTGTGCGGATAGATTCCGTTGATGTCCGGATCCCAGCTCGCGGAGTTTCCGAGCCCGAGCACCACAGTAGTGCCGCCGCCATGGCTCCAGGCGTCAAGGAGCTTCTCGACCATCGACAACCGGACGGCGGCATCCGCCGACTGTGTCGATTGCGACCAACGATCCGATTCCTCCCGGGAAACCAGGTTGGAAAATCCGAACTGCAGCGCTACGGCGACGACGATGCAGCCAACGGTGGCAATCACGATTCCGCGCAGGCTCCCGATCTTCACCGACAAGGGCATCATCAGCAACATCGCGGCAACGACCGCGATCAGCTGTCCACGCGATTCGGACCTGACGATGAGGAGCAGGCTTGCCCCGACCACTGCCAGGCGAAGGACCCAGGAGAAAACTCCCTTCCATCGTGGGCGAAGTAACATGGCTGCTGCCGCAACGGAGCCACCCAGTCCGGCCAACGCAAGTGGGTTCGTCTCTTCCTCTACCGAATTGGGACCAAGGGACAGCCCTCTCAGCCCCCAATGCCCAAAGACGAGCAATACAAACACCAGGAGTCCGCCGGTCACGACTAGCCAGCCGAGCGCGATCCGAAAGTCCTCCGCCTCGTGAAGAACCAAAGGAACGAGGATGATGAATGTCAGCAAGTAAGGATAGGACTGCAACCAGACGTCCCTCGCGAGATCCACTCTCGGCGTCCACGCCAGCGAAAGCAGCGAATACAGCAGAAAGGCGAGAATGAGCCACGTCAGTTTCGGAATATTGCAAAGAACGCAACGCCCACGCGCTGCTGTGATGACGATCGCGCACAACACGAGTACCCCGATCGCGAGATTCGTGGCGGGCGGATGTGCGGCTAGCCAGCCATTGGTGCTCTGGCCCCATTGCTTCAGCCCATAGATGCAATTCACGGCCGCAAACGCCGTCGGCGGCCGGACGATGACCCCGACGGCGAGGAGGGCCAGCAGCCCTGCGTAAACCGATAGAGCGGCTACACCCGTCATGCGGACTCCTCAGCGCAGCTGGCCACGGGGATACGTCAATTCACACGAAAGACTTATGTCTTTACTGCTGTTCTTTGGATCGCGCTTGCGCTGCGCGCAGACACAGCCGTACCACGCCGCGCACCCAGCGCGGCTATGGAGGTGCCACCGGTCCGTAAGCTTGCGAGTTTATTGTTTCAGACGGATTACGACATTCGGCGCGGCTATCATTGCGCCAGCCGGACAGTAGGAGCCTGTCTGACTAATGGGGCGGCCGCAGTAGGCGATCATTAGTCAGACAGGCTCCCTAGGACACCTTGCCGCCCGCGCGAATCCGCTCGACGAGCGCAGTAGTAGATTTCTCCGGCGTGAGCGGTACCAGCACCACACGCCCGCCGGTCGCCTCCATGAGCTCGCGTCCCACCACCTGGTCGAGACGGTAATCGCCGCCTTTCACCAGCACATGCGGTCGGACGCTCTGCAGGACTTCGAGCGGGGTGTCCTCGTCGAAGATCGTCACTGCGTCGACAAAACCCAACGCAGCAAGCACCGCCGCACGATCCTCCTGTGGGACGAGCGGCCGTTCGGACCCCTTGAGCCGCCGCACCGAGGCGTCGCTGTTGATTGCCAGAACGAGAATGTCCCCGAGCTTCGCTGCCTGGCTCAACAAAGACAGGTGGCCCGCATGCAGCAGGTCGAAGCAACCGTTGGTAAACACGATGCGCTTGCCTGCCATGCGCCATGTCGCCGACCGCGTGACCAAATCCTCGCGAGTCAGGATCTTGCCATCTGGCCGTGCGGATAGAGCGTCTCGGATACTGCCGGCGTCTACGGCGACAGCGCCAATCTGCCCAACGGAGATCCCGGCGGCGGCGTTGGCCAGTTGTGCCGATTCGAGCAGCGATGCCTTCGCGGCGAGAGAGAGGGTGAGAACGGAAATCGCTGTATCGCCGGCGCCGGTGACGTCGTACACGGCACGTTGGGTTGCCGGAACGGCGGTGGCGTTCCCTTTCGCCGGTACTACCAACATCCCGCGATCCCCTAACGTGACTACCATGGCTTCCATGCCGGCCGCCTGCGCCAACGGACGCGCCGCGGCCGCAATCGCTTCCGGATCGTCAACGTCGAGGGTTTGTCCGGCAGCTAACTCCAGCTCGCGCAGATTGGGCGTGATCGTTGTCGAGCCACGGTAGCGAGTAAAATCCCGGTGTTTGGGATCGACGACCACCGGGCCGATGCCGCAGATGGCGGTGACGGCCGCGATGGATTCGGGTGTGAGTACGCCTTTGGCGTAATCGCTCAAAATGACGGCATCCGGCGCGGAGGCATCGGAGAGCTTCGCGACCATCCTGGCGGTAGCCAGGGGTGCGCAGGGCTTGACGTCCTCCCAGTCGAGGCGCAACAACTGCTGACTATGCCCGATGACCCGGAGCTTGCGAGTCGTGCGGCGCTCCGAAAGTCGGATGACAGCGCGTGTATCGATGTTTGATACGCGACAGAGGCGCAGAAAATCATCGCCCGCCGCGTCCTCGCCGATGATGCCCGCGAGACTGACCTTGGCTCCCAAAGCTGCAACCTGACGCGCGACGTTCGCCGCGCCTCCGAGGCGATGCTCCGTGTCACGGACGCGCAGTACGGGCACGGGCGCCTCCGGGGAAATGCGCTCGACGGCTCCCATGACGTACTCATCGAGCATGAGGTCGCCTACGACCCAGACGTGCATTCCTGGATACCGGTCCAGAATGCTCAACAGGCGGCTGACTTCGAGGAGGCGTGTCTGGTCGTTCATGATGTTGTCCGCTTTCGCAAGGTTGCGGGTTCCACGAAACCCCGCTGATGTCCCTGGTTCAGATCAGCCGGCGTTCGGGTGCCGAAGGATCGCACGTGCGAGCTGCGCGAGCTCGTCGTGCGTGGGCACACCGGCTCCAATCATCGATAGCGATCCGGCTGCGCCAGATAGCGTCCGACGTACTCTCGAACGCCATCCGCGATCGACGTGAATGGCCTCGTGTAGCCCGCTTTGCGCAGGCGTTCCATGCTGGCTTCGGTGAAATACTGGTAGTTCGGCCGGATGTTGGCAGGCATCTCTATGTACTCGATCCGCGCTGGCTGCCCCAGTGCGGCGAAAATGGCGCGGGCCAGGTCGTCGAAACTGCGGGCCTGCCCGGTGCCGAGATTGAACAGGCCGTTCACCCCTGGATGGCTCAGCAACCAGAGCATGACATCAACACAGTCGCCAACATAGACGAAGTCGCGCTTCTGGCCCCCGTCCGGTACACCCGGCCGGTGGGAGCGAAACAACGTGACCGGCTCTCCGGCGGCGGCCAGTGGGTACTTTTGCGCGACCACGCTTTGCATGCCGCCCTTGTGGTATTCGTTCGGGCCGTAGACGTTGAAGAACTTGAGCCCGACCCATTGAGGTGGGTGCGCCTTGCCTTCCGCGAGCTCGCGAGCGACCCAGCGGTCGAACAGATGCTTGCTCCAGCCGTATGCATTCAGCGGACGCAATTGCGCCAAAGCGGTCAGGGAGCCATCGTCGTTGAAGCCGTGCTCGGCGCCACCATAGGTGGCTGCGGATGATGCATACAGCAGGCGCTTGCCATGGGCAGCGCACCAACGCCAGATGAATTGCGACAGGCGGAAGTTGACCTCCACAATGAGATCCACGTCCGACTCGGTCGTCGAGGAGATCGCACCCAGGTGCACCACCGCCTCTATCTGCTCCGAGTGCGCTTCAAGCCACGGCGCAAGTGCCTCCGGCGCCACCACGTCGCGCAGCTCGAGCTTCGCCAGATTGCGCCATTTGCCAGCGTTTCGGAACCGGTCGCAAACCGCCACCGCGGCGCCCTGTTCGACGAGCGCGGAGGCGACATTTGAGCCGATGAAGCCGGCCCCTCCGGTGACCAGAATCATCCTCGAGACTCAGTGAAATCGGGATCGAAAAAGTCGAATCGGGCCATGGGGGTGCTCTGGGGCGGCCTGTAGGATTGGACAACGATCGGCGAATTTTACCGCCTTGTTGCAAAAGCTTCATATGCAACCGCTACATTGGTTGCCCCAATTGCGCCAAATGTGAAGAATTCCTCCAAGGAACCCGTCCGGGTGATGTGCCCGAAAGAGGCCGCCGGGGTGACCGCAGGCGATCATCAGCCAGATAGGCTCCTGGATGGACACCGCGCGACCGGGATAATGGCCGAGCAGATCTCGTGATATCTACCGCCCGGGTCGTCTTCGTCAACCGTTTTTTCCACCCCGACCAGTCGGCGACGAGCCGCATGCTTTCCGATCTGGCCTTTCGGCTCGCGGAACGGAGCGTGGACGTTGCGGTCGTGACGTCACGGCAGTTGTACGAAAATGCGTCCGCGGACCTTCCGCCGCGGGAAGTCGTCAATGGTGTCACGGTCCATCGTGTGGCCGCGGCGACCCGCGGGCGTTCGCGTTTGCTGGGCCGTGCCATCGACTACGTCAGCTTCCATGCGGCCGCGGGTGTCGAGCTCCTGAGAATTCTCAGGCGGGGAGACGTTGTCGTCGCGAAGACGGATCCACCCCTTATTTCGCTTGTGGTGGCACGCGCGGCCGCGCTGCGTGGCGCGATACTGGTCAACTGGCTGCAGGACTTGTTTCCGGAAGTCGCTTCCGTTCTGACACCGGGACTGGTTCCAGGATGGATCGAACGCCGGCTCATAGCCGCTCGCAATCGATCATTGCGCCGTGCCGCGATGAACGTCGTGCTCGGAGAGGAGATGCGCCGGCGTGTGATCAGCGCAGGTGTTGTCAGCTCGCGAGTGCAGGTGATCCCCAACTGGGCCGATCCAACGAGCGTGGTTCCACAGTTGACGGCGACAAGCGCCACCCGTCAACGCCTCGGGCTGCAAGGCCGCTTTGTGATCGGATACTCCGGCAATCTCGGGCGCGCACATGAGTTTGACACCCTCATTGGAGCGGCGCGGCTACTCCGGCCTGACCCGCGGTTCGCCTTCCTGATTACCGGCGGAGGGGCGAAGGCCGACGCTTTGCGCGTGGCGGTCCGAGCTGAAGGGCTGGACAGCTTTTTCTTTCAGAGCTACCAGCCTCCCGAGCTTCTCAGCGACAGTCTCGCGGCGGCGGACGTGCACTTCGTGAGCTTGTTGCCGGCGTTGGAAGGCCTGATCGTGCCTAGCAAGATCTACGGAGTCCTGGCGGCCGGCCGGCCGGCCGTATTCGTAGGCAGTACCACGGGCGATCTTGCCCGGATGTTGACGAGCGAAGGTTGTGGAGTCGCGGTGGATGTGGGTGATTGTGCAACACTGGCCGCCGAGCTCACCGCGCTTCGGGATTCTCCGGCGCGCCTTGAATCCATGGGGTTGAAAGCTCGCGAGCTGGCGCTCTCGCGCTATACGAGTGACCACGCCGTCGCCGACTGGCTGAGATTTCTGGAGTCCGTCGCGCCTTCCACCGTCCTGCGTATGCCCCGCACGGTTAGCCACGCCAGGTATACGTAGCACGCGAGCAGAGCGATATCGAGCAACACGAAAGTCACTGCGGCAGCGCCGCCTCCCGTCGCGAACCAGGTTCGCAACGTCCAGCGGTTTCCTTCAAGGTAGAACCACAAGCTGGGCTCCACGGCCAGCAGCAGGTTGAACACGGTCAGAAAGCCAACGCGCGCGCGCCAGCTCGTGACACCTCTGGCGAGCATCAGGACGATGGGATACAGAACGAAGACCAGATACACGGTAAAACTCTTTTTGCTGAAGAGCATGAAGACGAGCCCGGTCAGGGCCATGCCCGCCAGCAAGAGTCTTTGGCGAGCGGCGGCGGGCATCCGCTGCGCATTCAACCAGAGCCATACCGTCGTCACCCCTAGTGCGACGAGTGTCATGCCATCGAGGAAGAGCCGCTCCAACGAGCCGGCGGCACCAAGAATGAGGTCCAGCAGGTAGGGGAGGTTTCCGGGGCTGATGAGCTCGCCTTCGTGACGCAGCGGATACAGAAGTCCCGGGCCGGCCCCCAAGGCAATAAAAGAGCCATATAACGCTCCCGTCGGCACGAGCGCGCCCAGCAGCCACAGCGAGCGGCGAGGCGCACAGATCCAAAGCACCGGCCAGAAGATATGTGCGAGAACCTTCGTTATGCAGGCTGTCACTGCCTGAGCGATCCCGGACGCCATGCTCCGGTCGCGTGCAATCAGCATCGCGCTCGCGGCGAGTCCTGCGCTGATCCAGACCTGGTTCGTCCCCAACAGTGATTGGATAAGCACGTGGCCGCAGGTGGCATAAAGGACGGTGCATTGACGAGCCAGGGGTCGCTCGTAGAAGGCGCCAGCCGCGGAGTGCCACCACATCAGGGCTACAGCGTTCACCCCGATTGCAAACAGCGCAAACGCTTTTCCGCTGTTCCACACCAAGGCCAGAGCCGCACCGATATATGGGAAGCCGGGCGCATAACTGAGTGCGAAATCCCGAAAAGGCACCTGCCCGGCCAGAGCCGCGCGTGCGGCCGGTAGATAGTAGGCAGGCACGTCGGAAGTCGGCTCCTGATGGCCCAGGACGTATAGCGTCACGAACAGCCCTATTGCGGGAATGACCTGCAGGGCCAGCACCCACGACATGAAAAGTCTTTCCGGCAGCTCCATGAGCCTGGAACGGAGCGCCCATGCGCCCAGCAGGCCGCTGGCAAGGACGAGCGCCACTTTGAAGAGGATGGCTGTCATTTTTGAAGATCCCTGCGAACGGGGAGGCTACGCTGGGAACGCAGTATAGAGGGGCATGATGACAGGTACTTTCACGTCTCGAGCTGATCTCGAGCTGTCACCGCATCGTAAGGTTCGCGGATTAGCCTGACTTTCGTTCCCAGCGGGTCGATGCTCGAAAAGAATGTCCGCTGAATGCACCACGACCATCCTCCAGATGCAGCGACTCTCTCGTTATGCCTTCCCGGGGCTGCTGGCACTGTTCGCTGCGGTCTGCCTGTACGACCTGCGCGGCGATCTCGCGCTCGTGTCCTTGGCTCCCCTGGCGCGCTCGTGGGACCTGCTGTTTCTGGCGGCGTTGTGCTCTCTTCTCAACTACGCCGTTCGCATTGTCCGTTGGCGGCGCTATCTGGCTCGGTTAGGGTGCCCTCTGCCGCTGGGGTTTACCGCGCTTACTTATATCGCGGGCTTCGCTTTCACGGTCTCGCCCGGTAAAGTCGGCGAGATGGCGCGAGCCCGTTATTACTCCCGGGCCGGCACAACGCTTTCGAACATTGCGGGCGCATTCTTCGTCGAGCGGCTCATGGACGTCACCGCAATGATCGTGCTGGCTGCGCTGGCCGCCACAACGGCGCCAGGCTATCAATTCTTGACGTGGAGCGCGGGAGCCCTCGCCGTAGCCGTGTTGGCTTTGCTCTGGATTCTCCCGTGGCCTTCGCTCGCCACGAGGCTGGAAACGGCAACCTGGATGCCTGGTGTGTTGACTCGCGCCCTCGGAGGAGCGGCCAGGGCGTTCGGTGCGGCGCGATCCTTGTTGCGGCCGGGCGTGCTGCTGTTTGGATTTGCCTTGGCGTTCTTGGCGTGGGGTCTCGAGGGAATAGGGCTGTACGTGCTGTGCTCAATGTTCCCGATAACGCATGTCTCCCTTGCAACTGGGGTCGGGATCTACGCGATCGCCGTGTTGGCCGGTGCCTTGTCTTTCCTGCCCGGTGGCCTCGGGAGCACCGAGGCAGTGATGACCGCGTTGCTGACTGCGCAGGGCTATCCGGTTGGCGACGCGCTCTTGGTCACCATGGTCTGTCGCGTCGTCACGCTGTGGCTTGCCGTTTGCATTGGCTGGATCGCGGTCTGGGTTCTGCGAGACAGGATGCAACGCCCGGTGTCCGCATGGCCGTGAACGTGGAAGCGCTGTCGCCGCCATTATGCGTCGACCTCGATGGTTTGCTGGTGCGCGGTGACTTGCAGATCGAGTCCCTGCTGAGGCTGGTCAAGCACAACGCCCTGTATATATTCGTTGCCCTGTTCTGGCTCATGCGGCATGGGATGGCCGGGCTGAAGTCGCGGGTTGCCGCGCAAGCACCCTTGAATCCGGCAACACTTCCATACGATCAGGAGCTGCTGTCCCGGTTGAGAAGTGAGCGCGCCAAAGGTCGTTCGCTATGGTTGTGTACCGCGGCCAACGAGAAGCTGGCCGCCTCGGTAGCCGAGCATCTCGGCTTGTTCGATGGCTTCATCGCGAGCAACTCCCGGGTCAACATCGTCGGGGCGGAGAAGAAGGCACTGCTCAGCCAGCGGTTCGGCCAAGGCGGGTTTGATTATTGCGAGGACCTGCGGCGCCCCAGCAGGGGCAAGGGGCTTCGACTGTTGGTCCGTGCGCTCCGGCCGCATCAATGGTCGAAGAATGTTCTCGTTCTCATTCCGCTGCTTGCGGCGCATCAGATAGGCGACCTCGATGCGCTCATGAGTGGCCTGTTGGCCTTGGCTGCATTCTGTCTGTGCGCTTCCTCAGTGTATGTACTGAATGACCTGTTGGACCTCGAGGCAGACCGTGCACATGCACGTAAGTCGAAACGGCCTTTCGCCGCGGGAGACCTGCCGCTTGCCACAGGCTTTGCGCTGGTTCCGGCGCTGCTCGCGGCTGCCGCTGTGATCGCCGCGTTTCTGCCGCAGAGGTTCCAGCTGGTCCTCGCAGGTTACTATGCCTTGACGGTGGCTTATTCCTTCGGTCTGAAGAAGATACTGTTGGTCGACGCGGTCGCGCTGGCGGGACTGTACACGTTGCGTGTCATTGCCGGTGCCGGAGCCGTAGAGGTGCCGCTGTCGTTCTGGCTGTTGTTGTTCTCGGTCTTCCTGTTTCTCAGCCTCGCGTTCGTGAAGCGATATGCGGAGCTGGACAGCTTGCGCCGGCAACAGCGGCTCCAGGCAGTCGGTCGTGGCTACCATGTGGAGGATCTGTCGGTGCTGCAGAGTCTGGGGACGGCAGCCGGATACCTCAGCGTGCTGGTCCTGGCGCTCTATATCAATTCTCCCGACATCCAGGCCTTGTATCATCGTCCGAAGGCTATCTGGACGCTCTGCGTCCTCATGCTCTACTGGATCAGCCGGATCTGGATGACGGCCCATCGGGGCAAGATGCACGACGATCCGGTCGTCTACGCGTTGAAGGATCGGTTGAGCCTCATGCTTGGCCTGATCGCGGCCATTACGATCGCCGTTGCCATCTGATGGCTACACGCATCGTCTCGTCCTGGGGAAACGTCATCCGCGCGCCGCATGTGGTGTATGGATTGCAAGGCCGCCATGACAGCTTCCCGGCGCTTCCGCCGGCAAGCACGGTGTTGCCCTTCGGAAATGGCCGCAGTTATGGCGATAGCTGTCTCAATGCCGGCGGCGGTCTGTTACAAACCCGATCGCTCGATCGGTTCATTCACTTCGATCGTGAAGCAGGGGTGCTCGCGTGTGAGGCTGGAACGCTGTTGTCCGACATCCTGCGCCTCGTCGTTCCTGCGGGTTGGTTTCTCCCTGTCGTGCCCGGGACCTGTTATGTCACGGTTGGTGGCGCCATAGCGAATGACGTGCACGGCAAGAATCATCACGCGGCCGGCTCCTTCGGATGCCACGTGCGGCGGCTCGAGCTGTTGAGATCGGACGGCACGCGGCTGAGCTGCTCGCCCGGCGAAAACCCGGATTGGTTCGCCGCGACCGTCGGCGGACTTGGATTGACAGGCGTGGTGACCTGGGCGGAGCTGCAACTTCGGCCCATCAAGGGTCCAACACTCGATGTCGAGAGCATCCGCTTTGCGAACCTCGATGAGTTCTTTTCACTATGCGCCGAATTGGAGCGCGAGTTCGAGTACACCGTGGCCTGGATCGACTGCCTGGGCCGGGGCAAGCGGCTCGGACGAGGCCTTTTGCAATGCGCCAATCACGGGCAGCAACAGGTGCTCCGGGAGTCGGTGTCTGCCAAAAACATGGCCGTGCCGTTCGCGCCGCCCATGTCGCTCGTGAACGCGGTCTCCCTGCGTGTTTTCAACACCCTGCATTACCATCGGCAGCGCGGCCGGCGGAAGCGGACGAGCGTGCATTTCCAGGGCTTTTTCTTTCCACTGGACCGGATACTGCATTGGAATCGGCTGTATGGCCCCGCAGGCTTCTACCAGTACCAGTGCGTGGTACCCATGAGCGTCGCCCGGGATGCGACAACAGAGCTGCTCGACACTATTGCGCGCAGCGGTCTGGGCTCGTTTCTTGCGGTGCTCAAGCGCTTTGGCAGCCCGGTTTCGCCTGGAATGCTTTCCTTCCCGCGCGAAGGAGTCACGCTGGCTCTCGATTTTCCAAATAAAGGCGCCGCTGTGGAACGCCTTTTCCAGTCGCTCGATCGCATCGTCAGTGCAGCCGGTGGCACACTCTATCCTGCCAAGGACGCGCGCATGCCAGGCGCTCTGTTCCGCAGTGGCTATCCACGCTGGCAGACGTTTGCTGACTACATCGACCCGGCCTGCTCTTCGAGCTTCTGGCGGCGGGTAACGGAGAACGCGTGAGAAGAGTACTGATTATCGGGGCGACCTCCGCCATCGCGGAGGCGACCGCGCGCACGCTAGCTGAGCGAGGCGATGCTCTATATCTGGTGGCACGCAATGAGGCGCGGCTTGCCGCGATCGCGGCGGATCTGGCGGTACGCGGCAGCCCGCGTGTTGGTTCCGAAGTGCTCGACGTAAATGATTTCCGGGCGCACGAGTCGATGCTCGCGCGGGCGGAGTCATTTCTTGCGGGATGGGATACGGTATTGATCGCTCACGGCACGCTGAGTGATCAGAAGGAGTGCGAGAGCTCCGTCGAGCTGACCTTGCAAGAGATCAAGACCAACGCGCTTTCCGTCGTAGCGCTGCTTACGCGAATTGCGAACCGCCTCGCACAGAAGCGAGCGGGCACCATAGCGGTGATCTCATCGGTGGCGGGCGACCGCGGCCGCGGTAGCAACTATGTCTACGGCAGCGCCAAGGCGCTGGTGACGGCTTTTTTGTCCGGACTGCGGCAGCGCCTGGGCAAGTGTGGCGTGAATGTTGTGACCATCAAGCCCGGCTTTGTCGATACACCCATGACCGCGGCATTCGCGAAGGGACCGTTGTGGGCGCGGCCGGAGCATGTCGCCGCGGGAATAGTGCGAGCGCTCGACCGGCACCGCGGGACCGTTTATCTGCCCGGATTCTGGCGCCCCATCATGATGGTGATCCGCGCGATCCCGGAGAGCCTGTTTCTGCGGCTGTCGCTTTGAGAGCTCGCTGGCCGCCTTGGGCCAGCCGTACATGTCCCGCCACTTGCTGGCGCGGACGCGCCTCTACGGGCATATTCCCACTCAGCCCGGTACGTAACGCCGCAGCGTCGGCTCGATGCTCATCGCCAAGTGGGTAATGCGCTCATCCACATCCGACTCGTTCGCATCCGGTGGCAGAGGCGCCACGAATCTTACCAACGCGCCATCAGTCCTATGGCGGGTGAGCGCGTCCCAGAACAGATACCAGCGAGCCGCATACTCGCTTGTCAGACGCCTCCCTCGCTCCTCGAACCAGTAGTACACGATCTGCCGGTGAGTGCCCAACTGCACGATCGCGCGGTTGACTTTGAAGGCGCCGTCGCGAGCCGGTAGCGTACGCTGCCCGAAATGCGTGATTTCCCAGCCGCCGCCCGGAATACAATCGTGTGGCGAATGTATGGCTCGCGTCGAGTCCTGGCTCTGATAGTAAGCTGCGTAGAAGTTGACGACCTGTCCGTCCGCCCCATGGAAGTCGGCCAACACGTAGTCGTCGAGCCGTAGCGCGTCGAGATAGACGCCTTGCAACGCCTCCCGTGTGCCGACCCACTCGCCGACGTGAGTTGGAAAGTCGTAAAAGCTCGTGCGCACGGGAAATGTGGCATGTGGAGTGGGCACTGCCACGTTTGCAACCGCGCCGGCAACGATGAGCGCGGTCGCTGCCATGAATGGGTACGGCAGCGTCCTTGCGGCCGTCGCCGGCTGCGGCTGGAGCTGCTGTTGCGTGTGCTGAGGGCCGAGATCAATCGCAATACGCCACGGCACGCGCGATTGCCCGATCCGGGACAGTCCGAAAGCGGTAAGCACCAGCGCCCCTGTGCTCAGCATGAAGACGAGCCAGCCTTCGAAGTCGTGCAGCACTCCTTCGGCCATGCTCGCACCCCAATATTCCACGGTGATGCCGATGATGCCTATGCGCAGGCTATTCATGACCACGGTGATCGGAATGCTGGCCAGGAAGATGACGATGCGCTTCCACATCGGCCCGCGGAAGAGGTACGCGAGGATGAATGCCAGTGTCATGAGAGGGAAGAGATAGCGCAGGCCGCTGCATGCCTCCGCTACCTCGAGCTGATAGCTGCCGAGGTCGATGATGTTGCCTTCGAGCAGCACGCTGATTCCCGCGGCCCGTATCACCCACACGCCCAGCTGGGACGAAAGGAGTTGTAGTTGTAGCGACAACGCGTTGTCGACCAGCGAGGGAAGCGGTACCGCGAATATCAGGATCAGAAGCGGCATCCACAGCCGGCGGAACACAGCAGGTCCTACCAGGGTAAGGACTACGCCATACAACACCAGTAGAAAAGCGTAGTGCTCGAGCGTCTGCATCGTGGTCGACTCGCCAACGAAGCGCAGTGTCAGTCCGGCCGCGATGAGCACAACGCCGAGCCACGATCCGGTGAACGGCAGCTCGCGCAGTTGTCCGCGTTGCCGCCAGATCAGGAAAGCTGACAGCACCGGGATGATGATGCCGTGGCTATACTCGGGCTTGAGGTTCCAGATATTGTAGAGGCTCCCGAGAACATGGGCGAACGGTACGATCGCGATAGCCGCGACGACCGCAAGCAGTGTGTAGACCCAAAAGGGTGACGGCGGACGCAACGCTTGCATGTTTCGCTTCAGAATTTCGGGCGGCCCGCTTTTTGCGGACCGAAAATAGTACTCGGCGAATACGACGTTTTGGTGACGACGGTGAGTGTTTCGGCCCTGATCCTGACTCTCAACGAAGAGATCAACATTGCGGCGTGCCTGGAGTCGCTTTCCTGGTGCGACGACGTGGTGGTTCTCGACTCTTTGAGCACCGACCGGACGTGCGCCATCGCGGAGGAGCGCGGCGCGCGGGTGGTCACGCGTGCATTTGACAATTGGTCGGCGCATCAGAACTGGGCCGTCACCCACATCGACTTTCGTCATCCGTGGGTGCTGTATCTCGATGCGGACGAGCGTTGTCAGCCGGAGTTGCGCGACGATGTGCTGGCGCACGCGCTGCCGGCGGCTCCGGAAGCCGCGTTTCGCGTGCGACGCAAGGATTTCTTCATGGGGCGCTGGCTCAAGCACGCGCAGCTTTACCCGACCTGGCTGGTGCGCCTGTTCCGGCCGCGGCGAATCCGGTATGAACGTCTGGTGAACCCGGTTGCGGTGGTCGATGGCCCGATCGGTGAGCTGTCGGGGCACATCGTTCACTATCCCTTCAGCCATGGACTATCCCATTGGATTGCCCGGCATAACCGCTACTCCGATATGGAGGCGGTCGAGGCCGCGAAGGTGCGAGAGCGACGGGCCGCCTCCGGATCGCTCTGGTCGAGCGATCCCAACGAGCGGCGGCGGGCCATGAAGGACATCTTCTTTCAGCTACCCGCGCGCCCCCTCGTCAAGTTTCTCTACTACTACGGCTGGCGCCGCGGCTTCCTCGACGGACGTGCCGGCTTCACATATGCCACGCTTCAAGCCATTTACGAATACATGATTTCCTGCAAAGGGGCGGAGCTGGAGAGGCGGCGCCGTGGCTTGCCCGTATGAGCGCGGGTGTCGCGGTTGACGCAAGGTCCCTGCCATCCGCGAGTCGGACAGTACGGCTGTCGCTCATCGGGAAAACGACCTCCAGAGTCGGTTTCGGAACCGGTGGCCTGCTACGGATCGGGAGTGCCCGCCGACGGCAGGATGTGCTCGCCGCGGCGCTGGCTAGCGGCATTACCCATTTCGACACAGCGCCTCTGTACGGGTTTGGTGAGTCGGAGCGCGCGCTCGGGCGCTTTTTGCGTGGCCGGCGCGGTGACGTCACCCTCACGACGAAGTTCGGCCTGCAGCCGTCTGCCCTCGCCTCGCGCCTGGTCTTCCTCCAGGGTGCCGCCCGCCGGGCGCTCGAGTTGTTTCCGAGGCTGCGGCGCACTGCGGTTCGCAACGCCGGTGTACTCCAGAGCTCACCGTCCTTCTCGCTGGCCGCTGCGCAGGCGAGCCTGGAGAAAAGTCTTCGGGCGCTGCGGACCGACTATGTTGATTTCTTTCTGGCGCATGAAGCTTCCGTGGCAGCACTGCCTGACGAGGAGCTCATCGACTGGCTCGAAAATACGAAGCGGCAAGGGAAGATCGTCGCTTTTGGCGTAGCCACTGGTTTCCATTGGCTGCTCCCGGTCTTGCAACAGCGACCGCGACTCTCACAGGTCATTCAGTTCGATAGTGACCTGACAAGGCAAACCAAGGCCCTGCCGCCCGGCCTGACGCCGAAGGACCCGGCTGGCGATCGGGTGGTGATTACCTATGGCTTTATTGGCCGCGCGATCATTGCCTGCCGGGAGAGATTGCCGGCGTTCGGCCGCGTTGCTGATGAAGAGTTGGGAGGACTTCTGCTGAGAGCGGCTGTGTTGGCGAATCCGGAGGGAATCGTGCTGATGCAGTCGCGCTCCACGCGTCGGATCGAGAGCAACGCCCGTGCGGCCAGCAGCTCGCACGACGACGAGCGTGTCCGCGAGCTCGTACATCTGCTTGGATCAGATCCGTGATCCACGATTTTGGCGCGGTTGACGCTGGCTTCGCACCTGAGACGCAAGTATGGGACCTGTGTATCGTTGGAGCGGGAGCGGCTGGGCTGTCGCTTGCCGCGGAATTCCTACGGGGCACCGGCCGTATCCTGGTACTCGAATCCGGACTCCATGAGCCCGACGCACAGGGCGACGATCTCAACCAGCTCGAGAATATCGGCCTGCGCCATGACGGCTGGCGCGAGGGCAGGATTCGCTCACTTGGCGGAACTACTCGTGCCTGGGGCGGCCAGCTCATTCCTCTACGCGGCAGCGAGGTCGAGTGCCGCCCGTGGATTCCCAACAGCGGCTGGCCGCTGCGGCTGGAGGATCTCGAGCCGTACTATCGGCGTGCTGAGCGACTTCTTCGGATCGAGGGGCCGCCATACGATGAGGCTGTATGGCACCGTCTCGGAGTGATTCCTCCCGCGTTCGATCCACGGGAATTCCAGATCCGCTTTTCGCAGTGGGCAGCACTCGGCCGCAGGAACTTTGCGGTCCTCTGGCGTCGCGAGCTCGAGCGGTCCCGGAATGTTTCGGTGCTGATCGATGCGACCGTCGTCGGCGTAGAGTGCTCGAGAGACGGTACTCATTGTGAGACAGTCGCCGTTCGCTCTCGTGGAGGACGGCAGGCCAGCATCCGTGCCCGCGCGTTCGTCATCGCATGCGGAGGAATCGAGACCGCGCGCCTGCTGTTGGCTTCACAAACTACCAACGGCAACACCGTGGCAAATTCCAGTGGTCTCGTGGGCCGCTTTTTCCAGGACCACGTTTCCTACATAGCCGGCGAGCTCGAGCCAACCTCGCGCCGCACCGTTCAGGATCTCTTCGATCCTCGATACGTCGGCGCCACCATGTATAGCGTAAAAATAGAGCCGACGGATGAGGTCATGCGACGCGAGGGATGGCTCAACGTCATGGCGCACATCGCGTTCCAGATTCCAGACGCGCTCGGATGGATGGAATTGAGGCGTATTCTCCGCTCCCTGCAGGCAGGACGCCTGGAGCTTCCATCCTGGGATGAGGGGATCGCGATGTTGAAGGGTAGTGCGGAGCTGACGCGGCTCGTACTCGCGCGCTATCTTGCCAGGCGCCGCCGTTCCCCAGGGTCCGGAGCGGTCCGGCTTCTGATCGATTCGGAGCAGGCCCCTAGCTGTGATAGCCGCGTGCTGCTCGATACGCGCGTTGACGCTTTCGGCGTGCCGCGAGCGCGCCTCGATTGGCACGTTGGCGACCTCGAGCGCCGGACACTCACTGGTTTCGCGAGGCGTATTGCCGCCGAATTCGAGCGATTGGGGCTCGGCAGGGTCCGGCTTGCCCCGGCTCCCGATTTCGAGCTGCGTGACACGCCCGGCGCCGCACGCGATATCTTCCACCATATGGGGACGGCTCGCATGGGGGCAACCGCGCGGACCGGCGTCACACGAACGGACCTGCGGTGCCATGATGTTGACAATCTGTTCGTGGCTGGGCCCGCTGTATTTCCAGCGGGCGGCATAGCCAATCCCACTTTCACCGCCCTGGCCTTGTCGCTGCGGCTGGCTGATCATCTAAAGTCGGCACGTCTGTCCGGCTGATCTGTGTCACACCCTCGTAATCGCTGCTTCCTACATTTGGCGATCCGAAGTCCGGAAGCCAAGAACAACGTCCCCGCAATGATCCCCGTGTTTGCAGTCCGGCGGCCGATACATTGCCTGGCAATGCTCGCGGGCGTTTTGCTTCTTGCAGCGTGCGGCAGCTCCCATTCCCGATTTCAAAGTCACATGGAGCGCGGCAAGCAATACCTGGCTGCCGGCAACTTCGACAAGGCCAGTGTCGAATTCCGCAATGCCCTGCAGATCGAGCCACGCAATGGCGAGGCCTTCTTTTTGAACGGGACGGTGGCGGAGAGGCGCGGCAAT
The DNA here is from genome assembly GCA_964494895.1 of uncultured Steroidobacteraceae bacterium. Classification (GTDB taxonomy): domain Bacteria; phylum Pseudomonadota; class Gammaproteobacteria; order Steroidobacterales; family Steroidobacteraceae; genus 13-2-20CM-66-19. The sequence continues at coordinate 4,048 of CAZBTV010000062.1, read as the reverse complement.
CTCCGCGAGGCGGTCGAATTCTACCAGGCAGCGATCGACGTCCAGCCGGAGGACAGCCGTGCGCGTGCGCGGTTGGCGAAGGTCTTCGTGTTGGGGGGCGCGCCCCAACGTGCTCTGGAGGTAATCTCGCCGGGACTGTTGAGCCATCCTGACGATCCGGACCTCCTGGCCGCCCGCGCCGCCGTTCGACACGAGCTCAAGGACGACACGGAAGCTCGCTCGGACGCAGAGCGCGCGTTGCGAACGGCCCCCGCCAACGAAAATGCGGTCGGTGTTCTGGCTGCTCTGGCGCTACGGGCGGGTGACACCGCAGGCGCGGTCACTTTGGTCACCGACGCTGTGAGCAAGGCGCCTGACTCGATCGAGCTGCACAGTATTCTGGCGAGTGTGTTGCTCGCCAATCAGCAGCCGCGCGAGGCTGAGGAGCAGATGCGCAAGATCATCGCTCTGGAGCCGCGTGAGATCGCTCCACGCATGCGGCTGGCAAGTCATTTCCTGCAAGCGCACGAGTTGGAACAGTCTCAGCGGGTTCTCGAGGACGCTGTCCGCGACCTTCCGGAGCAAGACGCGGCGAAGCTGGCTCTGGTGGACTTCATCACTTTGCAACGCTCGCGAGAGGAAGGTGAGAAGGTCATGAAGGACTTTCTCGCTCGCGAGCCGGCGAACGAGGAGCTCCGTCTTGCTCTCGGCGCGTTGCTGCAAAGGACTGGCGCGGTGACGGAGGCTCTCTCGACATATCGGGATGTGATCCGTCGCGACGGGCTCGGCTCCAAGGGTCTGGCCGCTCGTGATCGGATAGCAGCCATCGACCTCTCGCAAGGGCACGTGGAAGAGGCGAAAAGGCTCCTCCAGGAGGTTCTCGCCAAAAGCGCGCATGATGACGATGCGCTCATCATGAGAGCCAACATCGAGCTCGCTCATGATGACCCGACGGGCGCGATAGCGGATCTGCGCGCGGTATTGCGTGATCAACCCAGGTCACCGGTTTTGCAACGCACGTTGGCCCGCGCGTATCTCGCCAAGGGCGAGCCAGCGCTTGCTGAGGAGACGCTGCGGGCAGCAATGGACTCGTCCCCAGACGACGTTACGGTCCGAATCGAATTTGCGCAATTTCTGATCCAAACCGGCCGCGCGTTGCAAGCGGTGACGGTGCTCGAGGATGCTGTGCGCCGTGCTCCAAAGGAGCCGCAAGCTCGCGAAGCGCTGGTTCGCGCCTACATGGCCGATCATGAGTTGGTTGCGGCGCAAAAGGCGGCGGAGGATCTCAAGACACTGAGCCCTGACTTCGTCGGAGGGTATTACCTTGCTGGCCTCATTGCGCATGACGAGGGTCGTGCCGAGGAGAGCCGCAAAAATCTCGAGCACGCACTCGAGCTGCGGCCGGGGTCGCTCGATATTCTGGCCTCGCTGACCCGCTTCGATCTCGAGGGCGGACGAAGTGCGGCCGCCATAACCAGACTGCAACAGTCCCTGGGCCGCGACCCCGACAATGCACAGTTGCTCGACTTGCTGGGGAGCACTTACCTCGCAGCGAAGGATCTGCCGCACGCGGCCGATGCTTTGGCCAAGGCGACCAGACTCGATCCACGCTCCTGGGTCGCCCACCGGGACCTCGGTCAAGTTCGGCTGGCCGTCGGCGACCTGAATGGCGCGCTCGAAAGCTATCAGGCCGCCTTCAGTGTCGCACCCGCGCAACCGCGAGTGGTCACCGAGCTGGGCTCACTCTATGAGCGGCAGGGTCGCATTGCCGAGGCCATTGCGTGTTATGAGAGTCTCTATGAAAAGGGCGATTCCAGCGGGCGGCAACTCGCCGCCAACAACCTCGCCATGTTGCTGGTCAGCTACAGAACCGACGCCGCAAGCTTGAATCGTGCGTACGCCTTGACTGAGGGCTTCGCGAGCGCGGAGAACGCCTCGTTGCTGGACACCGCCGGCTGGGTGCGCTTCAAGCGTCGCGAATACCGGGAAGCCGTTATCACCCTGGAGCGTGCGGCAGACCGCTCTCCTGACTCGAAAGTGATTCGCTATCACCTGGGAATGGCACAGCTCCGGCTCGGAGAAAAGGAGCATGCGCGTCGCAACCTCGAGACAGCGCTTTCCGGATCGGCCAGTTTTGCCGGGGCGGAGGAGGCGCGATCCGCACTCGCAAGCCTCAAGGCTGCGCGCTCGGGTTGAAACGCAAAGAGAAGAGGCGCCCGGCCCGCGAGGGCACGCAGGCGCCACATTCTATCTTCTCACCTACCGCGCTCGTCCCCGCCGGAACAGGTTCACAATCGCCAACAGGACGATCGCTCCCAGGAGCGATATGATCAGCCCGCTGAGGCTGAAGTCACCCTGGTTGATGGTGCCACCCCCAACAAGGGGGGTGATCAGCCATCCGGCGAGCAAGGCGCCGACGATGCCGACCACGATATTGAGACCGATCCCCTGCTGAGCGTCGGTATTCATGATCTTGCTGGCAATCCACCCGATCAGACCGCCTACAATCAGCCAGATGATAATGTTCATGGTTATCCCCTCGCGGTTTCCCAGCTGTGGGCTGCCGCAACTTCCATGCCTGTGAGGCAGCGACCGGGTTCACGTCTTGCTTGGACGGAAATCGCCTTTGCAGGGCGACTTCAGGCAAACTTGACGGCCCACCGCGCCAGAAAACATCGAGGCCACGAAAGTCATGTGCGGAATCGTTGGTGCCATCGCCGAGCGCAACGTCGTCCCCATTCTCATGGAGGGCCTGCGGCGGCTCGAATATCGTGGCTACGATTCGGCTGGTCTGGCCGTTCTGAACGGCTCCAGGCAGCTCACCAGATTGCGCACTGTCGGCAAGGTAAAGACACTGGATGAGGCGTTGGGGCAGAGCCCGGCGAGCGGTAAGGTCGGGATCGCCCATACCCGTTGGGCAACGCATGGCGTCCCCAGCGAACGCAATGCGCACCCCCATGTTTCCCTTGATGGCGTGGCGATCGTCCACAACGGCATCATCGAAAATCATGAGGAGCTGCGGGAAGAGCTGAAGCGGCTGGGCTACAAATTCACTTCCGAGACGGACACCGAAGTTGTCGCGCATCGGATACATCATCACCTCTCTCTGGTGAAGGATCTCTTCAAGGCTGTTCGCGCAACTGTGGCCGAGCTCGAGGGGGCCTATGCTCTGGCAGTTGTGAGTGAGAGCGACCCCGACCGCCTCATCCTCGCGCGGGAGGGGTGCCCTGTCGTGGTTGGCCTCGGTGTCGAGGAGAATTTCGTCGCCTCGGACGTGTCTGCCCTGTTGCCGGTGACACGCCGGTTCATGTTTCTCGAGGAGGGTGATGTCGCCGAGATCCGGCGCAAGTCCATCCGCGTCATCGACAAGGAAGGTAACAGCGTCGAGCGACCGGTTCGTGAGAGCGAGCTGTCGGCCGATGCGGCCGAGAAAGGGCAGTACCGGCACTACATGTTGAAGGAGATCCACGAGCAGCCACGCGCCATTGCCGACACGCTGCAGGAGCGGGTGGCGAACGGTCGTTTGCTCGAAGCGGCGTTTGGCCCTGCCGCTACCGGAGTGTTGAAACGTACCCAGAATGTGCACATCGTCGCGTGCGGGACGAGCTATCACGCAGCATGCGTTGCACGTTATTTCGTCGAGCAGATTTGCAAGGTGCCCTGCTCGGTCGACATCGCGAGTGAGTACCGGTACCGGAATCCTCTCGTACCGCCGAATTCACTGTTCGTGACCATCTCCCAGTCGGGGGAGACCGCCGACACGCTCGCCGCTTTGCGCCTGGCAAAACAGTCGGGTTATCTCTCCTCGCTCTCTATCTGCAACGTGCCGGAGAGCTCTCTCGTACGCGAGTCGGAGCTCGTGATGTTGACTCGCGCGGGTCCGGAGATCGGCGTTGCTTCGACAAAAGCTTTCACCACGCAACTCGCCGCGCTATCGATGTTCGTGATCGCGCTGGCGAAGCATCATGGCGCCGACGCTGAACGCGAGCGCGGGCTCGTGGGGCGTCTGATCGAGCTGCCTGCGCTGGTCGAGAAGACACTCGCGCTCGACCCGGTGATCCACAAGCTC
>CAZBTV010000061.1:0-42315 GCA_964494895.1 uncultured Steroidobacteraceae bacterium | reverse complement strand
TTCTTGGCAAGGCGAAGGGCTACTACAACGCCCGGCGCAAGGTCTATCGCGCGGCAAAACAGGCCGTCATCAAAGCCGGCCAGTATGCCTATCGCGACCGGCGCGCGAAGAAGCGCGAGTTCCGCGCTCTATGGATCGCGCGCATCAACGCGGCTGCCCGCGTTTATGGCTTGAGCTACAGCCGTATCATCAACGGTCTTTCCAAAGCCGGAGTGGAGATCGACCGCAAGATGCTCGCCGACATCGCCGTACACGACACACAAGCGTTCGGCGCAATCGCGCAGCAAGCGAAGACCGCTCTCGGTATCGCCTGAGCAAACAGGGAGTGGTCTTGCACTCGCTTGGCCTTGTTGGAAGGCGTCGGGCAGCGATCGCCCTCGAATTCGAGCTTCATGCGATCGGTGGGGGGATTCCCACCGGTCGCAGTGATGTACCGACTTCGGGTCGGGCCAATGAGCGCGCATGCAAGACCTGACTTCCCTGATTCAACAGGCGCTGACCGAGGTCAGTGCCTGCGGTGACCTGGCAGCACTCGATGAAGCGCGAGTGCGCTGGCTCGGGAAGAAGGGTGTCCTCACCGAGCAGCTACAGTCTCTCGGTGCGCTTCCAAAGGCCGAGCGTCCCGCCGCGGGCCAACGCATCAATGAGGCAAAGGAGCGCGTAAGCGCAACCATCGACGCTCGCCGCGCGGAGTTGGAGCGTGCTGACGTCGAGCGTAAGCTCGCCGCCGGTCGTATTGACGTCACGCTCCCCGGACGTGGGGAAGAGCGGGGCGGCCTGCATCCGGTTACGAAGGCGCGGCTGCGTATCGAGACGTTGTTCCGTCACGCCGGCTTCGAAGTGGCATCCGGTCCGGAAATCGAAGACGACTTCCACAACTTCGAAGCTCTCAACATCCCGCCCAACCATCCGGCCCGGGCGATGCACGACACTTTCTATATGCCGGACGGGCGTCTGCTACGCACGCATACCTCGCCGGTACAGGTGCGTGCGCTACTTGCTCATGGGGCGCCCTTAGCCGTGATTGCGCCTGGGCGTGTATATCGGAACGATCACGATATGACGCACTCGCCGATGTTCCACCAGCTCGAGGGGCTGGTCGTCGGGGAGAACGTCAGCTTCGCGAACATGAAGGCGACCTTGCACGGCTTCCTGCAGGCGTTCTTCGAGCGTGACCTGGCGATGCGTTTGCGGCCGTCGTACTTTCCTTTCACCGAGCCTTCGGCGGAAGTCGACATGTCGTGTGTCTTCTGCGAGGGTAAGGGTTGCCGCACCTGCAAGCACACTGGCTGGCTGGAGATCTCTGGCTGTGGCATGGTCCATCCGAACGTGTTGAAGGCGAGCGGCGTCGATCCCGAGCGCTACACCGGCTATGCGTTCGGCGCCGGTATCGATCGCCTTGCGATGCTCCGTTATGGCGTAAACGATTTGCGGCTGTTCTTCGAGAACGATCTGCGATTCCTGCGGCAGTTCCGGGCGTTTTGAGCGATGAAGGTTCCTTATTCATGGTTGGCTGATTGGGTGGACGTCCCGTGGCCTGCGCGTGAGCTCGGCTCGCGTCTGACCATGTCAGGATTCGAGCTCGACGCGCTCGAGGCCGCGGCACCCACTTTCACGCAGGTTGTAGTCGCGGAGATCGTCTCGGCGGAACGCCATCCACAAGCCGATAAACTACAGGTCTGTCGCGTGTCGATAGGCCACGGTGAGCCTTTGCAGATCGTCTGTGGCGCGAGCAATGCTCGTGCGGGACTGAAAACCGCGTTGGCCATGGTGGGGGCTGCTTTACCGGGCAGCCTGGAAATCAAGGCGGCGAAGCTGCGCGGGGTCGAGTCTTTCGGCATGTTGTGTTCCGCCAAGGAGCTCGGGCTTGCGGAAAGCTCGAGCGGGATCATCGAGCTCCCTGCGGATGCGCCGCTGGGTCGCGCGGTGAGGGAGTACCTTGAGCTCGACGACACGGTCCTCGAGCTCAACATCACCGCTAACCGCGGCGATGCGATGTCCATCATTGGCATCGCGCGTGAAGTCGCGGCGCTCTCTGGTAGAAAACTGAGCGACCCGCCGTCGCCGCGTGCCCTCGATGTCGAAACTACCGGCGATCGTTTCCCCGTCTACCTGGATGCGCCGGCCGCATGCCCTACGTTCGTAGGTTGTGTTATCCGTGGTGTCAACAACCGTGCCACCACACCTCTACGGATCCGTGAGCGCCTGCGCCGCGCTGGCGTTCGCTCGATCAGCCCCGTGGTCGACGTAACCAACTATGTGATGCTCGAGCTCGGGCAGCCGATGCATGCCTACGATCTCGGCAAGCTGCGCGGCGAGATTCGGGTCCGACTAGCGCATGACGGCGAGCGAATCACCCTGCTCGACGGAAAGACAATCGAAGTCTCGCCGGACGTGCTCCTGATTACCGATCGCGATGGCCCGGTGGGATTAGCCGGAATCATGGGCGGCGAGCGGACGTCCGTCAGTCCCGAGACCGTCGATGTCTTCTTCGAAGTCGCGTATTTCCCACCGGAGGCAATCGCCGGACGCTCACGCCGCTGGGGCATGTTGACCGATGCCAGCCAACGCTATGAGCGGGGTGTGGATCCAACTCAACAGCAACGTGCTGCCGAGCGGGCCGTCGCCTTGTTGCTTTCCATCACTGGAGGCAGGCCGGGGCCTGTTTGCGTCACGCAATCGGCGGAGCACCAGCCGAGGCGCTTCCCCGTTGCGCTAAGACGCTCTCGGCTAAAACGCCTGCTCGGCGTGTCCATTCCCGACGACCGCGTCGCAAGCACTCTGCAAGCCTTGCAGATGCAGGTGGTTGCAACCGAGGAAGGCTGGGAAGCTACTCCGCCGGCCTATCGTTTCGACATTATGATCGAGGCGGACCTCATCGAGGAGGTCGCGCGGATCGTGGGCTTGGAGGCGATTCCCGAGACCGATGCGTTGGTTCCGCAGCGCTTTCGTGCCGCGCCGGAAGAGGTTCCTCAGGAACACACCATTCTCGAAGCGCTGGCGATGCGCGGCTATCAGGAGGCCGTCACCTTTGCTTTCGTCGATCCGGGATTGCAGGCGAAACTGTTTCCCGAACGCAAAAGCCTGGCGCTGTCGAATGCAATTGCCAGCGATTTGTCGATCATGCGAGTGTCGCTCTGGCCGGGTCTTTTGCGTGCGGTTCTCGAGAACCAACGGCGCCAACAGGACCGGATTCGCCTGTTCGAGCATGGCGCGCGATTTGTGGTCGACGACAACAGCGTCACGCGCGAAATCGGCACTCTTGCCGGTATCGCCTGGGGACCACGCCTCCCGGAACAATGGGGCGTTCCGCGTGAAATGCGCGGACCAGCGGATTTTTATGACGTCAAGGGCGATCTCGAGGCGTTGTTTGTGGCGACCGGGGTACCGGGTTCCTTCACGTTCGAGCCGGTATCTCTCTCGTGTCTGCATCCTGGGCGGGCCGCACGGATACTCCGGGAGGGACGGGAGGTGGGTTGTATGGGAGAGCTACATCCATCGCTGGTGAGAGAGTTTGATTTGACATATTCACCAGTGCTGTTTGAGCTGGACCTGGGAGGAACGGTCTCAGCGGCCCCAAGCTCGTCTGCGTATACGCAACAAAATGGGGCACGGCCTGAATTCACCAGCGCTTTGGCGGTTGAAAAACCCCAACATCGGGAAATCTCCCGCTTTCCTCACGTACGGCGTGATATTGCTGTCGTTGTAGATGAATCGGTGGCTTTAAGTGCCTTGTCTGAGCGTGTAGTCTTGACTGCGTCGACCCTATTGCAGAGTCTCCGTGTCTTCGACGTGTATCGTGGCACGGGAGTAGAAACAGGGCGAAAAAGCATCGCTTTGGGGTTGATTTTTCAGGACATTTCTCGCACTCTTACTGACGATGACGTGGAGCGTTTGATGGCTGCCATCGTCACGGATTTGCGCGAGAGCTTGAACGCAAAAATACGAGAATAACGAGATGGCCCTGACCAAGGCGGAGATGGCGGAAGCGCTGTTCAACCAGCTCGGTCTCAACAAGCGGGAAGCGCGGGAGCTCGTGGATCTCTTCTTCGAGGAAGTTCGCGCGGCCCTCTCGAACGGCGAGCAGGTGAAGCTTTCCGGCTTCGGCAACTTCGATTTGCGCGACAAGAACCAGCGTCCCGGACGCAATCCCAAAACTGGCGAAGAAATTCCCATCAGCGCCCGGCGCGTGGTGACGTTCCGTCCCGGACAGAAACTGAAGGCGCGGGTCGAAGCCTATGTTGGAGCCAAAGAATAACGCCGAGCTGCCGGCCATCCCCGGCAAGCGCTATTTCACCATCGGCGAGGTGAGCGAGCTCTGCGGGGTGAAGCCCCATGTGCTGCGCTATTGGGAGCAGGAATTCCCGCAGCTGAAGCCGGTCAAGCGGCGCGGCAACCGCCGCTATTACCAGCGCCAGGACGTGATCGTCATCCGCCAGATCCGCAGCCTGCTCTACGACCAGGGCTTCACGATCGGCGGCGCGCGCAACAAACTCGGCGGCGAGGAAGCCCGCACGGATACCACGCAAGCTCAGCAGATCGTGCGCCAAGTGCGGGCCGAGCTCGAGGAGCTCATGAAGGTGTTGCGGCGGTAAAGGGGCAGGGGCTGCGGGGGCGCGAGGACTGCGACGGCGACTCAGCCTGCAGCGCAACGTCGCGCCGCAATTGACCGAAAACGCGGTATCATTAGCAGCTCGCGCGGATCCCTCCGCCCGTGCGCACTGTCGATTGGAAGAAGCTCTGTCGGGGCGTGGCGCAGCCTGGTAGCGCACTTGCATGGGGTGCAAGGGGTCCCGAGTTCAAATCTCGGCGCCCCGACCATTTGAATGGTCGGTACGGCTCGGCTTCTTTCGATCACCTACTCGCTCGGGCGGGTCACGTGAAGCAGTCGGATCAAAACCCATACGCTCCTTCGCGCGCGTCGCTCCAGGTCACCGGCGCCGCCCAGCCGGCGGACGCTGGCACCGGTATCTCCGTCTGGCGCGACGGCGATGTGTTGATCACGTTACCCGGCGCCGCAATGCCTCACCGCTGCGTCAAATGCAACGAGCCCGCGGATGAGCCCACCAAGGCGCGGAAGGTTTATTGGCATCATCCGGCCCTGTATCTGCTCTTGTTGTTCAACATCATCATCTATGCCGTCACTGCGGCGATCGTACGCAAGAAGGCCTTTGTGAACGCTGGCCTCTGCATGGAGCACAAGAAGCGGCGACGTAATGCGTTGGTCGTTGCCTGGACTGGATCTTTTGCCGGAGCCGTAATGATGTGGCTCGGAATGGGAAGTAGCTGGGGAGTGTGGGGGCTGCTGTTGGGCGTGCTCCTCATTCTCGCATCGGCCATCGGCGGCATGATCTTCGCGCGAATTGTCTACGCAAAGCGAATCGATAACAGCTACGTGCGCCTGAAGGGCTGCGGGATTGCCTTTCTCAACAGCTTGCCGTCTTTTTCTGGTCAGTCACGTTGAGACGGCGCATGCCTCGGCGGGCCGCAACCGCCATCAGATCAATCCGCGTCGTTTCACCGCGTGATACCGATTTACCAGCTCAACGCCCAGGCGTTCCGGTTCCGCATCCACCATCAATGCGTCTCGAACCGCGAGCCGGTTGAAAGCATCGCGCCGTGCTTGCTCATACAGGTGAGCGCTGGCTACCTCCAGCGCTGCCTCGCCGGAAACGAGCGGCTGCGACATCAACTCTTGCACGATCCGCTCGCGCAGACTTGCAACCATGACGAGATGCCGGGAGCGTAACAGCCGTAATGCGTAGCCGATCTCGGCGCTGTCCTCGTCCCGAAAGTTGGTGATCAAAATGACGAGCGTCCGTTTGCGATGCCGGCGTAGCACTGCCTGAGCGGCAGCTCCGTAATCGGAGTGTGTTGGGGTCGGCTGTAGCCCATAGATCTCGCTCATCAATGCATTCAGCGCGTGCGCTCCTTTTCGAGGCGCAAAAGAGCGTTCGAGGTTGGGTGGTGTGCCAAAGGTCAGTGCTCCAACGGCGTCACCCTGCTGAAGCGCGACATACGACAGGAGCATCACGGCATTGAGCACCTGATCGAAATGCGCGCCGCCGTGATCGGTTTGCCGATCGTCCGCGCGCATGCGGCGTCCGCAGTCGATGAGCAACAGAATGCACTGATCCCGCTCATCCTGAAATTCCCGGATGATGGGCTTCCCAAGGCGCTCTGTCGCCTTCCAATCGATGTGTCGCACGGGATCTCCATGGCGATACTCGGAGAGCTGCCTGAAATCCGTGCCTTCCCCGCGTTGCTGATACGTCTTGATTCCGATTTCCCGCAGCCGACGGTCTCCCGCGAGCCATGCATATTGAGCGACCTGCGCGAAGTCGGGATACACGCGGCGTACCTCCCGGGTGCCGATTCGTTCGAACATTTCGCACAAGCCCCACCGGGAGCGAACGCGCACGTCCGCCGAAGAAAACACCACTTCACCCCGCCTAACGGGTGTGACAGTGTAGGAGACCTCCAAGCGGTTGCCACCTGGAATTCTGACCCGGGTCGGAAGGCCGGTTGTCACGAGAGTAGGGTCTACGCCGTCGTACAACGACGCCGTCCACTCGAGCTCGCTTTCGAGCTCAATCACCAACTCTATGGTGCGCTCAACACCGATAGCGAAGGCCGCGGGCATGCGGCGTGTCATGCGTGCAGATGACCTTTTCCAGGCCCCTTGCGAGATTGCGTAATCGATTCCAGCGGCAAGCGTCAACGCTGAGGCAATCACCGCGCTCAGTGCTCCCACCAACCCGATCGGAATCCCGAGCAGCAAGGCCGCCAGCGCGACGGCGGACGCCGCGGCGAGCACCAACAGGCAGGCTCCCGCAGGGACAACGCGTACAGGCATGGTCCAACCGAGATTATTCATGAAGCATGAGGCACGTCAGAGGAGCCTGGATTGGAAGGGTATTTTCCGGCCGGCTTACATCCTGGGGGCCGGAACCGTTTCCAGTAGCTGCGTCAGCAGGTCGTTTGGCTTACGCCCTTCCAACAGAGCGTCAGGGCTCAGCGCCACTCTATGCCGCAGCGCCGGCAGTGCGATTCGCTTTACATCGTCAGGGGTCACGAAGTTACGTCCTTCCATGAGCGCTACCGCACGAGCACCACGCACCAGGGCCAGAGCTCCGCGCGAGCCGCTTCCGAGCGCGAGGCCGACCCAATCACGCGTAGCGCGCACAATGCGCACCGCATACTCCACGACTTGGGCGTCGACGCGTTGATGTGCAGCAGTCTGCTGCAAGGTAGAAACCAAACGCTCGTCCAGCATCGGTGTCACCTCGGATAGGGGCAGTTGATTACCGGGCTGGTTCTCTGTCGATCGCACCACAATGCCGACTTCTTCCTCCAGCGATGGGTAGCCGATCTCGATTTTGAAAAGGAATCGGTCGAGCTGAGCCTCCGGCAACGGGTATGTGCCTTCCGTTTCTACGGGATTCTGGGTTCCGAATACCATGAACGGCTTCGGCAACGAGTGAGGCTGGCCCTCCAGAGTCACCTGGTACTCCTGCATGACTTCGAGCAGTGCGCTTTGGGTCTTGGCGGGAGCACGGTTGATTTCGTCCGCCAGCAACAGGTTGGTGAACACCGGCCCACGAATCACACGCAATTCCCGCGTCTGGGGATCCAGGACGGCGTGCCCTGTGATGTCTGACGGCATCAGATCCGGGGTGAACTGCACTCGGCCATAGTTCAGCGCAAGCGCCTGCGCGAGTGCCCGGACCAACAGTGTCTTGCCGAGCCCGGGCATACCCTCGATCAGCACGTGTCCGGAGGCGGCGAGTGCCACGATCACCTGCTCGACCACGGCAGTCTGCCCGACCAGCGCCCGGCCGATGACCGTACGCAATCGCTCGAGGATCTCGGCGGCGCGCGTGGTGTTGTCTGGAACGGTCTCTTGCATTCCTCGCACCTTTTCTTGTCAGGTCAAAATTCGGCGGCGCGCGGTCTCGAGCAGGGCGAACGCGCTTCGAAGGTCTTTGCGGCCCGCGCCGCTGGCATTCTGGTAGGCGGCCGCGATTGCGGTCGCCTCCAGCCCCGTGGCGCGTGCGATCAGTGCAATACGCTCGTCCTGCGGCAGGTGGCGATAGCCGGAGATGCGTCGTGAGGCCGCTTCATCGAGCCCACGAACGACCGCGGAATGGAGTGATTCGCCGCCCCCGAAGCGCATTGCGAAATATCCGGTGCCACGGATCTGTTCCGCGAGTGAGCGACGGGCGGTTTCCGGCACCGCTGCAAGCGGCCCGAATCGGATACTTCCGCGCCAGAGGGCGAGCACGATCAGCAGCATGAGAAGCCCGACGACAGGGGCGCCGAAACGCCAGGCCAGCACCGGCAACGAGTCGTACTTCTCTTCCGACAGGAAGTGGACCTCATCTCCGCTCCGCAGCTGAGAGGCAGCAACGAACAATGCGGCGTCGTCGCCATCGAAGAGATGGCTATTGCCGAAGGGTGTTGCGTTGATCCATGTCACGCTGCCACGACCTTTTCTCACACGTATAGCCTGTACATCTGAGCCGTCATGCAGCGTCCAGATGATTTTGCCCGAGCTGGTCAGCGAGGTAGCCTTCGACATGCTACATACGAGATAGCTTCGAGGTGTCATTGTTGTGCCCTCTACGTATTCGTGCAGCCTCCGACACAGGCCGGTCCGCAGAGACATGCTGTCACCGGCCTCATAGGGAGACTTTGAGCGGCTGGGAAGGATTTCGCTCCAGTGTTCGAAGCTCTTCGTGCGCCTGCGGAGGGAGCTGTCGACGACCAGTCTTCCACCGGATTCCACCCAATGCTCGATGCGTTCGCGGCGCCCGGTACTGACATCCCAGTTCCACGCAGACAGAACGACGACGGCGTCGGGGCGCGGTGTCTCCAGCACGTGATCCCAGAGGGCGCGCGCGCCGAGCTGCTGGGCAAAGCGCTGGACAGCATAGAATGGATTTCGCGCGGCCTCGCCCTTGAAGGGTGTCGGAACTTCGATGTAATCCCAACTTGTGTGCGTGGCGATCCACGCGGAAATCGCGATGAGCAATCCGACCAGCAGGAGCATCGTTACCCTCGATCTGCTCATTGCAAGTGCCCTTCGGAGCCGCCGCTAGAGCTCTCACCGAGATCGGGTCTCGCCCCCAGAGCGGAGCCAAAGCCGCTGCAGATCGCATGGATTTCGGATGTAGGAATGTCTTCCCGGCCGTACACCGCGTGTTGCCATACTCGCACCAGGCCGGAGGCGAAGGCCGCAGATGTCTCGCTCAGCCGGCCAGCAATCAGCGCGAGACAGTCTCCTTCTGTGCTCGAGTCGCGGATTGGCACGCCATGGACATGCACGAGCCGTGACAGCAACCCACGATACAACAGGGCGAGGGCACTTCGATGCTCACCAGCATCCCACAGCGCGCGGGCCGCTGCCCCGATGTCTGCGGGAAGACTTTCGGGCCGTATGTCGAGGTCCCTGACATAACTGGGTGGCGCTACGAATCGCTCCCGTTTTTGCAGCCTGCCACTCGTGCGGGCGATCCGGACGAGATAGACAACGAGCATTCCTGCCAATATCGCGGCCGAAATCCACAGCAGGACTCGAGTGGAGTCGGCGATCCAGCGGAACAGCTCGATGATCCAGCGGCCGATCGAGGGTGGCTCTGAGCCACTGCTCTGCTGCTCGGATGCCCACTTCAGTGTGCGCTCTTTGCGCACGGTGAGGAGATTGGGATCCCTCCTCACTGTCTGGATGGCCTCGGCCACCTGCGCGGGTGTGGGGCTCGCGCCCTTGGCGGGGGGCAGCTCGGGGTGTGCCGTGGCGCTTGCCATAAGAATGACAACCGCAAGGGCGATGTGCCGTCGCGGCGGTTCACTGGCCAAACGCACGACGCAACTCCTGCTCGAGGTCCCAGGCCTCGAGCTCCGCACGGCGGTTCAGGTACATCCCGAATCCCGCTCCGACAAAAAATGGCTCCAGAAACAGGACGACCAATGCGTAGTCGATGCTCAGAGCCAATCCTACGGAGGCGGGCAACTCGTCGGAAAAGAAGGAGGAAACCGTTGGCGTTTGTCCCGCTGGGGCGAGCCAGAACACCAGTGAGGCCAGCGCGACGACCAGAGCACTCTCCGCGAAGCCGAACGCGGAAGTCATCAAAAGGGCGGGCCGGCCCATTTCGGTCTTCAGTTGCACCGTCCGCTTGCGAGCGAGTGCGCGGGTCAATCCTTCCAGTTGATATACGGGTTGTGTGAATGAGCGCCAGGGGGAAAGGCGTCGCAGGGTCAATGTGAAGAGCAGCTGATGCCACCACACCTGCCTGCGTGCCGCCCACAGATCGGCCAGCGTGGTCGGTTGACCGAAGGCGGCGCGGGAGAGTACGAACAGAATAGTGCGGTCCAACCAGGGTTTTGACCACCAAAGCACGAGCCCGGGCACCCATGCCGCCATGTCATACATCGACAAGCAGATCGCGATAATCGGCACTGCCACCGCAAGATAGCAGGCACAAACCGACCGCATCGCGTTCTGGGTCAACCGCACGCCGAGATCCGCCGCTTCCATCGAGCCGCGGCGGCGCATCCGGATTGCCAGAGCTTCAATCCGCACTTCGGCCCTGCAGCGTCAGATATCCGAGTACGGCGAGCCAACACGCGCTGGCCACGCCGTATTTGACCGCATGCGGCAGCCACTTCGCGGAAGACCAGAATGCCTCGAGTGCGGCGGCAACGAGCAACAGAGCCGTCACCCCATAGATGATCACGACAGACTCGCGTGCCGCGATCACCAGGCTTTGCAACCGCCTGAGTCGGCCGGGTGCGAGTATCGCGTAGCCAAGCCTCAACCCCGCGGCACCCGATAGGATGATGGCAGTGAGCTCGAAGGCAGAGTGCGTCACCACGAACGAATAAAAGGTGCTCGCCAGTCCGAGCCGTGTCAGGTATCCAGCGACGCCACCGAGCAAGGCGCCGTTATAGAGCAGAAAGAAAAGGCTACCGACACTGGCCAGGAGTCCGCCAGCAAAGCACTGGAAGGCAATGCCGATATTGTTGTTGATGTAGTAGCCGAACATCATCCAGTCGCTCTCCGCCCCACGCATCCGCCCGATCGACTCAGCCGAATCTGAATACATGTCCTCGAAGGATGCGGCTGTCTCGGTGCTCACCAGCGACAGGATGAGGTCCGGTCGCGAGTACACCAACAGGCCGATCACGATGGTCGGCAGGAGAAGCGCTGTCGCCGAGATCCACACGTATGGCGCATGCGCGCGGACGGCGCGTGGAAAGGCGGTAGTGATGAATCCTAAGAGCCCCTCAACTCCAAGCTCGCGGCGTTGATAGATCAACTGGTGGGCTTCTGACGTGAGGCGGTCGAGACGATCCAGCAGGAAGCTCGGATATCCACGCTCCCGGGCCAGCGCGAGATGCTCGCACGCCCGCCGATACAGGGCCGCTACTCTATCTCCACGTACCGGGACGCCGGTCTTTGCCTTGGATTTCTTGCGCTCCAAGGCGTGATCCAGCAGGAATTCAAGCTCCTGCCACTCAGGCCCGTACAGGTCCTCGAACTGCAGGGGAGTCACGGTCTGCGCCCCATGAGCCATTGTGCGACACCGAGGACACGACGAGTGACTTCAGGCCCGCTGCGCCCGGCATCGCCGGAAATGGGCGCGGCGAGCGCCGCCAGCTCGTCCAGACGCTCGTTGCTGAGCGTTGGAGCACGTGCCGCGAGTGCAATGAGAGCGGCCTGGTCGCGCGGAGGCAGTACGCGGATTGGGCCAACCGGAGCAACGTTCTCCAGGGAGATGCGAGGGGAGGACTGAGGCTGGTGTACCACAAGAGTGGCAGCGGCCAGATCTCCTAGCCGCTTGTAGTCGCGGCGTACGAGCATGCTGACGATCGCGAAGCCATAGAGGAAGGGCAGGAAGTCAGCCGCACGAAGCAGGTTTCTTGTCACGGATGCAGCCGGCGTAATGGGCAGCCCGTTGTCCATCACGACCTTCAATCCAAGAGCCTTTTTGCCGGGGGTGCAGCCTGCGCGGCCCAGCTCGAACACGACCGGATAGAACCACTCGAGCGCGAACAACAGAATGATCCAGAAAGCGACGCCGATCCCGCCCATGAACCGTGCCACCATCGAGACACCGTACAGCATACCCAGGCGGATCAGCCAATCGAGGAGAAAGGCATAGAAGCGCGCAGGCAGGCCTGCAGGACGCAGCTCGAGCAGGATCCCCTCGGGCGTCTCCGCCGTGACAATGGTATCCAGCACCTCCTCAGCCAATCGGAATATGCTCTCCCGTTCGCAATCAGTGGCGATTCTCGCCCATGTGCATCGATTTTGTCGCCTGTCCTGCGCGGGGTTCGTTCTTGCCTGTCAGTCCAACCCCCGCTGCAGCCATGCGTGCAGTCCGGCCAGACTACGGAATTCATCTACCGAGCGCGCGTGGCCGTCGGGAAAGACTCTCGCGGCCATGCGGCTCAGTGCTGTTCCCGGACCCAGCTCCAGCGCAACGCTCGCACCCGCCGAGCGGCAGCTCTCGAGGCAAGCCGCCCAGTCGAGTGGGGTCGCGATCTGCCGGGCCAGCTTGTCGATACCAACTTCAACGTCGTAGATCGTGTTGCCGTCGATCCCGCTCAGAAGCCGATACCCGCGGTGTGGCAGGGCTGGTGATTCGTCACGAAGGATCGCCCGAAACTGCTCCGCCGCTTTTGTCAACGCGCGCGTGTGTGACGGTACAGCGACCGGGATATTCACACCGCGCTTCGCGCCATGTTCGAGCGCCTCCTGGCACGCGGCCACGAGGGAGGCACGACGGCCGCCGACGACAAAGCTGTCAATGTCGTTGGCAATTGCGATCGACACTCCATGCTTTGCCAGGATTGGCTCCAGCCTCTGGAGAGGGAGTCCGACGATGGCTGCGAGGCCACCGTCGATCGGCGCCGCCGCGTCCATCAAGGACGCCCGGCGTTCTGCCAATCGTAGGGTAGTCACATCGTCAAGAGCTCCTGCGCAGCCCCAGGCCGCTAGCTCGCCGACGCTGTAGCCGGCGAACACAGCATGTGTTGGCCTGAGTTTTCCGAGCGCGGCCCACGTCCCCAGGGCTTGCGTGCAGCACAGAATCTGTCCGGAACGATTTGCGAACAGATCGGCCGGTGCGGCTTCCTGTATGAATCGGCGCGGGTCTTTTCCTAACACGGCCGCCGCGGCGTCAAAGATGGGCTCAGCCTCCGGACAGCCTGCGAGGAGGTCGAACATCGCGGGGTGCTGCCCACCTTGTCCGGAGCAGAGGACTGCCAGCAGCCCAGCCATCAACATCCCGATGTCGATGTGGATTCGGCGCGGATCGGTGTCAGGAAGTCGAGCAGCGGATCTCTCGTCGGAGGACGGCTGGTGCCTTCGAGCGCATCGATGAACAGGGTCATGGCCAACAAATCGGCGCTCCCTCCGGGGCTCAGGCGTCGTGCCACGAAGGCTGCGTGAACGGCAGCGGCCCGAGCGCGCCAGTCCGGGGTACCTACTCCTCCTTGCGCGAGAAAGGCTGAGGCCGCATGGACAGCGTATCGCAGCCCCTCAGGCCCGCCACGATGCAGCAGGTTTGTATCACCGACTGCCGCGATCAGCGCGAAGCAAGCCTGCACCAGGGGGGCGTCACGATCCTCGGGCTGCAGCGAGCGGCCCTTCCGCAGGGCCGGCCAGCCCACCTCGTAGACGCTGCGAAATCCGCCAGCGGCCTCCGCTCGGGCACCTCCAGCGCCATAGCGGCGAAGAGCTTTGGCTCCGTGACTGAACAAGGGGATGGGGCCTCTCTCGATCTCGCCGCCCCAGCGTCGCGCGACGATCTCGCCGAGAGAAACAGGCGCGATCACGGCTCTTTCGTCGGACATTCGCGCGACTTCGCCGGCGGCAGCGCAAAGCAAGCCAAGGCCGAATACAGCGCCCCGATGCGTGTTGATGCCGCCGGTGGCGGCCAGCATGGCGGCCTCGGCGCGTAGTCCGATCGCTCGCAGGCGAGCCATGGTGGCCTTATCCTGACCTGCCCACGCCAGCTCCGCAAAAAACGGGCGCAGCGCCTCGGCACTGGTCCGAAGCAGGGCCGCGTCCATGTCTGTGTGACTGCCGCTGTCATGGCGGCTGACGAGGCCGGGTTTGGGCCAGGCTGCCAGCTCGCGCAGGAGAGCCACGACCGCCTGCTCGGCAATCAACTCCTCGACATAACCGCGTTTCGGCCGTGAAGCGCTCCGGTCAGAACGTGTTGCAAGCTCGGGCGCCGGGCTCATGCGTGTTACGCGGCGCCGGGCGGCGAATTTGAGCTTGAGGAGCTTGACGCCCTCCATCGTCTTTGCCAGCACGGTGGCGGGGCCCGAGGCTTCGTATGCGCTCCACAGCTCGCGCCAGTTTATGGCGCTACCATCCGGGAAGATGATTTCGCCGTCGATTCGCACCGGAGCGTGGCGCTGTATCTCGGCGATGTTGGAAACGAGCGAGAGTACGTCGAGCCGCTCCGGTACCGGCCAGAGGATGTCGAGATCCGATTGCGCGGAGAGGTAGGTCAGGCCAGTCTGATGCTGCCAGAGGATGCTGCCGAACGCTCTGGGCTCCACGCCGCTTCGCAAGCCGAGAGCGACGAGCGAGGCGATCGTCGCGCGCCACTCCCGATCCGCGACCGCCGAGGCAGCCAGCAGCGAGGATGGAGATCTGCGCCGAAGGATGTCTTGCGGCGGAAGGAGGAGGGCGATGCGCTGCTTGCCGGCCGCCGGAGGCAGCGGAAGGCCGACGGGGACCAGCCCCGGATCCTCCGCCTCGCCGCGACGACGAACGATCACGGGCCAACCTCGATCGGCCCAACTCGTCACCCATGGCAAGGCGGCCGATGTCGGGCTTTGGACCAGGGTCGATGCCCAGGCTCCCGGCGATATATGCAACAGGTCATGCCGCCTCAGGGGTGGGTCGCAGGTCTGCGCCAGCTCAATCATGGGCGCTCGCCTCCGCGACGATCCGCGCGGCGATGTTTTGAGCCAGAAGGCGGCCTCCTCGCTCGAAACCGACCCGATCGCGCACGTCGCAATCCTCGTTGGGCTGGCGCAAGAGTGCCGCGAGGCGCGGTGCCAACGGCTGGGTGTCCTCCCAGGACTCTGATATCGCGCCGATCGCGAAAAGCGGCTCGACGCCAGGGGCGAAGATGGGGGTCGATTTCGCCAGCTCCTGGAGCTTCTCGAGAGGTAACCTGGTGATCCGCGACATGGTGGGAAGATCCATGACGCTGGGCTGCGCGCCTGGCCGCAGCGCCACCACCAATCGGCTCGATAGCACCGTAGCGATGAATGCGCCCGCGGCGGCAGTGCCGAAGAGAATGCTTACGGTCGGATGGCCGCGATCCGCGGCGAGAGCCAATGTCTTTGCAAGATGAGCAAGATATTCGTTGAGCCCCAATAGCTCATCCCGACGGGTCATGCTCTGAGTCGACGTGTCGACGAGGACTACGATTGGCACGCAGTCGTCCGCCTCCATTGCAGCCAACACGTGACCCGCCAGGAGGATGGCGCCATCGACTCCAAGCGGCGTGCCGCCGGCAATGCCCACTACCGTCACGTTACCCAGACTCTCGACGTTTGCCGTCCCGTGCAGCGTGCCCCATGGCCCCCTTTCCACTGCATGGCCCAACGGAAAAAGTGAGGCCAGAACGTTATCGAGCATCATGGCCGGCGCCCGTTGTTTGTCGAACGGCGAGGAAGGCATCGTCGGTAATCTCGGGGATGCGCTCCGGCTCGGAGAGCCCCGCCTTACGCCAGATCTCCAGCGAGTCACGGCAATCGCCAAAGCGCCGCAGGCGCTCCTCCAGCCGCCGCTGTTCCGCTTTCAGCGTCGTCAGCTCGAACGGTGGGCCGTGAGGAATGAGCGCAATCGCGGCCTCACGGAAATCCTGGATGCTGCCCTTCACATAACGGTCCGCGCCGCCGGTCAGATACCGGGTCCGGGCGCCACAGATGCGCCAGACGAGCGCCCGATCTTTTGAGTCGAGCTCCTCCACACCGCTGTTGGTCTCGATGACTTCAGGGCCGCTGACGCTTACGCGGGCGTGCTCGGAAACAACAATACGGGTGCAACACGCCGCAATGATCCCGCCGCCGCCGAAGGCACCGGCGCGACCGCCGATCAATGCTAGAACCGGAATACGGGCAGAGCGCACTGCAACGATTGCGCGGATGATCTCCGCGATCGCGAGCTCACCCGCATTCGCTTCCTGCAGCCGGACGCCGCCCGTATCGAGGAGCAGCAACACAGCGCGAGGGCGGCCAGATCCTACCCAGTTGCTCGCGGCCCGCAGCAGACCCACTAGCTTTGCGCCGTGAATCTCGCCAAACGCGCCGCCCAGGAATCGTCCCTCCTGCGCGGCCACGAAAACTGGCTGGCCATCGAGGCGGCCTCGACCTACGACAATGCCGTCGTCGAAGGCGCCGGTCAGGCCGAACTGCGCCAGATGTGGGCTCAGAAGGCGCTGCTCCGGTCCGAGGAATTCGACGAACGTGCTTGCATCGAGCAGCCCGGCGACCCGTTCGCGGGCAGACGCTTCATACCAGTCCACCTGGTTGGGTTGCGGCAACCTGCTCATGGGTCATACTCCATCAGCCGCACACTCTGCATCAGGCGCAGGGTGACGGTGTCGGGGCGCGCGCCGCCGTCGTTGATCCAGAACCGCAGTCCTCCTGGCGAGCAACGCTCAATGAAGCTCTGTATCACCGCTTCCCAGATCCCCCGGAAACCCGCTATCGCCGTAGTGACCTCGACCAGGCATTCACAGTCGGGTAACACTCGCTCGACCAGGACCTCCAGGTTGCCAGAGGCATTCACACCGGCGATGGCGTGATGGCGCCGGCCACTCGCGCGCCGCTTGGCAATGCCATGCACCTGGAACTGCTCCACGTTCGCTCCTACCAGTTTCGGAACTTTGAAGGGGGGTGGTAAAGGCCGCCGGACCAGGTCACGAGGTCTTTGATCGAGCGGGCCGCAAGCAGCTGGCGGCTCGCGTCCAACGGATCGATGTCGAGATCCTCGGGTCGCCGTATCACGCCGCGCCGGCGCAGTGCCTCGATTGCCTTCGGATCGCGCCCACGCCCAACCTCGGTGAAACCTGCAACACCACGGATCGCCTGCTCGCGCTCGGCAGCGCTGCGGCAGAGGAGCAGGTTGGCGATTCCTTCTTCAGTCACGAGATGCGTGACGTCGTCGCCGTAGATCATGACGGGTGCGAGCTCGAGATTCAGTTTCTCGGCCATGGCGATGCTGTCGAGAGCCTCGACGAAGTTGGGCTTCATCTTCTCGCCGAAGGTCTCCAGGATCTGCACGACCAGCTTGCGTCCACGAGTCAGTTTGGAGGGCGGATCGCAGGCCTCGCGGCCCGCCTTCAGCCAGGCGGCTGAAGGATGCCGGCGCCCGTGAGCGTCAGACCCCATGTTCGGAGCGCCGCCGAAGCCGGCAATGCGGCCCGGAGTCACGGTCGAGCTATTGCCCGCGAGATCGATCTGCAGGGTGGATCCGATGAACATGTCGCACGCATAGAGGCCAGCGTTCTGGCACATCAGGCGGTTGGATCGCAGCGTTCCGTCACGGCCGGTGAAGTACACGTCACTGCGGGCAGACATGTAGTCGCCCATACCGACCTCGCTGCCGAAACAGTGGATCTGCTTCACCCAGCCGCTCTCGATGGCCGGGATCAAGGTGGGATGCGGATTCAGCGCCCAGAAGGTACCGACCTTGCCCTTCAGCCCGAGCCGCTCGCCATAGGTCGGCAGCAGCAGCTCGATCGCCGCGGTTGGAAAGCCGATGCCGTGGTTGAGACGCTCCACCGCGTATTCGGCGTAAATGCCTTTGATGGCAATCATGGCCATCAGGATCTGGGTCTCGGTGATGCTCGCGGGGTCGCGGGTAAACAGCGGCTCGACGTAGAAGCCTTTGTCCGACTTGATGACGAAATCAACCTGATCGCCGGGGATATCGACCCGCGGCACCCTGTCCGCCACCTCATTCACCTGGGCGATGACGATGCCCGACTTGAAGGCGGTTGCCTCCACGATCGTGGGTGTGTCTTCGGTGTTCGGACCCGTGTAGAGATTGCCGTCGCGATCGGCCTGCACGGCGGCGATTAGAGCGACGTTCGGCGTCAGGTCCATGAAATAACGGGCAAAGAGCTCGATGTAGGTATGAATCGCCCCGAGCTCGATCTTGCCGGCGCTGAGCGCGCGCGCGAGCGCGGCCCCTTGTGGGCCGGAATAGGAGAAGTCCAGCTTGCGCGCGATGCCGCGCTCGAACAGGTCGATATGGGCTTGCAGAACGATTCCCGATTGCACGATGTGCAGGTCGTGGATCCGGGAGGGATCGACGCCTGCCAGGACTTCGGCGAGGAAGTCGGCCTGCTTCTGGTTATCGCCTTCGAGGCAGACCCGGTCACCGGGGCGGATCACCGCCTCGAGAAGCGCCGGCGCGCTGCGAGCCGGCACCAACTTGCCGCTGGCATGGCGGGAGCCTGCCTCCAGGCGGGCCTGGCGCTCGCTTCGTTGCCTGTGCCAGTCGCTCACTTTACCTGCTTGCTTGCCGCGACCTGCGGCCCGAGTTGCAGGTGATTCGCCAGCATCTCCCCGGTCTGCAGCAGATGAGCCTTGAGGATGGCTGTGGCGGCAGGGGTGTCGCCGCTTCGAGCGACTGTGAAGATCTGCTGGTGCTCTTCATCCGACCTGTGCTTCTGCGAAGGCATTTCGAGCTTCAGGCGCAGGTAGCGTTCGCCCCGGCTGTGCAGGGATTCGATCAGGCTGAGCAGTCTCGGGCGCTGCACCGGCTCATACAAGGCGACGTGAAATTCGCGGTTGCGCTGCGCGTACCGGGAGCGTTGCCCTTCACGTTGCGACCGCCGCAGCGCGGCTTCAACCAACTTCCAACTTTCGCTGGTGTGACGAGGCAATGCGAGCTCGAGCGCCGTACACTCGAGCGACGCGCGGATCTCGTAGATCTCCTTTACCTCCTCGGCGCTCAAGCTGCTGACGCGGGCGCCGCGGTGGGGCAGGAATTCAATCCAGCCCTCGCTTTCGAGCTGGCGTAGCGCTTCGCGCAGCGGAATCCGGCTCACGGAAAAGTGACTTGCCAATTGCTCCTGGCGCAGGGCCTCGCCCGGGGGAAGCTGTCCCTGGATGATGGCTTCCCGCAGAGCCTCGGCAATGAGCTGCGGCGAGCCGCGCCGCCCGGCGAGAGGATTATCGAACTGATAGACATGGGCCATTTGTATATTGTATACAAAATCGCGCGAGGCGCAATTCGGCGCCTGAGTCGACAGCTCCCCATACTCGAGCTGCCCGGGCTTCTTTATCTCACACTGAAAGTAGGAACCGCGCCGCCGTTCATGATGAAGGTGCAGCTCGTATGCGCGCACACCTCGCGTTGCATCTTGATCTGCTCGAGCTGCACGAATTGCTCGGGTGAGAGGCCGATTGCCTGTCGATACGCGTTGTCTGCCGCCGCCCGAGCTTCCTCCGCGGCCTTGCGCTGATCCTCCGCGAGCTTGATCTGCTTCTCGGTCTGAACGCGCTGCTCCTGGGCCGCTGTCTCGATACGCTGGTTTTTGATGGCGTCGGGCGGATTGGCGCGTCCGACGGTCATGGTGACGAGGCGCACGGGCAAGCCCTTTTCCTTGATGAAGGCTAGCAGCGCGTCGCGGATCTCGGCGTCGATCTCGTCGAGGGCGGTCGTGCTGATAGCGGTCTCGTTCATGCCTCGCTTGCGCACGGCCTGCCGCACCATTGTCTTGAACTGCTCTTCCAGATTGTTCCGGTACCAATCCGGGCCGAAATTCTTGATGAGAGCCACGGAGTCCGAGACCTGCAGCACCACGATCGCGTGGAAGCTGATCGGGACGCCATCCGAGGTCATCGTATCGTGCATCTCGGTGTCGAACTTCTGCGGCTGCATGTACACGTCGACGCCCTGGGTGCTGAAGGCGGCATACGTGCGCCCGGTCCTCACCGGACTCGGTTCTATACCCCCGTGTCCGAAGAACCACGGCTTCTCGATCAACACAACTTCATGTCCCGCGTCGGGCGCGTAGACGCTGCAGGCGCAGAGGGTCGATGCGACGATTGACAATATAGGGAATCTCACGGCTTTACCTTCTTGAGTGGGCTTTTCGGAAAATGTCATATCAGATGGCCGTCAACTTGCAGGCAGTCTACTATGCTCGTTCCTGGTGCGGGCGTGCGCGGCTCCCAAATGCTCCAATGCGGTCGCGATGGCATGCCTGAAGGGCTCGATGAACGGGCGCGGAAATCCACCGCGGCCACCGATCCTGGCTATCCAGGCGGACGTTCCGGCGAATCCGGACAGGCATTCCTGATTGAAAGAGGAGGCCACCGCGCGGAAGAATGTGACTGTTGTTTTCGGATGTCTGTCGAGGCACGGCGACGGCGGTTGGACAAACAACAGCGACTCCGTGGAAAGCGTGGCCTTGGGCGGACCGCTGCCGCGGCGTTTCCAGGAGCTGTTCCTTGCCTACGCATTGGGGCTGCGGCTTTGTACAGCGGGATTCCGGAACGCCGTTGCCGTCCCGCGGGCGCTCTGCGTCACACTGTTGAAATGCATCGGTTGTGCAATGTGCACCGCCTGGAGGAGAACGGGCTCTCGCAATCGGGATGCGCCACGAGGTGAAAGGAGTCAAGGAGGAGAGGTCCGAGGTCATGACGCGCAAATATCGGATGTTCGCGGCCCTTTTGCCTCTTTGCTGGGGTTGTGCGCACGCTGTTGGATTCGATCATGAGGTGCCGTTCGACCAGAATGGCATCTGGGCGCGGAAAAACCAGCTTGCGCTCCAGGACGGAGTCGTCGCACTGGAGCTCGGCGGCGCACTGATTCTCGGCAACGACAATGAGCTCGGCCATACCTTCTGGCAGACCATCGACTCGTCCACGATTTCCGGAGCGATCGCGGGGGTGCTCAAATACACCATCGGCCGCCCCCGCCCGTATCAGGGAAACAATCCTGACAAATTCTTTCAGGGCAGCCGCTTTCAGAGCTTTCCGAGCGGCGAGGTGACGCTGCAGGCGAGCTTCGTGACTCCCTTCATAGTCAACTACGGGCGCCAGCAGCCGCTGGTGTTGCTGCTCGAGGCTCTGCCGCTCTACGACGCCGAGGCGCGGCTCAAAAGCCACGCGCACTGGCAGACGGACGTAATCGCCTCCTGGGTGATTGGTACTGGAATAGGGTATTGGACCACGACGTTCAAGACTCCATTCTTCGTGCAAGTTCTGCCGCATGGATTGAGTGTTGGATTGTACAAGGCATTCTGACCTGACCTGAGCGGAGTCTGGCGATCGATCGCAGGACCTGAAGGGGAGATCATGAACGGATGCTCCGGATCGTCAAGCACGTTGTCGCGGTACGTGCTCCTTGGAGCGCTGCTCCTGGTGCCTGGAGCGGGGCACGCGGCGGACGAGATCACCTACATGATCGGCCCGGTCAGCAGCCGCAATGGAGGAGATCCATCCGATGCCTGGTCGTTCGCGTATAGAAGCAACTGGAGCCCCTGGCTTTCCACCACGCTTTCCTACCTCAATGACGGGCACTTCCCTGGGCATCATCGCGACGGCGTTACCGCGCAGATATGGCCGCAGGCAAGTACCTTCGGCGGCCATCTGACATTCGCGGTCGGCGCAGGGCCTTTCTACTACTATGATACGACCGTGGCCGCCAACGGCGGGGGTTATGCCGACGCCCATGGCTGGGCACCGCTATACAGTGCCGCGATTGTCCTGAACACCGGTGAAATCGGCCCGGTGTTCGAGATACGCTACGATCATACCGCTCCCGCCAAAAGCATCGAGACGGACTCACTCAGCGTAGGTTTTGGGTACCGCATGGTATCGGACTTCGCCGGTGGTATCCCTGCCGGGCAGGCAGCGGAGCTTCCAGACAACGAAATAACGGGATTTTACGGGCATACTCAAGTCAACAGCTTCGGACATCAGGAATCGAAGGCCTGGTCGGGCGAGTTCCGCCGCCGGCTCTGGAGCGCGTTGCGCGTGACCGGCGGCTTCATCAATGAAGGCGACGCGCAGTTGATCCGGCGCAATGGCTTCACCTATGAGGCGTGGCTCGAGCCCAGCTTTTTCGACGGCGCTTTTTCAGTCGGCGCTGGCTTCGGTGGCTACTCCGCGATCGATAAGTACCGGCCAGCGCCGGGACGGCACGTGTCCGATGTCGTCTCGCTCACCATGAGCCTGAGGCTGGTCGAGCATGTCGACGCCCGGTTCAACTGGCACCGGATCGTCACCGACTACAACCGTGACACGGACATCGTTCTCTTTGGTCTCGGTGTCCGCTTCTGAGCTCCTGGACTGCTCCTTCGGCATGGCGCGCCTCGCGATCCGTCCACGTCCTCTCGAAATCCAACAGTCGTGCCCAGGATAGAGGGGCTCTGTCATAGAAAGTTAATTTCATTGATAACTTCGCGAGACCTCAGCGTCACATCGCGATGTTAGCCTGGTGCTGATTGTCCAACCCAAGGGAGTGGAGCATGTTTACACGCCTGCAAAACGGCTGGCGGGCGAGGCTCGGTGCCTTCGCCTCAGCCTCAGCCCTGTCGGCCCTCGCAATAGGCAACTCTGCCTCGGCCGCGACGGACCCCGATGTCGGTATCGAGTCGATCCGAACCGCGACGCCGATCAAGCATGTGATCATCATCGTCGGAGAGAATCGCAGCTTCGACCACTTGTTCGCGACGTATGTTCCGAAGCGGCGCGGCGAGCACGTGCATAATCTCCTCTCCGAGGGGATCGTCAATGCGGACGGCACACCCGGACCGAATTTCTCCAAGGCCCATCAATTCGAGATCACCTCGGCCCCGAATGAAGGCAAGTACTTCATCAGTGCCGACAAGAACAGCAAGACCCTGTATCCCACGCTGCCGCCCCCTGACGTGGGTGGTGTCGGGGCGGAGTCGCCATATACCGCGATCCTCAGCATTCCTGGAGGTGACCCTGGGTTGCCGCCGCAAAGCCAATTCCTGTTCGGCACGGGCGGATCGGGATTGAGCTTCACCCAAGGTCCGGACACTCGCATCACGAACGTGAACAACCTGCCGCCCGGTCCTTTCCAGCTCACCGGCCCGAGCATGCCGTTCGACGCGTTCACCGCCGATACGATCCATCAGTTCTTCCAGATGTACCAGCAGGCGGACTGCGCGATCGACCGCGAGCACGTCTCCAGGGAAAATCCAACGGGCTGCCTGCACGACCTGCAGTCCGCGATCACAACGACATACAACACGCCGCCGGGTGGTACGCCGCACGATACCGGACAGACCATGGCCTTCTTCAACATGCAGCACGGCGATGCGCCGCTGTTCAAGACCCTTGCCGACCAATTCACGATCAGTGACAACTATCACCAGCCCGTCATGGGTGGCACCGGTGCGGATAGCGTGCCGCTGGGCTTCGCCGACCAGGTATTCTTCAGCGATGGCCAGGGCAATCCGGCTACGCCGCCGGCCGCCACTATCTACAACCCGGATCCGCAGGCGGGGACTCTGAACCTCTATACGCACCGGGCGCAGTGGTTCAATTGCTCCGACCCGACTCAGCCAGGCATTGCCGCGATCACGAGCTATCTGCAGGCGCTCCCGTACAAGATTCAGACCAACTGTGGTCCCGGACAATACTGGCAGGCTGTCAACCTCAGCCCGGCGTTCACTCCCAAGGGAGCCGTCACTACGGCTCAGCTGGGGCACTTCGTTCCCGCCACGACGCAGCGGAGCATCGGCGACGTCCTGACCGCGAACAACATCTCGTGGAAGTTCTACGGCGGTGGTTTCAACGCAGACGGGACTACCAGTCCTTTCGCCGGGAGCTATTGCACGATCTGCAACCCGTTCGAGTACCAGGTGAATTATCCCTCCATGGTCGCGGACCACATGCGGGACGTCACCGACCTCTTCACCGACCTGCAGAACGGAACGTTGCCCGCGGTTTCCTACGTGAAGCCCGATGGAACCATGGACGGACATCCCAACTCCTCCAAGTGGAGCCTGTTCGAGGCGTTCGCCGGCAACATCATCAAGCTTGCTCAGAGCAACAAGAAGCTGTGGGCTGAAACCGCTATCTTCATCACCGTGGACGAGGGTGGAAGCTTCTACGACTCGGGATTCATTCAGCCGGTCGACTTCTTCGGCACCGGGCCCCGCATCCCCATGATTGCCGTGTCCCCGTTCTCGACAGGTGGGCACGTCAGCCACGTCTATAGCGAACACTCCTCGTTCGTGAAGTTCGTGGAGCGGAACTGGCGCCTGAAGGGCACCTTGAGCAATCGCAGCCGCGACAATCTGCCCAATCCTCGCCAGGATGAAGATGACTACGTACCCCACAACATGCCTGCGATCGGAGATCTCTTCGACTTGTTCAACTTCGACCGCGACGACGATTCCCACCACCACGACGGCGACGACTCTTCGCACTGAGGGACGACCGCTTTCGCGAATAAAAGGGCGGGCCAACTGGCCCGCCCGCTCTCCCCGATCACACGGGGGCGGGGTGGACGAGCTCGCCTCGCATCCGAGCCGAAGAGCCGGCCGCCCTCACTCTTGCGCCGCTCGTGCGGGCTTGCGCATATGCGAGGCGATCTGGAGGTATTTCTCCGGACTGCGCTCGAATTCGATTCGGCAACCGTGGCAACAGAAATAGTGTGTCTGGTCACCCAGGGTGAGAGTACTCAAGGCGTGAGCGGGATCCACTATGGCGCCGCAGACAGGGTTGACGTACCCGGTCGCGCGTTCCGCTGGCCGCGAAGCCGCCATCTTCATGTGGTGACCGGACGCATCGGAACGCCCCCTGCGCAGCGAGACTAGTCCAGCTATCGCGGACAGTGCGATTTCGTCAGGCGTCACGGCGCCAATGTCAGGCCCGGCGGGAGCGCGTATGACGTCAAGCCGATCCGCGACAATGCCACGGAGTGTCATCGCACTGCACAGACGCTCGGCTTTGCGCTTGCTGGCGATCACCAACACCGCGCGGGCGCACGAGCGCAATGCCGCCTCCAGTGCAGCCTCGTCGCCGTCTCCCTGGGTGGCGATCAAGGCATACGTCTCTCTGTCCGGGATGGAGTAAGGCAATGTCTGGCCCTGCATCGTGTCATCCATCAGTGGATCGAAGCCCATTTCACGCGCGAGGCGGGCTGCGATCTCCGCAACCGGCGTGTGGCCGTAGATGCGTAATCTGGGCGCAACCGCGATTGGTTGGATGAACAACTCCACCTCTCCGTTGCTCGCGCAAGTCATTGGCCGGACATCGACGGCTTCGCTGGGATCCTTGGAGTTGCTGAGCCGCAGCCGCTGGGGAGCAGCCGAGGCGATGGAGCGTAAAGCTGCCGCGCGTGCACAACTCTGTACGCATCCCCCTCCGATCCACCCCTCGATCTCTCCGGTTGCCTTCACGATGGCCTGTGCCCCAACGTAAGCAGAGCTGGGAGCTGTTACACCGATTACAGTGATCCAGGCGTGAGGCTGGCCCTGACGGGTAAGCTCGCACGATAAATCGTACAGGTCGGAAGAGCTCATCGCGGACTCCATCATCGCAGGGCCAGGATGAGACGCGGCAGCACGCGCTCGAGGCTCGAGAGATTGTTTGCGGGAGCGAAGAGATCGAGCTCTGGGAGAACCGCTTGCATGCCGCGGGCGAGCGGCTGATAGCGGCTGCTGGCGGCCAGTGGATTCAGCCACACAAAGCGTCGTGCGCGGCGGCGTAGACGGCGTACGACAGCAGCGAGCAATTCAGGTTCACCCGTGTCATAGCCGTCACTGACCACGATCAAGGCGGTACGTGAGTGGACTATTCCACTGTGCTCCCGTTCGAACTGTCCAAGGCAGTCGCCGATTCGGGTGCCGCCTGCCCACCCGGCAGATAGTAACTGCAGCCGCTCTTGCGCGCGCCAGGGGTCGGGATCGCGGAGCGCTTCGCTGACACCAGACAACCTTGTGTGCCAGATGAAGACGCGGACGTCGAGTCGCACGCCCTGTAGTGCGCGCGCGAGCCGCAGAAAGAAAAAACTATAGAGATTCATCGAGCGACTCACGTCCAACAGGAGAACCAGCCTCGGTGGCATCTGCCGCCGCTTTCGGAATACCAGCTCGATTGGCTCGCCGCCGTGGCCCACGCTGCGCCGGGCGGTGCCGGAAATATCGATGCGCAAGCGGCCGCCGGCGTTGTCGCGGCGAAGCGTCAGCTTTCGCAGACGGATAGCGAACCCACGCATCAGAGCATCGAGCGCGCGCATCTCGTGAGGTTGGTGCAGATGTCGGAAGTCCGCTTGCGCGAGCGTTTCCTCCTCGCTCGCGCCCCGCTGTGCCCCAGACCCTTGCTCTGAGCCAGACGCATCGGCGGCATCGGGAGCCAACGTGGCAATGCTTTCGCTGTTGTCTTGGCCGCTGCTTTGAGCGAGCGCGCTTCGTTCCAGCGCACCGGTGCCGCCGCTGCGGCTCTCGACATACTTGCGGCGGTTAGGCGGGAGGAACCAGGAATCGAACAGGTCGGCGAAGCGCTGTTGGTCTGCAGCACGCCTGCATAACAAGGCCTGTGCAGACCACCGCAGGACCTCATAGTCGAGGATTCCGATGCGGCTTGCTACCCTGACCAACAGCGTGGCGTCATCGATACCAACCGGAATGCCGTTTTCGCGCAGCAGCGAGACGAATCCAGTGAGACGCACACAAAGTGCGCTGTCGAGCCTCTGCAACGAGGGATCCCAGCGAGGCGGGGTTGGTCCCTTCATGCCGGGACTCAACATGCCGCCACCATTCTCTGAGCTGTTTCTGGTGTAATGGCAGCGCGATCACTACGTGTCTTCAACAGCGTCGTCAGGCTATCGAGAATCGCTTCTGGGGATGCCGCATCCAGGGAGTCGATATCCAATCGCAGCAGCGCGGCCGCCCAGTCGAGCGTTTCGGCGATTCCGGGCTTGCGCTGGAGGTCAACCTGACGCAGTGATTGCACGAACTCCACGATTTGTCTCGCAAGGCTGGGCGGGGCCTCGGGCACCCGGGTCTCAACGATGAGCAACTCCTTTTCGAAAGAGGGATATTCCACATAGTGGTATAGGCAACGCCGGCGCAATGCATCCGAGAGCTCCCGCGTGCCGTTGCTCGTCAGCACTACCCACGGTCGCGAGACCGCTCGTATGGTGCCCAGCTCCGGAATGGAAAGCTGGAAGTCCGATAACAACTCCAGCAGGTAGGCTTCGAACGCTTCGTCAGCTCGATCGATCTCATCGATCAGCAGTACGACCGCGTGCTCCCGGGTGATGGCATCGAGCAGGGGGCGCTTGAGGAGGTACCGCTCGGAAAAGATCCCTTCCTCCTTGGCTTCTACGGAGCGCGCGTCCTGCTCGAGCAGCCGGATCGCGAGCAATTGTCGTTGATAGTTCCACTCGTAGAGTGCCGCGTGGGCGTCGAGTCCTTCGTAGCACTGCAGCCGTACGCATTCTGTATGGTGCAGTCGCGCCAACACCTTCGCGACTTCAGTTTTGCCTGCGCCTGCTTCGCCTTCCAACAACAGCGGCCGGCGTAGATCGTCCATCAGCATCAGTGTCGCCGCGAGGGGCCGGTCGGCAATGTAGCCTAGCTCCCGCAGCCGCCGTTGCAAGTCGATTACAGCCTTCTTCCGGTCCATGGAGGTGACGATTCAAGCCGGCTTGCGCCGGAACAGACCGCGAAACCAGTCGCGGAGAGCGGCCCACAAGAGTCCGAAGGCATCGAGCTGTCTGGCTGGAGCGGCCGGACTGGCCGGAACGGCCAGAGTGACCGGACTGGTGGGACTGTCCGAACTGGTCAGATTGGCCGGGTTGGTTGGATGGGCAGCGTCTGCAGACGAACCAGACTCCGTGTACGTCGCGTCGGCTCCTGGCAACTTCGCTGGCCCCGGAGCATCGCTGGCCGGCGGCCCATTGACTACCTTCGGCAGCTCCGATGCGGAGAGCTCGCTGCGGGTCACCACAGAGGACGCGCGAGTCTGGACCTGCGCTGCGAAATTTCCCGCGAACTGTTTGAGGATCTGATCCGCCACCGTTCCCATCATGCGGCCGCCGAAGGCGGCCGCCTTGCCAGTCATTCTGACTTCGCTGCGGCCTACGAGACTGCTGGTCCCCTCGGTCGCGCCGGGCTCGATGGAGGCCACGAGATCCATCGAGGCGCCAGAGGTACCGGTCGTGTCGGATCCCTTGCCGATCAGGTGCAACAGGCGCCGGGCCTCATCGAGCTCTCGAACCTCGATATCGCCTTTGAAACCCATGGATGCGGGCCCAACGCGCACGTTGACCGTTCCCTTGAAATGTCTGTCATCTACACGCTCGGTGATCGTGGCTCCGGGCATGCAGCCGGCCACAGCCTGAATATCCCGCAGACAGAGCCATGCG
The DNA here is from genome assembly GCA_964494895.1 of uncultured Steroidobacteraceae bacterium. Lineage (GTDB taxonomy): Bacteria > Pseudomonadota > Gammaproteobacteria > Steroidobacterales > Steroidobacteraceae > 13-2-20CM-66-19. The sequence continues at coordinate 13,907 of CAZBTV010000061.1, read as the reverse complement.
ACATCGGCCCCGGCCGGCATGGGAAACGTCTTCTCCAACTCGACCTTCATCTCCTGTCCAACCCGAGCTCGTGTAACTCTTTCCACAGACGGTAGGCACTATGCGGCATGTTGATATGAGTGATGCCGAGGTGCGCGAACGCATCGACGACCGCCGCTGTGAAGCACGGGATGGAGCCGACATGCGGCGACTCGGCGACGCCCTTCGCCCCGATCGGATGGTGTGGGCTCGGCGTGACCGTGAAATCGGTGTCCCATACAGGCGTCTCGACCGCGGTCGGCACGAAATAGTCCATCAGAGTTCCACCCAGGACATTGCCCTGCTCATCGTAGGGCAGCTCCTGACCCATCGCGACAGCCAGACCCTCTGTGAGCCCGCCGTGGATCTGGCCCTCGATGATCATCGGATTGATGCGGGTGCCGCAGTCATCGAGCGCATAGAAGCGACGCACCCGGGTCTCGCCGGTGTAGCGGTTGATCTCGAGCACACAGATATAGGCGCCGAAAGGAAACGTGAAGTTCGGCGGGTCGTAGTAGTCGACGGTCTCGAGCCCCATCTCCATTCCGGGCGGTACGTTGTTGTAAGCCGCCCAGGCAATCTCCTTCATGGTCTTGGCCTGCTGCGGCGAGCCCTTGACGACGAAGCGGTCGAGATCGAACTCCAGATCGTCCGGGCTCACCTCCAGCAAGTGCGCTGCTATCCGGCGGGCCTTCTCACGGATCTTGCGGGAAGCCCGCGCAACCGCGGCGCCGCCGACCGGCGTCGAACGTGAGCCATACGTTCCAAGCCCGTAGGGCGCCGTGGACGTATCGCCTTCCTCCACCTGGATCACGGAGGCGGGGATACCCGCCTCACTGGCAATGATCTGTGCATAGGTTGTCTGGTGAGCTTGTCCCTGGCTCATCGTACCCATCCGTGCAATGGCTGAGCCGTCGGGATGCACGCGAATCTCGCAGGAGTCGAACATCCCGACACCGAGGATGTCGCACATCTTTGACGGACCGGCTCCAACGATTTCGGTAAACGTGGAGATACCGATCCCCATGAGCCATTCAGCCGTCGGGTCCTTGCGGCGGGCAGCCTGCTCCGCGCGCAGTGACTCATAATCCACGGCCGCCATGGCCTTGCGCAGCGCTGGCTCGTAATCGCCGGAGTCGTATTCCAAGCCCAGCGGAGTTTGATAGGGAAACTGCTCTTTGCGCACGAAGTTGCGCAGCCGGATCTCCGCCTTGTCGATATTCAGCTTCTGTGCCAGAACGTCGATCATCCGCTCGATGAGGTAAACCGCCTCGGTCACGCGGAAAGAGCAGCGATACGCCACACCGCCCGGAAACTTGTTGGTGTACACCCCGTCCACAGAGACAAACGCGTTGGGAATCGCGTACGAGCCCGTGCAGACGTGAAACATTCCCGCGGGCCACTTCGTCGGATCGGCGCAGGCGTCGAAAGCTCCGTGGTCCGCCGTAACATGCACGCGCAATGCTTTGATGATGCCGTCCTTGGTGGCCGCGAGCTCGCCAGTCATCCAGTAATCTCGCGCAAAGGCCGTGGTGGTCAGATTCTCGGCGCGTGACTCGATCCATTTGACCGGTCGGCCGAGCACGATGGAGGAGGCGATCGCGCAGACATACCCCGGATAGACACCAACCTTGTTGCCGAAGCCGCCGCCGATGTCCGGAGAAATGATGCGGATTTTCGACTCCGGAATGCTGGAGAGAAGTCCCACTACGGTGCGCACGACGTGCGGGGCCTGCGAGGTGATATAGACCGTGAGGTCGCCTTTCACCTTGTCGAAGGAGGCGACACAGCCACACGTCTCCAGGGGGCATGGGTGCACTCGCGGGTAAAGCATGTCCTGCTTCACCGTGACTTCCGCGTACTCGAACGCCCGCGCAGTCTTGTCCTTGTCGCCGATCTGCCAGTTGAAGATATGGTTGTGATGACGGCGCGGTCCGTGGGCACCCACGTCCTTACCGGCGAGATCCTCGCGCACAACCGGGGCGTCGGGCCCCAGAGCCTCGAACGGATCGACGACGGCGGGCAACTCTTCGTACTCCACTTCGACGAGCTCGGCGCCATCGGCCGCGACGTAACGGTCCTCGGCGATCACAAAGGCAACTTCCTGGTTCTGGAAGGAGACCTTTCCATCCGCGAGCACCGCCTGGACGTCACCAGCCAGTGTGGGCATCCAGTGCAACTTGAACGGCTTAAGCTCTTCAGCGGTGATCACCGCGATGACGCCTGGCAGCGCCAGCGCGCGGCTCGGGTCGATCCGTTTGATCCGTGCGTGTGCGTATGGGCTACGGACCATCACGCCAAAGGTCATTCCCGGCATCTTCACGTCGTCGACGTAGTTGCCTTTGCCCTGGATGAAGCGGGGATCCTCGCGGCGCTTGCGGGCACAGCCAATGCCTTCGAGCTTGCCGAGTCGATCGAAATCAGGTTTCGCGCTCATAAGTCCTGTCTGCTCATCGGTATTCAGGCCGCGGCGGGACCCGCGCCGGTCTTCTCCAGCAGCGGGTGCGAGGATTCGACCGTCTCGCCTCGCAGCTTGCGGGCGGCGTATTGAATGGCCTTCACGATGTTTTGATAGCCGGTGCAGCGGCAGAGGTTGCCTGCGATCCAGTAGCGGACTTCCTCGTCCGTGGGGTTGGGATTTTCCTGCAGCAGCCGGTAGGCCCGCACGATCATGCCAGGCGTACAGAAGCCGCATTGCAGCCCATGCTCCTGCGTAAAACCCTCCTGCACAGCATGCAGAACGCCCCCTTTCGCGAGACCTTCAATCGTCAACAGCTCAGCACCCTCCGCCTGCACCGTCAGCACGGTGCATGACTTCACGGACATGCCGTTCATGTCGACCGTGCAGGCGCCGCAGTGGGATGTCTCGCAGCCGATGTGCGGGCCGGTATGGGCGCACTTCTCGCGTAATGTATGGATCAAGAGCTCACGCGGCTCGACGACCACATCCATCTCGTGACCGTTGAGCCTGAAGCTCACCATCGTCTTTTTTGGCATCGCAGGTCTCCGCTGTGTTCCGGCCCCGGGTCAGTGCTTCGCACGCGCCGCAGCCGTTCGCAATGCGCGTTGCGTCATCTCGCCAGCCATTGCGATCTTGTATTCGACACTGCCTCGTAGATCCTCCACTGGATCGCAGATCGACATCGCGAGCCGGGCAGCCTCCGCGATCGCGGCGTCCGTAAGCGGACGGTGGCGCAAGTAGTCCTCAGCAGAGGTGGCCTTCAGCGCGGTGGGTCCGACGTTGGTAAGGCCGATGGACACATCGAGCACCGTATGGCCGTCGAGTCTCAAAAGCACCGCCGTAGCGGCCGTAGCGAAATCCCCGGTCTTACGCTTTAATTTCGCGTAGCAGTAACCGCTCTGCTTCGCGGGCAGGGGGATGCGGATCTCGGTCAGTATCTCGTCCGGCTCGATGGCAGTAGCGTAGGCGCCGAGAAAATAACGGTCAGCCGCGACGATGCGCTCCCCTGCGTTGCCCTTGAGCACGAATGAGGCGTTCAGACACAACATAACCGCGGGATGATCGTTGGCGGGGTCGCCGTGCGAGATGTCGCCACCGATCGTGCCGCGGTAGCGCACCTGCGGATCGGAGATCAGGCGCGCCGTCTCGACCAGCAGAGGGCAGTGCTCGGCAAGCAGCGGCGACCAGATGAGATCGTTCTCGGTGGTCATCGCACCGATGCGGATCTCATCGCCCTCCAGGCGGATGCCCTTGAGCTCGGTGATCCGGTTGAGGTCGATGAGATGGGCGGGCGCGGCGAAGCGCAGCTTCATCATCGGCAGGAGGCTGTGGCCGCCCGCCAGGAGCTTGGCGTCCTCGCCATAGGTGGCCAGCAGCGCCAGCGCTGCGTCCGTGGAAGTCGGGGCGTGATATTCGAACGGACGCGGAATCATGCTCGTGCCTATCCCCTCGGTTGTTTCTGATAACCAAAGCTCGCTCTACGGCGCTTGGATGCAACTACCCGCCGAAAGGCGCGACTTTCGGCCCCCTGGGCGGAAACGGCGGGATACAGTTGCCGCAGCGGTAACAAAGCCGACTCGGCGGGTCTCTCGCAACGCTCCTTTCGCGAGCGGACGAATTTTCCCGTGAGCGGCGGATTGCTTGCGTCAGCAGTGCCCTTACCGCGAAGTGCTGGCTGCAAGGGGCGGGAACGCTTACCATTGCAACTACGGGAGGCGCTGCATGGACCTCGATGCGAGGTTTCGTGCATGCCGTGTTTGATCGTGGGTGCCGGGGCTGCGCCAACGGACGGGGGCCATGGACAGCGAAAGTCTGCAGCATCGGCTGGAGCGGCTCGATCTGGGCATGGTCTGGATTGACAATGAGAACCATGTAACGGGTTTCAATGAGATCGCATGGCAGTTGCTGGCCCCAGCGGGTGAGCAGACGCTCGGTGTCTCGCGCGATCGCCTCATCGGCATCGACCTCTTGAAGCTGCATCCGGCGAAGAGCCGCGACAAGCTGGCATTGTTGCTCGGAGGTGATGAGGCGGCCGGTGTAGACAGGTGTCCGGTGCGTTCGCCGCCTGCAATCACTATGATGATCAACATTCCGGACCGGGTGCTGTTGTTGAAGGTCTCGAAGATGTTTGGCGCCAAAGGGAGCGTTGGCGCCTGCATGGTGTACTACGACCTGACGGACTTGACGACCGCGCCTGGTGCGAGCGTTGCAGGCGCCATCGCTCAACCACGGCAGCTCAGCAAGATTCCGGTCTATCGGGGGAGCCGGCTGGTGTTGATCGAGGTGCAGGATACTCTGCGCCTGGAGTCCAACGATCACTACACGTGGATCGTAACGGCCTCGGGCCGTTATCTGAGCAACCTGTCTCTGGGTGATCTGGCCGAGCGGCTGGATCGGACGACGTTCTTCCGCTGTCACCGCAGCCACATCGTCAACCTGCGCCATGTGAGCGAGATCGAGAGGGACGGCGACTCCTTGTACCTGTTGTTCGGCAGCCCCGAGCCGTCAAGAGTGCCGGTGAGCCGCGCCCATGCCCGGGAGTTGCGGGAGAGAGTGGGTCTGTAATTCCGCCGATCGCGCGTTCCGGCTCGGGCCTGGGAGGGCACTCACCGCGCAGGAAAGCCCTGGCGTGTGAAGTAGTCCGCGGCGCTCAGCCCAAACAGCACCATGAGCCAGAAAAAACCTGCGCACGCAAACACCCACTTCAACGAAGGCCGCCCGCGCAGCTTCATGAACAGAACGAATACTAGCGCCGCTTGCGTGATTGCGATCCCAAAGTTGACTACCGCATGGAACGGGCCGATGCTCGAGTAGGCACTCAACACGCTCAGGCCGAGCAGCAGCAGCAGTACCGCCCACGCGATGACATACGGCAGCCACGGCTCCTGCGGTGGCAATTTCATGTGGCTGCCCGCCCCAGTGGATAGATGCAGGCAAACAGAAAGAACCAGACCGTGTCGACAAAGCTCCAGTACAGGCCAATGACCTCCAACGGCGCGTCATAGCCGTTGGCGTACGCACCTCGGGCCACCCTCACCGCGAGCATCAGCACGAGTACGATGCCGATACTCAGATGCAGGGCGTGAAAGCCGGTTGCGATCAGATAGAAAGTCCAGAACATCTCGGCCGGAGCACGGTAGCCTTCCTTGAACATGAAATCGATCGCTGGCAGGACGTGCGAGGCGGCATCCTTGGAGTACTCGTAACCTTTCACTCCGAGGAAGGCGAAACCCAGACCTGCGGTCGTCAGGAGCAGCGACAGCAGAGCACGCCGATGGCCACCACGTGCCGCGCGTATGGCCAGAACCATCGTCAGGCTACTCGTGATGAGTATCGCCTGATTGATGCTTCCGAGGAGAATGAGGCTGTCCCGTGCCGCAATCCGGAACTGCTCTGGATAGGCTGTACGATAGACGGTGTAGCTGAAGACGAGGGAGCCGAAAAACAACACCTCGGTCGCAATGAAGACCCACATCCCCAGTTGCGCGGTTTCGGACTGCTGCGCGAGGTCACTGTACTGCTCCTGGGGACGAATCGCGGCACTGTCAGGCATGTTGGGGCCGCCCTTCATGAGAAGCACCGTCCTGGGAGATGAAGCTTCCATCGCGCGGATCGTAGTTGTAAGGCCCGGTGATGACGCTAGGTGTTCGCGCGAAGTTATGTGGCGGCGGCGGAGAGGCGGTCTGCCACTCCAGGCCGGTCGCACACCAGGGATTGCGGCTGGCCTGGCGCCCCCAGATCAGAGACCAGCTCAGGTAGAGCATCGGCAGCGCGTATGCAACCGCCAGAATGGAAGCGCCCGCAGAGGAGAGTACGTTCCAGGTCTGAAGGTCCGGCGGGTACGTGTAATACCGGCGCGGCATTCCCAGATAGCCTAGTACGAACTGTGGAAAGAACGTCAGGATGAATCCCGCGAACATCAGGATGGCCGCGAAGCGACCCCAGCTCTCCGGGTACTGTTTGCCGGTGATCTTCGACCACCAGTAATGCAGGCCGCCGAAGTAGGCGGATACCGTGCCTCCCACCATGATGAAGTGGAAATGAGCCACCACGAAATACGTATCTTGCAGGTGGACATCGGAGGAAAGGGTCGCGAGGACCAGGCCGGTGAGCCCGCCTATCGTGAACAATCCGACGAACCCGAGCACGTAGAGCATGGGGGTATCGAAATAGATGCGGGCATTGTGGAGCGTCGCTGTCCAGTTGAATACCTTGATTGCGGACGGCACTGCGACCAGAAAAGACATGAGCGAGAACAGCACGGCTGACAAGAGGGAGATGCCCGTCGTGAACATGTGATGGCCCCAGACGAAGAAGCCGATCACGGCGATGGCGATGACGGCGTAACACATCCCGCGATAGCCGAAGATAGGTCGCCGCGCGAAGCACGGCACGATCTCGCTCACCACGCCCATGGCGGGCAGAATCATGATGTACACGGCCGGATGTGAGTAGAACCAGAACATGTGTTGGAACAGCAATGGGTCACCGCCCAGCGCCGGGTCGAAGATGCCAAGGCCCATCAGCCGTTCCAGCGCAATGAGGGCCAACGTCATTGCGAGCACGGGGGTCGCCAACAGCATGATGATGCTCGTGGCATAGATGGACCATACGAATAGCGGAAGGCGGAACCACGTCATGCCCGGCGCCCGGAGCTTGTGTGTCGTCACGACGAGGTTGAGCGCGGTAGCGATCGTGGAAAATCCGTTGATGAATACCGCGACCGCCGCTGCCATGACATGTCCATTCGCGAAGAGGGTCGAGTAGGGTGTATAAAACGTCCATCCCGTGTCTACGCCGCCAATGAAGAGCAGGTAGATTGCGACGAGGCCGGACAGGTTGAAAACATACCAGCTCAGGAGGTTGAGCCGGGGAAAGGCCAGATCGCGCGCGCCGATCATCAGAGGCAGGAGGAAGTTGCCGAAGGTTGCCGGAATGGATGGAATGAGAAAGAACCACACCATCACGATGCCGTGCATCGTGAACATGCGATTGTAGAGATCCGGCTGGAGCAGCACGCCTGCGGGATTGATGAGGTGGAGTCTTATCAACGTGGCGGCCAGCCCGCCGATGAAGAAAAAGATGGTAATCGAGCCAAAAAAGAGCAGCGCAATGCGCTTGTGATCCCGGGTCAGCAGCCAGGATGTCAGGGTATGCTCGCGGGTGAGATAGCTCACCGGCAGGTCGGCGGCGGTGACGCTCATGGTTCGGGTTCCGCGGCTAGGGATTTGATGTAGGCGAGGATCGCGATGAGATCCTCTTCCGAAAGCTGTCCCGCGAACGAAGGCATGGCCGGTGGGTAACCTGCCACCCGCTCGGTCTGTGGAAGAAGGATGCAGTCGCGGATATAGCGCTCGTCGGCGCGCACTGCTCGGCCGTCATCGAGATGTACGATGCTGCCATACAACCCTGCCAGCGAGGGGGCATGGATGGTGCTGGCCTCGCCGTGACAGCCGCTGCAGCCATTGCTGCGGAACAGGGCGGCCCCGCGTTGGCTCAACGACTCCGAAACGCCCTGGTCCCGTAACCAACGCGCGTAGGCGTCTTCCGTCATCACCGTCACGGCGCCGATCATGTGGGAGTGTTCTGTGCCGCAGAATTCTGAGCATTCGAGCTGATAAGTGCCCAGGCGTGTGGGCTTGAACCAGAACGTCTCGAACTGGCCGGGGACGGCGTCATGTTTGATCCGAAACGCGGGCAGGAAAAGGCTGTGGATGACGTCCTGCGAGGCAAGCACGACCCGCACGGTACGGTTGATCGGAACGTGCATGGCGTCGATTTCGCGCTGGCCGCCGGGATGCTGGATCTTCCACATCCACTGCTTGCCGACGACGTACAGCTCCAGGTCGGTTCGCGCCGGAGATCGATACAGGAACAGATAGGCATGGGCGCCAAATGCGAACAGCACAAAAAAGCCCGCCATCGTGGCTGTTGTCCAGCCAATCTCGACTCGCCAGCTTTTCTTTCCAACGGCGGCACGGGTTGCGTCGCTGTTGTGCCGATAGCGTGCACAGAACAAGACCATCATACCGAAGACAAAACACAGGATGACCGTGGTCAGGGCGAGCTCGCCGAAGACGATGCTGTCGACCACAGTCGCCGACTGTGCCGCGTTTGTCGGCCAGAACGGCAGCCACTGGCTCACGTCAGCTCCGCACGGCGCCGGGAAAGACGGAATATCCATACGCCGAGCCCGAGCACGGCAGTCAGGCACAACGCGCGAGTCAGGTTTCTGATAGCGAAGTTGTATCGCCCGGTTCCAGGATCGTAGCAGTAGCAAAGGAGCAGCAGGTCCGCTACAGGCGAAGAGATCGTGTCGCGCGCCGCCTCGGTCAGGGCCAGACGCACATCGAGCGGGTGATAGCCCACACCGAGAACGTAACGCGCGATCATTCCGCCCGGAGTCAGGATGGTGATGCCCGCGGGGTGCGCGTATTGGTCAATTTTTGGATCGTAGCGAAACGGGAAGCCCACGGCCTTCGCAACCGCGTTGATTTCGGAGCCATGGCCAGTCAGGAAGTGCCAGCCCGGGACCGAGGTTCCATCACGAATGGCGGCCGTGGTGCGAGGGAAATATTCCAGGCCCGCGCGGCGGGCGTCTTCCGAGGTATCACGTGGATCGATACTGATCGCGACGACCTCATAGTCCCGTCCCGCCGTGAGAGGGACTTCGGAAAGAGCTCGCGCGGTGTCCCGAATGACGATCCCGCACAAGCTGCGGCATCTGAGATAGTCCAGCACGAGCACAACGGGCTTGTCATGAAAGAAATGGTCGAGACGTACCGAGCGGCCGAGTGCATCGTGGAACCAGGAGCCCAACGGCAGACGGGTGCCTGGGTGCTGATGGAAGCGCAAATCGCGAGTGACGGCTGGTGACAGCGACGAGAACGCGGGTGCCGCCGTAGCCGCACAGACAACGAGCCCGACGTTGACGGCAATGCTGGCGCAGGTGACGAGCGCGCCCTCAATGAGCGTTCGGCGGATCACGGTCGTTCAGCCTGAGAAGGCTGAGCGGGGAAGCCCTCGATTCCCTGCTCAGCGAGATGTTTCATCGCGACAGACACTGGCACCCGCGCGATGGCATGTGTGCGATCGACCCATGCATAGGAATCCAGCCGTGCTCGCTGCCGCGACAATTGGGCTTGGAGATCGCTTCGCGGATCCGTCTGGAGGCGCGGCTCCGGCGGAAGCTCCCGCAGGTTGCGGGCGACGTCCGTTCCAATTCCCGGAAATGCGTACAGCAGAATCACCGGCGAGGCGCCGAGAAGAATCGCGAGCCCCAGAGCGGCCAACGCGATCACACCGGGCGGCAAATCACTGCGCTCGTACTCCGTGTCCGGATTGGTGATTTCATTCAGGCTCTTCGCGGAGCCGCTGTTGTCGTCATCCATGGATCAGCCCCTCCTGCGGCGAGCCCTGTGTGCCTTCGCGACCGCCGCTCATACGTAGGGTCGCCGCGAGAGTGAGCAGCCACACCCCCCCCGCCCCGATCATCGCGGCCGGATGGATCCAGGAGAACTGGACCGCTTTCAAGCCAGGCAACAACACCCACCAGACGTGCACCATGTCGGCCAGGAGCAGCAGAGCACAGGTCCAGCCGACGACGACTGGTTTTCTCTTCGTCGGCCCCCATACGAGCGTCAGGAAGGGAATGGCAAAATGCGCGGCTACGAGCGCATAGATCACCGCTCCCCAAGGTTGACGCCAGCGCTCGATGTACCAGCTGATTTCACTGGGCAGATTTTCTTCCCAGATGATCAGCCACTGGCAGAACGCCGCGTACATCCAGAAAATCACCACCGCTAGCAGAACCGCAGCCAGTGAAGCCAGCGCCTTCCTGAAGCCCGCTTGCTGGCGCTCCTCGAAAGAGGCTTGGGCCAGCATCATGAGCAGCGCGGCGCAGAGTGATGCAATCAACCGGGTCGAGCAGGCGATCATGCCGAACATTGATGAGAACCAACGCGGCTCCGTGGAAAGGACCCAGTCGAGGCTGGAGTACGCCACCGTATAGACCAGTAGCATGAGCCCGACGGCGCTCAGCCACTGGGATCTTCGGCCCGAAGTCCGGACGGTTGTTCCTGTCATGGGCGTGCGCCAGATCGCTAGCGCATTCCAGATAGCGAAATACACGATGGCGCGCGCATAAAAGAACGTCGGATTCAGGTACCACGTGTTGTGCAGGGTGGCCGCCACTTCTGGCCGCGCCCACGGATACAGCCCCGGGATGCCGGCGAGCAGCGGCAGAAAGAACAACACAAACAAGGGCATCGTGGCGGACATCGCGTTGAGCGGGAGCTGCGCCATGGGCTCCCAGCGGCCGGTGAGATCCCAGACCAGAAGGAGCGCCAGCGCGCCGAGCGGCATCGAAAGCCAGAAATAAAAAGCCGCCAGCCACGCGCTGAAGAAAGTCTCTGGGTCCGCGATCAAACCCCAGATCGAGGCAATTCCCCCGGCCAGGGCGGCGAGGGCGCCCCAACGCAATACGTAAGCGAACAGGCGCTCCGTGCTCATCGGCGGGCCAACTGTTTCATGTCTTCACCCGGATCGCCGCTGCCGAGGCGTTGATCGGATCCGGCTGGAAGCCGGGACCGTTCCGTGGCAGTCAGCCGGGTCGCCGGCATATTCTGACTCGCTTGCAGGGCGCGGATGTACGCCACGATCGCCCATCGGTCAGCCGGTCCTACACGCTGCGCATACGAGAACATCACGCCGTATCCATGAGTGATCACGTCGTAGAAGTGTTGGTTCGGAGCCTGCCGTAGCCGATCGATGTGGTACGAGGGCGGCGCGGGAAAACCGCGCTGGACGACAGGGCCGTCGCCGTAGCCCGCGAGCCCGTGGCAGACCGAGCAATAGATCTCAAACCGCTGCCGTCCACGCTCGAGGAGTTCCGGCGTCACGGTCGGCATCGGCGCCGGCTCGGCCTGGGCTTCGTGAGACACGGTCCCGGTTGGTTCCTGCCATTGGCCGACGGACGCCGGATTGTCCCGATACGCCTCGTACGCCAATCGTTTGGGTTGGTTCGCCATGTGGTCGCAGCCGCACAGGCACAGCAGCCCGGTCGTGATGACGGCGCCGGCGCAATGCCTCATGGGGAGATTTCCGTGGCATCGAGCGCTCCGTGCTGTTGGAACAACTCGCCCAGCCGATCCCGGTCGTAGAACGGATCCCGCGCTTCGACACAGATGAAGAACCTGTCCTGGGAGGCGCGGCTGAAGCCAGGGGTGGCGAAGATGGGGTGATACAGCCTCGGCAGCCGGCAGGAGATCAGGAAGCCGAGAAAGCCTCCATATACAGCAAAAAGGGCGCAGGCCTCCCACGCGGACGGGATGAAGCCCGGCCATCCGTTGTAGGGACGCCCCCCGACGTTGATCGGGTAGTCGAGCACTGTGTTTTCCCATTGGACGAAGTAACCGAGACAAGCACCGAAAATGGCCGCGGCGACCATGACGGCTGTCAGATAGATGCCGCGCCGGCTCGGCATGAGCTCGTCGACTTCCTCCAGCGGAGTGGGGCTGAAGACATCCCAGCGCTTGAATCCCCCCTCGCGCAAGCTCCGCGCCGCTGACAGCGTGGCAGACGCACTAGCAAACTCGCCGACGATTCCGAATATCTCTTCGGGCATGGAACGGCTCATTGGCGGTGGATGCGCCGAATGACCTCACGAATCTCGAACATGGAGATCACCGGCAGGAAGCGGATGAACAAGAAAAACCCTGTCAGGACGAGCCCCACCGAGCCGAACAGGATCGACAGATCCCAGAAGGTCGGGCTGAAGAAGCCCCATTTCGAGGGGATGTAGTCTTGCGCCAGCGCGCTGACGACAAAGCTGTACCGCTCGAACCACATCCCGACCACGATGCCCAGTGAAATCACGAACAACGCAATCCGATTGCGGCGCACGGCGGGTACCCACAAGAATTGAGGGATGAAGATGTTGAGGACGTTGCGTGTCCAGAATACGCTGCCGTAGTGGCCGAATGCGCTCGCGTGGAGCTCCGCGACCTTGGCAGGCTCGCCCGAGTAGAGCGGATCCATGACATCCATCACGTAGCAATAGGCCAGCAGCAGGCCATTCGCCAGCATCAGCTTTGCGATCACCTCGAGGTGTCGCCCGGTGATGACGGCTTGCAGGCCATAGAGCCGCCGCAAAGGAATGATCAGACACAACACGACGGCCCATCCGGAATAGAGCGCGCCGACGAAGAAGTAGAATGGCCACTGCGTCGAGTGCCACCCGGCGGGGATGCCGGCGGCGAAGTCGAGGCCGACAATACTATGCACCGAGACGACCATCGGCGCCATCACGCCCGCCATGACCAGGTACACGGCTTTGTAGCTTCGCCAATGCCGTGCCGAGCCGCGCCACCCGAGTGCGAGCACTCCATAGAAGATTCGGCGCGGACGGCTGCTCGCCCGGTCGCGTAGCGTCGCGCAGTCCGGGATCAGGCCGATGTACCAGAACACCATCGAGCTCAAGATATAACAGAGGAGTGCCACGAAATCCCACAGCAGTGGGCTCAGGTACTGCGGCCAGACGCCCATGACCGCCGGATACGGGAATAGCCAATAGAACAGACCCTGGCGCCCGAGGTGCAGGATCGGCATCATGCCCGCCGCCGCAGCCGCGAACAGCGTCAGTGACTCGGCGGTGCGATTGACAGCGTTGCGCCAATCCGCATGGGCCAGGAAAAACAATGACGAGATGAAGGTTCCGCCGCTGGCGATTCCGATCCACCAGACGTAGTTGGCCAATGCGAATGCCCAGGCAACCGGAATGTTCACACCCCAGACACCCACGCCGGCGGCGAATGTCACGATACACGCCACCACGAAGAGCACCAGAAGGGCACTCGAGATCGCGAACCCTACGTACCACCACCGTGGTGTCGGTCCCTCCAGGGCGAGCGTGCTGACCATCTCGCTGACGGAAGTGAAGCTCTGATCCTTCGCGATAACCGGAGCGGTAGCCCGGTCGAGCTCAGCCAACGTGCTAGCCATCGCTCATGTCCGGATTGGGATTGCGTATCAGCGCCTCGTACGTGGTGCGCGGGCGCGTGTTGAGGTCGGCAAGCATCGCGTAGTCGAGCGGACTCGCTTTGCGCTGCGCGACGGCGCTTCCCCTCTGATTCTGATCGCCGAAGACGATGGCTTCCGTGGGGCAGGCCTGCTGACAGGCCGTCACGACTTCGTTGTCCCGCAAAGACCGGTTTTCCTTGTCGGCATTGATCATTGCCTCGCGGGTCCGCTGGATGCAGTACGTGCACTTCTCCATGACGCCGCGACCTCGAACGCTTACGTCAGGGTTCCAGGATTCGGACGTTCTCGTCTGCGTGGAGCTGTAATCGAAAAAGTTGAAGCGGCGCACCTTGTATGGGAAGTTGTTGGAGCAGAAACGGGTGCCTACGCAGCGGTTGTAGACCATCAG
>CAZBTV010000060.1:0-42518 GCA_964494895.1 uncultured Steroidobacteraceae bacterium | reverse complement strand
CTCGGCGCAGACATCCACAATCACCCAGCGATACCGCGCCGCCAGCTCACCAATGAGTCGCTCGACCAGCGCTGGACCTACACTCGTGCGCATCTCCCGCTTGGGCGGACCACACAGCACGTCGGCACGTATGCCGGATGCGCCAACCAGCGGTTGGAGTTCGTCGGCAAGCGCTGCCTTCCACGCGCCGGGGTCCTCTCGAACAGCATGCGCGAGCGTGCATACGTTGCGACTCGGATCGCGGTCCAGGAACGCGGCGACCGACGGTGCGCACAGATCGGCGTCGATGAGCACGGTCGGCGCGGCCGCTCCCAAGGCAACCGCAAGGTTGATCGCAAGCGACGTCCGGCCGGGGCTGCCAGCGCCACCGGCGATGGCGATCACCCCGCCTGGCGCTGCGACACCTGCCGGTCGATCGGCAGCAGCTGCCTGATGAGATCTGTAAGCCGCGCGAGTACCTGGTGTTCGGCCATCGCTTGCAGGCTGTCGGGTGCGTCGGCAGCGGCATCCAACTCTTCAAGGCCCACCATCGTTACGCGCTTCCGACGCCGCTCACGCAGTACGTGCGAAGCGGCGACGTTATGTGCCACCCGAAATACCCAGGTTCGGAGCGAGCAACTGCCGTTGAACAGACTGAGACTTTTCCACATCGCGACATGAATCTCCTGGAGGAGATCCCTTCGCTTCTCCGGCTCTGCCTCGTATGCACGGGCAAGGCGGCGGAGCGCCCCGCCATAGGTTGCACACGCCTCTTGATAAGTCTCGTCCGGCCCGGGGACTTGAGTGGACTGATTCTTTCCCGGCATTCCTGCGCGCTGGTGACTATCTCCAATACCCATAGTCGCTCGCGGAAGAGGTTTCTTACGGCTTACAGCGAAAAATCGCCAGGGACAGATTTGACCAACTGCCAGCGCGATCTGGGGACGCTTTTGGGGTCAAGGCTGCCAAGTCGCGCCGGACTGGCCAGCGGAATGGGTGCACCGGGATGGACTTACCCTGCACGAACTGCTCACGGGCTTTGAGCGCCGGTCCCGAGCTCGGGAATTGGCGGCATGATACGGATACCGGCCGCGAGCTCCATCCAGCGTAGCAACGGCTTGCCTGGGATTTCCGGGTCGGAAACGGGCATCGGCTTGCGGAACCTGGCCGGGATCAGCCTTCCGCGGATCGCGCCTCACTTGCGTTCCCGGATGCCGCATCTGGCAGCCATCCAGTTTTCATTTGACTGGGGACGATCGCGGGACTAGACATACGGTCGGACGTTCGACTTGAACGCGCCTCATTTCCGAAGAAACAACAGACTCTTGCAAGAAAGTCTTGCGATGCACTTTCCCTGGAAGACCCGAACCGACAAAGGAGCCAGTCGTGTCTCGAATCGTACTCATCACGTTCTTATGTCTAGGAATCGCGCTGTTGGTCAATCCGCCAGCAGTGCGTGCACAGTCGTTCGCCGCAGCAGGTAATCTCGATTGCAATGGATTCAGCAAGATCCAACGTCCACTCAAGCCAACCATGGCCTGCGCCGACCTGTTCGATTCGGTCCAAGGCCGCCGCGGTTATGATAACGGGCACTACATCGGCCATGATGAGCCAAGCATTGACTTCGTGTCCACGGCACCACATTCCGGCAACAGCTTGCAGTACGACATCACGCTACCCGTGGAGCGACCTCTACCCGTAACGCAATCTTTCGAAAACTACGCCACTTTTTGGTTCTCGATGGCCATTTGCGATCCAAATTCGTTTCCGAATGGACCCTGTATTGCGGCAAGTGATGAGAACACACCGGCCCAGGCAGGCTCCGCGCTAATGGAGTTGCAGATCTATCCCCCCGGATTTTCTCCGTTCATCACCCAGATCAGCTGTGACCTGGAGCACTGGTGCGCGGCTCTTACGATCGACAGCCTGGAAGTCATGACTGCCGGCAGCAATGCAGGCAGTGTGAATCCGAACTGCACCGAGCCCGTCAACTTTGCGTTCCTCCAAAGGGACGGGGTTCCTGCCGGACCGCCAGGCCCGGCAACTGCCACGAATGCAACATTCACACCCAACAGGCAGACGCTGCTGATGAACCAGGGCGATCATCTGCGGATCACGATCAAAGAGACGCCCGCGGGTCTGCTCACGCGAATCGACGATCTGACGACCGGACAGAGCGGCTTCATGGTGGCCAGCGGCGCGAATGGCTTCCAGAACACAGATCCGAACACTTGCGCGGGCACGAACTTCGATTTCCATCCGGAGTTCGATACGGCGAAGTTCGGAAATTTCGTGCCCTGGACGGCTTTGCAGGCGAATATCGATTTCGCGTACGAGATCGGGCACTTCCAGGCCGGCGTCAACGGCGACAACGATGCCGATGACGCGCCGTGCTTTCCCGGACCAACTGTGGCCGGATGTACCGGATCCAACACCGACTTTGATGGGAACTCGTATCTCTTCGACTGGCCGGATGGCTCGCCCAACAAGCCGCAATCAGCTCAATTGCGATCCCCGCGCGGGGGCGGCATAGGACCTCTCAGCCTGTCTGACAAGACCGGCGATTTTACGCAGCCGTATCCCATCATCTTCTTCGAGACCGAGGTCGCGGACTCCGAGACAACTTGTATGCCAAATGGCGTCGGCTGCACGGTGCCTCCGGCAGGCGCAAAGTTCTATCCATTCCACGCGTTGGCCGGCAACGCCTTCGTGCCCGGCAGTTGCACATTGCTGTTCGGCAACTTCAACGGGCCCGGTATCGATAACTTTGGCCGGGACAAACAGTACGGAGCGCCCAATCTCCCCTGGTTCTTCGGGACCAACAGCGGCGGCCCACAAGCCAACCCCTGCATGCCGCAAACCGGAGAGTAACGGTATCGGACGTGTCTGAGACTGTAGCATAGGCTATCGGGGCTCCATTCCAGTTGAATGGAGCCCCGAGTTTGGGGCCACCCTGGAGCTCGCGTTCGGCTCGCAAGCACCGCTAATGGTGCCAAGCAGAAGGCTTGCTCGGGTCGTGCCGCTCGATGCTGACGATAACGCGAGTCCCATCCTTGTCGGCAAAGAAGAACCCGCAGCTTCCACCGATCTCTTCGCAAGCCCACCCAAAGCCGATACGCGCCTCGCGTGCCGCGATCAGGATCCTTCGCAGATCGGTTCCAGGTGCCAGCTCTGTGACCTCCAGGACCGCTCGGAACTGGTCTCGTGTCACCAGCCATGCTGGTTCTGAAACCGGTGCTAAAGGGTCGGTGCCTGATCTGCGGGAGTGTCGATGGCGCATCGCTGAAGAGTAGCGCCGGCCTGGCCATCCTCAGCAAATCGAAAGCCGCGGCACTGTATGGAGAAAGGGATCGCTTCCTGCGCTCCAGGGATAACTATGCTCCCGGCTAGTCGTAGCCGACATGAAACCCAACCGGATGACACACAACCTGTTTTGTTGTTACTTCTCTAACATGTTCGGATTTGGCTCATTGTGGGACCGCAGCAGCCTGGACCCGCCCACCGCAGGGCACTTGGCGGCGCGCGCGAACACAGCTTCTATCCGCGCACCCAGCGTAAGCGGCGAGCGCGCCCGTCCCATGCCCGCCGGCCAGCGCCAGCGGTCTCCGATTCCCAACAGCAGCTTGCAGTGAGGGCACGGCGCCAAAGGGAGTCAGGCCATGATCCTCATCCGCCGATCCGGCGGCATTGACGGCCATCCCCACATACGGCGCCAGCGCTCCGACGGCGCAAGCAAGCAGCAGCGTTGCCGTCAGTCCTGTCTGCGCGGCCGTCCTGTGGTGCACAGTCACTTACCGCCAGCCCTGCCGCCAACGCGGGCGGCAGATTGCAAGCACGCCGTATGCCCTTTCGACAAGTCAGGGATCGTTCGCGCCGGCGGTTGAGCTGTGGCTTTCAACCCGGCATCGGGCTTGCTGGGTAGCGAGCCGGCAGCCGTCGTTCGCGCAGGGTGTGCGGACACGACAGCTATTGCCGTGGCGATCACCATCGGCGTGAATCCGCTGGATCGTTTCGATGTCACTATGTCTCGAGCTGTGTTATGAATCGGCTTTCGGTTCTCTTCCAGATCGGCTCGTTGATCTTCAGCATGGAAGCTCGTGCCGAGTGGGTCCTGACTGTGTACACGGGGGTGTCCCACACGTTCGCCAGCGAACTGCACATCCAGCAGTCAAGTTCCCACTCCGATCTGACTTTCGATAACGTGTCCTGGTCCCCGCATCCGTTCACGCAGGGCGCTCCCTATTACGGGCTGCGTGTCAGCTATTTTCCGACCCGTTCGCCTCGCCTGGGTGCCACCTTCGACTTCACACATTACAAGATGTATGCACAGACCGCTGACGTCGTCCACATGCACGGAATGTCGAACGGCGTGTTTGTCAATCAACTGATATCTCTGGGCACGCGCGTACAGGCATTCCAGGTCTCCCATGGCGTGAACCTCACATCCGTCAACGCGCAGTCCCTCTGGGGGCCAGCCTTCGGCGCCAATGTCTGGCAATATCACACCGGCGCGGGTCTGCTCGTATATGTCCCTCACTCGGAGGGCACGATCAACAACGAGGGCGTCAGCGGTGACTATGAGTACGGCGGCGCCGGAGGCCAGGTGTTCGCCGGGGCCGAGTATGGTCTCTCCCGGCACTTTGGGGCCTTGCTGGAGAGCAAGTTTGATATCGGCAGCCTCGATCTCGATCTCCACCCGAGCACCCGTATCAAGACACAGGTGCGCACGCTACATCTCATCGGTGGTCTCACGTTCCATTTCTGATTCGCACACTCTGAAGTGCGCACGCCCCCATTGCGCCGAACTCCATAACCCGCGTCAGGCGGGTAAACGGCGGCCATCCTCCATCAAGCGCTCGATGGAATGCGCGCCGAAGTTCGTTATCGCGATATGTACTCGTTGCGCTGGACCCTCGTTAGCTTGGCACGCGCGAGCAGTGAGTGCGCGGCAGAGCGTGTCGGGTTGACTCCACCAAAGCAGCCGGCGCAGCCCACACCTCGAGGGCGCCCGAAGTGACTTGAATCGCTTTGGGTCAAAGTTGAATGATTTTAACTGTTCCGGGTTTAGAATAAACGTTTCTGTCTGGCCCGGGAATTTTTACACGGCGGACTGGATTGGATATCGGAGGCTGATCGCACATTTTGGCTTGACTCTTACCCAAGCCCTGCGCGTCGAAATCGATATCGGCCCCACGCGAGCGAGGGTGACGAACGGCACCACGGACCGGCGGCCCCGGCTTCAGTCCGCAGTTGCATCTCACAGCGGACACCAAACAGGCGCTCGATTTCAATATCACCGAGCGGATTCCACGGTTGGAGGGGCAATTCGGTGCCGACCTGGTCCTGCGTAGTGCGGTATGGCTGACCGTCAAAGAAGGCTGGGCAAGCTTCGCGATCCAGCATGAGGAAGACAAGCGCGACCGGATTCAGCGCTTCGCGGTTGTAATGGAGCAGCACACGGGCCGATCCCCCGATCCACCGAATCCTACCGAGCTAGAAGCACTACAACGCGAGATCCTGGGACCCAACGCGTTGCAGTGCAGCCGGTGGGCATGTGATCTCTACAACAAGGAAACAAAGCAGAAGGACTGGCACACGATCCACGCAACATGGCCGATGCAAAGGCGGGCTGGAGCGCAAGTTTGAAGACGCGAAAAGGAAAGGCGAGTACACAGGCCCCCTCGGGCGCAAAACCTTCGAGGAAGTGGCCAATCTGTTCTTGGATGACCGGCAGCGGGTAGAAGACTCTCCGGCCCGGAGCGCGAAGGTCGGCACAAGTAATCGATTTTCTTGGCGCGCCCGGCAGGATTCGAACCTGCGACCACCGGCTTAGAAGGCCGATGCTCTATCCCCTGAGCTACGGGCGCGTCGCGTGAAGAATGCGCCTGGATCGGCGCCTGCGCCGGGGAGTATACAGCGTGCCGGTCCGGAGCTTGAGCGCTCAAATGGGACGGCACCCGGCGGCAGCGTCAGCGAGCCAATCGCCGCCCAGTCCGATGCGGAGCGGTAGCGACGCGCGAGGTCTTGCATAATCGCGCTATCCGGCCGACCGCCGCAGGGGGCATGAGCGGAATCGCATGGAACTATTGATTGTCCGACACGCAATCGCCTTTGATCGCAATCCTAAGCGCTGGCGGGATGATGGCGAGCGCCCCCTTTCACCGGAAGGGATTGTCCGGGCACGCAAGGCCGCCGTCGGGCTCAAGCAGATCGCGGAGCGGCCACAGTGCACGCTGACGAGCCCATTGGTGCGAGCCGTGCAGACCGCCACCATTCTGACGGATTTCGCGGGATGGCCGAAAGCGATCGAGTGCCCGGCACTCGCCCCGGAGATGCCCCCGGACGAGGTCTTTGCGGCGCTCTCGGCCCACAAGGAAAAGACACTCGGCATAGTGGGACATCAGCCTGCGCTGGGGCGTTTTCTTGCCGCCTGCCTGCCAGCGCAGGTGCGCGGCGGGGCGAGTCCTGGCGCCTTCGAGCTGAAAAAAATGGGAGTGGCGCTCATTTCCTTCAGCGGAACACCACGCGCCGGAAGCGGCATATTGAAGTGGCTCCTGCCGCCCCGGATCTTGCGCGCAGCCCACTAACAACGAGCATAACGCGAGCAGACAGGGTACGGCTCTCTCGGCTCGCTCTCCTCAGTGAGCGCCAGCCGCCGCCGCGGAGCTCCCGCCGCTGGCTGTTTGCGGCCGGGCGAACCAGATCAGCACGATCAGCCCCAGAAACATCAGCCCCGAGACATAAAAAATATCGTCGGCCGAGAGCATGAACGCCTGCTGATCCACCAACCGATTGACGAGCGCATAACTTTGATCCGTCGCAAGCCCACCCGCTTGCAGATGAGAAAATGCCTGCGCGGCCACTGGATCACTCTGCGTCAAGTGCTCCACGAGCTGTGCATGATGCAACGTCGCGCGCCGATCCCACACCGTCGTGGTAATGGACGTACCAAACGAGCCGGCGGTGATGCGCGCGAAGTTGATCAAGCCGGACGCCGCCGGGATGCGCTCCGGAGCCAGGCCCGACAGGCCCAACGCGATCAGAGGAATGAAAAAGCCCGCCATCGCAAGCCCCTGGATGAAAGTCGGCACAAGCAAAACACCGATGGTTGCGTTGGTGTTGAAATGAGACCGCATGAACAGGACGATCGCGAAGACCACGAAGGAGAACGTTACGAACACGCGCGGGTCGACTTTGTTGGAAAAGCGGCCCACGAAGGGTGTCGCGAAGATTGCCAGAACCCCCACGGGCGCCAGCACAAGGCCCGCCAGAGTGGCCGTGTAACCCATATACTGCTGTAACCATAGCGGCAGCAGCACGACGTTGCCGAAGAACAAACCGTACGCGAGCAGCATCGCGACCGTGCTGACGGTGAAGTTGCGTCCCTTGAACAAAGTCAGATCGACGACAGGATGCTCTTCGGTGAGCTCCCAGACGAGAAACAGCGCGAAGCCGGCGACAGAGACCACGGCGAGCGTGATGATCTGGCTCGAGTTGAACCAATCCAGATCCTTGCCCTTGTCGAGCAGGATCTGCATCGCACCCACCCAGATCATGAGCAGCCCGAGCCCCACCTTATCGATGGGAATCCGGGCGGTCGGCGTTTCTCGTTTACGGTAGATCGTCCAGGTCGCCACGCCGGCGGCGATGCCCACCGGGACGTTGATATAGAAAATCCAGGGCCAGGATATGTTGTCGGTAATCCAGCCACCGAGCACTGGACCCACTACCGGGGCAACGAGCGTCGTCATGGACCACATGCCGAGCGCGGTTCCCGATTTCTCCTTCGGATAGCTCGACAACAGCAGCGCCTGTGACAACGGAATCATCGGCCCTGCCACCGCACCCTGCATGATCCGAAACAGGATGAGCAACCCGAGGTTGGGCGCCAACGCGCACAGGAACGACGCGATGACAAACAAAACCACCGCCGACATGAACAGTTTCACTTGTCCGAAGCGGCGCGTCAGCCAGCCTGTCAACGGAAGTGAAATGGCGTTGGCGACACCGAACGACGTAATGACCCACGTACCCTGGTCAGGGGACACGCCCAGATCGCCAGCGATCGCGGGTATCGATACGTTGGCAATGGACGTATCCAGGACGTTCATGAATACGGCGAGGGAAAGCGCGATCGTGCCGATCGCGAGATTCATTCCCTTCAGCGGCTGCAGCTCAGGCCGCCCCGCCGGTGTCGTCGCCCCTGGGGCACCGCCATTCTCGCCTGCTTTGATATCAGCCATGTTGATCAGGTCCGATGTTGTTTTAGCCGCCGCCAGTCGGCAGCACTATCTGGACACAATGGCGGACGGCGCGGTCGCAGGTCCGAGCCGCAGCGAGACCGGCGTCGCGCGCACCGACACTCTGGCGCCCGCGAGCTGGCCATTCGAGGCACCCGCCAGTTTGCGCTCCCCATCCCGATGTTCGGCTGGAGGAGCCCCGTTGGCGGCAATGATCTCCTGCACCCGGGCGTCGGCCGCCTCATCCGTCGAACGGAACACATCGGTCGAGTAAGCAACAGTGTTGCTGGCAAGCTGTGGCAGGCGCTCGCCGTTTCGCTGGCTTACATCCACCTCGGCCTTCATGGTCAGCCCGATCTGCAAAGGATGCTCAGCGATCTCTCGCGAGTCGAGCGCAATGCGCACGGGCACTCGCTGCACAATCTTGATCCAGTTGCCGGTCGCGTTCTGTGCCGGCAATAGCGAGAATGCCGAGCCCGTGCCCGCGCCGAATCCGGCGACCTTGCCATGGTAACGCACGCTCTTCCCGTACAAGTCCGCCGCCAGCGTCACTGGCTGGCCAATTCGCATGGCGGCGAGCTGCGGCTCCTTGAAGTTGGCATCCACCCAAACCTGGTCGAGAGGCACCACGGCCATCAAAGGAGTGCCCGGTCCGACCCGTTGCCCAAGTTGGACGTTGCGCCGGGCCACGAAGCCGGAGACCGGCGCTGGCAACACCGTGCGCTCGTAATTCAGATAGGCATTACGCACGGCGGCGGCCGCGTTGCGCACCTCAGGGTGGTCTTCGAGAGTTGTGTGGTCGATGCGCGCGCGGTTCGCGGCCAACTGCTGTTGGGCAACCATCAACGCACTCTGCGCCGCCTTCACCGCATCACGGGCGTGCTGTAGCTCTTCTCCAGAGACGGCACCCGACTTTCCCAGTTGCTCGCGACGGGCCAGGTCACTCTGCGCCTGCGCAAGGTCGGTCTCGCGAAGCTGCACAGCCGCCTGCAATTGCGCCGTGGTGGCAAACAGATTGCGCACCTCGCGAACCGTCTTGGCCAACTGCGCCTCAGCCTGGTCGAGCGCCACCTTCGCATCCGCCTGATCCAGGCGCACCAATGGCTGACCTGCCTTTACAAACTGAGTATCGTCGGCCGCGATGGAGACAACCGTTCCCGAAATTTGCGGCGTGATCTGAACGACGTTGCCGTTGACGTAGGCGTCATCGGTCGACTGAAAGTATCGCAACACCGTCGCCCAGTAAGCGACATACCCGGCTCCGACAGCGGCGAATGCACCGGCCACAATGGCAAGCCAAAGCTTCCGCCGCCTGTTCAAGGTTGAGCTCGTAGGTGCTTCTGTGCTCATGGAATCACTCCCTCTTCGATCTATCTGCCGTAGCTGTTAATGCCTAGGCAGTCTTCAAGGCAAACACTCGGACTGCATTCTCCAGCGCAACGGTGGAACGCAATATATTTGCCTAGGCTGTAATTGTCAAGGCACTAACTGCCGACACAGCTCAATTCAGAGGCGCTGGCTTGATTGGGCTGTGCCCCTCGGATTTACGGCCAATGAAGAGATAATAGGGAACGCACAGTCCGGGGACATAGGGAAGCGGGCCCTGCCGCTCGAAACACACGTGGTCGGGCATCAGATCCCTGAGCGATTGCAGATGCTCCGGGGAGAGCCTGACCCCGTCGTGAGCAAACCAGCGACGCCAAAGCCATCGCTGCCAGGCGGCGTGACGGACAAAACCCGGCGGGGGCTTTGCGCCCGACACATAGAAATCCACCACACCCAATGACCCACCCGGCTTCAGCATCGACATCGCATTGCCAATCGCCGCCCGCCAGTCGTCGATCATCGTAAGCGAGTACGAAAAAAACACACAGTCGGCCTGCTCAGCGGGTTGGAAACGCGTGACATCCCCCTCCACGAGCTCGACATTCCGATAGCGGCGCGCCCGCAGCCGCGCCTGCTCCAACAGCGCCGGGCAAAGATCCACCAGTACGTAGCGCCGCAGTCTCTGGATGCGCCTGCCGAACCGGTCGATGTTGGAACCGGTGCCGCCACCCAACTCGACGACAACCCCGCCCTCTGGGGCCATCAGTCGATCGATGAGATCCTCGCGTCCATGGAGGAGGCGCGCGCGAAAATCATCGTAACGACTGGCTTGGGGAGCATAGAACGCTTGCAGACGCTCGGCGGCGCTTCCGGTTCGCGATTGCCCACGCAGCATCTGCCATAAGACGCGCGAGTCCGCGAGAAGGTCACGCGGGGACATCGCAGATATGAAATCCGGCGTAGGTGTGTACGCGATCTTGACGAGAAAGCTCGCGCGCCAGGCTCTCGTGGAACAGCAGATGCTCTGTCAACTTCACTCCATCCACACTAATCGTATCCAGGTACTTCGGTCGAGCGTGAGCACTTCGGAAAATCACACGGGCTCGTGGAGTGGCATGTGCGAGGATCTCGCGCCACTCGTCGACGAGCGCCTGCGGATAGTGACTGGCCATCCAATCCATGTGATCCAGAAGCACAAACCTCGACACACGCTCGTCGCAACCGCGCAGAAAATCCGTGACAGTCGAGGTGTGCGGCACGATCCGATCGATGAGGCCACCTTTGAGCGCTGCGAAGTTCTGCTCTCGCAGATACTCCGGGCAGCAGCTTTGCGTGTAGCGGCCGTGCAGATACAGACGCCAGAAGTAGTTATTCCAGATGGGAAGCTGGCGAAGCACGTACTCGAGAGCCTCGCGCACGTAGCCCGCGACTCCTCCGGAGTGTTGGGCCTCTATCTCGCGGCGCTGTGGGTGCGGTACGCCGAGAAGGCTCAACGTGAATTGGCGCGACAGCGCCCAACGCATCGTGGGTCCCCACATCTCCGGAGCGACGCGTTCATCGTAGATCGCCCGTTGCTCATCCAGTGAGCTTGCGCCGAACAACGTGCGGATGTGATTCCCGAGCCGCGGCCGCAGAGCCAGGTAGCCCTTGAACGCGGTGGCCACCAGACCCGAGAGTCCGTGAAAGTAGAAGCTCCCCCGCTTGCCTGCGAACCAGTCGACCCGCTTGTCCCAATAGCCGCGCGCGAAGTCCGAAAGCTGTTCGCGCAGGAAACGATGGTACAAGCCAGGGAACGCTGGATGGCAGCCATCTCCGAACACCCTGAAGAAATCATCGAACTCCAGTGCCCGGACGGAAGCGACTTTCAACTCCAGCAGAGCCGTCTGGCGCGGATTCGCGTCGACGGCATGAATGCGCTTGGGAGCCAGAAGCGCATAATCGAGGACGTTGCAGCCCGCGCTGGTAATGACGAGCAGCACGTCGTCCGGTGTCGGGCGGATCGCCTGCCTGTCGACCGCGGGATCCTCCCAACAGGTGTTATAGACAAGAGAAGTGGCGTAAAGAGTCCGAAACAGTCGCTCATCGAGCCGATCGGACAATGTTGATGTATTTCCCAACGGTCGGTCTGTCACGGCAATGTAATTCGGCAACGGTACTGACCGGTGGTGAACGATCTGTTACTGAAATGTGACAGCTATAAGACGGTGACCACCGGCGGCGGGAACACCCGCCCATGCGACCTGAAACGGGTGCGGTATTTGCTTCGCGCCTGCAATGGTACCCAGCCTTGCGTCCTTCCTGCTCCGTTCCCGTCGCTACGGAAATGTGCACGCGGAGCCAACCATCGCACGTAAGACCGAATTCTTCGCAGCAGCGTCTCTGGTCACGAGCGCGCTGGCGCTGGTCGCGCCATCCCGCTTTCTGCGCGATCTGAGCGAAAGGCTCGAAGTGACCAACATGGCGCGTGCTCACGGGATCCTCACGCGCCAGCTCTATCCGGACGACACCATCGAGAAGAACACGGCCGATTTCATCCACTACGAGCAGGGATTGGTCCAGACGGCGCTCGACTCGCTCCGCCATCGGCAGCCCGAGCTTTACCGCCGGGAGGTCGGCTGCGCGAATTTCCTGCTGAATGCACTGAACCGCACGGTCCTGCGACACATACTACGCTCATCGTTCGCGCGCGCTGTGCGGGCCGCGGCCGCCGAGCTGGGCAGCGAAATCGACTTTGCGTGCCAGAATCATCGCGAGGCTGTGGGGATGCAACTCGCGCGCGCCGAAGGCGCAGCCAGGCGACTATCAGCCAATTGGAATGAACCGACCGGAACCGGCCTGCGTAAGAGCCGCCAAAAACGACGCTTTTTGGCGGCGAGCATAGGCAGCGCGCATAGGCGCGCTCGCTGAAAGCGCCACAGGCGACTTTCAGCCACATAAACCAAGGAGCACACCATGATCGCACATACCACTCTTCCGGTGAGCGACTACCAGAAATCCAAAGCGTTCTACCTCAAGGCGCTCGAGCCGCTCGGCTACCGCAACAACATGGAATATGGCGAGTCCGCGGGATTCAACGACGGAAAAAATACCGACTTCTGGATCAGCCGGGAAAGCAAGATAGTCCCCACACACCTCGCTTTCGAGGCCAAGAGCCGCGAACAAGTGGAAGCGTTCCACAAGGCCGCCCTGTCGGCGGGGGGCAAGGACAATGGAGGGCCGGGATATCGCGACTACTGGCCCGGCTACTATGCCGCCTTCATTCACGATCCGGACGGCAACAACATCGAGGCCGTGTGGTACGACTACAGCAAAGGGAAGTGAGCACCCGTCAAAGCATTCTGCTCAGTCCTCGGCGCCGGATACGAAGGTCCCTCCACCACGAAGCGAGCGAGCGTCCCTGGTAAGCGGTCGGAGAGCGATGGCGCTGCGTAACCGGCACGGCCGTAAACCGCACTTCCGTTTTGAACGACGCTTGGCCTACATTTCCGGACGCGGCGCGCGCGAGCACCGACACGAACGCGCCGCGTCGGGTAGATGCGTTCCCCGATCCGTCGCGATCGAGCGGCCTCGGACACTCAGGATAGCCCGGATGCAGGCCACCCATCTGGACTAGCCATTCGAGCGACTGATCGGGATCGCTGCCGAGGGCGGGAAGTGCGGCGGCACAATCCCCGTCTGCGCGGTAGCCAAATTCTTCCGCGTAGCCCCCGGCCATGTACGAGTTGTGATCCGATTCATTCGGCGTTCCGGCCCATGCCGGACGATCCGCCCACTCGGGAAAATAACAATGGATTTCCCCGGCTTGCCACTCGAAGGACTCCTTGTATTCCACGACACCGGCTCCGTTTCGAAGATCCAAAAAGGGCCGCTCATCAAAGCGGATAATATATAGGTGCTATGTAACGACCGGAGCACGGAAACGTCGAGCGCGGCCTGGGACTGAAGGTGCCGCGCCGCTGCGACGTTTGCGAGCGCGCCGATGGTCCAGATGGTCCGTCTGCTCACACTATTTGTGCGCGGACCGGGAGTTCGCAGTCGATGAAAGTTTCAGAAATTCTTCAGGTAGAAACGTCACACGGCCCAGGCAATCTCGCCAGCGTTCTCAACGTCATCGCAGAGGCAGGGCTCGTGCTCGAGCACGTGAGCACAGTGCGGCGAGACCAACATCGCACGCTCTGGGAGCTGACGGTCGAGATGGACGAGTCGGTGCAAAGCGAGCTGCTGAGCCGCCTGAACGCCCTCCCGTCGGCCCGTTTCGTAGGCTGGTCGGATCGCGCCTTCGACCGCCATCGTGGCGGCAAGATCGAGATGCGCTCGCGTGTAACGATCGCGACTCAGCAAATCCTGCGTGACATTTCCACCCCTGGGGTGGCCCGGGTGTGTCTTGCAATCAAAGCCGCGCCGGAAAAGGTCTTCGACTTCACGTACCTCGGGCGCGCCGTTGCTATCGTAACCGACGGGTCTTCTGTCGCGGGCTTGGGCAATATCGGCCTGCGTGCCGCCTTGCCGGCGCTTGAAGGCAGGGGTGCGCTGCTGGACAGTCTGGTAGATATCAGTGGAATTCCCATTCTGGTCGAAAGTGCTTCGGTCGAGCAATTCGTCGAGGTCGTGAGCGCAATCGCCCCTTCGTTCGGGGCCGTGCTCCTGTCGGACATTGGCGCGCCCCGCTGCTTCGAGATCGAGCAGAAGCTGCGGGCGCGGCTGAGCCTGCCCGTCCTGCACAGCGACCAACATGCAACCGCCGTTGTTACCTTGGCCGCGCTCCTGAATGCAACACGCCAGACCGGGGCGAAGCTGGACACGCTCACGGTCGGCGTCGTAGGCCTGGGTGTGGCCGGATCCGGTATCGCCCGGCTGCTGCAGGCCCACGGGGTCAAGCAGCTGCTGGGCAATGATCTACGCACCGAAGCAATGGGACGCCTGGCCCAACTGCATGGGCAACGTGAGAGCTTCGAAAGAATCCTGACACGGGCGGACGTGCTGATCTGCGCCACCGGGGTGCCGCGGTTGGTCCCGGCCGAACGCATTCGTCGAGGCCAGATCGTCTTCGCACTCTCGACACCCGACCCAGAGATCGAAGCAGCCGCGGCCCTGGCAGGCGGCGCAGCGGTCGCAGCCGACGGCAAAAGCATCAACAACGCTCTCGCTTTCCCCGGATTGTTCGATGGTGTGTTGCGTGCCCGGACACGCACCTTCAACGATTCGATGCTCCTCGCGGCCGCGGAAGCGCTCGCGGCGGCAGCGGCGCCCGGGCAGCTACTGCCCGACCCACTCGACATCACGGTTCATGAGCGCGTTTCGCAAGCGGTGCAAGCTGCGATCAACGGCCCTCCCGCGCAGGACGCTTCCGCCCGCCATGCCTCGGGCGCATGACGGGCGTGAAGCTCATGCCAGCTAACTCACCCAATAACCGCCCTGTCCCGACCAGGGTGTTCGATGACTGGCAGCCAAGGTCGCCGGATTGAGAAACAACCAAGGCGCCAGTGCATAGAGGCCAGCGCCCGATTGTAATGGCGCGTACATCGCGGTCACTGGATCAACACCGGCTGGGCGAAAATAACTGGGTTGGCCCAATCCTGCGAATGGATTTCCTGCGAACTGACTGCCGAAGAGAGAGCCCATTGCAGCGCCCGGAGGTTGGCCCAGGCTTCCCAGGTGCGCTTGTGGAGGCAAGGCTTGTGTCCCCAGGTGACCACCCAACTGTCCTCCAAGCTGGGGGCCGAGCTGTAGCCCCAGCGCTGCCGGGACGTCAGGGATTCCAAACCCCGTGCGCTCGGGACTCCCTACATCGATCGGGCGTGCGCTCAACCGGAGAATGTCAAAGAGCCGGCTCACGCGTTGGAAATTCCTGGCCCTGAACGGACCTGCGAAATCGGGGTGATGCGCGAGCACCAGGGCAGCCACGCCGGTGACGTGTGGTGCTGCCATGGAAGTACCGTCCCACGCTGCAAAACTATTCTCCGGCACGGACGACAACACCGCGACGCCGGGCGCGCACAGGGCGATCTTCCGCCCGAAGCAGGTGAAGCCCGGCGAGAAGTACCCTTCCGGACTCACCTTCTGATCCGGACTGACTTGCTGTACGGTCTGCGCGTGATAGCTGTCGGACGGAAACTCACCCATCTTGCCGATTGCGGCGACCGCCAACACGTTCGGCGACGACGCGGGATACTGAACCTGGCCGCCGCTGTTACCCGCGGCGGCGATCACGGCGATCCCCAGGCTGACAACCCGTGCCAGCACCTGTTCGAGCGCTTCGGACACCTGGTCGGTTCCGAGGCTCAAATTGACGATGTCAATTTGTTGGTCGATACAGTACTCCAGCGCATCGATGAGCTGGCTGATCTGGCCGCCGGGAAAGATCTTGCAGACATGGATCTCGGCCGCCGGCGCAAACCCCATGATGCCAACTTTGTTCGCACTGCTGCCCGCAACGATCCCCGCGCAATGTGAGCCGTGCGCGAGAGTATCCACCATCCAGTTGTTCGTCTGAGTACTCTTGCCGAGAACGTCGACCCCCTTGGTGATGTTGCGGAGATCCTCGTGCGTGGTGGCGGCTCCTGAATCGATGATTGCGACCTTTACGCCCTGTCCGGCGCGGTCCTGGGTGAACTGATCGAGCCGCATCGCCTTCTGGCCCCAGCCCATCACCTGCTGGCCCGGGAAGTTGGGGTATTGCTCGCTCAGAGGCCGCAAAGCGATGATGTTGGGTTGGGATGGATCGATCGCCGGCTGATTCTGATAGAAAGTCCAGTAATCGCCCTTGGGCTTGACATAGATGGCGCGTATGGACTGCGGTGTATCTCCGAACAAGGACACGGTCGCCTGTCCGGCGCTATTCGTGACCGCCATTGCAGGCAAAAGACTGCCGTACAGGTAGACCTCGGCGTCCTCGACAGGCGCCTCATCCTTTCCCAGAACGACGATCTGGATTGGCAGCGCCGGGGCACCGCCGATGGAAGCCGTAACCAACGGCGGCGCCATGGGCACATCCAGCAAGGTCAGAGGCTGGTCGCGCTCGACGATCAGCTGGCCTTGGGCCTGCTGGTGCAGGACCTCTGCTTTGCTATGATCCATGCGAGCTACGATGATGCGAGGCGAGCCCGCCAATCCGTCAGCGAGCGCGCCAACAACACTCTTCGGTCCAAGCGTATCGACAACTTCGATATCGGGGGCTGCGCGCAGCGCCTCCTCTACAGCGTTCATCGACAGGGGCGTTACCCCCAACGGAGCAACGCCGCTCAGGCGGCGGGGCGCAATCAGATATTGTCCGCGTTTCTGCCCCGTAACGCGCGCACCCCGAGGCCCGGGTCCGCCATCACCCCGGCCACCGGCTCCGGGGCCGCTCGAGCCTGACGAAGATGCTGCAGCGGGCTGTTGCGTCCGCGAGGAAGCTGCACTGCGGGAAGTGTCTGATTTGGGGTTGTCGGGTTTTGAGCTTTCAGTGCCATCGGTCTCGGATTTCTGTGCCATAAGAGTCTCCCAGCAACGCGACCGTCTTGATGCTCGACGTCGACGGATGTGTTTGGATGTTGATATTGCCGGCTGTCACCCTTTCACGCGAAAGGGGTAAGGGGACGATCGCGCTCGACGATCAACCGCCCCGCGAATCGCTGCGTCAGGCTTTCAGCATCGGACTCCGACATGGAAACGATCAGCGTATGGGGCGCATCGGCTGGACCGATCGAGCGAATCACGTTTATCGAAGGGACGGTCCGGACATATGCGGCCACCTCCGCCAGTACGCCAGGCTGGAGTGCCTGAACAATGTAGTCGTGCGTCGTGTTGTCAGACGAGCCCGGTGACATCAGACCCTCTATCCTGACTGCTTTCATTGCGTTTGAGCGGTCGCGCGGCGCGGACCGTGTCCCGCCAGCCACGGCCTCACAGGTTGGTGAGGCCGCGGCCAGGGTGAGTGTCAGTGCAGCATGGGCGAAGGCATGCTGGAGCCCTGAAATGGCATGTACTGCCCCGACTGCCCCTGTTGTGCCTGCAGGGCCTGCTGCGCATACGCCGCCGTCAGCGGATCGGCCGAGAACGGCAGAAATCGTCCGAGTTGGCCCGCGAAACCGCCTAGCTGACCGCCGAGGCCGGACTGGCCAAACAGGGAGCCGATTGCCCCCCCGAGCGGCTGTCCGATCTGGCCCAGAAGGTCGCCGAAAAACCCTTGCGGCGCAAGCTGGGACTGTAGCCCATGCAGCCCCTGATGACCCAGCCAAGGCTGTTGCATCGGCTGTCCTTGCAGTCCTTGATGACCGAACCAGGGCTGTTGCATCGGCTGTCCCTGCAACCCCTGATGACCCAACCAGGGCTGTTGCATCTGCTGGCCCTGCAGCCCCAGATGACCCAGCCAGGGCTGTTGCATCGGCTGTCCTTGCAGCCCCTGTTGCAACTGCTGACCGTATCCCGCACCTATCGGACCGGCCGAGAACGGCAGGAACTGCCCAAGCTGGCCCGCGAGACCGCCCAACTGGCCGCCGAGGCCGGACTGCCCAAAGATGGAACCGATCGCCCCACCGAGCGGCTGCCCGATCTGGCCGAGCAGATTCCCGAAAAAGCCCTGGGGAGAAAGCTGTCCCTGTTGCCCATACTGCCCCTGCAATCCCTGCAGTCCCTGCAATCCGTGCAACCCCTGCAGTCCCTGCAATCCGTGCAATGCGTGCAATGCCTGAATTCCCTGTGGCCACTGTATCCCTTGCCCGAAGCCCGTGCCCATCGGACCGGCCGAGAACGGCAGGAACTGCCCAAGCTGGCCCGCGAGACCGCCCAACTGGCCGCCGAGGCCGGACTGCCCAAAGATGGAACCGATCGCCCCACCGAGCGGCTGCCCGATCTGGCCGAGCAGATTCCCGAAAAAGCCCTGGGGAGAAAGCTGCCCCTGTTGCCCATACTGCCCCTGCAATCCCTGCAATCCCTGCAACCCGTGCAATCCCTGAATTCCCTGTTGCCCCTGCAGCGCCTGTTGCGATTGCATGGCGTGCTGCACATACGCAGCCGTCATCGGATCAACCGAGAATGGCAAAAAGCCTCCGCCAACCGTGCCGGCCATCTGCCCCAATTGCCGCCCGAATGTTGGATTTCCGAAAAGACTTCCAACACCACTACCAATCAGCCCCCCGAGGGGGCCGCCAAGGAGGCTCCCGAACAACCCTTGCGGAGCCAGCTGCTGCGAACCATAGCCTGCGATTTGCGTCCCGTACATGACCGTTACCTCCGGTTTCGACAAATGGAGCGTTGTGTTATGCGAGCGGTAATTCCCGGATCAGATCGGATCAGATCGGATCAGACCGGCATCATCTCCCGACGTGGACCGCGCGAAGCCTATCATGCGCCCAGACCCCAAGGTAACCATTTTTCCTCCATCGCAAGCGCACATATTCGCACACATTGTTGAAACGCACCGCATCATCCATACAAACACAACACAACCACTCAGAGGTGCCGCGCAGCTCATGACAGAGCCCCCGCACAGCAGCGCAATCCGACGACCACCGCGGCGCGCCGCAAAGTTGGTAGTTGAAATTCGGGCGCAGCGGCGCCGCGGGAGCTCAAGCCACGCAGCCCAGGAAAGACCGCACTCAAGCCTACACACAGACAGAGCCACATGGAGACCTCTTGTCCGCATCGAACACGACGAAAAACACCGCAGTAGCTCGCCGATCGACGCACTACCCGCGAGCTCACGCGTCAAGACGTCATCAAAGCCCCCGACGTCGCATGCGTTCAAGAATCACCGCGCAGTGAATCCACCGTCGGCGAGGCGGCGCCGGCGCTGTCGTTCCACCCGTGTCGAATTCGCAAGCGCACGCGCGAACCCGCGACCACAACCCGCGGCCATGCAGTCTCGTTTCACGCCGATCGCCACCCCCGATCACCCGCAGCCCCGCATCCAGCAGAGCTCATCCAGCAGAACTCTGAGCGCCCCCGCATCTGTGACGACGCTTTCCAGAGACAATGACCGGAGACACCAGGACCAGGCTGGCCCAGACAACCGCGATTGATCAGAGCCGGCGTATCCCGTAAACTGCCCGTAGCGGCGCCAATACCCATCCTCTTCGTTGGTCGAGGATGGAGATCTGACGGGGCTTTCGGCCTTGCGGCGCTCTTCGGCAGATACCCCCCTGATTCGGGATGTAGCTCAGCCTGGTAGAGCATCTGGTTTGGGACCAGAGGGTCGCAGGTTCGAATCCTGTCATCCCGACCATCACTCACTGCTTGATAGGTCTCCCCGTAGACCTCGCTGATGTCGGGCCGAATCGGGCCGGGTGATGGGTATATCGCGGACACCTCATCGCAGACATGCGCATGGGTAAGGAGCGCGATTGCGCGCTGCCAGACGGTTCCCGGCCAATTCAGACCAGCCGTCGGCGGACACAAGTAAACGGCCGGCCGTGCGCTGCGCGATGGCTGTCGCGGGTCGCCTTTGGTGCGTGCCGCGTTACGGCCGCTCCTGCCCGGTGCGCCCCGGCGGACCCCGTCAGGCGGAACGATCGCGCGACGTCTCGTGGAACCCCTTGCGATTCAACAGACTCATGGTGCTCGCCAGAGTTGACCTGACTCATGGCATGCCTGTTGCTCAAACCCGCAAGGAACCTGTTTGACCAATGATCACCTTGCGGCCGCGCTCTTTCCGCGCGAGTTGCGCGCTGGGCTCAGGGGGTTTCGCGCGAGTCAGCCGTGCAACGCATGCGCCGCACTCGCAGGGACATCTTTCGGCCGATCGTTTCGCGACATTGTGTCGTGACATAGTTTGGACTATGCGCGGGAAACGCTCGCCGAAACCGTGAGCGCTAGAGATCCGCGTCGCTGCAGCTATCATTGGTCGGACAGGCTGTGAAACGCGTATCGACAATGACGAGAACACTCCAATGACTCCGGAACAGATCAAGTTGGTCAAGGAAAGCTGGGCAAAGGTCGCCCTCATCGAGGCACATGCCGCGGCCCTCTTCTATAACAGGCTCTTTACGATCGACCCAAGCTCGCAAGAGCTTTTCAAAGGAGACCTGACGGAACAGAAGCGCAAACTGATGGCAATGATCGGCGTCGCCGTAAACGGCCTGACGCGCCTGGACAGTTTGGTTCCGGCTGTACGCGACCTCGGCCGGCGTCACGTCGGATATGGCGTACAGGCAAAAGACTATGGAACGGTGGGGTCGGCCTTGCTTTGGACTCTTGAGCAGGGACTTGGCCAGGCATTCACGCCCGAAGTAAAAGACGCCTGGTCGGCGGCTTACAGCCTGCTCGCGGCAACCATGCAGGAAGGCGCGACCGCCGCGGTTGCCGCCTGACCACCAGATCGCTCGCGCCAGCGGGTCGCGGGCAGCAGCCTCAGCAGAGTCTCAAATGGGACGGACCGCGTCGATGTCGTCGACCTGCGGCGGCTTGGTGTTGGTTTTCACGAGCAGTTGCTCGAACTCGGCTCGCGGAATGGGACGGCTATGCAGGTAGCCCTGAGATTCGTCGCAACCGGCGCGCGTGAGATAGTCGAGCTGTCCTTGCGTTTCGACGCCCTCGGCGACGGTCGTCATATCGAACGCATGCGCAAGGTCGATGATGGTGGCCACCAGCTTGCCGCTACCGCGATCTTGCGGTAGCCGGCGGGTAAACACCCTGTCGATTTTCAGCGTATCGATCGGCAGCTCGGAGAGCCGGGCAAGCGACGAATAGCCCGTCCCGAAGTCGTCAATGGCAATTCGGATCCCGGCGTTGCGCATCGTGCGCAACGCCTGCACACACGAGGTGGAATCTCCCAACAAGGCACCTTCGGTCACTTCGATATCGATGCCCCACCCGGCATCATCCACCAACGCCCCGACCGCCAACACGACCTCGTGCTCGAACCCCCGCCGGCGCAGCTCTGAAGGTGAAACATTGACCGCCACACGTATGGGCGGCAGGCCCGCGCGGCGCCAGTCGCGGCAATCCCCGGCGGCCTGGTTGAGAGCCCATGAGCCCACGGCGGAGAGCAGTCCGGCGGATTCGAGAATCGGCAGGAAGGCCCCGGGCGCCACCAGTCCGCGCTCCGGATCGCGCCAACGCAACAGTGCCTCCGCACTGTTGATCCTGCCGGTCCGCAGACACAACTTCGGCTGATAATGCAGCTCGAACTGATTGTGGCCAAGCGCTGCACGCAGGCGATGCTCCATGTTGACCCGCGTGGCCAGGGCCGCGTTCATCTCCACGCGGTGATTGAGATACTGCTCACCGGAGGTCTTCGCCTCCTTCAGGGCTGCTTCCGCGTTCTGCACGAGCTCGTTCGGCTCGCGCCCATTGTCCGGATAGAACGCGAAGCCGCACTTCGCCGTCACGGAGATCTCATGGCCTTCGATCATGCAAGGCTGCTCGAAGAGCCGCATGATCTCGCGGTGCATCCGCTCGATCTCACCCTCCATCCGGCTTCCCAACGGGACGACGACGACGAACATTCCGCCACCCAGATGCCCCAGGCGATCCGTGTCAGGAAAGTGCGTCTTCAGCCGGTCGGCCACACATTGCAACAGCCGGTCACCGACCCGACGGCCGTGGGAGTCATTGATGACGCTCAGATGATCGACATCGAACACTTTCACCGCGAGCCTGAGTGTGCGATCGGTACTCCGGCCGAGCAGGCGGCCGAGACGCTCGCAAAAAAGCACGCGCTTCGCCAAACCGGTCAGTGGATCGAAAAAATTCAGGAAATTGACCGCGTCCTGCTTGTCCAGATACTGGAGGGCGAACGACAGGTTGGCGGCGACTTCGTGCAGCAGCGGCAGCTCGTCGCGCTCCATGAGCCCCGGCTCAACGACGCCCACCAGGAACGCGCCAACCGTGCTCTGGTCCACTCGCAACGGCAGGCATGCCAGCGCTCGGATGCCGGCCGTCAGCAGCGTGTCCCGGCTCGCCACAGGCAAGCTCGTTGCAGCCAGATCAGCGCAGAATACAGCCTCGCCCGAGCGCAGGACGCGCCCGGTGAGACTCGTGTCGGCGCTCTCGGTATCAGCGACAATGAAGGCGTCCCTGTCCAGGGCCTCTGGTGGCAGCCCCGCAGTGGCAACTGGACGCGCCGCGCGTATCCGGGAGTCGATCATGGAAATCATTGCCACGGAGTAGCCACCGACCCGGTGCGCAAGCCGGCAGGCCTCCTGCAGCAGCGCGGCCCGATTCTGAATCCGTACGACCGCGGCGCTGATTCCCGAGACCATTTGCAACACGGCTGTTACTCGTGCCACACGGCGCTCGGCGAGACGATTCGCGCGCCGAAGCTCTGCCTCCCGCAGAGCGCGCTCCACTGCCGGGACGAGGCGCATCGGATTGGATTTCAGTACGTAGTCGACAGCTCCACGATGCAGAGCCTCGATTGCCCGCTCCTCACCGATCGGGTTGGATAGAAAAATGAAAGGGACGTCCGGGGCGATACGCGAGGCGGCTTCCAGCGCCGCCATCCCGTCGAAACCGGACAAGCTGACATCCGACAGGATGACCTCCGGGGCACCCTCGCGGAGCGCCTCGAAGAACTCCTCCTCACACTTGACGACTCGGTAATGGCAGCGAAAACCGCCCTGGGTGAGACGCCAGACCGCGAGCTCCGCATCGGCCATGGAGTCCTCGATCAACAGCACATCCAGATCGATCCGCTCCGGCCCGACGAGGGGCGGCAATCTCATGACAGCCTGTTCGGAGCTCACGCCGGCACGGCCTCCTGGCTCCTTGGCAGGCTGACACAGAGCGTCGCGCCTTGGCGGGGTGGGCTTGCCGCCCATCTTCTGCAGGAATCAAGCTGCTGCATAGCAGCATCCACCGATCGTTGCGGCGCCTCCTCCCCGGGAAAGCCTCGTGTGATAGCTCGCGAGATGAGCACCGCACGCTGCATGGTCATCCTCAGTCCTTCTCGCCGCTCATGCGCCAATCGTCCGCACGTCGCACGTTGTTGTTGACCCTGGGACGCCATCTCCTGCCCTGTCAGGGCCGCCCGGGAGTGCATCTATCTATGATGCATGTTATACAAACAAGCAACCTGCCGGATGTGAGTGGAGTCTCATTGAGAGCGCCCCGTCGCCCCGGCCCCGCCACGAGACCTGAGACCCCCTCAGGGGCCTTCCGCGGCCGCCTCATTCATCCCGGCGCCCATCTGCGACTGGCAATAGCTCTGGATGCCGATGCGTTTGATGAGATCGAGTTGGGTCTCGAGGAAGTCGCGCAGTCCACGATCGCAGCCTTGAGCTCGGCGCACGCGGCCATCTCGAGCTGCAGGTCACATTCGAGGCACTCCTGCACCCCCTCCCCGATGAGAAGCTTGCCGAGGTCCTGGAGATTGGGCAGCCCGTCGAGAAACAGGGTCAGAGGGGGTGCCTCCGGAGGGCGCCGGGCTCCTCCTCCCCTCAAGCCCGCCGCCAGGTCGATTTCCCGCCGGGCTTGTCCTCAACGATCACGCCCGCCGCAGCGAGCTGGTCACGAATGCGATCGGATTCGGCGAAATTCTTTCCCTTACGAGCCTCGATACGGGCATCGACGAGTCGCTGCACCTCGGCATCATTGAGGCCAGTCCCGACGGCACCCGCAGTGCCGGCCGCCAGATCGCTCCCCTCCTCGACAGCGGCCGTGCCGGACTCAGGACGGACCAGATGGGGCTTCGGCAAGCGAAACCACTGCTCGGGCTCCAACGCAATGATCCCCAGCACACCCGCCAGCGAGCGCAACTCCGCGCTCAGCGTGGCGGCTTTGCGCTCCTTTCCTGTGTCCTTCGCGAGATTGATCTCGCGAGTCATCCTCTGCAGGATGGCTATGGCTTCGGGCGTGTTGAAATCGTCGTCCATCACCTCATGGAAGCGCGCCGTATATTCGGACTCGACCGCAGGAATGACGGGCACATCACGAAGAGCCGTGTAG
Organism: uncultured Steroidobacteraceae bacterium; assembly: GCA_964494895.1. Taxonomy (GTDB): domain Bacteria; phylum Pseudomonadota; class Gammaproteobacteria; order Steroidobacterales; family Steroidobacteraceae; genus 13-2-20CM-66-19. Next base: position 18,108 of record CAZBTV010000060.1, on the reverse strand, counting down.
ATGCCACGCAGCGCCGCGTCCGCCTGCTCGAGCTGATCGAGGGAGTAGTTGATCGGCCCGCGGTAATGACTCATGAGAAAGAAGAACCGCAACACTTCCGGATGCCGCAACGTCCGCAGCACCTCGCGCACGGTGAAGAAGTTGCCGAGTGACTTCGACATCTTCTCGTCGTCGACGTTGACGAACCCGTTGTGGATCCACAGATTCACGAACCGGTCACCGGTAGCCGCGCACGACTGTGCGATCTCATTCTCGTGGTGAGGGAACTTCAGATCCATGCCGCCGCCGTGGATGTCGAAGTGCGTACCCAACAAAGCGGCCGACATCGCCGAGCACTCGATGTGCCATCCGGGCCGGCCCGGACCCCAGGGAGACTGCCACGCGGGCTCGCCCGGCTTGGCGTGCTTCCAGAGCACGAAATCGAGCGGATCGCGCTTGAACTCATCAACTTCGATCCGTGCCCCGGCACGCAGATCGGCGAGATTCTTGCCAGAGAGCCTGCCGTATCCCTCGAACTTCGCAACGGCATACATCACGTCGCCGTCGGCAGCGACATACGCATAACCTTTCTCGATGAGAGTGCTGATCATGGCGACCATGTCAGAGACGTACTGCGTCGCCCGGGGCTCGTGGTCCGGCCTCGCGATACCCAATTGCGCGCAGTCTTCGTTGATCGCCTGGATGAAGCGCTCGGTAAGCGCTCCGATCGGCTCGCCATTGTCGGCGGCGCGCTTGATGATCTTGTCGTCGATGTCGGTGATGTTGCGAACGTATGTGACTTTGTAGCCCCGATGGCGCAGATACCGACTTACCACATCGAACACCGTCATCATGCGCGCGTGGCCGATATGGAGGAAGTCGTAAACCGTCATGCCGCAGACGTACATGCCGATGTGGCCAGGCTTGATCGGCTGCAACTCCTGCTTGTCGCCCGTCAACGAATTGTGGATACGAATCATAGGATAGGGCTCAGCTGAATCGGGCGAGGCGCTCACGCGCTTTACCCGGTGGCATGGCTTTCAACAGGGGGGCAAGCTCCGGCCCGTGCGAGCGCCCCGTGAGCGCCACACGTACCGGCATATACAGCTCCGCACCCTTCTTGCCCGTGGCAGCACGAACAGCGCCGACGATAGCGGGCAAGTCGTTCCCATGCTCAGCGGCTGCGTGCGCGGCGGCGGAAAAAAATTCCGCGCCAGCATTGGAAATGACCTGCTCTTCAGCAGGGGAGAGAGTGACCGGGCCGCCAAAGACAACATCGACCCAGGGACGCGCTTCCTCTGGAAGCGTGATATTCGGCAACACAGCGGCAATGAAAGCGTTTGCCGCAGCTTCATCCAGCCCGGCTGGCAGAACAGAGGCCAACCAACGGCGTGCCGTATCGGCCGGTAGCCGGTGCACGGCTTCCTTTTGCCAGACATTGAGCTGCTGCTCATCGAAACGCGCGGGGGATCGCCCGAGATGCCCCGGATCGAATGCACGCGCCATCTCCGCGAGATCGAGAAATCTGTTGTCCGAAGTCGAGTGCCCCAATCTGAACAAGTGATTTGTGAGCGCCTCGGGGCGATATCCACGTTCCCGGTACTCGCGGACGCTCGTAGCGCCGTGACGCTTCGATAAAGGCGCACCATCCGGACCGACAATGAGCGAGATATGCCCATAGCTCGGGGCTTTCAGTCCGAGGGCCTCGAGAATCAACAACTGCCGCGGCGTGTTGGTAAGGTGATCTTCCCCACGAAGCACTTGCCGCACGCCCATGTGGGCGTCATCGATGGCATTGCTGAAGAAAAACGCCGCCGACCCATCGGCGCGCAGGATCACGAAGTCGCCGATGTCGTCAGAGAGGAAGCTCTGCGGACCATGCACGAAATCCACGAACTCGATGCGGCGGCCCGCCGGAACGCGGAATCTGATGCTCGGAACAACACCCTGCGCGCGCTTTTGCTCGCGTTGAGCGGCCGACAGACTCCGGCACGTACCCGCGTAACGGGGAGGTCTCCCGGCGGCGAGTTGTGCCTTCCGGGACACTTCGAGCTCGATGGGCGAGCAGTAGCAAGGGTAGACAGCCCCACTGCGCTCCAGGGCCTCGAACTGCTGCCTGTAGATAGAGGCACGCTGCGACTGACGGTAGGGCCCGTAGTCGTCCTCACGATCTGGACCGGCATCCCATTCGAGGCCGAGCCATCGCAGATCCTCGAGAACCGCGCTGGTATGCTCCTCGCGGCTGCGTTCGGTATCAGTATCTTCGATACGCAGGATAAACCGTCCGCCATATCGACGCGCCAGCAAGAAGTTAAACAACGCCGTGCGCGCGTTGCCCAAGTGCACCTCACCCGTGGGGCTGGGTGCGAATCGGGTAGCAACGTGCTGGTCGAACGCTCCGGCGCTTTTGCTGTCCATTCCGCTCATGGCGGCAATGTTACGGGAAACCGTGCAAAGGCACCTACCGCTCGCGGTAGCTGGAAAGCGAGGCCCTGGTCCAAGCGACTGGGCAGGGTATCGCAGCGCTTGGGGGCAGCATTAGAATTCGCCGCCCGGCGTTCGAAGCACGGCGGGCCAGACAACGGAGGATTGATGCATAACCCGTCCCGGAATCGGAACACGACCCGGAGCCACCTCGGCTTGATCGCCCGCTCACTGCTGCTTGCCGCAGTAGCCACCGTGGTGCTGCTGGCGCAGCCGACAGTCCACGCCGCCGAGCCTTCTCCGCAGGTGAAGGTCTCCACCAATATGGGCGACTTCATCATCGAGCTGATGCCCGATCGCGCGCCGCTGACCGTGGCGAACTTCCTTCGGTACGTGAAAGAAGGGTATTACACCAATACGCTCATCCATCGCGTCGTGGCCAATTTCGTGATTCAAGGTGGCGGACACGACGCCACCACCTACCAGCTCAAGTCCACTCATGAGCCCGTGTTCAACGAATCGGGCAATGGCCTGCAGAACAAGCGCGGCATGGTGGGCTTGGCTCGGGGTGAGGCGCCCCACTCGGGCAACTCGCAGCTATATGTCAACCTGGTCGACAATCCGGACCTGGATCCGCTGCCCACCCGCTGGGGTTACGCAGTGTTCGGTCGCGTCGTGCAAGGTATGGACGTCGTCGATCGCATCGGAGTGACTGCGACCGGCGCCTTCGGCCCCTTCAAGTCCGATGCGCCTCTAAAGCCTGTGGTCATCCAGAAGATCGAGCTGATCGATGCAGCCCAGGCGCAGCCGGCAGCGCCCCCGGTCGCGAAGCCGTTGCCACCACCGCCGGTGGATTCCATCTCGCCGAAGTGAGCCGGCTGTTCGTTTCCGACCTGCATCTGGACGCAAGCGCCCCGGCAGCCGTCGAACAATTTGTCACTTTCCTGCGAACCCGGGCCTCGGGCGCCGAGGCACTCTATATCCTCGGTGACCTGTTCGAGGTGTGGGTGGGAGACGACGAGACCGAGGCAAACAAGAAAGCGGTCTGCGAGGCCTTGCGTACGCTGACCTCCAGCGGCGTTGCCTGTTTCGTGCTTCACGGCAACAGAGACTTCCTCCTCGGCCGGGGCTTCAGCGGAAACACCGGCTGCCAGCTGCTTCCCGACCCAGTCATCGCGGAATTCGACGGTGAGCGCGTTCTGCTTACCCACGGCGATGCGCTTTGCACGGACGATCACTCCTATCAGGAGTTGCGCAGTATTGTCAGAACCGCACTCTGGCAGAGGCGATTTCTCGCTCTACCCCTTGCCGATCGCGAGCTGCTGGCAAACGAGGCTCGTGCCGGCAGTCGCCAACACACCGCTCGCACCCAGCCGAAAATCATGGACGTGAATCCCGGTGCAGTGGCGATGGCTTACCGGGTCACGGGCGTCCGCCGGATCATCCACGGCCACACTCACCGGCCGGGAATACACGAAACCAACATCGATGGAACGCGTGCGCAACGGATCGTGCTCGGCGCGTGGTATGAGCAGGGAAGCTATCTGGTATACGAAAACGAGCACTATGAGCTGCGCGAGCTGCCTCGATAGCCCTGAGCCGAGCTCGCCTACATAAGACAGCGAACGCGCCTAAGAGCGGGAGCGCGGCAACACCAGAAGCGCTTCCAGTCCGCCCGCCGCCAGATTCCGCGCCACCAGCGAGCCTCCATGCGCCTGTGCGACATCGCGCGCGATACTAAGGCCCAGCCCGGTGCCTCCAGTGTCTCGACTGCGCGAAGACTCGACGCGGTAAAAAGGCTCGAAGACGCGCTCGATCTCTTCCGGAGGAATGCCCGGGCCGTCGTCTCTCACCCGGATGATGAGAGCCACCCCGTCTTCGACGAATATCTTCGCCCGAACACCGAATTTCACGGCGTTTGCGATGAGATTCGTGAGGCAACGCTTCAGAGCTTGCGGCTTGCCGATCAAAGGCTGTGCGGCCTTGCCTTCCACGGTCACATCCGCCCCCATCTCGGTGAACTCCGATTGGAGAGTGGCCAACAATCCATTGATGTCGATTGGCGCCAACGTCTCGTCGTCGTCGAGTCCGCGAAACAACGCGAGCGCACCACGAACCATGCCTTCCATCTCGTCGAGCTCCTTGCTGAAGCGCGCCTGGAGAGCGGGATCCTCGAGTGCAGTCTCCACCTGCAGCCGCAAGCGAGTGAGAGGAGTCTTCAGATCGTGCGACATTGCCGCAAGCACCCGTGTGCGGCTATCGAGATAACGTTGCAGGCGGTCCTGCATGGTATTGAACGCATGCGCGGCGTCGCGCAGCTCGCGAGCGCCCTGCTCTTCCAATCTGGGCTGCCGCACATTGCGCCCCACTGCCTCAGCGGCGCGGACCAGACCTGACAGAGGCCGGGTGATACTACGCGCAGTCACATACAACGCAATGACGAGCACCACGACGAGCAGAGCGAGATTCACAAACAGGTTGCGCGGCAGGGGCGCCCCCAGGGACAGATGACCGATCCGGAAGACGGCCGAGTCGCCGTCAGGAAAACCAACTTTGATGTCATATAGCTGCACACCCGAGCCAGCGCGTGGCTCGAAGAAGATGGTCGAGAGCGGAATGGCTCTTCCCGCGACGTCGGACACTGGCGTGATCGAAAGCTGATATGTGCTGCCGAGCGTAGCCTGTAACTGTTGCTTGAGCGTCGACTCGAAGTCCGGCGGCCAGGGTACGCGGATGAAGATGTACTGCGACGATAAGAATCGTTGCGTGCGGCGCGACCGCCGGCTCTCTGGGGGCAACCCACCAGAGACAGGTCCAGTTGGAGGTTGGTCATCCCCATAACCCGACTCCGCAGGGGTTGGCGGATCGCGACCTCCCAGCTCCCGGATCCGGTGCCGCGCGAATCGCCTCGGTTGCTCGATCAGCCGGTTGATAGCCGCCTCGCGCTCGGTGGCGCTGAGAGGCTGTAGCATGAACGTGATCTCAGCGATCCGGCGCGACCACTCTCGTACGTTTCCTTGCAGAATGAAATACTCGCGCTCGCGCGCGATGAGCATGAACGCGAACAGCTCCGCCACCACGACGGCCAGTATCGACCCCGCGATCAGCCTTCCAAATAGCGAGTGTGGCCAGAGCGTTATCCGCATCGAGCTCCCGGTGCTAGCAAGCCTCGACGCTGACACCAACAACGTAGCCCTCACCGTAAACGGTTTTGATGATCTGCGGAGCGCGTGCGTCGTCTCCCAGGATCTGCCGAAGCCGACTCACCCGCACATCAATGCTTCGATCGTACGGGTCAGCTTCCCGGCCGCGGAGAAGCTCCGTCAATTGCGCACGCGAAAGCACGCGATTCGCCGACGCGAGTAACACGGCGAGCAGACGATACTCCGCACCGCTCAAGGCGACTTCTTTTCCGGTCGAATCTGTCAGAGTGCGAGTCGTCGTGTCGAGCCGCCAGCCATTGAAGATGAAGGCGCGCACAGACTCGGGACTCGGGTCGCGAGGCGCATGAGCAGCTCGGCGCAACACGGCTTTGATACGGACGAGGAGCTCGCGAGGGTTGAAGGGCTTGGCGAGATAGTCATCAGCCCCGAGCTCCAGCCCAACGATGCGATCTACGTCTTCACCTCTGGCGGTGAGCATGATGATCGGCACCTGGGAACGAGTGCGCAAATCTCGGCAAATGGACAAGCCATCCTCTCCAGGAAGCATGAGATCCAGCACGACGAGATCAACGCGCGAGCGCTCCATTACCCGCCGCATCTCCTTCCCATCCGGGACCACCGTCGTACGAAATTCGTGCTTTTCCAGGTACTGCCCCAGCAACGTACGGATCTCGCGATCGTCATCCACAATCAGCAGGTGTGGTCGGTCGCCCATCTCGCCTCGCGTGCAACGCTTAAGATACCGAAGCTTCCGACCGATGAAAGAGCAATTGGTGCGATTCGGGTGCTCAGTGCCGCGCCGGGACCTGTAGGGTGACGTACCTCCAACCGTACGCCTCTCGCGACAACGCCGCGATACCCATCCGGGTTGACATCGCTCTCCTCGTGCCCAGGCGATGCCTCTTCGATCGACACGCCGGGGATACTCCCCGCACCACCCGTGCGACGCATGTGTCACACCCTGTAGTATATATTTAGCACCTTGGTTGTAACGAAAAGACACTCAATGCTTTCCAAGCCAAACGCCAACAGCTCGCGCCCATCCCTTCTTTTACCGGTCACTGCCTTCTGCGCCATGGTTACAACCATGCTGATGGGTTGCGCGACCGACCGGCTGGCCACGAGCGCCCCTCGGGGTGTGGATTTGAGTGGCGAATGGCGGCTGAACGTGAATCTGAGCGACGATCCACAGCGGATCGAGGAGCCTAAAGAGCCGCTGCCCGCGCCCCCCGCCCGCGAGCGTAGCCCGGGTGGCTTTGGCAGACCCGGAACCACCATGCCCGGTATGCCCGGCGGTGGCCCTGGCAACCTCGATCCAAACAGCGGCGGGGAGGACCTGACCCGCACTGCCGGCCCAGGCTCCGGGCTCATGCCCGTTCTTTATGCGCAGGGCACCGATCTGCCGGAGGCCAAAAGCGACAGCGGACCAACCAGTGCGCTGCCCCGCATGCTGGACGCTCCCGAGCTCCTGACAATCTCGCAGACCGGCTCGAAGCTGATCGTGAAGTCGATGAGCGACGGGACCGTCACCGAATATACGGCCGGCGAGCAGCGTACGATCCCGTTCGGGAAAACGGAAGCCGACCGCAGCGCCGGCTGGCGCGATGCGGCGTTCGTCGTGATCACCAAGCCCAAGAAAGGCCCGAGCAAGGAAGATGACTTCGCGCTCGATGCCGAAGGCCACCTCATCTTCGCAACGCTGGTGACGCACGTAAAAAAAGGACCCATCGACTTCAAGCGCGTCTACGACCGCATCCGTACTCCATGATCCTCGAGCCTGCCTGACTACGGGCGACTACAGCGGTGGCCCCGAATGAAACCGCAACTCGCCGTCGGCGCCCGTCGCCAGCTCTGCCTCGACGCCCGCCAGTTCCCGTAGCCGCGGCGCCCATTCCCCCGGATAGCGCTCACGGGCAAGCCCAACATACAACTCGAAATGACGTGCCTCGGACTGCGCCAGCCGCGAGTAGAACGGTCCGAGCGGCTCGGGCAACCGCTGTGCCAACAATCTGAACCGCTCGCATGAGCGTGCTTCGATCAACGCGCCCGAGAGCAGCAGATCGAGCTTTCTTCCCGGCTCCGACGTACGCAGCTCACGGCGCAGGCCGGCTGCATAACGGCCGGGCTTCTGCCGTGTGAATGCCACGCCCAGCTCGGTCATCGCCCCCTGCACCTGCTCGAAATGACGGAGCTCTTCACGTGCGAGCCGCGAGAGCGCCAACCCCAGCGGCGTATCCTCCGGATAGGCGAAAATGAGCGCTACGGCGGTAGACGCCGCCTTCTTCTCGCAGTTCGCATGATCGACGAGCAGCTCGCGCCAACCGGCGACCGCGGCATCGACCCACGCCGGTGGCGTCGCTGCCCTCAGAATCGACTCCACACTCAACGCAACACCTCCGCCTCGCTTTTCAACAGCTGCCGAAACACTGCGTCCAGTGCCGCCGCGGCCTCCCCCGCGTCCGCGAAACGATCCTGTGGGAGCTTGGCCAACAGCCTGTCCACGATCGGCTGCATCGGCTCGAACGGCGTGGGCAGACGCGGCACCGGCTCCTTGCGATGTTTGTAGATGAGCGCCATCGGATTGTCGGCTTTGTAAGGCTTCTCGCGTGTCAACATCTCGAACAGGATGATGCCGAGGCTATACAGGTCGCTGCGCTGGTCGATTGGCTCGCCATGCCCCTGCTCCGGGCTCATGTAGTGCGGAGTGCCGAAGATCATTCCGCGATCCGTCACGTCGCGAGCCAGAGCGGCGTCCTTCGACAGCCCAAAATCGATGAGAGCGATACTGCCGTCGTCCCGCAACATGACGTTCCCGGGCTTGAGATCCCGATGCAACACCCCGGCGGCGTGAATGGCCTGCAAGATTCGCGCGATCGAGATGGCGTTGTAGAGCGCACGACGTACGGAAAGGCCGGCACGTATCCGTGCACGCAGGTCGCCGGCCGCGAAGTATTCCATCACCAGCCACGCATGATCATCGCTCACGCCGAGATCGTAGAGGCGGACGACTCCCGGGCTGCGTATACGCTGTACGATCTCATATTCCTGCAGAAAGCGCCGGAATGAATCGTCCAGATCACCGTGCTCGACTTGCCGGTCGCGAGCCACCTTCAGAGCGACCAAGGCGCCCGCCGCCTCGCTTTCTCCCAGATACAGGTCCGACACGACTCCGGTTGCAATCCGGCGAATGTGCCGGTAGCCACGGATGAACGCCCCCCCGAACCTCTGGGCCTCGCGCCCAGCGGCGCTCGTGCGCCACATCGCTCGCGCGAACGACTGCCGTTGCCGCGCGGAAGTGAGTATCTCGAACAACTTTCCACTCCCAGGCTCGTTGGGGTCGATAACCTGGATCCCGAGCGGAATCGCCTCGTACGCGACCGCCTCCCGGTTGCTCAACAGCACCAGAGGCGCGAATCCCACCCTCGCCGCCAACTCCTTCGCCCAGACAAGGCCACCGCCGCCGGCCCACTCGTCGGCCAGGAGCACGGCATCGAACCCTTGCGCGAGAAATTCCGGCGGCAACGGACCCTCCACGACCGGATCGCGCACAACCAACTCCGTTTCCCCGCCCCAGGCGGCGAGCTGCTGCCGCAATTGCGCGCAGTGGTGCTCGTCTTGCTCGATCAACAACAAACGCATGGCGGCTCGTGAGGTAAGCCGGTCGCTACGCCTGCCACCGTAAGCTGCGCGCCTCGGCCTCGGACAGCTTCAAGCCTATGACGAGATCGCCCACATTGGTCCCGGTAGGACCGGTGTGAACCAGGTTCCCGGAAACTCCCAGAGCGGTACCGGAATCCGCGCGCCGCAAAGATGCATCGGTGTCGATTCCTGCCAATGTCAGCCGCGCGCACGTCTCCGCATCCACCAATGCACCGGCGTCATCGGTGACACCATCGGTTCCATCAGTGCCCGCCGCCAGCAACAGCAGGTCAGGATGCCCGGCAATCAGTCGCGCCGCTGCCAGCCCGAGGTGTTGGTTCCGCCCGCCCCGCCCGGGGTGCTCTGGAAGCTGCACCGTCGACTCGCCACCCCACACTCGCACCTCAACCGTGCTCAGTTGAAGCTCGTGTGAAAAGCGGATGGCTAACCGCATGACGTCCCCTTCGAAGCGCCTTGGACACAACTCGGCACCGAGCCCCCGTTCCAGGGCCGCCGCGGCCACGCTCTCGACAGCATGGTCGATCGAGGCGACCACGGTGCGCGCGACGCAATCAACACTCCCGGGAGCCGGGCCCAGCAGCCCGGAGCCGATCACGGCAGGATCATCGCCCGGGACATCCGATATGAACAGCGCACGCGCAGGGCGTCCCGCGAGCCGGGCAGTCAGCTTTCCCCCTTTGATGAGCGAACGTCGCGCGCGGCGCGCATTCAACTCTCCGATTGCAATACCCGCCGCCAGTCCTTCGGCCGTGAGTCGTTCCAGATCGGAAAACGATGTGCCAGGCTCGAGCACCTCCACCAGACTCGAGGAGCCGCCGGAAACCAGAAACAACGGATCCACGTGCTCCGGCAGCTCATCCACCCAACGCAGCAGCCGCGCTCCGGCAACCAGCGAACGCTCGTCGGGCATGGGATGAGCGCTTTCGTAAATCTCGATGCCGGCGATCGCCTGCAACTCCGGGACTACGTGGCCGTCCTTGGTTATAACCAGCGCGCGCTCGATTGAAGTGCCCAGCGCGTCGTGCGCACCGAGCAACATGGATGAGGCTGCCTTGCCTACGGCCGCAACCCAGACAGGCCGGCCAGACCTGGTATCGGACTCCGCAGCCAACTTGCTGCGGACACAACGTCGTCCATCGACGCGCGCTAGACCGGCGTGGAACAGCTCGAGAAGCAGTTGGCGGCGGGGATCTGGCGTGTCCACCTTTTAGCGAATCACCTTGAGCTTGCCACGAGGCTCCCGGCGGAGCGCCTTGGCGTCGTCGCAACGTTCGAGTTGCAGGCGATCGAGATACTCGGGGGTCACATCGCCTGTGACGTACTCGCCCGAAAAGCACGAAGTGTCGAACTCCTCCACCCGCGCATCTTCGTGCTTGCAAGCGGCGATGAGGTCCTCGATGTCCTGGTAGACGAGCCAGTCGGCACCGATCAGGCGCGCGATCTCATCGTGCTTGCGGCCGCTTGCGACGAGCTCGCTTGCCGCCGGCATGTCGATACCGTAGACGTTGGGAAAGCGCACGGGCGGGGCAGCGGAAGCGAAGTAGACCCGGCGCGCTCCAGCTTCACGCGCCAGCTCGATGATCTGGGCAGAGGTGGTGCCCCGGACGATGGAGTCATCGACCAGGAGCACGTTCTTGCCGCGGAACTCGAGATCGATCGCATTCAACTTACGGCGCACGGATTTCTGGCGTTGCTCCTGGCCCGGCATGATGAATGTGCGTCCGATGTAGCGGTTTTTGGTGAACCCCTCGCGATACTTCAATCCGAGACGTTGCGCCAGCTGGAGGGCGCTCGTGCGGCTGGTGTCCGGAATCGGAATTACCACGTCGATGTCGTGGTTCGGACGCTCCCGCAGGATCTTCTCGGCAAGCCGGTCGCCCATACGCATGCGCGCCCTGTATACAGAGATGTTATCGATCTTCGAATCCGGCCGTGCGAAGTACACGTATTCGAAAATGCAGGGTGTATGCCGCACGGTCGCGACGCACTGATGCGAATGCAGGCGGCCCTGCTCGTCAATGAAAACAGCTTCGCCCGGAGCGATATCCCGCACCAGGCGGAATGAGAGGCTGTCCAGAGCGACGCTCTCGGAGGCGAGCATCCACTCGGGCCCTCGCGGGGTGTCTCGTGAGCCAAGCACCAGTGGACGGATCCCGTTCGGGTCCCGGAAGCCCAGGACACCGTGTCCGATGACCATTGCCACGACCGCGTACCCGCCGCGGCATCGCCTGTAAACCGCATTGAGTGCGGCAAACACGTCCGCCGGAGTGATGCGGGGAGTGCCTATCCGCTGCAGCTCCGAGGCAAAGACGTTCAGCAGGACCTCGGAATCCGAAGTTGTGTTGAGATGCCGCCGGTCCTCACGGATCAGGATCTCGGCCAGCTCAGCCGCGTTGGTGAGATTTCCGTTATGCGCGAGACAGATGCCGTATGGGGCATTGACATAGAACGGCTGTGCTTCGGCCGCGCCATCGCACCCCGCAGTGGGATAGCGAACGTGCCCGATACCAACATTGCCCCGCAGCTCGAGCATGTGATCCTGTTGAAAGACGTCGCGCACGAGGCCGCTACCCTTGCGCACGCAAAGCCCGCCATCTCCGTACGTGGCGATGCCCGCCGCATCCTGGCCACGGTGCTGCAGCACTGTCAGCCCGTCATAGATTCGCTGATTGACCGCGCTGGTACCGACGACGCCGACAATTCCGCACATGCTCAACCGCCTTTGGCCATCAGGCCCTCGACCCAGTACGCCCCAAGTGTCGTGGCGTCCGCCCGTCCCCGATCACTACACGTAAGCCGTTCGCAATAGACTCGCCGTAGGGCATGAGTACGGATTGCCGCCACCAACGGTCGCCGTCCAGACGCAATAACTGTGCGAGGATGACGAAGACGCCCAACATGATCATTCCGCGGAAAATACCGAAGACGAAGCCGAGAAAGCGATCCATGCCGCTGAAAATCGACAGCCGCACGAAGTGCGCGACAGTCACGCCTATGCCCGTTCCGAGGAGCAAGAGCAACGCCGTGATGATCACACGCGCTGCCCAGGTCGACACCGGAGAGCCGGCCAAAAGGCCGCCCAGATGAGGTGCGACGAGATCCGAGAAGTGCCAGGCGACGAACAGCGCCACGACCCACGTCACCAGCGCGATCGCCTCGCGCAAGAAGCCCCGCACAGACCCCACCACCGCCGAAATGATGATGGCCGCGATCACCAGATAGTCGGTTATGTTCATCAGCCCCGGTCTCGACCCCGCTTGAGCGCGCGCGGATTGTACAAGACCAGTCGCCGCGCCGCTGAGGAGCCTGTCTGACCAATGATCGCCGTAGCGAGGTCGCCCCCCGGCGAGCAGATTTCGGCGATCGTTTCCCGCGCATAGTCGACACTATGTAAGGGAAAGGATCGCCGAAAGCTGCCGCCGGGGGGCGACCGCAGTAGGCGAGCATTGGTCTGACAGGCTCCCAGGCCTGTCTCTCCTGAGGCATACAGCGGCAGCGCACTGGCACTACTTTGGTACCACTGAACCAGCGTGTCCCGCGGTCCGTAATCTGGCGTTGAGCTGCTCGGCCGAGGCCCGATCGGCCACCGGCCCGGCGCGCACCCGCCACAAATGGTGATCTCCGTTGCCGGTCTCCGACAGCAGCGCATGAAACCCCTGGTTCTTCAGTTGCTGGACCAAACGCTCCGCGTTCGCGTGATTGCGGAACACTCCGAGCTGTACCGTCCACTCGCCTGCCGGGGAGGATTTTCCCGCAGCCCCCGTTCGCTCCTGCGCTGAAGCCTTGTCGAGAGTCGTAGCGTGCTGCCCAGTGGGCAGCGTTGCCGTGGGTTGCTGCTCGTTGGGGGGCGTCGCGGGTCGCTGGACAGGTGACTGCTGCTCTGGCGCGAGATCCTGAGATCCTGCCGCGGCTGCTGTAGTTGGTTGCGGAGCGCTGTCGGTTTGCCCTGCGGAGCCTTCCGTGGCAGAGCCCGCAGCGGGCTGTTGTGCTGTCGGTGGCTCGACGATCGGCGTCGGCTGCGCCGGACCGCTGGATCCCGGGGACGCATTGGAGGGGTTCGCCGAAGCCGCAGCGGGGTGCGACTCGTCGGCGAGATCTATGGTGTACGAGCGTAATGGCGGTTCCTCGGAAGAGGTGGCTGCCGCCTGTGGCACAGGCGCGGAGCGCGATGGCCCGCTGAGCAGCTCGGGGACCAACAACACGATCAGCACCACGAGGATGATCGCGCCGGTCAGTCGTTCTTTCACCAGACTATCCAGTGTGGGGGCACATTAGTATATCCCAAGCCACTTCAAGGCCGGTCCTACGGTGTACACCGACCCGAACACCAGCACACGGTCACCAGGCCGGGCGTCAGTCCAGGCGATCTCACATCCCGCCTCCACCGAGGGCGCGAGAGTGACCTGGGACACCGGCAGCCGCAGCCTGTCCGCAAGCTGCTCCGCGGATGTCCCGCGGGGTCCGGGTAAAGCACACAAGATCCAGCGCTCGACGAGCGGCTCGAGGAAGCTTGCGATGGCCTTCGCGTCCTTGTCACCAAGAATTCCCACCACCGCGAAGGTTCGTCCCGCGCCGAGCTGAGCATCCTCTGCCCTGAGTGGCGTGGCGTCCGCTGATGACAACATCACGCGCTCGCGGACATGACGGGCGAAGACCGCAGCGGCTGGCTCGTTGTGGGCGATGTCGAGGATCCATTCTGCACAGAAGCGAGGGGCACCCTCCCTCTCCGAGCGCGGCACAGGCACCTGTACAATCTGAAACCGCCCCGCCAACCTGACACCGTGGAGCGCCTCGCTTACCGTGCGTTCATTCAGCTCCAAAGCTCGTAACGGTCGTCGTCCCGGTGTCGCCGCGATAGCCGGCATATCCGCTTCGAGTGCCTCGACAGCCGCCAGCGCCGTCGAAGCATTACGGTACTGTATGGTACCCGCCAACGCTGATGGAGGGAGATTTCGCAGCGATAGCCGCAGTCCGCGGTAACTCCAGCGGCCTCCTCCGAGACCCGGCCGCCCCGGCGGCGTTTCCTCCACCTGCCATTCAAACTCCTTGCCGGCAACCACCGGCCGTGCCCCGATCGAGGCAATCGCCGCGTACACGCTTGCGGGCATGTCGTCGGTACCGAGCACAGCGGCGCGGCTCGGACGAAAAATGCCGGCCTTCTCCCCTCCGATGAGCTCGAGAGTGTCGCCAAGATAGTCGCGATGATCGAAGCCGATCGAACAGACGACCGCGACGTCGGCGTCGACGAGATTGACCGCGTCGAGGCGTCCGCCGAGTCCAACTTCCAAAACGGCCACATCGACCCCTCTCTCGGCGAAAATGAGAAGCGCGGCCAACGTGTTGAACTCGAAGAAGGTCAGAGTGGTCGAGCCACGCGCGCGCTCGATTCGCTCGAACGCGCGGACGAGGTCGTCATCACCAACCTCCACCCCGTTTACCCTGATTCGCTCGTTGTAGCGGAGGAAATGCGGGGAGGTGAACATTCCCGTCGAAGCGCCGCCAGCGCGCAACACCGCCTCCAGATGCACGACGGTCGAGCCCTTGCCGTTCGTGCCGCCCACCGTGATGACTGGATACGCGGGCCTATCCACTCCCAGCGCGCGCGCCACCTGGGTGACCCGAGCCAACCCCATGTCGATGGTTTTGGGGTGCACCGACTCCTGTAAGGCCAGCCACTCAGCAAGCGTACGCAACCGGGCCTTCTAGGCAGCAGCAGCCGCGGCGGGAGCTGGCGCTGGTTGTTGTTTCATGAGCAGACGTAGCATTCCCCCGATGCGATCGCGCATGTCGCGGCGGTCGACAATCATGTCGAGTGCTCCATGCTCGAGAAGAAACTCACTCTTTTGGAAGCCCTCGGGCAGGGTCTCGCGCACCGTTTGCTGGATGACGCGCGCACCGGCGAACCCGATCAGCGCACGCGGCTCGGCAATGTTGAGATCACCCAACATGGCCAGGCTCGCCGAAACCCCACCGGTGGTTGGATCAGTCATGACGGAGACGTAAGGCAGATGGGCCTGTGCAAGTCGCGACAAAGAAACGGCTGTCTTCGCCATCTGCATGAGCGAGTAGAGCGCTTCCTGCATGCGCGCGCCCCCACTTGCCGTGAAGCATACGAACGGCTTGCGATGCTCGAGGCAGTGATCGACCCCGCGTTTGAAGCGCTCACCGACCACTGAGCCCATCGAGCCGCCAAGGAACTGAAATTCGAACGCGCACGCGACTATCGGGAGCTCGAGGAGAGTGCCTGCAAGCACAATGAGCGCATCAGACTCGCCGGTGGCCTTCTGTGCCTGGACCAGGCGATCTTTGTAACGCTTGCTATCACGGAACTTCAGGGGATCCTCGGGCGTCACTTCCGCACCAATCTCGATCGTCTCGCCCTGATCGAGAAAGCGCTCGAGACGCTCGCGCCCGCCGATGCGCATGTGATGGCTACATTTGGGACATACATACAGGTTGCGCTCGAGCTCAGCGCGATAAAGCACAGCATCGCAAGCCGGACATTTGATCCACAGTCCTTCCGGCACCGAACGCGTACGGCGCTCGGTCTTGATCCGGGAGGGCATGATCTTTTCGAACCAGGACATATTCATGACCCGCGATTGACAGATTGGCAGGATCATAGCCGATCGGGCTGAGCGCTTCGGGGTTACTCGTGGTGTCCCGACACGCGCGCAGGCCTGCTCATAGTACCGTCCCTGGAGCAGTAATCCGGCCGGCGTCAATTGACACCGTATCCGTCCATGGCCGGTGCTCCGGCCAGGCCATCCATGGCCTGGCGCAAGTCGCTTCACGACTTGCCCATGGCCGGCGCTCGGGGCGGGACGGCGCCCCTCGCCCTTACCCCGGTGCCGCCAACCCGCGAGGCGTCCAGCCGGCAATTGCCGGGTCATCCGGCGGGGTGGGAACCCCGAACACGTGCGGATAACGAACCCCCCAGAAATACAAACCCTCCGCTGGCGCGGTAGCGGCATTGCGCTTTCGGTCACGGCCCTGGAGCACCTCCTTGGCCCATTCCACAGGCGAATCGCCCCTGCCAATGGCGATGAGCAGGCCCGCAATATTGCGCATCATGTGATGCAGATAGGCGTTCGCAGTGGCCTCGATCAAAACCCAGTCGTTCTGGCGGGTGACGACGAGCCTTTCCATCCGGCGCACGGGTGAGTTGGCCTGACATTCCGCTGAGCGGAAGGCGCTGAAATCGTGCGAGCCGTGGAGGAAGACAGCGGCCCGGGCCATCCTTTCATGATCCAGCGGACGAAAAACGCAGGCGGCGCGGTTGGTAGCGAATGCGGACCGCGCGGTTCGGTTGAGGATGAGGTAGCGATAGGTGCGCGCTTCCGCCGAATAGCGCGCGTGAAAGTGCATAGGCACCTGGCGAACCCAGGAGATGCTGACATCTGACGGCAGCTTACTGTTGGATCCCAACAGCCACGCACGCAGGCGGCGCCGCGCATTCGTATCGAAGTGCGCCACCTGCCATCGCGCGTGCACGCCGGCGTCCGTACGTCCGGCGCATATGAGACTCACGGGCTCCGCAGCGACGCTACTGAAGGCCGCCTCGGCCACCCGCTGCACACTTGGTGCGTGCTGCTGTGTCTGCCAACCCGCGTAGGCCGTTCCGTCATACTCCACGCCGACGGCGATCCTTATCATGGCTGATCACCAGCGCGTTTTGCGGCCCAAAAAATCGCCGCAGGCGATTTCTTCGGCGAGCTACCCCGGCAACGACTCCATCAGGCGCTGCGCTTCCTGCTTCTGCGTCATCGAGCCCTCGTGAAGGACTTCTTCCAGAATGTTCTTCGCTCCGTCAGGGTCGCCCATGTCCATGTATGCGCGCGCGAGGTCGAGCTTGGTACCGACTTCGCTCATGGTCACCGGCTCGAGGTCCGGTAGCGCGAGATCGTCGGAAGACAGTTTCTGCGTGGCTGTGAACGCCGCGTCAGGCACGGTCGCTGTGCCCAGATCCAAGTCGAGGCCGGACCCGTTCAGGGCATGCTCCGCCTCAGGCTCGCCCAGGTCGTAATCGACATCGTGAGCATTCAACTGTGACAAGCGAGAGGTCGCCGAGCCATCGTGCTCGCCGTTCAAATCATCTGCCGCGAGAGCTGCATTCAGCTCGCTCTCATCGAGCTGCCAGGCCCCCGTCGAGAGCGATGAATCCTCGCCCGCGGCTCGGCGCTGTGCTTCCTCGATGATTTTGCGCGAGCGGTCATCCATGCCCGCCACCAGGGTCGGTGCATCCGACGAAGCGCCCAACCCGGGCTGGTCGATCGTGTCGAGCCCCCCAAGATCCAACCCGAGGTCGTCGATTGCGAGCTCCGCAGTCTGTTCCGCGCCCGGTGTCTGCTTCAGTGCCATCGCCACTTTCTGGCGGATGGTGGGGTTGTCGGGAGTGCTGAGCGCCGGCTGTTCCACCGTCGGACCCTCAGACCCGAACTCAGGCATCAGGTCGTCGTCCGACGGAATCCGTGCGGTCATCTGCCGCGTGGTACCGGTGGAGTTGCTGCCTGCAAAGCCGGTCTCGATTGCCACGTTGCGGTCGGTGGCGCCGGCCGGATCCTGGGATTCCTCTCCCAACGCCGCCCCAATGTCGAGATCCACGTCCCCGTGCGCACCGGGAACCGGTTCACCCAGCAGATCGAAGTCGACGCGGCTCTGACCTCCTTCGAGATCCAGGTCCACACCGCCAGCGGTGGCTCCAGTCGTCCCGCCGCCCGCGAACAGCGGGTCCTCGGGGGCAAGCTGCTTGCCCATGATGACGATCTTTTCCCACTCGCCTGGCGCCGCCTGGTCGCGCGTCTCGGCCAGCTCCCGAGCACTGTGCAGGAACTGCTCTTTGTTGCCCCACACGAAGAAGACTTCGAGGAGCTTCAGTTTC
>CAZBTV010000059.1:0-42701 GCA_964494895.1 uncultured Steroidobacteraceae bacterium | reverse complement strand
TTTGCAGGGCTTTCACCCGGCGCCAGTCCTGTTCACGAGTTGCCTGGGCGATACGGGTCTGCAGTCTCCTCACGCAGTGATGGACGATGGGCCAGTTGATCTGATCCCATTCGTTAGTCGTGCGGGAGACCGCAGAACCTGTTGGCACAGGTCGCATACTTGCTGGCCTCCTGTCGAGGGGATTCGGCATACGTTCTCGCCCTACCACACCACGCGGAAGTCAGCGCCCCTTTCGGGTGGAGCACGTCGTCTCCTATCCGGACCGTTACAGCCCGGCCTTTGCTTTCTCCGCGATCCAATGCCCACTGTCCCGTTACATGCTTTGCAGCTTGCAGACCCGACCGGCCCCATCCGGACGGGAGGAAAACGGGTTTACCGAGTTCCACGACGATGACACAGTGGGGAGGATGCTGTCTTTCTACCGGCGGTGTTACGTCAATGTGTTCCGATAATCCAGCGAAACATCCAACCGCGTGCCATTTTGGCCCAGACGCATACAGCTACTTTCGCCTGCCCATTATTACGATAGTTGCGACAGTTCACCTGAGTTCATCCGACCACCAAGCCTAGCCCCTTGTCCGCCGTGTAGCTGGCAGATTCCAGAGTCGATCCTCACGGATTGGCTCCGCCGCTTGCGCGGGAGTACATTGTTCGGGCGCTTTAGACGGTTCCTTACGGACTCCGCCATAGCCCATAGGCTATGAGTGACTGAACACTCAGTTAGTTTTGCTAGTTCTGCACAGCTCTACTAACAATCAACGTCATGGCTTTGCACCACTAAAGAAGCCTTATCACCTCCTTAGAGACTCTCGTCGCACAAATCAGGTCAAGATAAAACCTCGAACGCTCAGCGTCGATACCAGCGCTGGCGACCATGGCGTTGGCGGCAATGCGCGCGGCAAGCCCGACGTCCTTGCTTTGCGCATGCTCGATTGCCGACAAGACCGCGAGCTCCACATTCTCTTCCGCATCCTGTAGCTCGGCGACCGTCGGCGTATTCGAAGGTCCCACTACCCAGGGGATGCATCGGGTACCAGGCCCCAGCTCTATGGGTCTTCCAGCCCACCGGGCGACCGCGTCCGCGATCGTGATAACGAGCAGGCACACCGGACAGCGATGCCGAGCGCGCAGATTGGCAACATACGCGGGCCAAGCGTAGGGCTTGTCCTCGTCGCGCAGCAAATCCGCGGCTGACGCGGAGCTGTTGCGGAAAAGGAGGATGAGCAACTCGTGCAGATAGGAAGACATGTGCACAGGCTAGGCATTTCTTCACGTCTTGAACAGCCTGAATAATTGGCACAAACATATAGAAATAGCACGTGGTCCGCGGAGCTACAGTGCTGACGTCCAGGCATCTGTGGCAAAAACGCGTGCGCCACCAACATTTGTTTATACGCAGTTTGCCGCTCTCCGCAGGCACCGGACTGAATCGAGCCATGCCGGAGGGACCAACATTACTGGAATGGCGATACGGGTCTCATTCATCAGATGTGCCCCCCGGAACCGCGGTTCCGATTCGCTGGGCATGCGAGGCGCGGCTCGCACGGTGGTGAAGCCAGAACGGCACAAACGAAAGCGAAAAGTGCATGAACAGGGTCAGGTTGTAGTAGATCATCGCGATCAGCGCGATGATTGCCGTGATCAGCGCGATGCCCGGGAAGAATGGATAGAGTGGAACCTTGAACGGACGCTCGAGGTCGGGCATCAGCCGGCGCAAACGAAAGAGACTGAGCATACTGACGATGTAGGCGACCAACGCTCCGAAGGCCGAGATGCTCACGATGTTCGCGGTCAGGCTCTGCCCACCAAACGACAAGACTTTATCGGAACTCACCGCGACGATTCCCACCGCCCCGCCAGCAAGAATGGCCCAATGAGGTGTCTGCAGTCGTGGATGCAGGCGCGCGAGGCCCGACGGTAAGAATCCCGCTCGCGCCAACGCGAAGATCTGGCGGGAGTAGCCCATGATGATTCCGTGAAAGGAAGCAACCAGGCCAAACAACCCGATCCATACGAGCATGTGCAAGTATCCACTGCGTGCGCCAACGACCGCTTTCATCGCCCGCGGCAGCGGATCGTTGATATTCGCGAGTTGATGCCAATCCCCTACGGCTCCCGTAAAAATCATGGTTCCAAATGCCAGAATCACCAGAGTCAGGATACCCGCCACGTATGCGATGGGTATTGATCGCCTCGGACTCCTCGCCTCCTCGGCGGCCATCGCAACGCCCTCGATGCCGAGAAAGAACCAGATCGCAAAAGGGACCGCGGCGAGCACACCACCCACTGCCGAAAGCGACCAGGGTGCGTGACCTCCCCACCCGTCGTGGATGAAGTGAGACCAATGAAAGCCCGGGGCCACGACCGCCATGAACACCAGTAGCTCGCATACCGCCAGGACCGTCACGATCAGCTCAAATGTCGCCGCGACTGTTACTCCTGCGACGTTCAGCGCCATGAAGATCAGGTATGCCCCGATGGCCGCGTGCCGGGGGTCCAGAGTCGGGTACTGGACGTTGAGATACGAGCCGATGGCCAGTGCAATGGCCGGGGGCGCAAAGACGAATTCGAGCAGTGTTGCAAAGCCAGCGACAGATCCGACAAACGGGCCAAACGCGAGGCAAGCGTAACTGAAGGGGCCTCCCGCCTGGGGTATGGCGGTGGTGAGCTCTGTAAAGCTGAAGATGAACGTCGTATACATGAGGGCAATCACCACGGAGGTGATCAGGAAGCCCACCGTTCCGGCACTCGCCCAGCCGTAGCTCCATCCGAAATACTCGCCGGAAATCACGAGCCCTACGGCAATTCCCCACAGGTGGACGGCCGTGAGGCCCTTTCTCAGTTCCGGCTTGCTCTGAGTGGTCATTTGCCCCTGGTGGAGGTGAGTCCCGCCGGAACCCCGCCGCCCTCCCCTTTCTCGATCGCGCCAAGTTCCTCGAGTCGGTGAGCGGCCTATGCGTATCAGAATCTGATACGAATATACCCCGTATTCGTATCAGAGGCGAACCTGCGCAATCGGCCGGCCATCACAGCGTATGGGGTCAGGCCGATTGTCTGGAGGATACCAGCCGAAGTTGGCTGCTCCGACAGCCGCCCCGGTCGTCAAATGACGGCGCATGTATTGCATCTGCGGCCGCTCCAATAATGCATTCACATCCGCTGCCTGGGAAATGATCTGGTGGAACACGGCAAGCGTGGGGCTGACCCAGGTGCCCGATTCCGCGGTTCTTTTGGAGATATCGCGAACCATTCGCTCGATCTCCGCTGCGTCAGTCGGGACTCGGGCGGAGGGCCCTGGACTGCCTGCGATGTTGGAGCAATGATCCACAACAACGCTGCAAAACAAGAGGCCAAAAGCAGTCCACGTTTCATGGAGTCTCCAGGGTTCGAAGATCGAGCAGCAAGGTTTCGGCTATGGCCTCCTCGTGGATCGCGCGAGCTCGGTCGGCCATGGTGGCGGCGAGTTGGGTATCCCATTGGGCCTCGACACGGCTGCCGTCGGCGAGCTTGGAACCGCCGGTCAGGCAGGCTGACAGGTAGTCCTCGGTACCGAAGCGCCATGGCGTGGCGCCCAGGACGCGAGTGACGAAATTGCCGATTCTGAGTCCAGGCCAGTCGAAGTCTCCGTGGTAGCGGAGTCGTGCGCCCGATGCGCGCAGCTGCGATATCAATGTCTGTTGTGCGGCGGAGGGCATTCCGTCCGTGCAAACAAGGGGGGCACAGGTCTTGCCCAGCCGATCCGCCGCGATCGCGACGAAGTTTGCATTCTCGCAGACGAACACGTCGCGGTTGTGAGCGGCCCATAGTGGAGGATCGCGCAGTAGCTTGCGTAAGGTGAGATGAATGGGCTCACCGGGTGCGAGTGTTCCAACAGAGGGCTGCTGGACCGGGAGGTTGAGGCACAAGGCTGGCGCTGCCAGCTCGTTGACGGTGACGCCGAGGCGGGCCCATTGGTCCCGCGGGTGCTCGTCGCCGTCGGATTCCGCGGTCGTATCGGTAGCGCCCGCTCGCAATACCAGCGCGGCAACTGGCGAGCCGGGATCGAGTGCGTGTGAGTCGCCTAGCACCTGGGCTGCGAGTTGCGCGCGTGGAATACCGCGCTCCGGTAGTCTGGCGAGGACGCGTTGCGTCCGGCGCAACAGTTCCTCCGCTGTTTGCGGATCGGCACCTGAGAGTCGTTTGAGCAGCGCTGCGCCGCTTGTGGTGGCAAGCAGTGTTTTGAGCCGGGGCTCCTCGGCGTTTGTCAGCAAGTGAGTCCAGGCGCGCTCCAGCGCTTCTCGTTGCGCCTTCAGGTCATGGAGCGGGCCGTCGAGTAGCTCGAGGGCGTGGCGCAGGGTCGGTGCGAGGCCGGCGCGTGAGAGGGCATCGTCAAGCTCAGTAACTACCAACCGCATGGAGGCGGCTGTCTTGGTCGTACGCCCCAGCAAGCCTTCGAGTGCACGGCGCTCAATCGCACTCAATCCAGTCAGAGTGAATACTGTGCCCTGCTCACCGCGCTCATAACGTGCGCGCAGTCGCTGGCGCAGCTCGGCAAGGTCGGGGCCGCCGAGCAGGCGCTGCAAGCGCTCGACTCCGGTGCTCATGACGCGCTCGCAGTCGTGCTTCTTCGTTGTTCGCTCCTCCACAGCTTCAAGTCAGATTCAACTGTGTACCGGCTTGCGCGATCGACGTTTCCGCGGAAATGATCGCGGTGTTTGTTGCATCGGTTGCGGAGTGGCCTTCGGGGAATCTTCGCACGAGGTCCTCCTGGCGGCGCCGCTCGCGTCCGTTCCAGGTCCAGCGGGTGACGAGCACGGCGTCCATTCCTTCACGTCGGATCAGCTGGCAGATGGCCAAACCCGGCAGCTCCGGGTAGCAACCCCATTCACGCTCGCTGGTCATGACAAAGTCGAGGTCGAATTCCCGGATCAGGGCCATGCAGTTGGCGCGGGCTTCGTCGTCTATGCCGGCGAACGCTTCGTCGAGGAGCACGAGGCGCGGTGCGTGCTCGTGGGCGCTCCAGTAGTGGCTGCTCGCTGCCGCGAAAAGCGGCACGGTCAGGCCCAGCGCTCGCTCACCACTCGAGGCGGGACCGGACAACGGTTTCCACTGTTTGTCCTGTTGGCGCAGGACTCGGAATCGATGCCAGCGGCGGTAGTCCAACGCGCGCGAAAGACTCTCGACGAGAGTGGATTGATCGTCGCGGGAGCGCTCGGCATTGACTCGTGCCTGGAGGAATTCGCCTACCTGCCTGCGATCCTCCGCCGACCAGGCATCGGGGTTGGTCTTCAGCAGGCGCTTGCGCGCTTCTATGAGACCGACTACCGATCCTTCGGCTTGCTCGGGCAACGGCTGCCAGTCCAACCGGTAACGTACGCCCGTGGAGGTTGGACGTTTTTCGAGCTCCGCATTGATCAGCTGTACTCGCTCTTCGGTCTCCACGATCCGACGCTGGAGGTTGGCCGCGATCTCTTTCTCGAGATGGCTCTCGAGGATGTCGCGCTCTTTCGCAGTCAGTGTCAGCCGTCGAGCCTCGATGTCAGCGGAGAGAAATTCCTCCAGTACGTCGGGCCGTTGCGGACGGTCGTGATGGACGATGGTCACGGTCAGGCCGTAGTCGGTGAGCTCCGCGGAGGCCGTATGACCCTGCGCCGACATGGCGGTGGTCAAATCGGCGAGATCGCGGCTGATGGCGTTCTGGATGCGACTCCAATCGGACTCTTCGGCGGCAACATCGGTGAGCGCCGCTTCAGCGCGGCGCGCGGCGTTGAGTGCCGCTTCGATGCTCCATGGAGAAGCGAAGTCGGGTAGCGTGATCTCGGGGACGGCGGCGGTGAACAATCCGGTGAGACTTGCGAATTTCTGTAGCTCGTCGACCGCTTGTTTGCGTGCCTGGGTGCGCTCGGCGAGTTGGGTCCTCAAGCCTTCGCAGCGTGCTTGAGCGGCGCGGAAGTTGCCAGTTGCATCGTTCCATTCGAGCTGCGCGCGGGCGCGGGACGCCTTGTGCTCCTCCTTCGTTGCACGCGCCAGTTGCAAATCGCGCAACAGGTCCTCGACGGCCTTGCCGACGGACTGCTCCAGGACGCTCACGGTCTGCTGTGCTTCCAGCAGGTCCCGGCGCTTGTCCAACTGCTCGGCGGCGGCGGCTTCGGTGTCGTCACGTGCCTGGCTCTCACGAGCGACTTGTAGCGCAAGCTCGGTGAGCATACGGCGGTGATCCCGGACACTGTTGACGAGCTCAGAGCCCTCCAGGCGATATGAGTCAAGTAGCTCTGCGACTCGGTCGACCTCGGGAGCGAGCTTTGGGAGATGGAGGTCATCGGCGTCGCGCTCGAGCGTATCGCGTGCGCGAGCGAGCGCCATCTCGGCCATCGCGAGCTTCGAGTCCGCCTCGCCGAGGCTGGCCTGGGCTTGCCGGCGAACTTGCTCGGCGGCATCCCTGTCGGCGTGGGCGCGCAGCAGGGGCTCATCCGACGGAGCGCTCTCCTGCTCCCGTGCGGCGCGGGCACGTTGCTCGGCGATCTGCGCTGCCGTCGTATCGCACTCCTCCAAGGCAGCGGTTAGCTCGAGGAGTCGCGAGGCGATTTCGCCCAGGCGGGCACGGCGGGTGGCTTCCCGGGCCGCATGTCCGATGTACTGTGCTTGTGACTTGCTCCAGGCGCCGCGCGCGGGGCCCAGCCGGAACTCTCCACTCGGAGATATCCAGCTTTCGGCCTCGGGCGGATCCGTCTCCGAGCAGGCGATGGAGCGCAGCAGCGCCTCCAGTGTGTTGGTAGTCACCGAAGCGGGGGCTCCGTCCGCTGGAATCGTCGGGACCAGCCAATGGGCAAGGGATTCCGGCTGTTCGGTGCGCGGTATCAACATGACATCGAAGGACTTGCGGTCGAGGATTTCACCTTCGGGCGTTACCCACGCGTCCAGGAGGCTGGAGGCTTCCAGTGCAGCCTCCAGGCCAGCGCGTTGTTGCTCCGTCAGCTGCGGCGAGAAGTCCACAAGCTGCCACAAGGGGGCACCCGGACGGTTGCCCCGGCTTTGGACGTCTCGCGTGTAGGGGGCCGGTGGGATAGGTGTTTGTCCGGTTTCGAGCCGTAGCCTCTCCTCTTCGAGAGTGTCACGCTCCGCATGCAGCTCCATGCGGCGGGCGTCCACCGTGGCTGTCCGCGCGGCAAGCGCGGCCTCGTGATCCTGCCAGGCCAGGTTGAGTGCGCGTCGCAGGGGATTCGGATCCTTGAGCGCCTCGACCCAGATCTCGAGTTGTCCAAGCAGATCTTCGGCCTCAAGGATTTTCAGGGCGCGCAAGGCGCTGACGTGCAGCCGCCAACTTTGGACGAGTTGGTGCCCGGCATTCTCGAGCACCGCCAAGGCATCTGCCGAGGCTTTCGTGGCGGCGTCAAAGGCGTCCACCCGCAGGCCCCGTTCGTTTCTCGCCGTCGAGCATGCCTGATCCGCCGCGGCCACGGCCGCGAGCCCTTTGCGGATCACGGCAATCTGCTCTCGGCGACGAGTCTCAGCACTGCGGATTTCAACGCGCAGAGTATCTATATACTGTGCACCCGCTTCTGCTGGTGCGTCCGGGAAGCCAGCCGCCTCGAGCACGCGCCGGTGAACATGTCCAGCACCGCTCGATGACGCAAGCTCAGAGACGCGACGCTCGAGTGTCAGGAGGTGGGAGCGGGTTCCGTCGGCCTCATCACGACGACGCGCGGTGACCTGCTCTTCTCGAGACAGACGTGAGCGCGCCGTGGTGAGGCGCTTGTCTGCATCTTCCGCGTTTTTCCGGCAGTCTGAAGCTCGTTGTTGTGCATCGGCGAGGCGTCGTGCATCCTGCATGGTTGGATGAGTCTCGAGCACTCGGATGCGCTGGTCATCCTCCACGAGTCGATCATCCAATCGTTGCGTTTCTTCTTGCCATTGGGCTAAAGCAGCACTGGTCTGTTCGAGCAGGTGCTCACCGGCATTCAGGTCGCGACTCACGTCGTCAAAGGTGGTCTGCGCCTGCCGCAACACTCGAGCGCGGCGTCGCGTCGCTACCTGCGCATAGCGCCGATAGCGGTGACCGAAGGCGGAAACGGCCTTTCGCATGGTTTGCAGCTCTTCCAACTCGCGCCGCAGCTCTTCGAGCTGGGCCATGGAGTCGGCGACGACTTCCAGGGCGTCCCGGTCGAGCGGTGTCAGCGCCTCGGTCAAGGCGTTGGAGAGACGGTCTTCGTCCGGTTGCTTCGACAGTTGTGGCTGGCGCAGTTGGATGAGGGTGTTGACGAGGGCGGCGTAGCGGTCTTCGCCGAGCCGAAACAGCCGCTCGTCGACGGCGCGTTTGTAGTCCTGTGCCGTCTGGAAGACGCGGCCTCGGGTACCGATAGCCTCCGCGAGGCGCTCGCGAGCGAGCGCGGTTCGTTCGGGCGTCGTGAGCCATAGATCGGCGCCCACGCGTTGCTCTGTCAGGAAATACCAGGAATCCAGTCCATTGCGCCCGGCGACCGCGCGCAGGCCGCAGCCGAGCGTCAGCGTTTTCGCCTGGCCGGTCTCGTCCAACCGTCCGAACTCGGCCCACGTGTAGCCGATACGCCTGTCGTAACGGCCTCCCATGAGGAGGTTCCACTCCATGCGCTTGTTTTTGTCACCGTCCGGCTCGACGCGCACGGAGGTGAGGTTCGCATCCAACAGGAAGGGCAAGGTCAGGGAGAGCACCTTCGATTTGCCGGTTCCGTTGTTCCCGCGCAGCATCAGGTGTCCATCGCGGAACCAGAACTCTTCTACGTCGTAGTGATATAACTCAACGAGCCCCAGGCGCAGCGGCTGCCAGCGGGACAGAGTGGGTTGGGGCAGGTCGATTGACGGGGGTGTGCCTGTCATGCCTTGTGTTTCCTCGCGCTGCTCGTGTCGCGCACGGCATAACGCAACAGGGCTGGGCGAGCCCATACGCTGCCACGCACCCGTTGCACCAGCTTGAGCGCTTCGAGGCAATCGGTGGCCTTGGCCGCCAGTTCTGCTTCCGCGCCGGGCGCGCGGGCTTCCTTGCGCCAGTAGCGGCCGTATTCATCCGCCGCGGCGCGAATGAAGGCGGCCAACTCGTGCATCGAGTGCAATCGTTGTGGATCGTCACGCGCCGACTCGGCCAGATGCTCCGCCAACAACAGCGTCGCGTGGGCCAACGTGCCCACCGCAGGCAGACGCATGTCGGAGAGATCCCCGTCTTCATCGACCAGCGCCAAGCCTTCGGACCGCAACTCCGGAACGAGGCCCAGCGCCTGTGCCAGACGCGCGGCCATCGGTCCTCGCTGACTCGTCAGATACTGCCGCTCCTCCTCGCCCAACTCGTCGTGGTAGAGGACGGGATCGTCAATGAGCTGTCGGCTCAAACGATGACGCAAGGCCGTACGGCGACCCTCCACCGTGTCAGGAATGTATTCGTTCACGAGTGCGGCGAGGATCTCCTCGAGCTCGAGCCGGGGGGTGCTCGCGGCAATCAGACTCGCACCTCGAGGGCTGGCTGGCAATGTCGCGAGCACCCGGCGGTTGATATCATAGAG
Source organism: uncultured Steroidobacteraceae bacterium (assembly GCA_964494895.1). Classification (GTDB taxonomy): domain Bacteria; phylum Pseudomonadota; class Gammaproteobacteria; order Steroidobacterales; family Steroidobacteraceae; genus 13-2-20CM-66-19. The sequence goes on along the minus strand of CAZBTV010000059.1, from coordinate 33,192 downwards.
AACATCCCCTGCCCTGTTGACATAGGTTTCCTCATCTCCGACGACTCGTGACAAGACACCATACTCCAGGAGGAAGCGGCAGACCTGGACCAGGGCACGGCGATGATGATGCGACTCGAGGGTGAAGGTGAAGCCTCGGGCGGTCAATTCGGGATCCGAAGCGGCCTCCAGCAACTGCTCGCCCAGACGTTGCAGAGTGATTTGCGAGTCGCCGCGCTCGAGCACCGCGCAAACCAGGCAGACGAGCGCGTAACGCTCTCGATCGAAGTCCGGGAGTCCTCGGGTCGCGTCGCTGGTATTCGCAGGCGTCTTGTAAAGGCGCGCACACCCTCGCTCGATATGAAGGCGCCAGCCTGCCTCTCTCGAGAACCACTCGCGGAGGTACTCGGAGTGCCTGCGCACGAGTGTGAAGTCCTCGTTCCCGTCGGTGAGCAACGGCTGCATGAGAAGGGCTCTCATTGCACGCTGGCGCTCGTCTTCTGTCTGCCGCGCCAGGACGTCGGTCAGGCCAACTTCCGGGGACATTCAAGCCTCGAGGGCCATTTTTCAGGCCTCCTGGATCAGGATGTTGTAATCCCTGCCGGCGAATTGACCGAGCTCCGTCTCGATCACGGCATGGCTGCTCACATCGAGCGGCTGCAGGCGAATCAACAAAGTGCCGTCGCTGGTCAATCGCTCCACCGTCTGGTCCGGATGAGTCTGGGACGCAAGGGCCTCACCTAGCAAAGTCAGGAAGAGCCGGAAGGCGTGCCGGTCGAGGTGCCCCAGCTCGGAGAGGCGGGTCTCGCGGCCCGAGGCAAGCCGGCGCCGGGCGACCTCCGTCTGTGCTGACTCTTGCGCTACTCGCAGGGCCAGTTGCGCCCGCTCGGCGGAGCGGTCCCGGATGCGGGGCGGAGCGCCTCGGGTTGGCAGAATGCCTTGCTCGCGCAGTTGGGGAAAGACTTCGACCGGGGGAGCGTCCTTCCAGGGGATGCTGGCGCCTGCTTCGGCGTCCTTTGTGGTGAGCGCCAGATGTCGGGCTGGTGAAAGCGCAAATGCCGCGCGCCACAGGCGGTGGGCGTCGGAGTTGCTACTGGCCTCCAGAAACCAAAGCGCGAGACGCCGGAAATCCGCTGCCCTGTCGCTACGTCCGGCCCTGCGATCGTTCAGCGTGGCGACCGCTTGCAGCAGGCGGGGAACCGCGGCGAGTGCGTTCTTTCTCAACAACTCGGACTGCGAATGGCCGCGGCCCTCGGAGACGAACCAACGGCGGAGGCCGGCCCAGCGCTCTTTCCAGGAGGCGAGGCGGGTGGCGGCCGACTCGATTTCGGCATCGACATCGCCGGGGGCGGCGTCGCGAGCCTCGCGCTCGGCGGCCAGTTGCAGCAGGGTGATCTCGGCCGGGGCGAGCGCATGGAGCAAGCCGGTGATCTGACTGGAACGGGTCACCAGGTCGCCGATGAATCGCTCGAGGTAGTCGATGAGGCGGGACTTGAAGCTCATCACGACAGTGGCATCCGCACGTTGCAGGTCGATGGAGCGGGCCAGTCCGGCCATGAAAGCTTCGGCGTTGGCTGCCAGGCCTTCAAACACGTGCACCAGGTCGCGTAAGGCGGCGTGAATCTTGGCGCCGTCCAGCGGGGTCTCACGCGCGAGCTCTGCCAGAGCAATCAGCCGGGTGCGGATGTCTTCGAGGGCGACGGACTGCAGCTCCGCGCGACGAGACAGTGTGGCCACGAAGACACGCAGGCCTGCTTCGACCGCTTCACCGCCAGATGTTAGTCGATAGAGGAGGCGTTTCCGGTAGAAGTCCTCGATGCTGGCGACGCGGGCGGTGTCGGGCTGGGCCTGCAGGTTGCCCCAATCCACGAGCTGGCTGAGAGCCTGTTGGACTTCTTCGAGGGAGGGACGCTGGGATGGCCAGCGGGCCTCTGACAGGACTTCGTCGGGGCGGAGGTGGAGGCGGAACTGGCGCTTGGCCGCGGCGAAGAGCTCCATGATCGCGCGGTACGTGGGGGACTTGTCGACGGTGATGTGGCTGAAGAGGTTGGCGGTGCCGGCAGGGAGGTCGGGCGGTGGCATACGGTATTGTTACATGCGGGTGCGCGGCGGTGGGAGGCCCGTGCCGTAGTATCATCACCGGGTCGGGACTGCGTGCCTCGGCACGTGTGCGTGAACCCGGGCGGTCGTTCGCAGTCGGTCAATGTTCAAAAATGTTGCAGAATCCGGTTTCTCCTGATCCTCTCTACGAGCGCGAGTCTTCCCGGGGGTTGGCCGAGGCTGTCATTCTGCCCTTCCCCGGGGAGCGTCGGGTTCTTACCCAGGCGGCGGCGCCGCGGCGGAAGGGAGTGTACCTGGTCGGGGTGCTGTGCCTGGTTGCTCTCGTCGGGATGGCATTCCTGGAGGCACGCTTCTCCTGGCTGCAGTCGGTGGTCTTTGCGCGCTGGAGTGCGAAGCTGCAGTTCACGGTCGCGGCGGGCCGGAGCGACGACATTGCGTTTCCGGCTTCGGGGCCTTTGGATGACCGGCGGGGCTACACGAAGCTTTCGCAGTTCAGTCTGCGTCTGCGGGAGAACGGGTTCCGGATTACGGAGCAGGCGCGCCAGAGCTCTCAACTCGTGGACCTGATCCAGTCTCGGATTGCGCCCCCTTTTCAGCCGACTCCGGCAGCGGGGCTCGTGATTCGCGGCGCCGACCACGCGCTGATCTACAACGCGGTGCCTCAGGATTCCGGGCGATTGAAGACGCTGGAGGAGGTTCCGCCGCTGTTGATCCGTACCCTGTTGTTCATTGAAAACCGCAACATTGGCGAAGGAGCCGGGCCGCGTGCTAATCCCGCAATCGACTGGGCACGCTCATCGAAGGCGCTGGTGCTCTATGCCGGGCGGAGTGTTGGATTGAATTGGCCTCTCGAAGGCGGTAGCACGCTCGCTACGCAATTGGTGAAGTTCCAGCATTCGCCGGGTGGGCGCACGAACTCTCCTACCGAGAAGCTGCACCAGGTGATCGGCGCCAGCCTGGCGGCTTATCACGAAGGACCCGACACGGGCATGGCGCGGCGGGAGATCATCCTCGAGTATCTCAACACGATGCCCCTGGGTGCGGCCGCCGGTGTGGGCGAGGTGAACGGACTCTCGGATGGTTTGCGTGTATGGTTTGCCGAGAATCCGAGTGAGGTGCTTTCCAGGTTGATGGACCCGCATCCGACCCCTGAGACCGCTTACGCGTATAAGGAGGTGCTCGCACTGCTGTATTCCGTGCACGCTCCGACCTTTTTCCTGGAGAAGAATCGTCGGGCGCTGCAGTCCCGCATCGGCGCATATGCCGGGCTGTTGCAGTCGGCTGGGGTGATCGATGGGTCCATGTTGGAAGCGCTGCGCAATACGCCACTCGAGTTTGCGTCATCAACTGCGCCGACCCAGCGGCCGGCTCGCTTCATCGAGCGCAAGGCTCCCAACGCCGTGCGCGCGGAGCTTGGGGGTCTGCTGGGCGTGTCCAATCAGTATGGCCTCGACCGGCTCGATGTCGAGGTCGACAGCACCATCGATAGTCATCTCCAGGCGAAAGTCACCGGGTTGCTTCGCCAGCTCAGCACGCCGGAGTTTATCGCCACCCATTCTTTGCGCGAGCCTCATGTGCTCGAGCGCGGTGATCCCGGCGGGGTCACTTATAGCTTTTTGCTCGTCGAATCCCGCCCGGAAGGGAACCTCGTACGCGTACATACCGACACGCTGGACGCGCCTTTCGACGTGAACGATGGCATGAAGCTCGAGTTGGGTAGCACGGCGAAGTTGCGGACGTTGGCTCACTATCTCGAGATCATGGCAGATCTGCATGATGAGCTCGGGGCGCTCGACAGGGGCAGGCTCGAAGCGTGGGCCACGAATGGCCGCGACACTATCACACGGTGGGCTGCAACGACTTTGCTCGCTGAGCCGCAGCTCGACCTGGAAGCCTTTCTCGCGAAGTCGCTCGAGCGCAGCTACCCGGCGAGCCCTGACGAGGAGTTCTTTACCGGCGGCGGCCTTCATCACTTCGGTAACTTTGAACCGGAGGAGAATAGCCAGGTTTTGACCATCCGCGAGGCGTTCATCCATTCGACCAACCTGGTGTTCATCCGTCTCATGCGCGACATCGTGGAATACCATGAGGCGCGCCTGCCCTATGACGCCGATGTAGTCATGAGAGATGTTGATTTTCCGGCTCGTAAGCAACTCCTGGGGGAGATTGCCGCGGAGAAGTCGCGAAGAGAGCATACTTCCTTTGACTGGCTGCTGAGTACACGCAATCGCGAGGCGCAGGATGTCAGATTGCGTATCCGGATTGAGCGGGACGCGTTCGCTCGTATGAGCCCTTCCTGGCGCAGACTCGGCTTTCCCTTCGAGACACTCGTCCCTTCGTATGCTACCGCCCTGGGCAGCTCGGCCGACCGGCCGGTCGCGCTGGCGGAGCTCATGGGTATCATTGTCAATGGCGGCCGGCGCCGTCCTCTCATTGACATCCAACGCGCCCGGTTCGCGCGTGGCACGCCATACGAGACCGCGTTTGAGCGTACTGCAGGGTCCGATGAGCAGGTCATGCGCCCTGCGGTGGCTCGCTTGTTGCGTAGCGTGCTCTCCGGCGTCGTAGAGACTGGCACCGCTGTGAGGCTTAAACACGCGTTTGATGGCAGCGGTACTCCGATGGCGATCGGAGGGAAGACGGGCTCCGGCGACAACCGGTTCGATACATTCTCGCGCGGCGGCCATCTCCTTACGTCGCGGCCGGTGAGTCGCACGGCGGGATTCGTGTTTTATCTGGGTAATCGTTGGTTCGGGGTGATCACGGCTTCTGTCGCGGGTCCACAGTCGGGAGATTACACGTTCACGAGCAGTTTGCCGGTCGCGGTGTTGAGGCTATTGGCGCCAACGCTCAGTGACGTTGTGTCCCGATAGGCGGTACTTGCTGGTCCTCATTCTTCCTTAAGCGCTTGATCTTGCGCGCCGGTAGCCGGGTCGAATGAAGATCTAAGTCTGCAGGCGTTCCGCCTAAAATGGACGTTTTATCGAACATTTGCTAGTATGGAGACTGCTAATGTTCGATTAAACGAACATGAAAATAGCCTATTCCGCCATAGAACTGGGTGCTTTGGTGCGTGCGGAGCGCAAGGCGCTCGGCCGCACGCAAGAATGGGTTGCCGAGCGCGTGGGTTGCCGTCGTCAGACGATAGCCGACCTTGAAGCGGGCCGGAATGTCGCCGTCAACGTTCTGATGGGAGCGCTGACGGCATTGGGGAAAGGGCTGTCTGTCGTGGATGCTCGTGTCGATCTCGAGCGTCTCGAGGAGATCTTCCGTGACGACGCCGACGAAGATTAAGCATTTGCTCGTCGGCACGCCACAGGGAGTTGCGGGAGATTTGCGCAAAGAAGCACGCTACGCGTTCAACTATTCAACATCCGAATCTCCATGCGAGATCTCGCTGACGATGCCGGTGCGTGCTGAAAGTTATGCGAGCGGTGCGCTCCTGCCGATCTTCGAGATGAATCGTCCGGAAGGGTATCTGCTCCACAAGATCGAGGAGGCCTTTGCGAAAGCAGGTGGGCTGGACGACATGCGCCTGCTGGATGTCGTGGGCGGCCAGCAGATCGGGCGTTTGAGTTATACCCGGCCTGGTGAGCGCAGGGAGTCCAAGCCCCCTCAGATCGGACTGGCGGAAGTCCTCAAGCGCCAACCTACTTCCGAGCTGTTCGATTTTCTGGTAGCTACTTATTTCGAATCCGGTATTTCCGGTGTCCAACCGAAGGTGTTGGTTCCTGACGCGGACAAACCGGTGCCGATGCTTGCGCGGGAGACGGTGAGTTGCGCCAATCTGATCGTGAAGTGCGGCGGGGCGGGAGCACTGCGGCGTAGCGCGGGCGGAGGAAGTGGTTGAGCGGATTGCGGATGCGTTGTCTTCGACGTTGAAAGAATATCGGGACCGGGTGCCGGAGAAGTTATGGAGAGGCTTGAGTGCGGAGTGGGGTACGCCGGCGCGAAGTTGATGTTGCCGACTTGCGGTACGGCAAGCTCGCCGGTTATCGAGCGCATGTATCGTGAGATAACAATAGGGGCAAACGATCAGGCTCAGTCGGTTCATGTGTTGGCGGCAGAGGCTCGCAAAGGCACGGGGAATGTTCGGCGATTCTGGCCACGTGCGGGCAATTGCGTGGGTGGTGAGGTGTAACCTGCTGCCCGTTCCCAGAAGCATATCTGACCAATGATCGCCGCAACGAGACCGACTCCGACTCAGATCGGCCGCAGTGGCGAACACTAGTCAGTCAGAGTGGTCCTAGAGCTTCCCGCCGTGCTCGTTCACTATTTGTTTCACCTGGGTTGGCGACTCCTGCACGGCTTGGGTCAGCGCCCCGACAGTGACGAGAGTGTGTGCCGATGCGGGGTATTGATCGCGCGGGGGTGGGCGAAGCACTGCAACTGCTGTGCAGTTGATCCAGATGAACATGCCGTTTGGGCGGGTGAGTTTGGCGAAGGACTGGGTGATACCGATTCTTTTGAGGAATCCTTCGGGGCTTTCGGCAATTCTGAGGCGTCCGTCGCTCAGGCCGTAGACCGTTGTGACCGCCTGCAGTGTATCCGCGTCATGATCGGCGACGGCGGTTACTGCGCTCGGGTCGAAGTGGAATTCCAGTCCGTCGGTTGTGGTCAAGTCGGCCATGAGGGTCCCTTCTGTGTTCAGGAAAGATGGCTGCAGCGATCTAGCATGCCGCACGGGATGTTGGCAACAGTACCGCCACGTGCGAGGAAGGCCTTGCGAGATAACAGCAGTCCATTGCGCCCTGCGCGACCAGGCGCTGCTCAGACACGCTGCCGCCCTGGCTCATTGAGGGTCTCGTTGGACAACAATCATACTACAGCCTCCACCGTTTCTATCTGAGAAGATCACCGCAATCGACCATAGCGAAGCCCGCCTCGGCGACGGCCGGCACTACTTCTCCTACATGAATGAGCACCGGACGCCATGTCATACGCCGTGGCATCTCGAGACAATTGACTTTGTGCTCGACTTCCTCGATGACGCTCGCGGGCACCGCGCCGTGGGAGAATTTTATCTCGCAGACGTACAAAGTCCGGTGACGTGTCTGAACCATGTAGTCGATCTGGCACCCGCGGTGTCGTCGGGTTTTCCGCTGCACGTATGGATTGTCGTACACGACATCGTCGAGCTCGATGCCGAGGCGCTCAATGATGGAAAGGCGGTTCCTGAGCACCAGGTTCTCGAATTGCAGGCCAAGAATGCCATCCAGGTTGGGAAGCCGCCGCAGCGTACCACGCTCGATTCGCCGCCGGTTCGGCTCGATGTATTTCATGTAGAAGCGGCAGTAATTGTCACTGAGACGGAAACGACTGTATTTGCCTTCCTTGCCAGTCTTGAGGCTCCAGGAATAATCGCGTGACAGCAGGCCCGAGGAGACGAGATCTTCTGCGTACTCCACAACTTTGCCGCCCTTGCCAACCTTCAGTGCCTCATACAGTCCTTCGAGATCCAATGGACCGTCCACCAGCGCCGAGAGGATCTTGCGGTAGGCCGCGTTGCGGCGGTTGAAGAAATCGCTGAATATGCGGTTGAACTCATCAAACAGCAGTCCTTCGTGTGTGAAACAGAGTCGCCGGATATTGGCATCTGTCGACTGGGTGGGGTCCATCTCCTCCAGATACCGAGGAATCCCGCCCGTGACGCCGAGCATGCGGAATTTTTCATAAGCCGAAACGCGACTGGCCTGCACCCCCCAGAACTTGTTGCAAACGGGTAGCGGCAGCTCGGACAAGGTCATATCCAGGGAGATACGCCCAACGAAGCCGGTGTGATGCAGTATTTTTTTTTCGATCCAACTACTCACAGAGCCGGAAAGGATCAAGATTACCTGTGGGTTTTTTGACAGGCGCAGGTCCCACGCATTCTTGAGCTTACCCAGAAAAGCCGGATCGCGCATGCCGAGCCAGTTGATCTCGTCGAGAACGATCAGCCAGCGGCCCAAACGCACCCGATCGGCAAGTGACCACAGGAGGACGTTCCAGTCATCCGCTCGCGGTGGTGGAACGTCGAGCTGCTGCGAGAGTTGCTGTGCAAAATCCTCCCGCTCTGCGTCGGCCTTTGATGACAACGATGCTCGCTGTCTTCTTTCGCGTGACTTCAAGCAAACGCTGCAGTTCGGACTCACGCCCGAAAAATGGTGTGACTGGGTCGGAGGACGTCATTTCCGGTGAATCTCTCCAGGGCTCTTCAAGTATCACCAAAACGCCAATTGTCGATTTGGTGACCCATAGGCGACCTTATTGAAATATCACCAAATTGACAATTGGCTTCCCTTGTGACGAAGGAATTTCTGGCGGCGCGACCACCAATCCAGGGATCATCTGGTAGCCGGGGCGTGATTTCCTGGCCGCTGCCATGGGAGGTCATTCTGCCTATAGCGCGACGCCCGTCCAGTCGTGCTTCAAGCTCTGTACACGAAACCGAAGGGGGAAGCCTGAGGCCACACGGGCAAGCGGCTGCTCATCCTCGCCAGGGTCACGGGGCGAGGCCCCCGCTACGCGGTCAGCCTGCCTCGCTGCGGTATCTGCTGGGGAATCCAGAGACCGCCGGCTGAGGCGCAGCGCAATGCCAGGATTCCAGCGTTTTACACTAACGTAGTGCGAGGGTGTCGCGTCGCCAGGTGACATCTTGCCAGCGGCCGAAGTCGCGCAGCAGTTCCGGGGTGCCGGCCTGGCGAACGAGAGCAAGGTCATCCAGTCGGAGCTCTTCGAAGAAGCGGTGGAAGCGTCCGCGTTCCTTCACCTCCCGGGCTATGAGGAGGCGGCGCGTGTTGGGGGCGAAGCCGGCGAACTCAACATAGCCTTCCTCGGGATCGCCAGTGCCCGGTGAGAGGACGTCTATCGTCCAGGTGCCGGCGGTCTCGTGGAATACCCAGAGCTCGCGCCAGCTCTCGAGAGGCTGCACGGCGAGGACCAGTGCCGGCGCTCCAGGGATGATCTGTACTGAGGCTGTCCAGACGATTCCGTAGGTACAGCGACGTGTGAGTTGCTGTTCGATGTGCGCTTTGCGTGTTATATTGAGTGTGAGGCAGGTTTGTCCCGGGTCGCCGGGTGTTGCAGTGAGTATGAACGGGCCCGGTTGCGTTGGTGGGGATTGAGCCGCCGCCCACCGGATGGTCGCTACCCGGAGGACCGCGTCCACGTATTCGGCTCGACGGTCGTCGCCCAGGTCGTCAAGGTGTACGGAGAGGAGCTCTGCGAGCGCGTGTTGGGCTGCTTCTGAAGTGGTGGCCTTGTCGTGGCGCGCGCGCTCGTAAGTGATCGATGCCCAGACGCTCGCCCTGCGGGCATGCAGGCGACTGCGTGTCATCGCCGTCAGTCCTCGCTCGTCGATGGTTTCGAGCAGTTGCCCCTGGTCCTCGTCCAGGGAAGCGCGCGGGAGGGGGCCTAAGTCGGGATCGATGCAGTCTGGACGTGTCAGTCCGAGAGCAGCGTGGGCGCGCTCCTCGGGGGTGGCGAGCGGCATCGAGAGTACGCGACGGAATAGCTCGCCGTCGTAACATACCTGCATACGGCCGTTGCGTTCGAAGCTGCGCATGTGGATGCCAAACTGCTCCACGACTTCGAGGTGTGCGGCGGGTTGTACGGCGAGTCCGGTTGGGTGGGAGGTGTTGGCGGACGCCCTGTCTGCCAGGCGTTCGGCCATGCGGGCGATTGCATCGAAGGGCTCGGCGGTGAGGCTTCGTGCGGGGACGGCTTTGAGATAGGCGGCGCCGTAGCTGATTCCAAGAGCTTCGGAGCCGGGGGTTTCGCGCAGGAAGCGCAGCACGGCGAGTAGCGCGGGAGCGTCTGTCTCGGAGAAGCTCAGGGGACGGACCGACTCGCTTCTCAGGTAGCCGCCGCGTTCGTTACGCGGATTGTAGACTCTGAGAAAGCCGGCGCGTTCACCGCGGATTTCCAGGAGATCTCCTTGCCATAGCTCTGTCAACTCAGTGGAGTTGGATCGGGGCGCCGCCCGCAACGCGGTGTGATCCTGGACGACAATGGCAAGAGCGGCAGTGAGGACCAGGATCATTGGGGTGTCTCCGTCTGAGCAGTCGCTTCAGTGGCGATATCGGTGGGGCGCGCGTTGGGAGCTTGTGTGTTGATGAGACTCGAGCCGATGAACTGACCCGCGGCGGGTGTGGGGGCGATGATGACCTGGACTTTGTCGGAGAGTTTGTCGGCAATCGTTTTCTGGATCAGAAGGGGGTAGCGTGCGATCAGGGCGCCTTCGCGCTCCATCTGGCCGGCGTTCGCTTTCCCGACCAGCTCGAGGCGGTAGGCTTCAGCGTCCGCAAGCTTTTGCCGGGAGTCGGCCTCCCCTTTCGCTTCGATGAGGCGTGCTGCGGCGGCACCTTCGGCATTGCGGACACGCGCGACTTTCTCGGCCTCGGCTTCGAGCTGACGTTGCTCGATCTGTTTCTGCTTGAAGGGTAGGATGTGCTTCATGGTCTCTTCCTGAGCGCGGGCAGCAATGACCTGCTCTTCGCCCGCGGCTTCGGCTGCCTTTTGCCGCCGGACTTTGTCCGCTTCGGCCTCGAGTTGCGTCTGTTTGACCTGGGCTTCTTTGAGCTGCAGGGTGTAACGGATTTTTTCGGTTTCAAGCTCTTCGGCAAGAAGACGCTCCATGCCCGCGCGATAGTCCTGGGGGAGATCGACCTTGCCCATATCCACGCCGTGTAGCAGCAGACCCATCTTCCAGAGTTTCGGCTCCAGTTCCTTGGTGATTTCCTGTTGGATTCCCGCGCGTTGGCCAGAAAAGATCTCGCGGACGGAATGGCGGGCGAACAAGGGGTATACGACGCCCTGCACGGCCGGGCCTACCAGATCGGTGTTGAGGTCGTCCGGATACTCCCTGGACATGCGGGCGATGCGGGTGCGGTCGATGGCCCAGCGCACCGTCAGGTCGACACCGATCGAGAGGCCTTCATTGGATTGGAAGGGGGCTGAGCCGGTGGCGGTCTGGCTTTCCAGCGACCGGTAGACCTGGTCGCGAGTCGTGTAGCGGCGTACCTGATGGATGCCGGGGAGGACGAGTACGGTGCCTGCGGTATAGGCGTTCGCGGTGCCGTTCACGACGTTCGCACGGACGAGTACGTCCCCTGCGTGCACCGTGGCGAAGGGTGGATAGCGGTAGAGGCCGTAGGTGAGCGCGGCGAGCAATGCCCCGATGAAGAAGCGATTGCGCAAGGGATAGAGCGCTTTGGGCAGCCCTCGGACGATATCGACCAACAGACTGGTGATTCGAGCTATTGGCTCGATGAGCAACCGTCGCGCGAATTCGAACACGACTTCCAGGCGACCGGACATGACGAACCCTCCCGGGGAAATGAAGCTTTCGGCTTCCTATCGCGGGAGTCTGGCGGCTGCTTATGGCAAAACGGTGGGGCAATCGTGGCGGGATCTGGATGGCAGGGAGGATCGTGAGGTTCGTGACAGACGGCCATCGGGTAGCTTCTGAGTGATCGCCCATTCCCAATGCGATGGGGCGAACGCCTTTCGCGGGACGTGTTCTTGCTGAGACAGTTGTTTCTCCGCACACCGGGACGACGGACGTGTGTGCCCTTCCCTTTGAATGGTCGCGCGCCGACGGGGATCTTTGGAGGATGCGTCAAGTCGGAATGGCAGATAATTTGGCAATGCTAATTACGTCTGTGACGGATTTGGCGCCGGCTCGAACACCTTCTGTCCGAGACTCCTTATTTTCAGTCGAGGGGCAGCGATTGCAATCGATTCTCATTCAACAGTCGGCGAGGACACGTGGAGCGAAGAGTCCGGGTCCGCTTCCCCCGGGCACAGACGGAGCTGCGCGCGGCTTACCTGAGCCCGCACAACCAGACCTGATCAAATGTGCATGCCTCGCCCGATCGGACGGTCCGACCTGGCGAGCATCTGTGTTTTCAACACGAAGTCGTGATATTTTTGTGGCAACGCTCAAGCAGGGGGCTTGGCGTGTCTGGTTCGGTGGTTTTCATGAACGACGGAGGAGCAATCACGCAATTGGTGTTCTGAATCAATGGAATAACAGCTTTTTGGACTTCAAAAGGAGACCTCGCATGAGGCTGACAACTACTATGTCCATGAGACCGGAATATTCCACTTTCTTGTTGGTCGCGCTCGGCGCGCTCGCCAGCCCTTTCTCTCTCGGGGCTGCGCCGGGGTCTGTTGGGATGCATACTGTCGGATCGGTTCTGGGTGAGGACGTGCAGTGCCTGCTCGCCCCCTCCACTGCCTACAAGCCGGGCACCGTCTTCAGAATCGATCAGCAGCATGTCAGTTACTTTGTCGATCAATCCTTTACCGACAAGATACCCACACGGCAGGAGGAGGCCACACTGGGCTTTCTATCGGGACGTGACGACGTCAACCTGAATGTGCTCGCGTGGCTTTTGCAAGTACAGCAGCCGGCGAACCCAAACACATCATGGAGTGCGGTGCGAGGAATCTCCGTGAGATTCGACGATGTGACCTGGGAGCATGCGGATGACGCGCAGATCGATACCGTTGTCGGTCGGTTTGCGGGCTATCAGCATAAGCGCGAGGGCAGCGAGTATTTTGTCGTGAGGGAGGCCTGGAAGGTTGGGTCCATGCGGCTGAGGTTGACTACGGGTCTTGCATCGGATCTCGGTGTGGAGGGCTCGTCTATTCCGAAGCTCTTGCACGCAAATTATGAGCTCAAGTATGCGCCGGCGGCGCGGTATAACCTGTCGGAGTCGTTTCCGGAGCCCTTGCGGGTGTGCATCAGGCCGGAGCGGTTGGTTTTGGGGAGCGACGGGCGTGGTGCGAGAGCCTATCGAACCGAGCCGGTGCGTGATCGGTTGATGATCGTGCGGCAGGATGTGGATCGGGACTGACGAGCTGACAGACTAGCGGTGCAGGACGCGAAGGTGGAGAAGGACCTTTCCTGCACGCAAGCTCTTGCCGTGGTAGGCTGGGCTTGCGTGCTGGCCGGATGCCTTACCTGAAGCGTCATCGAGTCCCATCTATCCCAGGCAGCGTGGGCCGCCAGTCAGGGCATTACGTCTTACGTTTGGGCAGCCTCGATCTGGTGGGGGCCAGATGCACCGGTACTTCGTCCTTGGTGTGTTTGTCAACGCCTGCGTCCGCTGAGCGCGCTCTGTCGATCATTTGACGAACCGATTTGTTCACGTTGATGAATTGCAGGTCGATTCGGGGATGGGCGCGTGCGAATACCCTGAAGATTTCGTCTGCGAATGCCTGGCCGATCGTGTCTACTCCGGAGAAGTCGAAAACGACCGTGCGGAACAGATCCACTCGCGCGAGAACCCGCTTTGCCTGAGAGCGGGAGATGAGGGGCTCGTCCAGATATTGTGCGAGCACCACCGGCACGACGGTGCGGCTGAAGTCGTAGTCTTCGCCCGATACATACTCGTCAAAAACTGCCTTGGTGGTGCGGTCTGTTTGATTGCGCAGTTTCATCCGCACGGTAGTGCCGTGTTGGAGTTGATTGTCGTAAATCCAGCCGTTGTCCTCGCCCTCACTGTGAGAGAGCGCCACGTCTCCGGATGCGATCTCAAAGCAGTCGAACATTCTGGACGTGAAGAAAATGCCTTCGCCGCTGTGATGGGCGGGATCTGTGGTCAGCTTGCCCTTGGACAGCTCCAGGATGGCGTGTCGCTCATCGAGCAGACCCAGCCGGCTCTGGATTTTGCGGAAGATACCGATGCCATCGTCAGCGAGGACCATCTCGGTGTCGACTCCGGTGCGATGAATTTTGACATCGATGCGTGTGCCTTCGGAGTGATCGATGGCATTGTTGAACATTTCGGTGAAGCCGTGCTGCCAGAGCCTGAGAACGTTGTCCGGTAATTCGCCGAGGGCGGGACGGATGTCACGTGCCCATATGACATCCTCGGCGAGGCCAGGCTCGAGTCGATAGGATCGGTCCCACTGCGATAGTGACGCCAGGCGATAGGTGCGGTTCCGAGTCTGGCCAGTTTCGATGAGGGCACCCTCCTCGATCAGGCGGCGCAGGTGCTTGTGTACCGCCTGGCGTGTTATCTGAAAGCGCCTGGCGGCAAGTTTCGCAATATCCGAAGGGTGGCTTGAGACGGTTTCGAGAATGAACCGCCGGATCTGCGCACCTTGCGATTTAGCTCCTGCCATTCTTTCGCACGTGCACCTTGACGGGCTGTGGCTGCGATGGTGATTTGTCAACCTTTTGGGTTTTTATTGTCAACTATTTCTGCGGAATTGTCAACCTTTGATATGGCGCAGGTTTTGACCCTGAGCGGAGTGAGCTCGCTGTCCACGGCCGGTAGAAGAGCTTGCAGCCGAGCGCTTCTTCGAGGTGTTTGATTTGTTGACTGACGGCGCCTTGGGTGACGTGTAGCTCGACGGCTGCCTGCTTGAAGCTGCAATGGCGGGCGGCGGCTTCGAAGAATCTCAGGGATGCGAGAGTGGCGGAGTTCAGGAACACGGCGCGCAGTTTAGCGCGCCAGGGGGGCCTCGGCCCAGAGGTAGAGGCGCGCTGTGTCGACCCAGTGTAGTGCTACGACATCTCCCACGGGAAAACGATCAACCCCACAGTTCCTTTGGGCAGTCGATCTCGCCATCGATGTATTGGACCTTGAGGGGCCGGTCTTCGCGTAGAAAGATGGGGCCGTCGAGGTCCACTACCCTGCATAGCTGGCCGACGAGGAATGCGGGTGCCATTGCGAGGGAGGTGCCGAGCATGTTTCCCACCATGCAGTCCATACCGGCTGCGCGTGCGGCGCGGGCCATGGCGAGGGCTTCGGTGAGGCCACCGCATTTGTCGAGTTTGATGTTGATGACCGAGAACCTGCCTGCGAGTCCGGGAATGTCGGCGAGGGTCTGGACGCTTTCGTCGGCTGCGATGGGAATGGGTGAGCGCAGGCCGTCGAGGAGCGCTTCCTGTCCCACAGGAAAGGGTTGTTCGACCAACGACACTCGTGCGTCGACGAGGACAGGCAGGAGGCTTTCGAGGGTGGCTCGGGTGAATCCCTGGTTGGCATCTACTCCTAGCCATACATCGGGGCGGGCTGCGCGTACTGCGCGGACGCGGTCGGCGTCGACGGGCTCGCCTGTCAGTTTCAACTTGATGGCGCGTGCTTGTGTGTAGCCAGCTGCTGTTGCGGCCATTTTTTCGGGGGACTCGGCACCGCAGGTGAGAGTTGTGAGGAGTGGGCGCGGTGGCTCGAGGCCGGCCATCTGCCATGCGGGGCGGCCTGCGAGCTTGGATTCCAGATCCCACAGTGCGCAGTCGAGTGCATTGCGAGCGCCTCCGGGTGGGAGGAGTGTCTGGAGGGTGGCGCGGCTCAATCCTGACTCGATCTGGGCGCGCTTACGCTCGATTTGCTCCAGCATGGAGGCCGGAGTGTCTTTCCGGTAGTACACGCCGGCGCCTTCTCCCTGGCCGATGCGGCCGTCCTTTCGGAGCTCGATGCGGAGAACTTCGAGGAATTCCCAGGTGTGGCCGGTGATGCGAAAAGGCGCCGTCAGTGGCCATCGCTCGATCTCGGCGGTCAGCTGCAAGGACTCAATTTGCATCGAAGGACTCCAGGGCTGCGATGATCGGCGCGACGCCCGTGCGAATGGGGTCGATACATGGGAGGCCTGTCGAATCGGCAGTGCTTCGCAGGACGCTCTCGGCTTCGGACGCGGAGAGTGCGGATGTGTTGAGAGAGAGGCCCACGAAGCGTGCTTTCGGGTTCGTCAGCCGCGCGGCGGCAAGGTAGGCCGGGATCGCTTCCGTGGGTGATCGCACCGGCATGTGTGGGAACTCGTTCATTGTTTTGCGGGTGGGGTCGTGGCAGAGGACCAGGGCATCCGGTTGTGATCCGTGCAGGAGGCCGAGGGTGACGCCCGCGTAGGCTGGGTGGAAGAGAGAGCCCTGTCCTTCGATGATGTCCCAGTGAGCCGGATCGTTCGCGGGCGAGAGGGTTTCGGCGGCGCCGGCGATGAAATCCGCTATGACGGCATCGACGGCTACCCCGCTGCCCGAGATGAGGATGCCGGTCTGGCCGGTGGCGCGGAAGTCGCAGCGGTGGCCGCGTGCGATGAGGGCCTTGGAAATGGCAAGCGCGGTGTATTTCTTTCCTAGCGCGCAATCGGTGCCGACGGTCAGCAGTCGGCGACCGGGACGGGGCTTTCCGGTGGCCAAGGGGAAACGGGTGTCGCTGTGGCGCACGTCGTGAATTCGCCGGCCGAGCTTCTGGGCTGCTTCGGCGAGAGCGGGGATGTCGTGTAGACGGCGATGCAGCCCGGCGGCGAGATCGAGACCGGCTTGCAGGGCTTCGAGGAGTGTCGGATACCAACTTTCGGGGAGCTGTCCGCCCGGGGGGGCGATGCCGATGACCAGTGTTTTCGCGCCCGCTTTGGCGGCTTCGCTGGGAGTCATCTCTGGCAGGCGGAGGTCGACGGCGCGCTTGGAGAAGCGCAGTTGTGCCAGGCAGGATTCGGGGGTCCAGTCGCGCAGGCCGAAGGCTGTCTTGGCGTTCACGGGGTTTTCCGTGTCGCCAACCAGGAGCAGGTAGGGCTTTTCGAGGTTATGAATGGCCACTTTGCGGGTCCGTTGCGGTCTGTCTTGCCAATCTTTCCCGGCGGCGGGAGTGGGTGCAAGCCAGATGTGCTAATCGGTGGTTTATCGGGGCTAAAGGTGGACCAAAGGGGTGCGACCCGTTGGGAAGCCAATGATGTGCGACGCCGCGCAGTGGGATACGTCTCCATGTGTCTTCCGCATGTTTTAGTCAATGGAGCTTCAATCCGACCAGTGCTGCGACTCCCAACACGGTGGTGATGCCGGTCCCGAGCATCCAGACTTTTGCGCGTTCAATGGAGGTTCGAAGTGAGCCGAACTCTTTGGCGACTTCCGTCTTGAAGCCTTGGAGCTCGACTCTAAGATCACTCACGCGACCGTTGAGCATTTTGACATCGCTTTTCACCTCGGCCATGTCCAATTCGAGCCGGGCGATCCGATCTTCTACCGCCATAGGGGTGTCCTCTTCGATAACAGCACTCATGAGCCCCTTCTTCCATCGGAGACGCCATTTGTCCTCGGGCGCTCACTCTAGATGGAAATTGTCTCGAAGTGGAGGGGGTGAAATTGGGAATTTTGTGCAATTACTTCCTTATGTTCGTTGTGGCCCGTGGATATTCAGGCGAGCCAAAAGACGCAGGGCCTTGCGTGAGTTTCTCCGTGGTTCGCAGATGTACGTCCACGCGTCCGCGTTAACGTCAGACAGGATGTGTGGACTGCGCCGAGGTCACTGGCGGCAATGGCTGGGAACCACACAGTCCAAAGCAGCGCATTGCCGAGCCACCTGCGTGGTGTTAGGGTCTGGTGGACTCGTCGGTTGCATCACCTCCGTGAGGGCCAGATGTTTCATTATTGCCCACTGCAGGGACTTCAAGGCATCGTGGAGTCGCGGTGCCTTTGGGCGAGCAACTCGCAGTTCCTGAATGACCGGGCGGAGGTCCAGCGGGCGCGGGAGGCGCTGGGGCGCTCGAAGGACCTGGTGCTGAAGGGGTTGAGTCTCTTCCCTGAACAGTTGGGTGTGATCCAGTCACAGCTCGAGCGGGTGGCTACCGAGGACTTCCACGTATTCGTGACGAGCTTTTGCGAGAAGCCGGACAAGCTCAGCCAGTGGCGCGGCTATGCTCAACAGGGACAGGGGGTGTCGATCGGCTTTTCCAGACAGCACCTGGAGGTGTTGGGTTATTCGGTGCGTCATGTGATTTATGAGCGGCTGCTCGGCCAGGTGATCGCGGCACTGGGCGTAACGTGCAGTGCCCTTGGAGGCGGTGATGAACAAGAGCTTCAGAACGCTGTGTATCGGCAGCTCGTCGAGCTCATGTCGTGTGCCAAGCCGGACGCCTTTGCCGAGGAGGAGGAGATCCGGATCATGGTGCTCAGTCACCTGATCGGTCCTGGAGAGACGAAATTCCGGGTGGTCGGGAAATTGTTTGTGCCGTTCGTCGAGATCGACTTGTCGCCCGTGTGGCCGGCGGTCATCCAACAGGTGTGGCTCGGCCCGCAGCTCGTCGATGAGACTGTCCACATGTCTGTACGGCACTTTCTCGCAAGCAACGGACTGCAGCACGCGCAGATTCTCCACTCACGCGCGCCGCTTCGAGCTTAGCCGGGATTCATGGCCTGGTTTGCCAGCGGCTGTTCACCGGCACGGCTCGAGGGGCGCGCGTCAGCGCTCGTGTGCAAGACACGAGGGTACTACGTCAGCACCGCCCCGGATGCTTCAAGTGCCCTTCAGCGAGTTGGGTTGCACATGGAGGGCCTTCAGGGTCCGGCTGTTCAAGGCTCTTCGCAGCCGTGGAAAAATCGTGGGATTCTGCAACACCACGAGCTCGAGCTTTTCGACTGACGTCTTGAGTATCTGCCGGTCGGCAGGTGTTACGGGTGTAGTTCCTGCCCTTCTTTGGGCCTTGAGCTTCCGCTGTATCGCGCGCCGGATGCGGGTCAGCTCTTCCATCCGTTCCCGGCGGCCGTTGACCGTGTCGGGGTCTGTCTGGGTGCCGTAGCTATTCCACTCTTCGTACGTTTGTAGCAAACGATCGTAGTCGCCGAGGACGCTGGGAAGGAACGCGGGCCCTGCAGGCTTGCGGGTTTCTTCAATGAGCGTACGGAGAGCGTTTTTGACGGGAATGCAGATTTCCTCCTTGAAGCCGCTGTGATCGAGCTCTCTCAAGTCGTCGATCAGACGCGCGATGGCGCGCGAGTTGAATAGGGTCATGGCCCATTCGTCGGATCCTATCTTGATGACCATACTTGTATCCGTTCGTACTTTGATCTGTTTGCACGTTGTATAGGGGTGTGGACCTCCGGTTGCGCTGCAGGTGAAGTCGGATGCCAGGCGATGTTCGCACTCGGATCAGGAATCCGGCTCGTGCACGGTGATGGCTACGGCGGTGTAACGCGATATGTGCAGGATGGTTACGCGATACGCTCGCGGCCATTTGCGGCGGGAACCTACTATCTGGATTGCAGGGCTGGATATTCAGCTTACACGCTCTCCTATTGAAGAAGATGACTGGCGAGGCTGCATTATTCCGCGCCGTGGCCAGTTGTTGGATTTGCGGGGTCGGTGTTGCGACCAATGTCTGACCGACAGAACATCTCTGGTGGTGTTGAAGGCCGTGACTGCGCTGGTTGATCGAGTCACGGCGCAAGGGGGACGAGGCAAGCTTTATCTGTATCTTGGCAGTACATGATCGGAGTGAGCCCCTCCCCCGATCCGACTGCCAGGCCGATCGCTGCCGAACACGTCAATGGAAGCGAGCATTGCGGAGAGTCACGGCTACCGGCGGTTACGGCCGAGAGGCACTTGCGCCGGGGATCGCTGTCTAATGAACTGTGCCGGTGGATACAGCGGTTATGGGGTGAGTTGCATCGAAGTGCATCCATTTCACCGGCTTGGGCACTTTCGTGCAGTGGCGGATGTGTCGCATGAGTTGTCTTTTCAGATCAGAGGCTGAGCTGAGCGCATTTCGGGCGATGACGTCGTGCTCGCTCCTGGAGAGCCACAGCTCGACCTGTTTGAGCCAGGAGGAGTACGTCGGGGTGAAGTGCAGGTGGACGTTGCAATGGGCGACGAGAAATTCTTTGACCTGGACTGTTTTGTGGGCGGAGAGGTTGTCGGCGATGACGTGGATCTCTCTGCCGTTTGGCTGGTTGAAGAGGATGTCGGTCAGGAATGCGACGAATTCGGCGGTCGTGTGCCGGGAGGCGGTCTTGCCGAGCGCCTCTCCGGTTCGGGTGTTGAACGCGGCGTAGAGCGAAAGGGTGCCGTGGCGGTAATGTTGCGAGCCGCGCTGCTCGGCGTCCTCTGTAGGTGAAGGTGGCGAGATCGGGTCGAGGAGACTCGGCGGGGGTGGCGTCACTGTCTTTTCATCGACGCAGAATACCGCGGCATGTTGTGGCGTATGCAGATATAGGCCAATGATGTCGGTGGCCTTCCTTTCGAAATCCGTGTCATCCGAGGTCATATAACCTTCCAGTGGATGAGGGCTCAGGCCATGCTTGCGCCAACACGTGCGCAATCGTTGTGGGCGGCGCTCGCAACGGCTCGACGAGCTCGGGAGTGGCCCGGTGCGCCTGCGCTGGATTGCTCGCGGTCCGGGCTTGGCTCATGGCTCGTGGACGGAGCTCCATTCTTTTTGGCCTTCTAAGTCTCATCGGGCTCATGACCTCCGTCATGCGCTCGATTCATCAGGTCTCATGGTCCGTTAGCGCAATTTTACACCGGCGAGAGGGCGACGCTCGATTCGCATCAAGCGGATCGAAGTGGGGGGTGTCTCACATATAGCGGGTGCGGATGCGGGCGGAGAGCTGGTCGAGTATGAATACGGTGACAAAGATCACAACCAGGATGGTGCCTACATGTCCGTAATTGTAGATGTCGTAGCGGCCCTTCAGCTCCTGACCGATGCCGCCCGCTCCGACGATACCGACGATGGTCGCCATCCGGACGTTGCGGTCGAGGATGTAGAGGGTGTAGGCGATGTATTGAGGCAGGACTTGGGGAAGTACGGCGGCGGCGAGAACTTTGACAGGGTTGGCTCCGATCGCCCGTAAGGCTTGTTGTGGCTTGTCGTCTGCGTGCTCGATGTCTTCCGCGTAGAACTTGCCGAGAAAGCCAGCCGCGTGGATGCCGAGCGCGAGAATGCCGGCGATAGGCCCGAAGCCGAAGGCCAGGACCAGGAATAGCGCGCTGATGAGCTCCGGTACCGATCGAAACAGGCTGACCATACCGCGCGCGGCGACATAGGTGAGCCGGTTGGGGCTGTAGTTTCTGGCGCTGTAGTAGGCGAGCGGAATCGACAGGATGATGGCTAGGAGCGTGCCCCACAAGCCCAGCTCCAGGGTCTCGAGCATCTTTTGCAACACCAGGACGAGGTAGCCGATGGGCTCGACGAGGACTTCACGTCTCTCATGGCGTGCCTCCATCTGCAGGGAGTCGGGGTTGAGACGCTGCTCGATGTGGTCTTCGGTTTCCAGGTGAGAGAGCCATGGCAGGTGATGACGGTCGAAGCTTTCGAGCCGTGCAACCGGGGTACGCTCGGCAATGACGATGGGAAAGATCGAGGTGGCGATCTTTTTGAGGCCGTCTCCAACCTGGGACTGGCTGCGGAGGCCGACGGCTTGCTCGAGCGCGTGGCCGGTGAGCTCGAACATACGGCCAATTTCGACGCGCGAGCCGGTCAGCCACAGGAGCGCGGCTGCCAATGCCACGATGAGGACGGTACGCGCGCTGTAGGGTGGGTCGAGGCGCCAGGCACTTTGGAGGTCCGGATGGACGGCGGGGCGGTGGACAGAGGGATTGCCCGGCGAACCGTTGGGCGGAGTATGGGACGAGGCGCTCGGTGCGGATGTCATGCTTGGGCTCCTGCCGCAAACATCAAAGGGGTCTGACGGTCATGGACGGGGAATCGTGGCGAGCGGTTTCGGGCTGTTCGGGCTGGCGGGAGTTGATCGAAGGGGCCGGCTCGATCGTCTTTGGGGCGGCTTCGACACCGTAGATGCGGTGGAGGATGGCATCGGTGAGGCCTGTTGGAGGGCCGTCATAGGCGATCTGGCCTTCGCGTAGGGCGATGACACGGTCGGCGAATTCGCGCGCCAGATCGACCTGGTGCAGGCTGCAGAGGACAGTCGTGTGGTGGTGGCGCGATTGCTGCTGTAGCAGGTCGAGAATCTCGCGGCTCGTACGGGGGTCGAGGTTGGCGACGGGCTCATCGGCCAGAAGCAGGAGCGGATCGAGCATGAACGCCCGGGCGATCCCGACTCGCTGTTGTTGCCCTCCGGAGAGGTCGCTGACCCGGCGATGCAGATGTCGCGGCTGGAGCCCTACTTCCCTCAGCAGCCGGCAGGCTTTGTCGCGATAGTGTCTGGGGTACCACTGCAGAAGCACGCGCCAGGTGGAGACCGCGGGCAGCACTCCCGAGAGCACATTCGCGGCGACGGTCGCGCGAGTGACCAGGTTGAATTGCTGGTGGATCATCGCGGTCCGGGGGCGAAGGATCGGGAGCGAGTGCTTCGTGAGCTCGATTCCGTCGAGGCGGATGGAGCCAAGAGTTGGGGTCGCAAGCCCGTTCAAGGAGCGCAGAAGAGTCGATTTGCCGGAGCCCGAGGGACCCAGGATCACACAAAACTGCCCGCGCGGAGCCGAGAGGGTCAGATTTCGAAGCGCCTGGGTTCCATCGGCGAAAGTGACACTGACATCGCTGACTTCGACCGCGGAGCTGAGTGATGGGGACGGATGCATCGATGGCGAGCGGATGACCTAGCGTTGCGAGGCTCGGCGGATGATTTCGGCTTTCATTTCGTCGCTGATCAGGGCGAGCTTGGCGGCGGCTACCGCAAAGCGCGACTCCGGGAAGTCGGCATTGTAGCGGTCGACCCTCTTGCCTCCATAGCCGCGAATCATTTCGGGGGTGATGCCAGGCGCGGTGTGGATGTGGTTGAAGGCCTCCTTGAGCCGATGTTTGAGCGCATCCGGCAGTCGCGCGTCCAGCGCCAGGGGCGGATATGGAATGGGCATGCTTTTGGCGATGACTTTGAACTTCGTGGGATCAACGACACCTTCGCGCACGGCTTTCTCGTAAGAATCAAACGACAGGCAGGCCACATCGACCTGCCCCTGCTCGAGCGCGGCGATGCTGTTGGCGTGGCTTCCAGTCATGCGGATCTGCCCGAGGTCCCTGGCCGGATCAAGGCCGGCATCCAGCATCATGGCCATCTGGAAGGTGAAGCTCGATGCGGAGTTGATGTCGCCAAAGGCGATGCGCTTGCCTTTGAGGTCCTGAAGGGTGTGAATGGTGGAGGTTTTGGGGGCAAACATGCCGGCGTAGTACACAGAGTCGCCGTTCTCCACCGCGACGGCCAGGAGCTGGGCGCAACCGCGCTCGTGAGCTTGTACATAGGCGACCGGTCCCAGGAAGGCGATTTCGACGAGGTGATTACACATCGCTTCGACGACGGCACCGTAGCTTTGGCCGACGGCGATGGCGAAGTGGAGATTCGTCATCCGGGTGATGGCGTTGAAGAGCGGTTGATAGTCTGCCTTGGTGCCCGTTTCGGTACCGCCGTCGGCTGGAATGAGCATCACGCGCAGTGGGTGGTCCGCGGTGCCATCGGGGGTGGTTTGCGCATGAGCGCAGCCAAAACAGATCAGCCACAGAGCCGCCAGGAGCGCGCGGCCACTTCTACTGCGCACGGTCATGGAGGGATGCTCCGGTGGCGGCTGGTCATGGAGGGCCAGTATCTGGGCTGGCATAGCTGTTCGAAGCGGTCGAATTGCAGCGGCGCGCCTGCCGCGGCGAGTGGGTCATAGCCGCCTCGGTAGACCCAGCAAGCCATTCCAGCCGCGCTGGCGCACTGCATGTCCACGGCGCTGTCGCCGATCAGCACGGTTCGAGACCGGGGCACGTTGGATTCCCAGGCGGCGTAGCGGAGCGGCTCGGGATGGGGCTTGGGCCAACCAGTAGATTCGGGGCCGACGACGATCGGGAACCAACGGGCGAGGTCGAGGGCTTCGAGCAAGAGCCGGCTCATCGCCAAGGGTTTATTCGAGCAGACAGCGAGACGGATTCCACGGTCGCGCAGCCAGCCCAGAGTCGCGGTGACACCCGGATAGACCCTGGACTTCCGTGAGATGCGGGAGGCGTACACCTCGAGATAGCGGGACTCGAGGGTGCGCATCCGCTTGGGGTCCTTCTCGCCCTCCCCTAGCGCGGCGAAGGCCATCGCTTGCATGCCCAGATGCAGCGCTGCCCGGGCGCGGGCGCGCGCGGAGCTGTCGAATCTGTCATTTCCAACGGCTTCTTCGAGGCTCTCGATCAGGTCTTCCTGGGTGTCGACCAGGGTTCCATCGAGGTCGAAAACGGCGAGCTGCCAGGAGCGGCTCGCGGTGGGGGTGTTGGTGAGGGGGACGGCTGACATGTTGAGTAGTGTCGCGGGAGCCGATGACGGCTATATTAACGTGGACGACGGGTTTTTAGAGAAGTATAGACAGATATTATAAGGAGTCCTCGATGAGCAGCCTGGCCCAGCTGAGGGCGTTTCATCATGCGGCTCGCGAGGGCTCGATGATGGCGGCCGCGCGGATGTTGCAAGTGAGTCAGCCGACGGTGTCGGCGTTGGTGGCGCGCCTGGAGCGAGAGCACAGGGCCGAGTTGTTCTTCCGGCGTGGGCGGCGGCTGGAGCTGACAGCGCTGGGGACGCAGCTGTTGGATGTTACCTATCGGCTGTTCGAGCTGGAGCAGGAGGCCGCGGATCTTCTGGCTGGCGAGCGTGACATGCGGCGCGGGCAGCTGCGGATCAGCGCGGTGGGGCCGTTCAATGTCATGCCGATCCTGGCCGCATTCCTACAGCGTTTCCCGGGGATCCGGGTGCGGATGAACGTGGGGGACTCGCACGAGGTGGTGCAGAGGATTCTAGGGTATAGCTCGGATGTCGGTGTGTTGGTTCATGCCGAGCGGGATTCTCGCTTGCATCTTCTGCCGTTGCGCAAGCAGCGGATCCTGATCATGGCGCCGCGTTCGCATCCGCTGGCACGGCGACGTGGGGTGAAGCTGAAGGAGCTGCACGGGCAGCCGTTTATCATGCGTGAGCAAGGCTCTACCACGCGGGAAGTGTTGGAGCAGGCTTTGGGCGCGGTGGGAGTGCGGGTGCGTGTGGTCGTGGAGATCGGCAGTCGGGAGTCGATCCGAGAGGCGGTGGCGGCTGGAATTGGGTTGGGGGCGGTATCGGAGATCGCGTTCATTCCGGATGAGCGGATCGTGGGATTGAGGATCGAGGATGCGGAGGTTTGTACGTTTTCACACATCATTTGCTTGAGTGAGCGGAGGGATGCGCGGGTGATCGGCGCGTTTCTGTCGGAGGCTCGGAGTTTGGCCGAGAGGTGGGCGAAGGGGCGGTAGTTGCCGGATGGTGGTCAATATCCGGGGGTCCCCTCCGAAGCCGCCTTGACCGAGCCGCCGGCTCGTGTGACGATCGTTCAAAGTAGGATTCGATCGGCAACAGTGACAATCAACACAGGGAGTGGATCATGTCGCCAGGGAAATTGGGTTCTCGCTATTTGACTCTAACATGCGCCGCGGTAGCTGTCGCGGGTGCGTTTCCGGTTTCGCCAGTGCTCGCGGGCGAGTCCACCGAAGCACCGGCTGTTGCGGAGTCGGTAGCGCGCGAGAATTGGCGCGCATTCATGATGCAGAATCCCTCATCCGAGGAAGGCTGCTTTCAGGCGGCGTATCCGAGCTATTTGTGGGAGAAGGTGCAGTGTAAGGTGGCCGAGCATCCGCGCTTTCATCCGGTCGCCAGAAATGCGAAGAAATTCTCTGCGGAAGTGACGGGAAACGGGAACGACTTCGTTGCCAAGGCTGCGGGGTTGATCAGCAAGACGCTCGGAACGTTTCCCACCGTTACGGGTGTGACGTCGGAGACCGGTGTTGGTGTTGCGGCATTTGGCGGGGGTGGCATCCTCGGCCCGAATGAATTCTCGCTGCAGATCAACTCCAACTTCACGGGAACCACCGTGGCGTGTGCGGGACATAGCGGCTGCACCGTGTGGCAGCAGTTTGTCTACGCGCCGGATTTCGCTGTCCAGGGTGAGGCGGCGGTTTTCATCGAGTCGTGGCTGCTCGGCTGGGGCTTCTCGGCTTGCCCGAGAGGGTGGCAGAGTGACGGTCAGGGCGATTGTGTCATCAACAGCGCTTTCACGGCTGCGCCCGACGTATCGATTACGTCGCTTGGCAAACTGTCGCTTTCCGGATCCGCGACGGCCGGTGGCAATGATACGGTCGTATTCAGCAATGGAACCAACGCGTTTTCCCTGAGCGCCAAGGATAGCGTGGTGGATATCGCATCGGTGTGGAATGAGGCCGAGTTCAATGTCGTCGGGAATGCCGGCGGCTCGCGAGCCGACTTCAATACTGGCTCGTCGGTTACAGTGAAGGTGGCGTTGACTGATGGATCTACTTCCGCGCCAACGTGTGTCGCCAATGCTGGGTCGACGGGGGAGACGAATAATCTGACGCTGCACACGTGCAGCACGGCGGGTGGGTCGACTCCTTCGATTCAGTTTACGGAGTCGAACTGAAGAGATTGGAAGTGAGCTGGCGCGCCGGCGTTCGCTGCGCAGCGCGTTGGCTCACGATCCGTGATGCGGGCGTGCGGTGGGGAATCCGGACGCTCGCGAGGCCAGAAGTGTTTGACTCGGGCGACCTCCTCCGGGGCAATCTGTCCATCGGAGGTGGTCGCCTCGCCGGCCGGACGGCTCGGCATGAATGTGCCGACGGTCTGAATTGCCGCTGAGCAATAGTCTTAGCGGATGCGCGGCGCAATATTGCGCTCAAGTACCCACACTGCCAGGTCGATCCGCGTTCAACTCGACTCGGCCGGCACTCCGATCGGTGGTAACGACCTCATCATTGCTTCTCAGGCGATGACTCTTGACCTCACGCTCGTCACGGACAATGAGCGTGGGCTCTCGCAGGTCGGCGCAGCCTAGAGCCGGGTCCGGCCGCGGCCGGATGCGCCCTGCGTCGGGTGCTTGAAAGCCTTGCCGGAGATGCCAATTGCGGTCTCAGAACCGGACGTAAAAGCGGATATTTATTCCCCTTTGTATGCGCTAACATGATGACATATAATGATTTATGAGCATAAAAGGAGCGGACTCAAAACCGGACACAATAGCGGCGGAAGACCGGGGTGAGCGGATCGCCCTCATGGAGCCGCTTATTCTCGGCGAGGGCTCCCGCCACCGCCCGGAGTTGACCGATCTTGCGCTCGACCTAGCGCAGCGGAGCGCCGGCTTCCGCCGCTCGCTGCCCGAGAGCCTTTTGCCGTCACTGGCGACGCTCGTACGCGCGATGAACTGCTACTACAGCAATCTCATCGAGGGCCACGACACGCATCCGATCGATATTGAGCGCGCGCTGCAGGGCGACTACAGCCGGGATACGAAAAAGCGCGATCTCCAGCTCGAAGCAAAAGCGCATATCGCCGTCCAGCAATGGATAGACGAAGGCGGCATCCGGGGCCGGGCCGTCACTGCCGACTCGATCCGCGATATTCACCGCCGCTTCTGCGAATTGCTGCCGGAAGACCTGCGATGGGTTGAAGACCCGACGACGCACGAACGGGTGCAGGTGATCCCCGGGGCGCTACGCGAGCGCGACGTCGCGGTGGGCGGTCATATCGCCATCGGCCCGCGGGCCGTGCCGCGCTTCCTAGAGCGTTTCGAGGAGGTCTACAGCCGGCTCGGGAAGACCGAAACCATCCTCGCCACAGCGGCGGCGCATCACCGGCTGGCGTGGATTCACCCGTTCGT
The DNA here is from genome assembly GCA_964494895.1 of uncultured Steroidobacteraceae bacterium. GTDB lineage: Bacteria > Pseudomonadota > Gammaproteobacteria > Steroidobacterales > Steroidobacteraceae > 13-2-20CM-66-19. The sequence goes on along the minus strand of CAZBTV010000059.1, from coordinate 5,836 downwards.
GGACGGCAACGGCCGTGTTGCGCGCCTGATGTCGCATGCAACGCTGCTCGACGCACTCAACACCGGCGCGCTCTGGTCGGTCGCGCGCGGCCTTGCCCGCAACGTCACCGCCTACAAGAGCCATCTTACCGCCTGCGACCAGACCCGCCGCAACGATCTCGACGGCCGCGGAAACCTCAGCGAAGAGGCGCTGGCGGAATTCACGCGGTTTTTCCTGACCACCTGTCTTGACCAAGTCACCTTCATGGAAGGGCTGATGCAGCCGGACGCCTTGCGCACCCGCATCCTGCTGTGGACCGAAGAGGAAATCCGCCTCGACAGGCTGCCGTCGAACTCCGGCGCCATCCTCGAAGCGATGCTCTATCGCGGCGAATTGCCACGCCGCGACGCCGCCGGCATCGTCGGCACCGGCGATCGCCAGGCGCGGCGCATCGTCTCGGCGCTAATGGAGCGCGGCGTGCTGGTCTCCGAGAGCAGCCGTGCGCCGCTGCGCCTCGCTTTCCCGGCAACACTGGCGTCGCGCTGGATGCCCGGGCTTTTTCCTGATCGTGTTGGATAAAGGAGACCTACGCACGGATGGCATTGCCGAACAAAACTTTCAGAAGATTCGTGCGCATCGTGGTTCGCAAAATCACGGTCGAGGAGCTTTGCTGTCAGATCGCATCGCTGCGCAGCGCGCCGACTCATGATCCATGATGCGGGCGTGCGGTGGGGAATCTGGACGCTCGCGAGGGGAAAAGGCTTTGATCGGGCGCCCTCCTCCGGGGGCAATCTGTCCATCGGAGGGTGGTCGCTCTGACCGGACGGACGGCTCGGCATAAGAATGTGCCGATGTCTGAATTGCCGCTGAGCAATAGTGTTAGGGGAAATAATTACCTACTTTCAGTACTTGCAAATGGGGCGGATTTGGATGCGATAGAATTGCGGAGATTCGGAAATTCTCAATGAAAGAAAAGCTGATAGTTTCAGAACGGGTGCAGATTACGCTACCAGCGGCCATGCGGAAGGCTCTTGGCTTGGGCCCCAGCGCGGTGGTCACCGCTGAGGAAATCGGTGGCCGCATCGTGCTGACTCCAGCAGTGGTGATCGAGACCGAGATTTACTCGGATAGCCAGATTGCCGAGTGGGACCGTGCCGACGCCTTCAAGAAAGGCGATCGCGCGGAGCTGCTCGGTAAGCTGAAGAGGCGGCGTGGATAGCCTCCTTTCGGAATGCCAACGTTCTCTTCACTGCAGCACATAATTCAGAGCTTGCCCCGCAGTGCCGTCAGGTTTAGCGGCTGCGAAAGGTAGAAGGTATTCGCATAAGGAGATCGCGGAGCACTCAGGAGCGTCGAACGCCATCACTTCCAGGGCGGACGTCCGCTTTCGAAGTGCGCTTCGCCCAGACCTCCACCGGCCGTGAGAGAAACGCTTCGAGCGCTATCCCGTCCCCCCCGACCAAAAGTTTCCGTTGGGGCTTGAAGAGGTCATCAAACGCTTCGAGCCCGGATCTGGCGGCAACAGTACGCCCGCTCTTGACCTCGAGAGCCGTCAAGGTGTTGCCGCAACGAATAATGAAGTCGACCTCAACCGCCCGTTCGCGCCAATAGAAGACTTCACAGTCCCCCGCCGCAGCGGTATTCACCAAGTATGCACCAACGGCCGACTCGACCAGGTGGCCCCAATATTCACGGTCGGCTTTGGCTTCTTTCAGAGTGTAGCCTGACTGTGCCGTCATCAAGGCCGTGTTGAAGACCTGGAGCTTAGGGCTCGATCCTCGTTGGCGTACAGCCTCACCCGCAAATTTCTGCAGGCCGCCGACCATGCCCACGCCCGCGAGCAGATCCAGGTAATGTGCCAAAGTGGTGGAGTTGCCGGCATCCTGCAACTGTCCGAGCATCTTGGTGTATGACAGGATCTGCCCGGAATACTTGCATGCCAATTCAAAGAGCCGACGGAGCATTGCGGGCTTGTCCACACGAGACTGCAGCAGGACGTCGCGCGAGATCGTTGTCTCGATCAAGGAGTCGAGAATGTACCTACGCCAACGCTGTTCGTCGCGAATCAGAGGTGCTGTCCCGGGATATCCACCATAAAACAGGTATTGCTCGAGAGACCAACCGAAAGCCGTCCGCATTTCTGTGTACGACCAATGCGGTAAATGCAGCAACTCGAAACGTCCAGCCAGACTTTCGGTCAATCCCTGGGAAATCAGCATGGGAGCAGAGCCCAACAGCACTACCTTCAGGGCAGTCTTCGCATGGGTATCCTCGTCCCACAAGCGCTTGACGGTTTCGGACCAATGAGGAATTTTCTGTATTTCATCCAGCACCAGTACCGCCCCGGCCTTTCCGGATTCGCCTGCTTCGATACGAGCGGCGGTCCATTGCTGTTCGATCCAATCCCGGCCACGCAGTGTCGGCTCATCGGCACTTGCAAAGCGAGCGCATAAGCGATGGCCTTCGACAACCTGGCGCACGAGAGTTGTTTTTCCCACCTGGCGTGGGCCTGTCACTGCTTGGATGAATCGGCGCGCTTCACGGAGACGACGGCTGAGCGTGGCAGCTTGTGGGCGGCTAAACGTCAAGGTGCAGCTCTGCGGATTACTCAGTTCGGTGAGTATTTTTACTCAATTCGCTGAGTAAAGCTACAGTCGTGAAATACTGTATATGTATACAAATCGCTGTGAATGGAATCAAGGACCTGAGATCAGTGAGTCACCTGGATCGCCACCTTCGATGCAAGCCGTCAGTGCGGCCATCAAAGCAGTAGCAGGACATCCGAAGGGCATATCGGTTGAATTCCCTTTCCTGCCGCTGTAGCTCTTAGAGAAGGTCGCGGATATCGCGCGCATGTCGTTAACATAGGTAACACGGCGCGCAATTTCTGGCACATAGGCGTTCGGATAGCACTGGAAGGGTTCCGGCAGCAGCATGGCGCGCCCGATGGCGCCCTCTTCCGTCCGGTCGCGACGCGCCCCCGTCAATCAATCATGCACGGGCGTAATATATGTCTGTCCGCGAGCCTCGTTGCGGTCGCGACCGTTTGCTCAAGAAATAGGAAGCCGACGAGCTGACTCTTTGCGGGTCTGGGTGCGCACGATGGCGTGGACAGACCAAAGTCATTGATGTAATTCATACGGACTACATAGGATCAAATGAAAGATCAAGGACGCCGGAGCTTCATCAAGCTCGCGGCGAAAGCGACGGGTGCAGCGGCGGCGCTGAGTGTCTTTCCACCTGTTATCCGGCGGGCTCTGGCACTGCCGGCGTCGAGCGCAACGGGCACGCTCGCCGATGTGCAGCACGTCGTGATTCTGATGATGGAGAATCGGTCGTTCGATCATTACTTCGGCACCCTGCGTGGGGTGCGGGGGTTCGGCGATCGGCATCCTGTGCCGCTGGCGAGCGGCAAGCCGGTGTGGCATCAGTCGGATGGAGAGAAGGAGATTCCGCCTTTTCATCTGGACCCGCAGACCAGCAGCGCGCTCCGCTTTCCCGGGACGCCGCACACGTTCAGGGATGCGCAGGCGGCGTGGGCGCAGGGTAAGTTCGGATTCTGGCCGAAGTTCAAGACGCCCTTTTCCATGGGGTATTTCCGGCGGGAGGATATTCCGTTTCAGTTTGCGCTCGCGGAGGCGTTCACGATCTGCGATGCGCACCATTGCTCGGTGACCACGGGAACGGATCCGAACCGGATCGTGTTCTGGTCTGGGTCCAACTTCGACCCGGAGCATCGCAAACGTGGGGAAAACTGCACGGACGCGGACGCAGAAGTCAACAATCTACGCTGTGTGGTGGATGGAGCCTTTCCGACCCCGGGGTATACCTATCACGGGTCAGCGTTTACATGGGAGACGCTGCCTGAAATCCTGGAGCGCGCCGGAGTCTCATGGCGTATCTATCAGGATCCGAATGACAACTGGACGGGACTCATGCATGGGACGCTGGCGTTCGCGAATTTTCGCGAGGCGCGGGCGGGCAGCGCTCTCTATGAGAAGGGGATGTCACATTGGTCACTCGAGCAGTTGGCCACAGATGTCAAGACGGGCAATCTGCCGCAAGTGAGCTGGGTGCTGCCTCCGATGCTGATGTCGGAGCATCCTTCGCCTTCCAGCCCGCCGCAGGGTGCGGAATTCACCTCGCGGGTGCTCCAGGCGCTCACCGCCGACCCCGAAGTCTGGGCGCGCACGGTTCTCTTTCTCACTTTCGACGAGAACGACGGTTTGTTTGACCACGTGCCACCGCCTGCGCCGCCGTCATACAGGGCCGACGGCACGTTGGCCGGCCGCTCAACTGTCGACCTGCGTGGGCACTACTTCTCGGACCCCGAGAGAAAGTATCTGCATCCTGATGACCAGGTCAGCGGGACGCTGCGACCGTGGGGCCTGGGGCCTCGTGTGCCTCTTTATGTCATCTCTCCCTGGAGCCGCGGAGGCTGGGTCAACTCTCAAGTCTTCGATCACACGTCCGTGGCGCAGTTTCTCGAGCGGCGCTTTGGGATCACAGTTCCAGCGATCACGCCGTGGCATCGGGCTGTTTGCGGTGATCTCACTTCGGCCTTTGACTTTGTTACTCCGAATGAAACGCCTTTCCCCGGACTGCCTTGGGTGATGGAGTCGGCTCGCCAGGTTGCGGCGAACCTGAAGCATCCAGCGCCAACACCACCGGCCGCGCCGGAGAGGCTCTTTCAGGAACCGGGAATGCGACGCTCAAGGCCACTCCCCTATGAGTTGCATGTGCATGCGGACGCTCAGGCTGACAAAGGCAAACTGACACTTGGGTTTGGGAATAAAGGTCGCGTGGGCGCGGTCTTCCACGTGTACGACCGTCTGCATCTCGAGACGATTCCGCGTCGCTACACTGTTGAGGCGGGAAAGAGCCTCACGGACGAGTGGCTCGTGCAAAGTGACCAAGGGTGTTATGACCTTTGGGTCTACGGGCCAAATGGCTTTGTGCGGGAGTTCCGGGGTTGTCTGCGAAGTGGCGCAGCTACTGCTCCGGAAGTCGAATTGCGTTATGACACCCAGAGCGTGGCTCTGGAGATGATTGTGACCAACTCGGGCACTGAGAAAGGAATCTTGACGGTTCAGGCGAACGCCTATCGTTCGGATGGACCGTGGACGGTGAGCGTCCCGGCTCGGGGACGAGCCGGCCGTCACTGGTCATTGGTTGCAAGTCATCGATGGTATGACTTCACGGTCAGAGGCGAGAACTTCGAACGCCGGTTTGCGGGGCGGCTTGAGGATGGTACGCCCGGCTTCAGTGATCCGGCGGCGTGAGGACTGTCGGTCGAGTCGCCTCCGCGTATCCAGCCGCCGAGCTTTTGTTGCTGACGCCTCTGGTCGCGTTGCGAACGAGCGGTCGCGCCCATACACCGACGCTCAAGACGAACCCGAAGGTGAGATACAGAAACAGCATTCCAATCCGCAAGCCGTACAGATCGCCAAGCCAGCCAATCACCAAAGGCACGAGCGCACCGCCCATGATCCCCGAGCACAGAATCCCGGCGAAGGGACCGTGGTGTTGGGGTACGGAGTTCAGTCCGAGCGAGACCAGGGTGGGCCACATGATCGAGGCAAAGAAACCGATGCTGGGAAAGGCCACTCGGGAGACGTCGGCCGAGCCAAACAGGGCCAACGACAACATGCACAGCGCGCCGAGCGAAAAGCCAATCAATATGCGGCGGCTGTCGAACAGCTTCAGCAAGCCCATTCCGAGGAGGCAGCCAGCGGTCATGAGTCCCCAGAAGTACGCCACCGCATCCGCACCTGCCTTGTGGGGATCGACATGGTGATAGCGCTCGAGGAACGGGGACATCCAGTCGGCCGTGCCCTGCTCGCAGCCGACGTAGGC
>CAZBTV010000058.1:0-42730 GCA_964494895.1 uncultured Steroidobacteraceae bacterium | reverse complement strand
AGGTGCGCGGTTATCGCATCGAGCTGGGGGAGATTGAGTCGAAGTTGCGTGCGCACTCCCAGGTGAAGGATGCGGTGGTCATTGCCCGGGAGGATTCACCCGGGGACTGGAGCCGCGGCAGCGGTGACGTCCCCAGCGGGGACTGGAGCCGCGGTAGCGGTGACGTCCCCAGCGGGGACTGGAGCCGCGGTAGCGGTGACGTCCCCAGCGGGGAGAAGCGCCTGGTGGCGTATGTGGTCGGCAAAGTGGACGATGAAGGCGGGGCCCCGAACGCAGAGCAGTTGCGTACTCACCTCAAGTCGGTGTTACCGGAGTACATGGTACCGGGCGCTTTTGTGTTGCTGGAACGATTGCCACTGACACCGAATGGGAAACTGGATCGGCGCGCGCTGCCGGCCCCGGAGCAGGGAGCCTATGTCACCCGACAATACGAAGTCCCTCAAGGCGAGGTGGAGGAGATGCTGGCGGGGATCTGGCAAGGATTGCTGCCAGTGGAGCGGGTGGGTCGGTGGGACAACTTCTTCGAGCTCGGCGGTCATTCGCTCCTGGCGATGACGTTGATATCCAGGTTGCGCCGGACGCTGGAGATCGACGTAAAGCTGGGCGACCTGTTCGCCCATCCGGTGTTGATAAGTTTCGCCCAAGTCATCAGAAGCGCCGTACGCAGCGAACATATACCCATCATCCCCGCCCCACGTACGCAGTCACTGCCACTGTCCTATGCCCAACAGCGATTGTGGTTTCTGGCGCAGATCGAGGGAGCAAGCGAGGCCTACCACATCCCGATGGGGCTGCGTCTGATAGGGAGTCTGGATCGTCGTGCCCTGAAGCGAGCGCTGGACCGGATCGTATGGCGTCACGAGGCGCTGCGTACGACCTTTGAGCGTGTGGAGGATCAAACGCTGCAACGCATAGCGCTGCCAGAGAGCGGCTTTGCGCTGGTGGAGAGGGATCTGAGCGGCGGGGCGCAGGAGCGGATCGAGATCGAGCTGGATCAATGCATGAGGGAGGAGGCGAGTCGTCCCTTCGACTTGCAGCGCGGCCCGTTGATTCGCGGGCAGTTGATCCGGCTGGCAGAGCACGAGCACGGGCTGCTGATCACGATGCATCACATCGTGTCGGACGGCTGGTCGATGAGGGTTTTCAGCGCGGAGTTGAGTGCGTTGTACCAGGCTTACCAGGCGGGGCATGAAGACCCGCTGCCGCCGTTGGTGATCCAGTATGCCGACTATGCGCTATGGCAACGGCAGCGGCTGACCGGTGAAGTGCTGCAGCGGCAGAGCGAGTACTGGCGATGCACGTTGGAAGGAGCTCCGGGGTTATTGGAGCTGCCGACGGACCGGGCACGACCGGCGCGGCAAAGCTTTGCCGGAGGTGTGGTGAAGGTGCAGTTCGATGCGGTGCTGACGCGAGGACTGAAGGAGCTCAGCCTGCGCCACGGGATGACGCTGTACATGACGGTGCTGGCGGCCTGGGCGGCGGTACTGTCGAGACTATCGGGACAGGAAGAGGTGGTGATTGGCATGCCGATAGCCAATCGCACACGCCCGGAGATTGAAGGGGTGATCGGATTTTTCGTGAACGCGCAGGCATTGCGGGTCACGGTCACGGGTACTCTGAGGGAGTTGCTGCAGCGGGTGAAGTCACGATCGTTGGAAGCACAGGCGCACCAGGATCTGCCGTTCGAACAGGTGGTAGAGCTCGTCAACCCGTCACGGAGTCTGTCGCACGCACCGATATTCCAGGTGGTGCTGGCTTGGCAGAACCCCGCAACAGACAGCTTCGAACTTCCCGGCTTGAAGCTGTCACCTATGGAGGCGTCCTACAGGGTTTCCAAACTCGACCTCGGGCTGGATCTCGCTGAAGTCGGCGACTGCCTCGTCGGCGGCATGGTATACGCAACGGCATTATTCGATCACCGCACGATTGAGCGGCACGTGGGGTATCTACAGCGAACGCTCGCGGCGATGTTGGCGGACGAGGAGCAGACAGTGGATCGGATCGATCTGCTGAATGAGGCGGAACAGGATGAGTGGCTCGCGTTGGGCAACGGCGGACCGGGCAGGGAATCGACACCTCGATTCGAAAGCGAGCGTTTGTACGATCTGATCGCAGCACAAGCGCAACGTTGCCCGGACACCATCGCAGTGCTCGAGCCCAACAGGGAAATCACCTATAGACGACTATCTCAGCGTGCCAATGGTGTGGCCCATCGGCTCGGCGAGCTGGGCGCGGGCCCGGAAACTCGTGTTGCCATACTGACGGACCGGTCCATCGAATCCCTCGTCGGCGTCCTCGGCATCTTGGCGGCTGGCGCCGCCTATGTACCGATCGATCCATCTTATCCCGATGAACGCGTGGGCTTCGTTCTGAACGATGCCTCCGTGTCGGCATTGCTCACGCCACGCGCCCTGTCTGACAGGGCGAATAAGGTCGCGCGGCTGCGCGCCACACTGGCAAACAAAGTCGTGATCATAGACACGGCGCCATCAAGGGATTCGGCGCCGCTATCAGGGGGAGATGAAAGAAACGCCGCTTACGTCATTTATACATCCGGCTCAACAGGAACCCCAAAGGGCGTCGTCGTTGAGCAACGCAGCGCGATCAATCTGGTCAAAGGCTTCCTTGCGCACCACGACTTCCGCGGTCAACGACTGTTGATGATCCCGCCCTTGGTGTTTGACGCATCTATCGGCGATGTGTTTCCCGTACTATCTGTGGGAGCAACTCTTGTGCTTCATCCTGCGCCCACCGAGCTCACGTCGTTGGAGTTGGAGAACTATTGTCGTGATCACAGTGTCACGGCGATCGATGCACCCGTTGCTCTGTGGCGCCGCTGGACTGACGGCATGATCGACTCCCGCGTACAAGGGCCGCGGCTTCCTACTTTGGCAATGATGATGTTCGGCGGTGAAAGGGTGCCACTGGAGCAAGTTCGCCGTTTCGCGCAGTTGACTGAAAACCGTGTTCTATTGACCAATCACTACGGCCCGACTGAAGCATCGGTATGTGCCACCTTGTTGAGCACGCGCGATGGCATGGAGCTCGGTGGTGGCGCCGAGATTCCGATCGGGAGGCCCTTGCCAGGTGTCCAGATTTATGTCCTCGATCAATATCTGCGGTTGGTACCGCACGGCGTCGAGGGAGAGCTGTGTATCGGTGGCGTCGGTGTTGCGCGGGGATATATCGGCGCACCCGAGCTGACCGCGAAGCGCTTCGTGCGAGATCCGTTTTCACGGGATCCGGAGGCGAGAATCTATCGTACCGGAGATCTGGCCCGTTGGAACTCGGATGGCACCTTGCAATTTCTCGGCCGCCGCGACCAACAGGTGAAAATTCGCGGCTTACGCATTGAGTTGGGTGAGATTGAGTCGCGCCTGTCAGAGCATCCCGCTGTTCGTGAAGCGGTGGTGCTCGCGCGTGAAGACCGCCCGGGCGACAAGCGCCTCGTGGCCTATGTCATAGCCACAGCGCCGCTCGAGGGAGCACCGGGCACACCGGCGTTGGACGTCGAAGCCCTGCGTTCGTACCTGAGTGCTGTGCTACCCGAATACATGGTACCGGCGGCCTACGTCCGGCTCCGCGAATTTCCCGTCACATCCAACGGAAAACTGGACCGGAAAGCGCTACCGGCCCCGGACGCGAGCGCTTTCGCGACAAGCGGATATGAAGAGCCGGTGGGCGAAGTAGAGAGCGCCTTGGCTCGGATGTGGGCGGAGGTGTTGAAACTCGAGCGCATCGGCCGCCACGATCACTTTTTCGAATTGGGAGGACACTCGCTGCTTGCGGTGACGCTGGTCGAACGCATGCGCCACTCGGGTTGGCACGTTGACGTGAGTACGGTGTTTGCAATGCCGACGGTGGCGCGACTGGCGGAGGTCGTGGGAGGAGAAAGCCGCGCGATCACAGTGCCGCCCAATCTCATTCCCGTAGGCTGCGAGGTCATTACCCCGGAGATGTTGCCGCTGGTGCAACTTAGCCAGGATGATGTCGACAGGATAGTCGGTAGCGTGCCCGGCGGCGCAGGCAATGTGCAGGACATCTACCCGCTGGCGCCTCTGCAGGAGAGTTTTCTCTTTCACCATCTGCTGCAACAGCGAGGGGACGTTTATCTCTCGCAATCGATATTCAGTATCGACCGGCGTGAGCGCATCGATCACTATGTGCAGGCGTTGCAGGCGGTGATTGCCCGCCACGATGTTCTGCGAACCGCACTGGTATGGGAAGGCTTGCGGGAGCCGGTGCAGGTGGTACTACGCCACGCACCGCTGACGGTGGAGGAAGTCACATTCGATGCTGCCGGAGACGTCTCGGAGCAGCTGTGCGCACGCTTCCATCCGCAGCACTACCGGCTCGATTTGCATCGAGCGCCCTTGTGGCGCGTGTTCATCGCTGAAGATATACCGAACCGCCGTTGGTTGGTGCTCGAATTGATGCATCACCTGGTGAGTGACCACGCAACATTGGAGGTCATGGAGCGGGAGGTACGGGCGATCCTGGAGGGCCGGTCGGGTGAGTTATCCGCGCCCCGGCCTTTCAGGAACTTCGTCGCCCAGGCGCGCTCGGGTGTGAGCCGTGAAGAGCACGCGGCCTTTTTCAGCCGGTTGTTGGGAGATGTGGACGACCCGACCGCCCCGTTTGGGTTGACGGATGTGCAAGGGGACGGTAGCAATATCGTTGAAGCATATCGCGAGGTGGATCACGCGCTGTGCGGGCGGCTGCGCTCACGTGCACGTGCGTTGGGCGTGAGTGCGGCGAGCATGTGTCATCTGGCCTGGGCGATGGTCCTGGCTCGAGTGTCGGGTCGTGACGATGTGGTGTTTGGAACAGTGATGTTTGGTCGCATGCAAGGGATCGAAGGTGCGGATCGCGCGATGGGTGTCATGATAAACACGCTGCCGGTGCGTATTCGGGTGGGTAGTGAAGGAGCCGAGGCGAGTGTACGCAAGACCCACGAGCTGTTGACCGAGCTGTTGAAACACGAAAACGCGCCGTTGAACCTGGCGCAGCGTTGCAGCGCGGTGCGCTCGCCTGCACCGCTGTTTACTTCGCTAATGAACTATCGCCATTCAATAGCCGCGGTCACGAATGACGATGATGCCGTTGCAACGATTGGTCGCTTGCCAGGCACGCAGATGTTGGCGTGGTATGAGCGCAGCAACTATCCGTTCGACGTCTCGATCAATGATCTGGGCGAGGGATTCAGTTTCGACGTGCAGGTCGACGGATCGATCGATCCGTGGCGCGTGGGTGCTTTGCTGTATACGGCGCTCGAGTCGCTGGTTCACGCCCTGGAGCACGCTCCGATGACCCCCGTACATCACCTGGAGGTCCTGCCGTCTGCGCACCTGCATGAGTTGCTGGTGACCTGGAACGACACGCGCGCGCAGTATCCCGATGAACACTGCATCCATGAGCTGATTGAAACGCAGGCAGCAGCCACACCGGATGCGGTTGCGGTCGTGGACGGGGCGCGAGCACTCACCTACGCAGAATTGAACCGGCAGGCGAACCAGCTGGCGCATCACCTACGAAGCCTCGGGGTCAAGCCCGACGATCGGGTAGCGATCTGCGTGGAGCGCAGCTTGGAGATGCTGGTTGGGATCCTAGCCGCCTTGAAGGCGGGTGGCGCATACGTACCGCTGGATCCAACGTATCCAGCGCAGCGTCTTTCTTACATGCTGCAGGACAGCGCACCAGCCGTGTTGCTCACGGCTTGGCGGACAAGCATCGGTACCGGCTTCCGATCGGTGCTCGTCGATGGCGCCATTGAGGTGCTCGATTTACATGCGGATGCCTGGCGTTGGGCGCAGAAGTCGCAGAACAATCCGGATCCCATCGCGACGGAACTTGCATCGAGACATCTCGCCTATGTGATCTATACCTCGGGGTCCACCGGCACGCCGCACGGGGTCATGGTTGAGCACAGCCAAGCGGTCAACTTGATCCACGCGCATGTGCGCAATTGTGCGCTGAGCGCAAGCGACAGCGTCCTACAGTTCGCCTCTGCCAGCTTCGACGCTTCGGTGGAGGAGATTTTTCCACCTCTGACCGTCGGGGCGAGGATCGTACTGCGCCCGCAATGGCTGGTCGTGCCCGATGAGAGGTTCCTTCAGCTTTTGCACAACACACGCGTCACCGTACTGGAGCTGCCTACCGCGTTCTGGCATCAGTGGGCTCAGCAAGCAAGGCAGGTGCACAGCGCCGATGAGTACCTGCCGCGGCTGGTGGTGGTGGGGGGCGAAAAGGCGGTCCGGCGGCATCTTGAGAGTTGGATGCTCAATACTCGAGCACACGGGCACCGTTGGCTGAACACGTACGGGCCGACGGAAGCCACGGTCTACGCAAGCGCGCTGTCAGTGGACATGGGTCTCGAGTTACCCTCGGGTGAAATTCCCATCGGCCGCCCGATCAGCAACGTGACGATCTATATCTTGGATGCGCACTGCCGGCCGGTGCCAGTCGGGGTGACCGGAGAGTTGTATATTGGCGGCGCCGGCGTGGCGCGAGGTTATCTGAACCGGCCAGGGTTGACAGCCGAGCGATTCATCGCAAATCCCTTCGTGCCGGGCGATCGGCTGTACCGGACCGGGGATCTGGGACGCTGGCGGGCCGACGGCAACATCGAGTACTTGGGCCGCAATGACCAACAGGTCAAAATTCGCGGCTTTCGCATCGAGCCGGGAGAGATTGAAGCCCGTTTGGCAGAGCATCCGAATGTGCGTGAGGCCGTGGTACTGGCGCGCGAGGACCGGCCGGGGCACATCCGACTGGTGGCGTACTTCATCCCGGCCCGATTGCAGGAACCCGCGGCGGCCATCGACAGCCACGCCTTACGCACACACCTCAGTGCGGTGTTGCCGGAGTATATGGTGCCGGAGGCATATATATCGCTCGACACATTTCCACTGACGCCGAACGGTAAGCTCGATCGCAAAGCGTTGCCGGCGCCGGATCGGGATGCCTGCGGCACGCAGGCGTATGAAGCGCCGGTGGGCGAGATCGAGACAGCGCTTGCGCGGATCTGGTCGGAGGTGCTCGGGCTCGACCGTGTTGGCCGACACGATGACTTTTTCGAGCTGGGTGGCGATTCACTGCTGATTCTCCGAGTGATCAATCTCCTTGGCCAGGCCGGCCGTGAGACAACAGTCACGGAAGTGTTCAATCACCCGACGATCGCCTCGCTAGCCAAATCCATTGACTTGACATCTGACGGCGTTGCGCATGAGGGCGCCTTGCGCGTGCGTGGTGGCACGCAGACTCCGTTGTTTCTGACCCATGATGGTCATGGGGAAGTGATGTACTGTTATGTATTGGCGCGATATCTACCGGAGAGCTGGCCCGTGTATGCGCTACCCAGCGTCCCGCCCGGCCAGCCGCAGTTGTGTACCGTGTCAGCCAAGGCGGCGCGCATGATTGGGATGATCCGGCAAGTGCGCCCGGCCGGTCCGTATCGGCTGGCGGGATGGTCTTTTGGTGGCGTTTTGGCGTACGAAATCGCGCAGCAATTGCTCGACCAAGGGGAGGAAGTGGAGTTCCTCGGCCTGATCGACGCGCTGTGCCCCGAGCAAGGGCTTGCCGCGGACCCCTCCGATAGGATGGACGAAGCCACGCGCTATCAGCCGCGGCCGATCGACATCCCCGTTCACGTTTTTGCAGCGAACGAGCGGCCGCTGGGATGGCCGGCACCCTCCAACTCGACGTTGGGGTGGGAACCTCACGTGCATGCCGACTTGTTGCACCTGATACAGGTGCGGGGCAGTCATGAATCCATGATGAAGCCTCCCCACGTCAAAGTGCTGGGACAGTGTTTGGCACAGGTCGTGGCGTGTACCACTACCAGCGAGACGTGCGTATGAGCCGGTTTGCGGTACCGCGTGATTTCCTCGTGATCTGGGCCGGCCAACTGGTCTCCGCGGTAGGCTCGAGGCTGTCGAGATTTGCGCTCGGCATCTGGGTACTGCGCACGACCGGCTCGACCACGCAATTTGCGTTGATTTCCCTGGTCGCGGCCCTGCCGGTGATCCTTGTTTCACCCTTCTCCGGCGCACTGGTGGATCGCTGGGATCGGCGGCAGACCCTGATTGTCTGTGACTTTCTCTCCGCGATTGTCATGTTGGTGCTGGCCGGATTGCTGGCCAGCGGCCACCTGGCAATCTGGCACCTGTATGTCGGAGTGGGTTCGTCTGCAGTGTTCGATGCGTTTCGGGGGCCGGCATTCTCCGCGAGCGTTCCGATGCTCGCAGCGCGAGACCAGTTGCAAAGAGTCAATGGCGCGACGCAAAGCGGAAACGCCATCGCAGCGATCATAGGTCCGTTGCTAGCCGGAGCTCTGGTGAGCGCAATCAGCTTTTACGGTGTTCTGATCATCGATGCAGCGACCTTCGTGGTGGGTTTGGTGACGCTCGTGCTCGCTCGCATCTCGAGTCCGCCGCGCACATCCGGTGAAAGTGGCGGCAACCTGTTGCGACAGGCCGGGGCCGGGTGGCGTCATGTGCGCGAGCGAGCCGGCCTTCTGGGACTGCTGGCCGTGCACGGTTCCAACGACCTCGTGTTCGCCGTGGCCAGTGTTCTGATTGCGCCACTGCTGCTGTCCTTCACTGGTGCGGCGATGGTGGGCGTGCAATATGCGATCAGCGCCACCGGCGCGCTGTTGGGAGGTCTGGCAACGACCGCCTGCGGCGGTCCGAAGAAGAAGATACACGGGGTTCTGGCCTTTTCAGCCTCGGGCGGCCTGCTCCTGGCTGCGCACGGACTTTGGCCTTCCTTCGCGTTGATTACCGCGGCCGGCTTCCTGTTGTTCTTCACTCTGCCGATCATCTCCGCTTCTGAGAGCTCGCTTTGGCAAAGCAAAGTATCAGCGGACTTTCAGGGCCGCTGCTTCGCCATGCGGCAACTGCTGTCCAACGCGGCGATGGCTTGCGGCTATTGCCTGTCCGGGCCGGTCATTGAGCATGTATTCGAGCCGCTGCTCGCCAGGGGCGGGCCGCTCGGTTCATCGGTCGGGGCGCTCATCGGAACAGGTCCCGGTCGCGGCATCGGACTGATGTTCATCCTTTTGGGAATGTTCATGACTTCTGTGGCGGTCGCGGCATACGCCGTACCTGGTATCCGCAGCATCGATGAGTTGGCGGACGCTTATGCAGCACCCCCGAATGCGCCGGGCGGTGCCCCTTTACTGGCTGAGGCAATGACTAACTCGACATTTCGGCCAGCGCAATGAGCGCCGGTGCCGCCGGACGCGGCTTTCAAACAGGGAGTGTGGGAGATGGACACGAAGAATTTGAACACCGATGCGGCTATGTCGAGGACTGCTGCGCTCGGATCGAGCCAGGCGCAGGACGGTGCGCGAGAACAATGGCCCGCATCGCCCTTCATGCGGATCTCTGAAGTCGACCGAACCTGCGGCCCCGCTTCGCCGCCAGGCCGTATCATTCAGTGGCTGCGCGAATTCGTTGCACAACCTCATCCGATGGTGGGGAGGGCAGGATCGGTGTGCCCGATGGTTCCGTCCGCCTTGGCCATGGACAGCATTTGGATCAAGGTGGTGGCGGAAGAAAACCCGAGCATGGAAACCATTACGGCCATCATCACCGAATGCCGTGACGTGTTTCTGGCAACGGAGCCGACGGCACTTCCCGCCGCGATGAACAAAGCGTTCCTGGTGTTGTTTCCTACTCTCGGTGACGGCGGAGCTGAAGCGGCCGCGATCATCGATAAAGTGCAGTACAGCCTCAAGAAACACTTTGTTGATATCGGGTTGATGCTGGGAGAGTTTCACTCTGCCAATGAGAGCCCGGGGTTGCGTAATCCGGAATTTCGGCCTCTGAGAAGTCCGGTGCCGATGCTGGCCATTCGCCATATGGTCGAATCCGACCTGCCATTTCTCGCGCGCGAGAGCTATTCGCCGAGCGACCGCCGTTCGTTCCTGCGATCGTACCTGTTCCGTCTGGGTGGTGTGTTGAGCCAGATGAAATTCGATGAGGCCATGAACGGGCTCATCGTTGCGGAAGTCGGGATTTTGACCGCCAGGGCGCGGGCCGGTGAGGCCACGTTGTTGTCGGCGCTGTTTGAGCCTCCATTCGCGGCTGACGATCAATTGATGAGAACAACGCCGTGACCTGCGAGGGACTCGCGGAGCTGACGGAGGAGGGTGCACGCGTAGCCGTCGTCGGAGCAGGGCTGGCTGGCCCATTGCTGACGTTGGCACTCGCCCAGCGCGGCTATGAAGTCGACCTCTATGAGCGTCACCCGGACCCACGCAAGGGCGATCCGGCGCTCGGTCGTTCTATCAACCTCGGGTTGTCGAAGCGTGGTATGCAAGCGCTGAGCGCGGTCGGTCTTTTGACGACGGTATTGGAGCGCGCGGTGGTCATGAAAGGACGCGTGATACACGCGCCGGACGGCACGACGAGGTACCAGCCGTATGGAAAGAACGCCAGTGAAGTCCTGCACTCGATCGACCGCAATGCATTGAGCTATCTGCTGTTGGATCGCGCTGAGCAGCATCACGGGGTAAAGCTATATTTTGAGCACCGGCTGGTGCGTGCCGACAAGGAGCGACGGGAAATTGAGCTGGAGGCACCTAGGAGCCGGGCCACGGTCCGACCCAAGTGGGTAGTTGGTGCGGATGGTGCTTTTTCCCGCATGCGGCGGGAGCTGCAGCGCGGGGTACGGGCGGAGTACCATCAGGAGTATTTGGAATGGGGATATAAAGAGCTCACGCTTGCAGCGCGCCCAGACGGCACTTCGGCGATCGAGCTGACGGCTCTGCACGTATGGCCACGCAGCCACTGCCTGTGTGTGTCCCACCCGAATCGCGATGGCTCCCACACCCTGACTCTGTTTCTGCCTTTCGAGGGCGAAGATAGCTTTGCCACCGCGCGTACGGCGGATGATGTCAGAGCGCTCATCACCAAATATTTTCCGGATCTGCTGAGGCTGCTTCCCAATCTGCCGGCAGAATGGATGAAACATCCGGTTGGTTCGTTGATCACCACCCGTACTGCTCCGTGGGCTTTTGGAGACTGGGCGGTCTTGATCGGCGACGCCTGCCACGCGGTGTATCCCTTCTATGGACAGGGTATGAATTCGGCGTTCGAGGATTGTTGCGTGTTGCTAGAGGCGCTGGCGCAAAACAAGGAAGACACCGGAGCCGCGTTTCGCAGCTATGAGCGCGCCAGGCGCGAGCATACGGATGTACTTTGCGAACTGTCCAAGGCAAACTTCATCGAGTTGCGGGAAAAGGTCCGCTCTCCGTGGTTCGTTGCACGCAGGCGCCTGGATGTGGCCCTCAGCGGCTTGTGGCCGAAGACTTGGCTGCCGCTTTACACGATGATCGCACACTCGACGATTCCATACGCGCACGCACGCGCACGCGCGCGCCTCCAGGAACGCATAGTCATCGGATCGGTGCTGAGTGTTTTCGCAGCGCTTTGCATGACACTCCTGCTCCTGTTGTGGCGGCACTCATGATTCATCGCTGTGATACTCCACGGACAGGAGTGAGCTCGTGGTCTTCAATTCCCTGACTTTCGTCGTATTCTTCGTGATCGTGCTGCTGCTGCACAACCTGCCATTTTCCTGGCCGGTCAAAAAATTCAATCTGCTCGTGGCGAGCTACCTCTTCTACGCTGCGTGGAATCCGCCCTTCATCCTGCTCTTGTGGGCCTCGACTGTCGCCGACTGGCTGATCGCGCGTCAGATACACCGCCAGTCGCAGCCCAGGCGCCGCAAGGCCTGGCTGATCTTTGCACTGGTCCTGAACCTCGGTTCTCTCGGATTCTTCAAGTACGGGAAGTTCGCGCTCGAGAACTGGCAGGCGCTTCTGGCTGCCGTTGGTGTGCACTACCAGCCTCCGGCGTGGAGCATTCTGCTGCCCATCGGCATATCGTTCTATACGTTTCACTCGATCGCCTACATGCTCGATGTCTACTGGAAGCGGGTGGAACCGATCCAGAAACTAGCTGACTATGCTCTATTCATAGCGTTTTTCACGCAGCTCGTCGCTGGCCCCATCTTGCGCAAGACCGATCTGGTACCCCAATTCGAACATCCCCGGACGGCGACCCGCGACCAATTCTGCTGGGGCCTCGCGCTCATGACGTTCGGCCTGTTCGAGAAAATAGTGCTCGCCGATGGAGCACTCGCACCTACGGTTGATGCTGTCTACAGAAACATCGGTCCAGTGGGCTTTCTCGACGCCTGGATCGGCACCATGGGATTTTCCGCGCAGGTCTATTGCGACTTCGCGGGATATTCGACAGTCGCCATCGGCGCGGCTCTGTGCCTCGGATTCAACATACCAACCAACTTCCGCGCCCCGTGCGGCGCGATCGGCTTCTCCGACTACTGGCGCCGCTGGCACATCTCATTGTCGAGTTGGCTGCGTGACTACCTCTACTTTCCGCTCGGTGGCAGCCGCAAGGGCGAAACGCGAACCTACGTCAACCTGATGACGACAATGTTGGTGGGCGGGCTCTGGCACGGTGCCAACTGGAACTTCGTGATCTGGGGAGGCATGCACGGCGCCTTCCTCTGCAGCGAACGCTGGTTGAAACGGGCAACCGCGCATTGGACCGTGCCAGCCTGGGTAAAGTGCGATGTGTTGCTACTGCTGGGCACCTTCACTCTCATCAGCATCACGCGAGTCTTTTTTCGTTCCAAGACCCTGAACGGAGCGTTGTCTATGCTGGGCGCCATGTTCTACCTGCACCCCGGGGCCGCCGCGTCGTTGCCGACAGTGCAGATCCTCGAAACTGCGCTCTGTATCAGCGCTATCCTGATCGCACACTGGTACATGCGCGACAGAGAGTTGGAAACGCTGGTCACTCGTGCACCGCGTGTGCTGGTGGGGGCTGCCTGGAGCTGTATGGCCTTTCTGATCATCATCACCCAAGGAAGCGGCGATGCGTTCATCTACTTTCAGTTCTGATCTCGCCAATCCCGCCTTGGGCTCCCCGGCCCACCTCGATCAGCCGATTGAGCATTTGCCGGCATCGACGGCAAGCTCTGCAAAGCCTGACCCGAGCGCCGCACAGATCCGCGACCGCCCCATTCCGAGCGTTCCGTGGCTGCGGATGCTCGCGGCCACCGCAGCCTGTGTTTTCCTACTGGTGTCGGGTTGGGAAGTGGAGATGCGGCACCGCGGGCTGCACGCGGGAGATTTCGATGATGGACCAGACTCCTGGGCGGTGGAGCGGCGCAAAGTCGATGCCGGCCCGCGTGATTCGGTGGTCATCATCGGCGACTCCCGAATCCTTTTTGACACTGACCTTGCGACGTGGCAGACACTGACCGGCCGTCGCCCCATTCAGCTAGCGCTCCCAGCTACGAATGCGCTGCCGTTTCTGCACGACCTGGCCAGCGATGAACACTTCGCGGGACTGGTCGTCATCGGCACCGCTGAGATTGCTTACTTCAGTGATGTGCTGGGCAGACGGGTTGGGGTCATCGACTACGTGAAGAAGCAGTCGCCGTCCCAATGGGTCGGCCACGAGCTCTATAACGAAGCCTCGCGTCATCTTGCGTTTCTGGATGGCAACTACACGGTGTTCAAGCTCATCGAACGACGTGACTGGCCGGAGCGCAAGGGCGTGGTCGGGCCTTACATGGGTGTCTGGAAGCTCAGTGAGTCCGATGACGACCGCCAAACCCACCTATGGGATCGACTCGAGCACGACGCAGGCTTGCGCGAGCACGCCAGGCGGGTGTGGATGCAAGTATTCAACGGAGACGTGGTAGCGCCGGATCTGGTTGAGCGAGTGATCGCGAAGACCAAGGCTGACGTCGATCGCATCCGTTCGCGCGGTGGAGAGGTCGTGTGGATTCGGCCACCCTCGGCCGGACCGCTCCTCGAACTGGAACTGCGGCGCTTTCCTCGTGAGAAGACCTGGGATCGGCTATTGCACGATACCGGCACGTTCGGGGTGTATTTCCGAGACTATCCTTCGATGCAACACCTTACCGTCCCCGACTGGTCGCATTTGTCCCAATCGTCCGCCCTCACGTTTACCAACGCCTATGTGCGCGCGCTTCGGGATCGCGTCGACTGGTTGAAAGTCCACAGTGATGCCTGGCTCGCAAGCAAGGAGTGAAACCGTGTCCCACCTGCAATATCGTGCGGATGTCGACGGCCTGTGTGCGCGAGAACATCCACTACCTGGACGAAGCGGTGTTGGACGGGGCAAGGCGTTACAGCCCGCTTCGAGGGAGCAGATGGGCGCGTCAACCTCAGCCCGTAATGTCTTCGTTGCCGCTGTTTGCGCCGCCAGCATCCTGCTGTCCGCCTGTCGCGAAAGTCAATCGCAGGAAAAATCCAACAGCGTCGTGCCTCAGGTAGTCGTCGTCACATTGAAGGCTCAGCCGGTGACGCTGACACGGGAACTGCCTGGACGCGCGCGCGCATTTCGCATCGCTGAGGTTCGACCGCGGGTCAGCGGCATCGTCAAGCGCCAATTCTTTGTCGAAGGTGGATACGTGAGCGCCGGGCAGCCGCTTTATGAGATCGAAGACGCACTCTACCGCGCGCAGCATGAGAGCGCAGAGGCGGGCCTGCTGAAGGCGCAGGCCGTGTTGCAGGCCGCGCGGCGAGCGGCGGCGCGCTCGCGTGAGATGTTCGGCGTAAGCGCAATAAGCGCCCAGGATAACGAAAAGGCGATCGCAACTGAGTTGGAGGCACAAGCGGATGTAGCGGTAGCGCAGGCGGCGGTCGACAGCAGTAAAGTGAATCTCGCGTACGCCCACATCGTCGCCCCCATCAGCGGCCGGATCGGGAAGTCAAACGTGACACAGGGTGCGCTCGTGACCGCGGATCAGGCTCAGGTGCTGGCCTCGATTCAACAGCTGGATCCGATTTACGTCGAGGTGAATCAGTCCAGCAGCAATTGGCTGACTCTCAAGCAGGCGAGCGATGCCGGCCGCATGCGTATGGACGACCACGGTGCGACGACGAAGATCCTGCTCGAGAATGGCACCCCGTATGACTACGACGGCAAGTTGCAATTCACCGACGTCACAGTCGACCCGGCCACAGGAAATTGCTTGTTGCGTATCATTGTTCCCAATCCGAAATTGTTGCTGCTGCCAGGCATGTACGTACGCGCCGTGATCGAGGAAGGTGTGCTGAGTGAGGCTGTACTGGTGCCCCAGCGGGCCATCACGCGCGATCCCATGGGCAATGCCAATGCGTTGGTTGTCGGCAGAGACGGAAAGGTGGAGTCGCGCTTCGTGCACTTGTCGCGCACTGTGGGCGATCAATGGGTCGTCGAGGACGGCATGGCGGCGGGTGATCGGGTGATCGTCGAAGGCGTGCAGAAAGTGGAGCCCGGCACGTCCGTGCAGTTGGTGGAGCAAACAGCTGCAACCGCCACTGGCGCGGGCGCCTAGCGCTCAAGGGGCAGTGAATGTCACGTTTTTTTATCCAGCGTCCGGTTCTCGCGTGGGTGATCGCCATCATCATCATGCTGTTTGGCATTGTGTCGATCCCACGGCTGCCGGTATCACGGTATCCGGATATCGCCCCGACTTCGGTAGATATTGCCGCGACGTATCCCGGGGCCTCGGCCAAGACTGTGGAGGACTCGGTCACGCAGGTCATCGAGCAGCACATGACCGGCCTCGATGGGTTGAGTTACTTCGCCTCGAGCAGTGACCAGCACGGAAACGCGTCGATCACGCTGACCTTTGCCAGCGGCACGAATCCCGACACCGCCCAGGTACAGGTGCAAAACAGGCTACAGCAAGCTACGCCCCGTTTGCCGCAGATCGTGCAGCGGCAAGGCATCAGCGTCAGCGAACGGCACCGGGCAAATGTGCTGGACATCGCTTTTGTATCGGAGGACGGCCGCATGACGGCCGGCGACATCGATGACTATGTCGCGAGCAGCATCCTCGCTCTTCTGAACCGAGTTCAGGGTGTCGGCTCTGTGCACATGTACGGGTCCCAGCACGCAATGCGCATCTGGCTCGATGCCGAAAAACTCAACGCCTACGCGCTGACCCCCGCCGATGTGACAGCGGCGGTACAGGCGCAGAATACCGAGACCTCGGTTGGCCAACTCGGCGGCGCACCTGCGGTACTTGGCCAGCAGCTTAATGCCACCATTACCGCGCTCGGCCGGTTGCATACCCCTGAACAGTTCCGCGACATCGTCCTGCGTAGCAACAGGGGCGACGGCGCGACCCTGCGCCTTAGGGATGTGGCGCGCGTCGAGCTTGGCCAGGACGACTACCGCGTCTCCGTGCGTTACAACGGCAAGCCCGCCTCCGGCATGAATATCGCTCTGGCACGAGGCGCGAACGCGCTGGCGACGGCGCAGAGAGTAAACGATCTGTTGGAAAAGTTGCGACCACGGTTGCCCGCCGGCCTGAAGGTAGTGACTGATTACGACACGACACCCTACGTGCGCAAGTCGATCGGGGAAGTCCTCAAGACGCTCGCCGAGGCGACCCTGCTCGTGTTTCTCGTCCTGCTTTTATTCCTGCAGAACCTTCGGGCCACCCTCATCCCAACCATCGCCGTGCCGGTTGTGCTGCTCGGTACCCTCGCCGTAATGGCAGTGGTCGGCCTCTCGGTCAATATGCTGACCCTGTTCGCCCTCGTGCTCGCCATCGGTCTCCTGGTTGACGATGCCATCGTCGTAGTGGAAAACGTCGAACGGCTCATGAGCGAGGAAGGGCTGTCGCCGGTCGAGGCGACGGGCCGCTCGATGGATGAGATTACCGGCGTGCTGCTGGGAGTTGCATCCGTGCTGGCGGCGGTGTTCATTCCGATGGCTTTCCTACAGGGATCGGTCGGTGTGATCTACCGGCAGTTCTCGATCACAATCGTGTCTGCGATGGTGCTGTCCGTGATCGTAGCGGTCGTGCTCACCCCCGCGTTATGCGCGACGCTGCTCAAACCCGTGGGCCAGCGTCGGCACCATCGCGAGCGTGGTTTTTTCCACTGGTTCAACTGCAAGTTTGACAGTGCCAGCCGACATTACCTGCTGGGCGTGAGGCACATCCTCGGGCGGCCTATCCGTTACCTGCTGATCTATGCCGCACTCGCCTCGGTGATGGCCATGCAGTTTCTCTTCCTACCTTCGGCATTCCTGCCTGGTGAGGATCAGGGTTATTTGTTAATGTTAGTGCAAGGACCTGCCGGCGCTGCTCGGGGGAGAACGCTCGCTGTGTTGGATCAGGTGCGCGAGTATTTTCGCCGCCATGAACCGGACGCCGTGGCGGCGTTTCTGGAAATAGCCGGGTACAGCTTGAGCGGCGGGGGTGAAAATTCCGGTTTCGCCTTCGTCCAGTTGAAGGACTGGAGTGAGCGCAGGTCGGCGCGACTCGGCGTCGCAGCCGTGCAGCAACGTGCCAACCGCGCCTTGTCACAAATCAAGGATGCGCGGGTCTTCGCCTTCGCGCCGCCGCCCGTGCCCGAGCTGGGCGACTCGGACGGGTTCGATTTCTATCTGCAGGACATCTACGGCCAGGGTCACGAAGCACTGACCGCGGCGAGCAACCAATTGCTGTCGATGGCCTCGAAGGACGCGCTGCTCACCGGTGTGCGTCTGAACGGGCTGAAGGACGCACCGCAGCTCCATATCGACATCGATTCACAGAAAGCCGCCTCATTCGGTTTGTCTTTGAATGATGTCAACGACACGCTGGCGGCGGCCTGGGGAGGGCGCTACATCGATGACTTCATCGATCGCGGTCAGGTCAAACGGGTGATCATCCAGGCCGATGCGCCGTTTCGCATGGTGCCTGAGGACTTCAGTCGCTGGTTCGTGCGCAACAGTCATGGAGACATGGTCTCGGCGGCGTCGTTCACGCATGCGCACTGGGAGTCTGGCTCGCCGCAGCTCGGCCGCTACAACGGATTCTCCGCCCTGGGGATCAACGGAGAGGCAGCACCCGGGGTGAGCTCCGGGGATGCTTTGAAGGAGGTTGAAAAGCTCGTGGCTCGGTTGCCGCCCGGTTTCTCGGCCGAATTCACAGGGCGGTCCTATGAGGAACGTGCGGCGGCTGGACAGGCATCAGTTCTCTACACCTTGTCTGTACTGGTTGTGTTTTTGTGGCTCGCGGGACTGTACGAGAGTTGGTCGATACCGACGGTGATCCTGCTCGCAATGCCGCTCGGCATCATGGGTGCCGTGCTCGCCACGAGGCTACGGGGTTTGGAGAGTGATATCTACTTCCAGGTTGCTATGCTCACGACCCTGGGGCTGACCTCCAAGAATGCGATTCTCATCGTCGAGTTTGCCAAGAAGAATCTCGAGAGCGGTGTGCCTGTAGTCGACGCTACGCTGCGCGCCGCGCGCGACCGGCTGCGCCCTATCCTCATGACCTCACTCGCCTTCGGACTCGGTGTAGTGCCGCTTGCGGTGGCGACCGGGGCGGGCGCAGGAGCCCAACGCGCTATCGGCACTGGGGTGTTTGGCGGCATGTTGTCGGGAACCTTTCTCGGAATTTTCTTCATCCCGCTGTTCTTCATAGCGGTGCAACGATTGTTGCACGGTTTGCCGGAAAATCTCCCCGGGGCCGGTACCGAGAAACCCGGAAGTTTTGTTGAGCTCAGCAAAGCGGCCATTCATTGAGAAGGAGTCTACTCCCGTGAACATGCTTTCCCCAGCCAGACTTCCATCCGAGCGACGCTTCGGGTTTATGCTCGCGGGAGCCCTGGTTGTGTTAGGGGTGTACGGATCCATCAGGCACTGGAGCCGGATCCCCTGCGAGGGCTGCATCGGGGCTGCGATCCTCTGTGCGCTGGTCGCATACCTGACGCCAGCGGCGCTTGCGCCGCTGAAAAAAATCTGGTTTCGTTCGGGAGAGCTGCTCGGGAAGATCGTCAGTCCACTTTGCCTGGGCATCATTTTTTTCGGCATTTTGACGCCGATTTCCATCGTGACTCGACTGTTTGGCCGCGACGAGCTGGGCTTGAAGCGTCGCGCCGTCAATTCCTATTGGCGTCACCGCGCGCCGGTGCAGTCGGTGGCGGCGTCCTTCAGAAACCAGTTTTGAGGTATCATATGTCTGCGTTCATCAAAGAGCTCTGGAGCTTCCTGCGGATACGCAAGAAGCTGTGGGTTGCTCCACTCATCATCGTGATGATTGTCATCGCCACCTTGTTGATTGTGGCCCAGGGGTCGGTCTTCGCCCCATTCATCTACGCGTTGTTCTGACCGATGAAGATCCTGGGACTGTCTGGGTTCTATCACGACTCGGCTGCCTGTCTGGTGTCGGATGGAGAAATCGTCGCTGCCGCTCAGGAGGAGCGCTTCACACGCAAGAAACACGATGCAGATTTTCCGGCGCAAGCCACGCAGTACTGCCTGAGCGAGGCGGGTCTGCGGCCCGAGGAGATCGACTACGTCGTTTTCTACGACAAGCCATTTTTGAAGTTCGAGCGGATACTCGAGACCTGTCTCGCATTCCCTCCAAGAGGATTTCGCAACTTTGTCGCATCTTTGCCGCTTTGGCTCAAGGAAAAGCTCTTCCAGAAAGCCGTGATTTCCAAAGCGCTGACAGAGTGCTTTGGTGAGAAGATCGACTGGGCTGAGCGTCTCCGCTTTTCCGAACACCATCTGAGCCATGCCGCATCCGCATTCTTTCCCTCGCCGTTTGAAGAGGCGGCCGTTTTGACGATGGATGGGGTTGGAGAATGGGCGACAACCTCTGTGTACGTCGGCACCGGCAACCAATTGTCCGTGCAGAAGGAGATTCACTTTCCGCACTCCCTGGGACTGCTGTACTCCGCATTCACCTACTACACCGGGTTCAAGGTCAACTCGGGCGAGTACAAAGTGATGGGACTGGCGCCTTACGGCGAGCCAAGGTACGTCGATGTCATCAAGAAGCACCTCGTAGATATCAAGGAAGATGGGTCCTTCCGACTCGATATGAAGTACTTCGACTATTGTACCGCTCTGAAAATGACGAACTCTCGCTTCGATGCGCTCTTTGGCGGCAAGCCCAGAGATCCGGAGAGTCGGCTTACCCAGCGGGAGATGGATCTCGCGGCTTCCATTCAAGCCGTGACCGAAGAGGTCGTGATAAGGCTTGCCAAGGACGTTCAGCGGTCGACGGGACAGAAGAACCTCTGTCTTGCCGGTGGGGTGGCGCTCAACTGCGTCGCGAACGGCAAGCTCTTGAGAGAAGGTGTTTTCGAGAATATCTGGATTCAACCAGCCGCCGGCGATGCGGGCGGCGCGGTGGGCGCAGCCCTCGGTGCTTACCACATGATGCTCAATCAGCCGAGATACAAGAAGTCCACTGACAGCATGAAGGGGGCGTTTCTCGGACCCGAATTCAGTCAGCCTGAGATCGATAAACGGTTGAGGAAAGTTGGGGCGATCTTCAGGACAGTATCGGACGAAGAACTGCTCGACACGGTGGCCGGTGCGCTTGCGGACGGCAAGACTGTCGGCTGGCATCAGGGCAGGATGGAGTTCGGCCCGCGGGCGCTCGGCGGCCGGTCCATCATCGCCGACCCGCGGTCGCCGACCATTCAGAAGGACCTGAACCTGAAAGTCAAATTCCGGGAGTCATTCAGGCCGTTTGCACCCAGCGTGTTGCGCGATGATGTATCCGACTGGTTCCAACTCAATACCGACAGCCCGTACATGCTTCTTGTGGCCGATGTCGTGCAGGCGAAACGGTTCGTCATGTCGGAAGCGCAGAAGAGCCTCTTCGGTATCGAAAAGCTGAATGTCCAGCGGTCTGTGATTCCCGCGGTTACCCACCTGGACTATTCCGCCCGTATCCAAACGGTGCACAGGGACACCAACCCGCGGTATTACCATTTGATCTCCAGATTCAAGGAGTTGACCGGTTGTCCGGTTCTGGTGAACACGTCCTTCAACGTGCGGGGTGAGCCGATCGTCTGTACGCCAGAAGATGCGTTTCACTGCTTCATGGGCACCGGGATCGACATGTTGGCCGTAGGTAACGCGTTTCTACGGAAGGAAGAGCAGAGCGTGTCGCTGATCAAGGAGTACAAAAATGCCTATGAATTGGACTAGCGTGCGGAAATTCTACGGATTCGAAAGACCGTATGACTTTTCGGTCGCGATCCCATTCCTTCTGAATGTCTGTATGGTGATTCTGATAGTTGTCGTGTGCGCGTTCCTCTTCGGTGTCGGCAACCTGAACATTGGAACGGAGCGATTCTATTTCTTTGCCTATATCATATGCCTGTTGCTGATCGCTGCTGCATTGAGCAGAAGCGCGGCCTTGTCGTATGCACTGCTGTGTTGGTGCACGATCGAGCTCGGCCTTGCATTCGCGAGCAACCTTTCGGGAACATACGCGGCAGGTGCCTCCTTGTTTCCGCGAAACATCGTCACGGCCCCTGCCGATCGACGGTTCATGTACCATCCTTTGCTGCAGATCGCTCCAAGGCCGAATTATGAATACGAATGGCTCAGGAAAAGAGACAAGGACTCCAACCCGAGGTTGAACTGGAAGTATCTGCAGGGGCGCGATCTGAAGTTCCACCACAATTCTCTGGGGTTGAGAGGAAGGGATCTGACGGCGGAGGATCTGGCGAGGGACTTCATTTTTGTCTATGGCGGATCGACCACCTATGACGTTGCGGTAACCCAGGGTGAGACCTGGGTGGAGAGACTGCAGTCCGACTTGAAGAACAAGTACACCTTGTTGAATTTTGGCGTAATTGCTCATAGCACCGCGGAACACCTGATAGAAACGGCATTTTATCAGGACCCCATAAACAAACGCCCCGTTTGCGCGCTCTATTATGTTGGCTGGAACGACATCATCAATGCTCACATCGAGAAACTGGACGGCGCATACGCGAATCATCACGCTCTGCTCGAAGCCGGGATCAACAGTAGACCCGATCTCTATCTCGCGAAGTACTCACCGGTCGTCCGCCTGTTGAACGACATAGCCAAGGACCGCTTCAACACGATTCCGAAGCCTGCCGAAATTCGCGGCCCACCCGTAGGGGGTAGTGATGAACACCTGGAAAGCATCTTTGCCGAGCACATCAAGACCATTGCCGCGATCAATGAGTCGAGAGGTACGAAGACGGTCTTTATAGCCCAGATACTCAACAAGGATTTCGCCTGGGTTCCCGACCGATGGGGACCGCTGGTCAAAAGCGAGGACTTGCTACCGCTACAGGAACGATTCAATTCACTTCTGGAAAAGGCCGCCATCGCCAGCTCAGCCAAATACATCGATGCCGGATCAACGAATTTCGGCAAAGATGATTTTGTCGACATGGGCCACTTTACGTCTTCCGGGACCGCGAAATTCGCGGCACTGATATCCGGCGAGGTTGATAGTTATTGTCGCTGAACACGCTGCAGGCACGGGTATCGGGAAACCTGGAGTCCTGTCAAGCTCAGCACAGCAGCCGCTTCCGATGCCGCATCCGTCACCGAAAAGGAGTTCACCGCCGTGATTCGTCGTATTGCTCTGGCCGCCTCGTTGGCTCTCGCATCGATACCGCTGCATGCCGCGACCTACACCCTCGAGCCTGACTACACCCAGGGAGTATTTCGCTGGAACCACCTGGGATTTTCGAGCCCGGCCGCGCAGTTTGCCCAGGGCGAAGGCACGCTGGAATTCGATCAGGCCGACCCAACGAAGTCATCGGTGAAAGTGACGATTCCGCTGAGCACGCTCCACACGGGCGTGCCCGCGCTCGATGAGCACTTCGCGTCACAGGAATTTTTTGAAACGAGCAAGTTCCCGGCGGCGACATTCCTGAGCACCAAAGTCGAACGGGGGACCGCGGCGGACCATCTCAAAGTCACCGGTAACCTGACTCTCCACGGAGTGACCAAACCGGTCGTGCTGGATGTCACGGTCGTGAAGATCGGCTCAAACCCGAGAACCAGCCTGCCCACCGTCGGGTTCGATGCAACGGCGACGCTCAATCGCTCCGATTTCGGGCTGGGCAAGTACGTACCGCAGGTGAGCGACGAGATCCGAATACACATCACCAGTCAGGCGGTCGAGGCGAAAGCGTATGCGCAGTACCTGAAAGATGGGGCGGCGCACAAGGATGCAGCGAAGAAGGAATGAAGAAGAAATATGAGCTGATATATCGTTGGCCGCGAAGCTGAAACGTGCACATTCGTTTGTCTGCAAGTTTGAAGCGGGCGAGGGGCAGGGGTCGGGAGTAGCGCGACTGATCTGTGGTGTCTTGCAGATGTTTGCTTCTATGAGATCCATTGGTGCCATCACGCCCCAGCAGCTATGAGCACTACTTCTATCCCACATTCTTGCCTCTGGCGCTGATTTGGGCCTCACTGGACCTTCCAGAGCTCTCCGTTGTCCCGCTGCTATCGATCATACACATTGTTCCCGATACAGCCGCGGACCGGGTGTGGGCACCCAAGGTGCTAGCCATGGGAAACAAATAGGTGAGGTCAACAGGCGTCATGGTGCATTCGCGTGCAACGAATCGTACCATTGTGGCGAGTGCTCCCCGAGCCGCCTCATGCAATGCCGATCTGCTTCCCACAACCCAATGTGCGCTCGCGTCCGTTGCGGACGTGCGTGGTCGCTGTTAGGCTTGAGAACGTTACGTGAATCCATCGTTGACCGGACAACAGCACAAGGAGAGTGCGCAATGCATCGTACTATTCTCGTTGGATTCGCGAGCTCTTTGTTGGCGACTCCTTTCACAGCGAGCGCGCAACAATACACGGTAGTAAATCTTGGCACCTTGGGAGGCTCGGCCCTTCTGTCCAGCCTTCCGAGCAGCGTCGGCAACGGGATCAACGCCAGCGGACAGGCGACCGGCTGGGCGCTGACCAGCGTCAACGTCGAGCCGCAGGCGTTCATTTCGGACTCAACAACCTACGCCATGGCTGGTATCGGTATTGCCGGAAACTTCAGCGAGGGTTATGCCATCAACGCGAGCGGGCAGGTCGCAGGTTATTTCAGCAGTTACGACTTCGATAATCCCAATCACGCGTTTGTGACCGACGCGACGACGAACGCCTTGACGGATCTCGGCACTTTGGGCTGTGGCACGAGAGACCATTGCAACGGTAGCAGCTACGGCACCGGCGTCAACGCGAGCGGCCAGGTCGTCGGCTACTCGGATACGGCAACCGGATCTACCCACGCATTCATCACCAACCCTTCCACCAACGCCATGACTGACCTGGGTACCTTGGGGGGCGATGGAAGCAAAGCCTTCGGTATCAACGACAATGGCCAGGTCACGGGCGGATCGGACTTGGTCGCGGACGGCTGGTATCATGCATTCATTACTGACCCGTCAACTAACCTGATGACGGATCTCGGCACCTTGGGTGGCCCGCAAAGTTTCGGATACGCTATCAATGCGAGCGGTCAGGTCACGGGCTACTCATACACCGCCAGCGGTCCGGCTCATGCATTTGTCGCCGACGCGACAACCGGCGAAATGATCGACCTGGGTACTTTGGGCGGCACGAGCAGCGAGGGCCTCGCTATCAACGCGAGCGGGCAGATAGTGGGCTGGGCGGATACGGCATCGAATATCCAGGACGGTTTTCTCTACACGGGCGGGCAGATGCTCGACCTGAACTCGCTGTTGGACGCGAGCGATGCGGCTGCGTATACCATTTCCAGCGCCACTGCCATCAACGATAATGGGCAGATCGTCGCGAACGGAACGGTTATCGCGACCGGAGCAAAGGTTGCGTTGTTGTTGAATCCGGTAACCAACTGACTCGGGCTGCATGCCGTTGGATCAGACCCCCCACCCGAGCACCGGATTGATATTCTCCGAGCGGCGCTGGCGACAGGGCGCCAGCTTTGAATCGCCAGGATCAGCTCAACGCGCGGGCGCCGGAATTCGGCGCTCGGGCTGCTGATCCCTGGCAGTGAGCGTGGCCATCATCGGTTGCGCTCTTCTGAAACCGACTTCCCGGGGAATCTCATCATCACCGGCTCGGTTCAATGGTGCGTCACCCTGACGCTCCAGCCATCTCTAAGGTCACTCTGGCCCAATCTCGCAATGCTCACGCTGGGTCTATGGCACGGACGCGGAGACCCATCAAAAAAACCGTTGTGCTCACCCGGTAGATCGGGTCGGACGTCTGTCTCACGTAAAATCAATGATATATGCTCATTTTATAAATATAACATTAAGAAATCACCGCGCCGAGTGGTGTGGTGAGCACATCGAGTCGTTACATGTAACTCTTGACGACGTGACTAGTAACGCCTATCGTGTGACCCATGAACGTTACGTGTAACGCATCGATTCGGGAATATCCCCAGCAGTGACAAAGGACGGCAACCGAAGGCGGCAGCAGACGCGTCGCCAGAAACTCCGGGCAGCAGGGCTCGTCATGCGGGAGGTGTGGATTCTTCCTCAGCATGCGCCCGTGATGCTCAAGGTCGAGAACCTGCTCAGAAAGCCGAACGCATACCCACTCATCCATGCCCTTAAAGGGGTCACTACCGCCATGGCTAACGGATCAGTCACCACTCATTCCTTGCTGCCTGAGCTGCAGGCAGGCCAACTCGCCGCTTCGGGGCGCTACACGTTCTCGCTTGTCGAGGGACTCGAGCCTGTAATCCTGGCCGTGGCTCACGACTACGGGGACGTTCACGTCTACATCGCTGTTACCGGCGAAATCGCGATCGCTCAGGCGACCTTGTTTCCCGTCGCACGCGTGCGCGACACGGCCCGTCTCAACGATCGTATTCTGCGCACCGAGAAGCTCTTCGATCTGGCCAACATTTCGATCGATTCTCATCCCGACGGTACGGAGTTTTACGTGATCTATGGGGCGCTGCGCGCCACCTCATCCTTGTCCGACATCGAATTCGAGATCGACACGCTCGCGCGCAACGCGGTGGACGCCGCGGCCGCGTACCGCGAATTTGTCAAATAGCTTACGGAGACCCACAGCATGTCAGGCGTATTGACCAAACTCTGGACCGCCCTGCGCGGAGCCGCCAACGATGCGGGAGAGGCCGCCGTGGACGCGAACGCGACTCGCATCCTCGATCAGGAGATCCGCGATGCGGACAACCAGCTCCGCGAGGCACGCGTGGCTCTCGCCGGTATGATGGGTAAGCAGGCCGTCGAGCGTAACCATCTGGCTGAGAGGCAAGCGAAGCTCGAAGAATACGCGGGTTACATTCGCCAGACTCTGGCCAAACAGAAAGCGGCGGAATCCGCGGGACAAGCTGCGGAAGCGGCCAAACACGGTGCGCTGGCGCAGGAAGTCGCGGCTAAGTATGCCGAGCAGGAAGCGCTCACCAAGGCGAGCAACAACGTGATCGAGGAGTACGGCAAGAACATCGAGGCTCTCAAACAGAAGGTCACCGCGGGTGAAGCCGCGATTCGAACTCTGAAGCAGCGGGCCGATACGGTCAAAGCCAAACAGCACGTCATCAGGGCATCCGCCGCCGTCGCCGCCGCCAGTTCTGGCACCGACTCGCGTGCCCGCAGCGCCTTGGATAGCCTGGAGCGCATCGAGAAGCGGCAGGAAGAAGCGCTTGCGCAGATGGACGCCGCGAATGCTCTGTCCGCTGAATCGAGCGGTGAGGCGCTCGAAGAGCGACTGCGCAAGGCCGGCATCATTCCTGGCGCCAGTGCCGCAAGTGACGTGTTGGCCCGGTTCAGGAACGAAGGTGGCGCGGGATGAGCCTCCGATCGTTGATCGATGTCCTCGCTCGCAATACCCGGTCCAATCTGGGCATTTCGCGGGCACCCGAGGTACTGCCTCCCGAGCCGCTGAAACTGCGGCTCGGGGCATTCGTCGAAATCGACCCGCTTCCGTACCGTATGTTGGAGGGGCGTGTGAACTTCGAGATCGGAGCGTGCGCTCAGCCGATAGCAGCCCGTGGAGTCGTCGATCTCAATCGTAGCTGGCTGCATCGGTACTACTTCGATGACGACGAAACGTGGCTGCAGGTCAAAACCGACGGTGGTACCGATGACGCCAACGTCTCGGAATGCATTCTGTGGCAGTACTGGGATGTCAAAACGCCTGCCAATCTCGACGAGCTCAAGGCGGTTGCCGGAAGTTCCAGCGAAGTCGGCCTGCCTACCTACGAAGTAGGCGCATTCCTCTATCAGCGTGTGTGGGGTGCCTCACGGGGACAGACGGAGTTGATTCCGTTGCTTGAGCTCGTATTCGACAAGGACCCACGGACCCCCAGCTTCAGTTGTCAGCACTACTCGATGCTGTACCGGCGACTCATCGAGGCGAGCGATCGTCAGGAATACGTGCTGATATCCGTCGAGGAATGTCCGGACAGCTTGCAGGTGGTGACCTCGATCGGCCTGGACCTGAATCCTGCTGACCTCTCGGTCACCTGATCATAAACCAACATTGCGAGCCAGACGATGCTCGCGCATCAGGCTCCATCACCATTTCAAAGGACCCTCGAGGAGAGTCTTCAAGCCATGTCACATCCCTGGACGCT
This sequence comes from uncultured Steroidobacteraceae bacterium, assembly GCA_964494895.1. Lineage (GTDB taxonomy): Bacteria > Pseudomonadota > Gammaproteobacteria > Steroidobacterales > Steroidobacteraceae > 13-2-20CM-66-19. The sequence continues at coordinate 15,331 of CAZBTV010000058.1, read as the reverse complement.
CTCATTCGTCGGGCTACCGGCCTTCCTGACCTATTTCGCCGTTGCGATCGGGCTCCTGCTGCTGTTCGGGTTCATCTACACCCGACTGACGGCTCACGACGAGTTTGCTCTCATCCGGCAGGGAAAATCTGCGGCCGCGGTTGCGCTTGGAGGCTCGCTTTTCGCATTCGTGCTGCCACTGTGCAGCGCTATCATCCATTCGGTGTCGCTGGTCGATTTCGCCATCTGGGGAGTGATCGCGCTCGTCATTCAGGCCGCGACGTTTTTCGCTGTCCGGATCTTCCTGCCCAATCTCTCACAGAGGATCGCCGACAACGAGATGGCCGCGGGCATCTTTGTGGCGCTCACATCCCTTGCCGTCGGGGCTATCAATGCGGCGTGCATGACACCGTGAGGAACGGGGCAGCCGTTGGGAGGCAACATGAAACGCTCTCGATCGATCGAACTCGTGCTGATGGGGACGATGCCATTGCTGCTTTCAGCGTGCGACGAAGGCTCCTACCCGCAGCCGCAGAGCACGCTGGCCTACCGCGACCTGCAACAGTGTGTGAGCGAAGGCAAGGTCAGCGCCGACATTTGCGAAAAAGCCTATGCGGACGCGGTTGAGGCCCAATATCGTAATGGCCCACATTACAGCACGCTCGCTGAGTGTCAGGCGCAGTACGGCTGGGATCAATGCCACTCGGTTCAAACCTCGTCCGGATCCTGGTTCATGCCGGCGCTGGCCGGCTTCATGATCGGTCGTGCGCTGAGCGGGCCGTCGTATCAGTACCACTATCACGACCATTATTGGTCGGGCTACGGTGGTGGTTATGGTGCACCCCTCTACCGCGCGCGAGGCGATCGTGGCGAATGGCAAACGGCAAGCGGAGAGCGTTTTGGAGTCGGAGCCCGGGGTCCGAGTGCGGCCCCAACCGTGGCCGAAACGCTCTCCCGGGGCGGATTCGGACGCAGCTCCGTCGCGCGTGGGAGTTGGGGCGGCTAGGAGAACGCCGTGGAACGTATTGTCATGGCCGAGCGTCCCGACTGGAGGCAACAGGCGAACTCGCTCGGATTCAGGTTTCACACGACAGACGGTCGTCCCTATTGGGACGAGTCAGCTCACTATCGATTTTCGCTGCCGCAGATCGAGGGTGACATCGAGGATCCTACGCGCGAGCTTCACGAGCTCTGCATGGATCTGGTGAGCCGCGCAGTACGCACCGAGGACTACCTGAGGCGTCTGGCGATTCCGGAACGCTTTTGGGACCTTATCCGTAGCTCCTGGACTCGCGGCGACCCTCAAATCTATGGACGCATGGACTTTGCCTACAATGGCAAGGGGCCTGCCAAACTCTACGAGCTCAACTATGACACGCCGACCTCGTTGTACGAGGCCGCCGTGTTTCAGTGGATCTGGCTACAGGAGTGCATTGGGCAAGGACGGCTGCCCCCGGATACGGATCAGTTCAACTCGCTGCAGGAGAAGTTGTATCTCGCCTTCGCAACGCTTGCGCCGAGGCTCGGCGGGCTGATGCACTTTGCCTCGGTTCGCGATTCGGAGGAGGACCGCGCAACGGTCGACTATCTGGCTGACCTCGCCACGCAGGCAGGCATTCGCACGCAATATGTTGCGATCGAAGATATAGGTCGGACGGCCGACGGGCGTTATACCGACTGCGACAACCGGATCATCGAGGCCATCTTCAAGCTGTATCCCTGGGAGTTTCTGTTCGCTGAGGAATTCGCTCAGTATCTGGAGTCCTCCCGCGCGACCTGGTTCGAGCCGCCGTGGAAAGCAATTCTTTCGAACAAAGGCGCACTCGCGCTCCTGTGGGAGCTCCACCCAGGACATCCGAACCTGCTGCCGACGTTCTTCGAGGAATCCGGCGCTGGGCCGCTCAACGCTGGCTGGGTTCGCAAGCCGCTCTGCTCACGAGAAGGCGCCAACGTAGAGTTGGTCACGGATCAGGAAGAGCGTCTCGAAGCGCCCGGCCCCTACGCCGACTTTCCGTATGTACGTCAGGCCTATCATCCCTTGCCTCGGTTCGCCGACAACTACGCGCTCATCGGCAGCTGGGTGGTTGGCGATGAGCCCGCAGGCATCGGCATTCGCGAGGACGCCTCGCTGATCACCCGCGACACAGCCCGATTCGTGCCGCACATCGTGGTCAACTGACCGCGCGCTCCGGGCGGCCGCGGCTGGCAATTATTTAGCAGGCCGCATGCGAGTTGAAGATCCCCTCCGAAGGTGCCCCAAGATGCCCGTGCGAGCAACGGCGGTTGGGGTGGAGCGCATCGTGTGTGCAACTGGAGAAGCCTTTTTCAATGTACGGTGCCCACAGTGCCCGAGCGTCCCTCAGCCTCCACCAGCTCTCATGGGCGCATGACTCGCGGCTTGTACGACTCGTACACAATGAATAAACACAAGCCCACTATCAGACAGAATAGCAACAGGTTGCCTCTCTTCAATTCGTACAAGGACGGGTCGCAGTTGAGCAGCAGGCCGCCGCAGATGAGCGTGAGCGCGCTGGACACCAGGAGCGCGAGATAGACCCGGCCAGCTCGGCGTACCTGGCAGATGGTGAAATGCGCGGCGCCGAGACCTGCGCTGATCAGCACCAGCAGCTCGAACACGAGCCGCACCAGATCGCGGTTGGGGCAGACGTACCGACAGAGCATGTGGCTCGCCGAAGTGATTTCGAACTCGAGACCGCTGCCTGACCTTTCGGCAAAGATGTCCTTCTGCAGGACTGAATTCACAGCGGCACCGTCACCGAGCGTCGTGATTGGCACAGGCCAGAAGCCGACACCCCCGTAGGTCCACTGGTAATACGTGATGTCTTTGTCGAGCTGCGAGCCATGGAGATCGGCCGTAGATCCCAATTGTGGGCCGCTGCGGTGAAAGATCACGGGAACCACACTTTGCAGCAAAGCCACACGGCGGTGGCCGTCATAAGGCGCCATCAGCTGGTCGATGCCGGCGCGAAGTAACTTCTTTTGCGCCGTAGTAGGCTCTCGCACCAACACGAGAATATCGACGGTGATGGGGCTGATACCCTTGTAATCCGCGAGGTCGTCCTCGGCTGCCGTCCCTTTCCGGGTGGCGGCTGGCTCTGCAAGCTCGATGTAATTGATCAAGTTGCGATAACTGAAGGGACCATCGTCGCCGACGAGATCATCGGGCACCACGATGTTCAGGTTGTAGGCGCGGCCGCTGCCTTGCATAGCCAAGACTGCCTGCTGGAGGTACTCGGACAGGAATAACTGAAACTTGTCCACGCCGCTTGCAATGAAGCGCGAGCGGTCGCGTGGGTAGTCGAAGAACACGGTGATCCCATCGTAAGCGTGTGCCGACTCACGCCAAAACGGCAGCCAGAACGGCTTCAAGGCGAACGGGCTGTCGAGCGGTGTGTCGATCATGCCGACCGCAGTGCGTGCTGCCTGTTCCGCGAGGGTGCGAATCTGCTTCTCGGATAGCGCGAGTAGCCAGCTCCATTCCTGCCGGTACACGACGAGGTCGAGACGCGTGTCAAAGCGATGCACCGTTCTCGCGAAGTTACCGCTTCGATCGAGCCAATCGGTCGGGGTGGTGTAGTCGCCTGTCGGGTTGAGAATGACGCCCATATAGGCGATTCGCGTGAACAGGCTGAAGTCGATCGGCTGGGGTGCGCTCGTTGCATTCCAGAACGGATAGAAGCCGTAAACCTCTTTCGGCCCGTTCCGCGGGGCGCACCCACATCCGTTGCCGATGACATTGGCCGGTGATGATTCGTTCGGCGGATGGAACTTCTCTGCGGCGAGAACGAGCGAATCGCGCACGGTGTCGGGCAGGAGCTGATCGTAGTACTCGCGCAGGGTCAATACTGCGCCGGTTCCAGCCTGTGGAGTTGGTGCGTCCCCGGCTTTACCTACAGTGGCGGTCGTGGAGTCCCTGACGCCTTTTCCCGTTGTCGGTGGAGGCGGGCATGTCAGGTCGACGGGGCTCTTGCCGGCGGTGTGTTCCACGAGTGCCCGCTGATAATAGGAGCAGCGAGCCGCCTCCAAGGCGGCTTTGAACAAGAAAAGGGACGGGTACTCGACATTCAAGGTGGGCGCGACTACCGCCTCGAGTTGCTCTACGTTGATGGCGGGAGAGTCGACCGCCGATGTGAGGCCAGCAGGCGAAGCGCCGGCGGAATTTGCGTTTTGAGTCGCAGCCTTGTTTGGGTTCGCAATTGCATTTGAATCTGCGGAAGGACTGAGATCGGTACTGGCTTCCGGCGCAGCGGTGGTCGAAAGCTGCGTGACTGCACCCTTGAGAGCGTCGAGCGTCAACAGATAGGTGACCGGCGCATCGGGATGCGGATTCGCAATGGCATCGGCTTCCTCTCGGGTGAGGGTCACGGGAGCGCTTTGCGAGGGCTGCTTGTTCAGCTCGATGCGCAGCACGTAGGGTTGCTGCGTAATCACGGGAGGTACGGACGCATCGCGAACCGCCAACTGAAAGCCATAGGTACCAGCGGTGGTCGGTGTTCCACTGAGCATACCGTCCGCTCCAAGAGTGAGGCCGGGCGGAAACTTACCCGTGAAGACAAAGGTATAGGGCGGCTCGCCCCCTGCGACAATGCGCTTTGGTCCATACGTCGTACCGACGTGGCCGGCGGGCAACGCGACGGTGCGGTAGATCAATCGCAAGGGTGCTTGCGATCCGGCACGATCGGCAGCCTGCGTTGGCGGAATGTTTGTTTCATCCGACAGGACGGGACCGGATGCCGCCGCTACCAGGAACTGAGTCGCGAGGCACAGCAGCCGCGCCGCCAACGTGAACACGCCGAGCTGTCGCATCGTGGCGCCAAACGTCCCCGTCGCAGTTACTGACGCTCGCGCAATCAAGATGTCGCCCTCCGTTCAGCGCCATTCCACATGCAACACCCGTTGCATCCATGGGTACTTCACCGTGCCGTATCCCCACGGCAATCGGTCGAGCAACATGTCAAAGCATTTGGACTCGACGCGCAGTCGCCAGCTATTGTCGGAAGAGACGAGCCGTCCTGCACGCTGCAAGAACGACTCGCGCAGACCAGAGATCGACGTACGACCAATCGCCTTCCAGTGAGCGATGATCGCCGTCAGCATGTCGTCGATGGCGGCTTGCTCTTGGGCGCGAAGGTCGATTTCCAGCGGGACAGGTGCGGATACCGGCAGGCCGCAGAGAATCTTATTTAGAACCAACATCGGTTCGGGGGTAACGGTGGACCCAGTCACGATGTATTGGATCAGGTGCGCAGCACGCTGTGCGGAGCTGACCGTGGTAAATGACTCCTCCTTTGTGAGTTGGAGAACGGAGAATAGACGTGGGAGGTACGGTCCGACGATGACGACACCGGCGTTGGCAACATAGATTCGCTCCGGATCGGCGCCGTATTCCGCTGGAGGTGCAGGTTGCACGGCGGATAAGTCAGTCGCTGCGCGGGTGCCCCTGCCCCCAAGGTATCTCGAACGAGCGTGCTCAGGAGTTGTGGAGGCCGAGTTGTTCCACGGTGTCGCAGCGGAAGTGAGTGCGGCAGTCAACCGTTGAGCAAACGGCTCAGGGTCGAAGGTGCGGCCTTCCTCGAAGAGTTCGGTGAACACGAACTCATTTACGGAGCGTATCAGGTCATCGGTGTCTGTGTTGTCGCTTGCGGTGTCGGCTCCATGACCGCCGCCCAGGAACGACAGGCTGCGAGCGTTGTCTTGTGGGGAGACGCTGCTATCGCCGGCACTATGGTGGACCCCAGTGACTCGGGCGGCGACCTCGAGCGCTATGGTGCCGTCGGCGGGGCGTAGCCATTGGAGCATGGCCGGCAGATCGCGGGCTGAGAGCAGTGCAGCAATGCGATGCGCAGCACGCGGGTATTCTAAGGCGGAGAGCAGCGCACGACGTGCGGAGGGCGAGCGCTGGTCCAACAGGGATCGCAACGCCTGTCGCAGGCTGTCGGTCGGAGAATTTGGTGTCGGCGTGCCGCGCAGGTAGCGTAAAAAGTCAACGTCACCGAGTGCGGGGTTAGTATCCTGGGTGGCGAGACTCGCGCCGGGCGTTGGTTCGGCGAGCTTGGTCGGAGTCACCGGCGGTGGGTTGGGCGAGGTCGGCTCACAGGCTGGCGGGCGCTGGTCCTTTGGCGCGATTACGTGGGCCTGGGTCTTGGTTAGAGATTGTGGACCTGGCACAGTCAAAGATGACGTACCGGGAGTGGGAGCACCGGGCGTAGTTCGGGTAGACGGGCTTGCAGCGGCATCGGTGTCGCGCACGAATACGGCATCGCCCTGGCGGGCATCGCGGGTCTGGATCGCTAATGTGGACTTGAGATCGCGAACGCTCTGTGCGTCGACGGTGTGCGAAAGTTTGATTGGCAGTTCATCTGTTGCGGGATCTATTGCAACGGGAGAACCCCGGTCTCTCGCGAGTTGAGTCGCGCCGCCTTCGAGTGGTTGTGTACGCGAGCGTAGATTTGCAGGGGATCCGGGTAGTTGATCGGGAAACGAGGTGTTGGCTGTCCGAGGTATTTCGGAACTGCTGGGGGTGCGGGGACTAATCGCGGCCACCTCAATAGGCTCCGAACCAGCTTGGGAGTGCTCGGCGGCGAGTATCCCGTCCTTGAGGCCTAAAATGAGCTCCGAACGGACTTGAAGCTGGGCCGCGGAGTTTAGTGTGGCGGCCGCTATTGAATCCGCGTCGGACTTCACTGTCGCGGATGCTTCTGGGCGAGCGGCGGGAGTTGTGGGCGCGGCGGAAAGCAGGGGTAAGTGTGGATGAGTGTCCTGATCAGTGTTTGTGGGTGAGTTGTAAAGTACGGACGCCGGTCCCGCGGGGTCGGTTGCAGAGCGATTTGCAACAGTCGTCGGGGTGGCGGATATCCCCACGTAAATCAGGGTCTCATCTCTGTCGTGGACTGTTTCGGGCGCGAGGCTGCGTCGGTAGCCCGGCTGGCTGAATTCTTGTGTGCCGCCCGTAACTAGAATATCGGCTAGTGTGTTCAGCAATGAGGTAACGCTACTAAGGGGTCGGTCGCCCGGGCTACCCGAGGATCCGTTGGAGATCTGTAAGTCCGGAGTGCGGTCAGGCGCATGTGTCGCGCGGCTTCCAAGCAGATTAGCAGTAGCTCCGTGTGGAACTTCCGCGTTCGTGTGCTCAGGCCTCCGAGCGAAACGCGCGGCGGCGTCCGTCCTAAGCAGGGTGTCAACTTGAGTCGGGGATAGCCAAAGTGCGAGCAGGTCCGGGATGACATCCTCTGGTATCACAGCGGCAAGACGGTGGCGGGCCCGGACGCCGGGGCTGAGCCGCAGCAAGGTTGCCTTTAGCCAGGATGGGTCATCGCGCAGTGCACGGCGCCAGATATCGGACTGCACCGGCCGGGGCGCGCCGTGCGCGACATCGTATTCCGGAGATCCGCCAAGTAGCGCCTCAATTTGAGCACGGTCTTGCGAACGTGAGAGGGCTTTGTGCAGGTCGGCGGGGCCTGCGACGTCGGCCGATGGAGGTATTTCGGAACCGGACGGCTCGAGGGAACTAACCTTATATAGCTCGGGGGATGACTCTGCACACTCAGGCAGGTGCGTGGCATCGATGTAGGTGTGATCCGCGGCAGTGGTGGAGTTCTCCGGTGAGGGGTGAGTTGTGGTACTCGCTGCGGCGCTCGTGTAATCCTCCAGGGTGCTTGTGCGGACCGACTCGCTCTGCGTGCGAGAGATGTCAAGAGGTGGTGACGAACCTCGTGGATGGTCGCGCAGATTGGTGCGGACATCGGTTTGGTGATTCACCGCGTAACGGGCGACATCGATGGGGTCGACTGCACCCGGGTTGTGGGCGCTGAGCGGATCACCGCTGTTCGTACCGGTCTGCTGATCACTTCCAAAGGATGAATCCGCACTCGATTGTCGCCTCACAGTAGAGGTGGCGGATATTCCCTCGCGCTTCGCTACCTGGTCTGTGCGGAGATCGGTTTGATTCTCGAGGCTATGTCGATAGGTCGATATATTGAATTCCGAGGCGCCGCCGTCAACCAGAATATATGTCAGTGTAGCGAGCAGCCAAGCGGGACTGACGCATTCGCGCGGGACGTCGGTGCTTAGCGCTTGACGAGTGAAAGATGCGGGGGCGCCGGTTGATGCAAGTATGGTGTCAACTTGAGTGGGCGAAAACCAGAGCGCAAGCAGGTTTGGGACAATCTCCTCAGGCAATACAGAGCTGAGGCGGCGCCGGGCGTGGACGCCGCGACCTAGGCGCATCAAAGTCGTCTTTAACCAGGGTGCGTCATGCCGCAATACCGTGCGCCAGGTGTCGGCTGTCGGCGCAGATGCCACGAGCGCGAAGCCGGGCTCCGAGGATTCACTGAATATCGCTGCGATCTGGTCACGGAGTTGCAAGCGTGTGAACGCGTCGCGCAGCTCGCCGAGGACCAGCCTGTCGTGGGCAGCGGAATCCAGGCCGGCAGATGATTCGAGTGCGGCGGATGAGCCGAGCGTGGTGGATGAGCCGAGCGTGGTGGATGAGCCGAGCGTGGTGGATGAGTTGAGCGTGGTGGATGAGTTGAGCGTGGTGGATGAGTTGAGCGTGGTGGATGAGTCGAGTGCGGCGGATGAGTCGGGTGCGGCGGATGAGTCGGGTGCGGCAGATAAATCGGACGGAGGGACCGCCTGTCCAGCGCCGGGCGTCGGGTAAGCTGGGGGGTTTGCTGCAGCAGTGGTCGTGACAGGGCCTTCCAAGAAACCTGCGTGAACGACTCCCCGCTGCATGCGGGTAGCGGCGGACTGAGGTGACCGCAACGAATTTCGCGTCTGGTCGGGTAAATTGGGGCTCGACCGTGATTCGGGATTCGGGCGGGCAGCTAAGTCATGGTGGCCCAGGGTCTCGCCTCCGTCGCGAGCTGTTTGATTCGCGAGGCTGCGCCGATAGGCCGGCTCGCTGAATTGCTGTGCACCTCCTTCAACCAGAATATAGGTCAGTGTGGCAACCAGCAGCCAAGCAGGACTCTTCGCGCCGTACGGGATGTTCGTTTTCGACGGCTCACGAGCGAAGGGCGCGGTGTTTGCCCAAATCGTTGCAAGTACGGTGTCAAGTTGAGTCGAGGAAAGCCACAGTGCGAGGAAATCCGGGATAGTCTCCTGAGGTAGGGCAGCGGCGAGGCGCCGGCGGGCGCGGATACCGCGGCCGAGGCGCAGCAGGGTCGCTTTAAGCCACGATGAGTCATCACGTAATACGTCGCGCCACTTATCGGATGGCACGGGCATTACTGCGACGGGCGTGACGTCGGATGATTCTGATGCTTCGCTGAGTACCACTTCAATCTGGGCGCGGAGACGCGAGCGCGCGACGGCTTCGTGCAGGTTGTCGGGGCCAGCGATGTCGGCTGGCGGAGGTATTTCGGAACCGGACGTCCCGCGGGAACTAACCTTGGGTAGCTCGGTAGACCACTCCGCATAGTTATGCAACTGCGTGGCATCGATGACACGGTGATCTCCGGCAGTAGTGTAGTTTTCCGGCGATCGGCGAGCTGTGGCATTGTCTAGGGTAGTGGCGCAGTTCTCCAGGGAAGGGTGAGCTGTGGTCCTGTCTGCAGCACTGGTGTAGTTCTCCAGCGAGCTCGTGCGGACAACGTCCTGATGCGTGCGCGGAAGGTCAAGTGGTGCAGGTGAACTTGTCGTTTTGTCGCGTAGATCAGCATGCAGACTGGCTGCAGAGCGGGCAGCATGAAGACGGCCAGCTGAATGCGTGGTGGGGTTTTTTGGCAGAGTTCCCGTTTCCCTGGTATGCCGTCGGCCGTTGCGAATGCTTGAATCAGCAGTCCGCTGTAGCGTTGGGGTTGAGCTGGCGGATATCCGGTGCTGCTGCAGGGCTTCGTCCGCACAGCGGGCTATTTGATTCTCAAGACTGTGTCGATAGTCCGATTCGTTGAATTCTGAGGCACCGCCGTCGAGCAGAATATAGCTTCTCGTCGCAAGCATGGTGTCGACTTGAGCCGGGGAAAGCCAAAGCGCAAGTAGATCCGGGACAACCTCCTTGGGAAGTGCAGCTGCGAGGCGGCGACGGACATGGATGTTGTGACCGAGGCGCGTTAGGGTCGCCTTTAGCCAGGGTGCGTCGTGCAGCAATGCACTGCGCCAAGTGTGGGTTGTCGGAAGCGGCTCAGATGCGGGCGCGAAGCCGGATTGCGGTGACTCACCGAGTATCGCTTCGATCTCGGCACGCCATGGCGAGCTCGTGAGGGCTTCGCTCCGGGTCATGGGGGGCGTCGCACCTTTACGAGTAGCGACAGGCTGCCCCGCTGTTGCAATCGAAGGGTACTGTTTGGCCAGGGTGATCTGTCGACCGAGCTCGGCCAGCCACTCTGTCGGAAACTGAGCGACGAGACGGCGAAAAATCATACGCCACTCTGAGAATGGAGCTGCTCGCAGCGCTCGCGCTAGCTGTAGTCCATTATCCTCCAACACACGCGTTGCCAGCGCATGCATATCCTGGCCAATGTGCGCCGGCGCGTGCCAGGGTAAGCAACCGTGCTTTATGAAATGCAATAACCAATCGAGCTCAGCTCCCCTGCCGGTAGTGAGATGGCCGACCGAAGGCGACTCTGATTGGGTACCAGCCCGCAGCTCCACTGGCCCCGAGCGAAGCTCCAGCGTGTCTCGTTCGGGCAAAGATGGCTCCAGGACCCGTGATTGCTCCAGCTCCGCTCGGCGATCACGTAGCAGCGCTTGCAACTCTTCGCGAAGCCGCTCGGCAAATCGGTCTTCGAAATCGGTGAGAGGGACTGTACCGATCTCTACATGTAGCTTTTCCAAGCGCAGGACCGCATCTGACTCGATGGCTTCGTCGAACACTGAAGCGATAACCTGTTGCGCGCGCCCCTGCGCGAAGTGCATCAGGCGCTCTTGCGCTTCGAAAGCGTCGTCCTCGGAGGCGAAATCAACCTCGAAGCAGAGGTCTTCGATGATGTGGGCGCTCATAGTAAGGCGCCGTCCGGATTCGGATCGGTCACAAAGAGTGCGGGGTCGTCGTGGTTGTCGGGCGGCTGCCCGAGCAAGGACTCGATCATTCGGCAGGACGCGTAGTCGAGGCGTTCGGTGGCGGCTTCGTAGGACTGCGTAGTGACGTCCTGCTCATTGAACCAGGCGCGTTTGGCCTCCAGCCATTGTTCATACAGGTATTCAAAGGCGGCCATTTCCGTGTAGTCGAGCCAGAGAACCCGAGGCACGATGTGTGCGGGGCAGTTGATCGCGATTGTCTCTTCAGCGAATTCGCGGAAACTGTGCTGATAGGTTCGCACGGTCCAGGCGGGCAACACGACCGTGAGTCGGAAGGCGTAGAACTCCGATGGCACCCGAAGTTCTGCGTGCCCAACACCCGTGCCGAACGGTCGCAGTAACACATGTTCGACAACGTGCAGGCCCTCGCTGAGCTCGTTGAGCCGCCGCAGAAAATATCGCACACTGTCCGCGGCGCGGAGTGCTTCATCCTCCGTGGCAAACCCTTCACCTACGTTCCACCAGTGGTCGTCCTCATCCGGCCCGAGCAGCAGGCGGAAGCGGTCCCCGAGGGCCAGCACGTAGTAACGGTCGGCGTGAGCACCCGCGCGAAAGAACGGAGCCGGGATATCGGGGCCGCGCAGCCAGTGGACCCTACGCAGGTGCCGTTCGATCTCGGGGTGACTATGTACTCGAGTGCGAGGTCCGGCGGGCACGCTGCGGCGAATGTGATCAGGCGTGACAGACTCGGGTGCTCCGCGGGGCTCCTCATCGTCCCATCGAGTTGTAAGTCGGCGTTTCTGCCTGTGCAGTGCCTCGGTCAACGAACGGATGCGGGCAGGTGGAAATCCGAGCAGCAGGCACACCTTCTTCTGAAGGCCCGAATAATTACCAACGGTATTCCATGCGGTTCGGGCATAGTTGAAAGCCCCGGCCCGATCCCGGTTGAGCTCGACGACGTCGCGCAGATACGCGACCTTGTTTTGCAGCAGCAGTAGGTCGATTTCGTCGGAACCGGCGTAGCTGTAGAACTGCCGGAGAGAATTTTGCGCGTAGGTTTCTCCGTGCAGGCCGAGCAAGTGGTCGAGCACGCTGTTCTTGCGTTCGATATAGCGGTCGAACGGACCGAATACGGCGGCTGCAACTTGCTGAGGCGACTGCTGTCCTCGATACAATGCCTCGATGCCAGGCACCGAATCGTCGCCGAGTCCTTGCCACCAGACGCTTCGCTCCGTTGCATCAACCGTGAACAGCTCTCGCAGGTGTTGCACTCGAGCGGCGGCGTTCGCAATCATCTGCTCGAACATCAGAAGATAGGCCTTGAGTTGCTTGACCTGCGCTCGCTCCGCGACGGGGGCGTGCTCGGGAAGTGCATGCGGTCCGAGGTGGTAGATCGGCGGAAAGTGTTCCTGGACGGAGCGATATCGTTGCAGATCGCGATAGGCACCCTGCGGCAGCTCGTAGCCGAGATCGGCCTCGGCAACTACGGGTTCATATGGCGATGGGGTGTTTTGTTGTGACTCACCCCTACCAAGGCGAATGCCTTGCGCGTGAGCGCGCGCCTGTAATTTCTCGTACTTGTCGTAAACTTCATGCGCCGCTATGACGAGGCGTTTGCCGCGGCGGGTGAGATGAATGGTGCCGACTCGCGCCTCGCTTGCGTTTCGGGGGACATGCAGGCGCAATGCCCAGTCGACTCCGCGCAACGGCAGTGAGTCGGTTTCGTAGGACGCATCTTCGCGACGCAACGCCAGTCGATGAACAGAGCCCACACCCTCGATCGATTCGATTATGGCCGTCAGGGCACTGACGAAGAGCCGGTCCGGCGCATCGACGCTCCAAGGCTCGTCAATGATCCCGTTTGGTGTGCGTGGACCGGTAAAGGTTTTCTCAAGTGTCTGTCCCCCTCGGATCAGCTCGCCGGCGCTGCGGTAGAGTGGTGTGCGCGCGATCACTCTCGCGCAGCGGTCATAGATATCCGCCAACACCTCGCTCCCGTCGCGGGGGCCGTTGAGCTCGATTTCGCCGTGGAGCTCGCAGCTCACTTCTCGAATCGTCGTGATCTTTGGATCGATGTCTTCACAGAGATTGCGATGCGCACAGTAGGCAACACGGGCGTCGACAGTGCGTGAATCAACACCGGATGCGACCCGGGTAGCCAATCGCACCGTGAGGCGGTAGACCCCGGCGGGCGTCGGAGCGGCTGCGGAGCCCGTCTGAGGGGGAAGGGTGAGTTGCGCATCGTCCAACCCTGAAACTTGGTCCAGCAAGACACGGCGATAGTCGAGCGGCGTGGTCGGCCTACACGGAAAAACGACGTCGGGTGGATGTAGCGCCAGCTGTCCAAATGCAATGACATTCCCAGGACCGCTCATGTGATCGGCTACCGGAAAATCGACCCGATAGGCTATATCGGTGAGTCCGTAGCAAAGTTGCTCGAGTAGGGTGACCCCAGGATCGTGGAGGTTGTAATCGGTCCACCGGTTGCCGCTGGCGGCTTGCGCCAGCCTCACTCCTTCTTCGCAAAGACGCTCAAAACTCGACTCGCTCTCACGGTGGTCGGAGCGCTTGATGCCGTGGATCTCGTTCACCTGGCCGCCCCCTGCATGTCTTCATCGAACCACAGGCGCGTGAGCTGTGCCTTGATGAAGATGCCCTCACCATAGTCGCATTTGGTGCGAATCTGCAGCCGATACCTGCAATCCCGGCCGTGGCCGCCGACCCACTGTAGCTCGAGCCTGTCGCAGCGTCGCCCATAGTAGGCGCAGGTCGTTCGAATGGGTCTTTTGCGCGAGAACAGGCCAAACCAACCGGAGTCGGGGTTGTAGGTATTCAGCGCGATCGCATGGATCAGGGCGTAGCGGCCGCGGCCCCGATGACCACCCACGCCGGCAACGACTTCAAACGCCTGGCACCCCTGCAGCTCATCGGTGAGGAACTGCCACTTGCCGTTGGCAGCCAGGTTGAGGTCGCGCGCCAAGGGATATCGGCCTATGCGGCCTTGTGCGCCGATCACCCCGCTAACATCGAGCTCGTGTCGGGGCTCAGCAGTGTTGATACCTATATTGTGGTTGCGGCCGTCGAGCGTCAGGGCGGGAGGAGAATCGCGGGTTGCAGCCGTCGAGCCAAAACTGAATTGGAGCTGATCGCGGGCGCCATAGCTTGCCGACCAGACCACGGACTGTGGGTCCTGGTCGCGATAGAAGCTGAGCAGCGCATCGAAGCCGACCGGCGTGGAAATTTCGAGGCCGTTCTCTGGAGACTTGCGAAAGCCCTCGTCGGTCATGTTGAGCGTCGAATCGATCAGGTCTCTGAAATGATCGCTCGTCGGCATGCGGCCATCGGCAAAGAAGTTCTTCAGGGTCTCACGATGACGGCTTGTCATGGCATGCCCTGTGGGCTGACAATGAAGGTGCTGCCGATGGCGAGGTGGCCGATACCGGTGGGGATGGGGCGGGAGTCGGTCGCGGCAGGGGCATCGACCAGCATGACGAGGTGATTTGGCATCGGCAATGCGATGCTCCACGGGCAACTTGCTTGGACCTGGTCCGAAGCGCGCTGAGTGGCCGTACCGCGAGTCTCGACTCTCGAATTATCTCTTGCGGTATCGCCGAGGCTGAAACTGTCCTCTTCGTCCTCCGCTATATGTAACAGTGAAGTACCGTTGACGAGCTCGACTCCATCGAGCTTGCGCAGATGCGCCTCGACTTCTTCGCAGCGGATGATCCAGTCGAAGGTGGGACCACGACCCCTATCCCACCACGGGGAAAGGTATTCGATGATGGACTCATTGATGCGCCTCAGTACGAGGCCGGTAGGCGCGCCAGGCGTGAGCCTTACGGAACAACGCACTTGAACGCGCTCGTAGACGGCGTTCAGCACGTCGAATTGCGTCCACGGCGAGGCGAGGCTGCGCAGGTAATCTGCGATCCGTTTGAGTCCTGCGGTGTTGATGCGCGGCGCGCGGGTGCTGTCGTTAGGATCGTTGCGTCTTACCCGTGGTATCACAGCGACGAGAATCCGGCCCGGCGCTGAGCCGCGATATTCAAGCGAGGGTGGAAAGCATTTGACTTTGAATACCTCGGGTGAGTGTTCGAGCACCAGGCGCTCAATGTCCCAACAAGTGCTCGCACGAGACTTGTGACGCAATCGTTCACCAGCGCGCGTGCGCATCGAGCGCGCATCCTCTGGCGCACGCAGGTCGAACGACCGTCCGACCTGTACAACGGAGGCGAGGCCCGGGGTGGGGATGCGGGTCTGAAAAACAGGCGCGCCCGGAATCGAGCCGGCGGCGGTTACGCGCTTGGCACGCACGGCGTGCGCATATACGCCCCGCAAGCGCGCGAACACTTTGAAATCGGGCACGGTTGTC
>CAZBTV010000057.1:0-43610 GCA_964494895.1 uncultured Steroidobacteraceae bacterium | reverse complement strand
CACGAATTCGTCGTACGCTTGCCTGGCGCGATCGTCCGGCTGGTTCTGGGAGTAGACAAACGCACGCCACATGACGATGCCGCCGTGGGGGACGAGGGCGTCCGCCAGCATGTTGGCTCCCTCCGCGTGGGTTCGGGAATAATCCCGCGGCCCTGGCTGTCCTTCGGAGTTGGCTTTGACCAGAAAGCCCCCGAAGTCCGGGATGAGCGCATAGATTTCGTCCACCTTGGCTTTCCACCACGCGCGCACCGCGGGGTCGAGCGGGTCGGCGGTGGACAGACCTCCGATCTCGAGCGGCGCGCTGAAGCGGGCGCTCAAATACACCCGGAGCCCGTACGGGCGAAACAGGTCCGCCAGGGCTGTCAGCTTCGCAAGATACGGTTTTGTAAGGCTGACAGCGCTGGCATTGACATTGTTCGGTACTACTCCGTTTATGCCCACTGACGCGCAGGCGCGCGCGTAATCCGTGTAACGGGGATCCAGGTAGTCCGGCAGCTTGTGCCAGTCCCAGATCGATTCTCCGGCATAGCCTCGCTCGACGGTGCGATCCAGGTTGTCCCAGTGATCCAGGATACGATGTCGGATCTGCGGAGCTGATGAGATGTCCAGGTGCTCCAGAGGTTGGTTTGTTTGTAGTAGTCTCAGCAGATGAAACGCACCGTAGAGGACGCCCACGTCCCCTGTGGAGGCGATGACGGTGAGGCGGTGGCCGCCCTGGCGGAGACTGCGGATGACATATCCTTCCAATCCCACACGATCGAGATCCAACCGCAGCCGCGCGATGAGCGAGGACGTCCGCGGTGTTCCGAAAACGAGGCTGCCTTCCCTTGTCGGCTTTTCTGACACGGGCGGCGCCTCGCCCAGCAGCCCGCCAAGCCCCCGGGAGAGCTCCGATCGGGCTATGTCGAGCGTTGGCGATGAGGGGCGCGGAGGGACTATTTCGCTGATCTCCTTGCGGTAGATGTCGGTCCACCCGGGTTGTAGGTGTCTATATCGCAGCCAGAGCTCGTAGCCGTCCTCTGCGTGTGTGGCCGGCATTACGGCGTACAGGGCCAGTGCCCACAGCCAGGCCAGCGACTTCCTCCTTGCCAGGGGACCGATGTGCCTGTTTTGGTTTGGTAGAATCATGACCTCGTCGACCGCAGGGGTGAGTGGTGAAAAGAACGCCAAGACGGCGCCGTAATGCGGTGACCATGCACGAAGTTGCGAAACACGCGGGTGTTTCGCCCATGACCGTTTCCCGCGCCCTCAGTGGAGATGCTCATGTCGAGGCGGCCACGCGCCAACGCGTTCAGGCCGCCGTCAAAGAGCTCGGATACCAGCCGAACGTGGCCGCCCGCAATCTTGCCAGGGCAACCTCGCTGCACATCGGACTGTTGTACAACAACCCCAGCGCGGCGTATCTGAACGAGCTGCTGGTCGGCGTGCTGGAGCAAAGTAGTCAGGCCGGCAGTCAGATCGTGCTGGAAAAATGTGGGGTACGCAACGAGCGGGCGGCGATAGACCGCCTGGTGCGGGATGGGGTCGGCGGTATCATTCTGCCACCGCCGCTGTCCGATTCCAACATCGCGCTGGAGGCGCTGCTCACGGCGAACATCCCCTTCGTCTCGGTGGCCACAGGGCGGCCGGAAGCCGAAGGGCTTTCGGTCAGTATCAACGATGAAGAGGCTGCGGCGGCCATGACGCGCTACTTGCTATCCCTCGGCCATAAGGATATCGGCTTCATAATCGGCGCGCAGAATCAAACTGTCAGCGCGCAGCGCCAGGCGGGCTTCGAGACCGCACTGCGCGAGGCGAATGTGCCGGTGCGACCCGAGTGGGTGAAGCAGGGATCGTTTACTTACCGTTCCGGTCTCGTCGCGGCGGAGCAGATACTCGAAACCGCGAAGCGCCCGACCGCGATCTTCGCGAGCAACGACGACATGGCGGCGGCCGCGATCGCCGTGGCGCATCGCCTTCATCTGGACGTACCGAAAGATCTGACCATCGTGGGTTTTGACGACACGCCGCTCGCTACCACCATCTGGCCCGCTTTGACAACTGTCCGACAGCCGGTTGCGGCCATGGCCCGGAAAGCCCTGGAGCTGCTTCTGGAGGAAATCCGTCTGCGTCGCCTCGGACAAACACTCGGGCCAGTACAGCATGTCATGAATTTCACACTCGTGAAGCGCGATTCGTCAGCCCCCCTTTGATGCCGCGTCGCGGCATTGCTTCACAAGGACGACCAACGGCGAAAGTCGATTCATTGACGCCCCCCTTTTGATAGCGCTACCATGCTAGGGCCATCGAGTGACATCGAGCGCCGGTCGTGTCGACGCGCGCCGGTCAAAGAGGGGGTCATGAGAAATAGCAGCTCGTCGCTGGTAGTGGGCGTGACTTTTGTCGCAACGCTCGGAGGTCTTCTGTTTGGCTATGACACCGCTGTCATATCCGGTGCCGTCAGCTCTATTGATGCCAACTTCATCGATCCGCTGCATCTCGAGGAGACCGCGCGCAGCAGCCTCTCCGGATGGACCATCTCGAGCGCGCTGTTCGGATGCATCATTGGCGCGATCCTGGCCGGGTGGGTGTCGAACGCAATCGGCCGCAAGGGTGGCCTGATAGTGGCTGGCGCACTGTTCCTGCTTTCTGCGGCAGGCTCTGCGTACCCCGAATTTGGACTTGGGCCCATCGGCGGCATGGGACCGAAGGCGCTGACACCGTTCATTCTCTACCGCATTCTCTGCGGTGTGGGGGTGGGTATCGCCTCCATGCTATCGCCGCTCTACATCGCAGAGGTCGCTCCCAGTCAGATACGCGGACGCCTCGTCTCGTTCAATCAGCTCTCGATCGTGCTCGGCATCCTCCTGGTCTATTTCGTCAACTGGGCGATTGCTGCGCAAGGTGACGAAGCTTGGATTCATTCGACCGGATGGCGGCTGATGTTGGTTTCCGAGGCCATTCCCGCCATCCTGTTCCTCGTGTTGCTGATTTTCGTTCCCGACACGCCTCGTTTTTATGTGTTGAAGGGCCGCATCGACAAGGCCCGCGCGCTGTTGGGCCGGCTGGTGAGCGAGGAAGAGGCGCGCACCACACTGGTCGAGATCGAGAGCTCATTGGCGGTGCGCGAGAGCGCCTCAGGCGTGAGCCTGTTCGCTTTCGGCTCCCTGGTGATCGTCGCCGGCGTGCTGCTGTCGGTATTCCAGCAGTTCGTTGGGATCAACGCGGTGCTCTACTACGCCCCGTTGATGTTCCAGAATCTCGGGGCATCCACCGACTCAGCGTTGTTGCAGACGGTGATCGTAGGTCTTGCAAACGTCGTTTTCACCGTGGTCGCGATCCTGACCGTCGATCGGCTCGGCCGCAAGCCTCTGTTGGTTATCGGCGGAGTGGTGATGGGAGTGGCCATGCTGACGCTGGGCTTCCAGTTTCAGGCCAACCGGGTCGGCATGGGGCCGTTGGTTGCCGCCGTCGTCTACATCGCCGGATTCGCGCTGTCGTGGGGGCCGGTGACCTGGGTGTTGCTGGCCGAGATGTTTCCCAACTCGATCAAAAACCGCGCCATGGCGCTCGCAGTGGCAGCGCAGTGGATCGCCAATCTGTTCGTATCCTGGTCATTCAAGATCCTGATCGGCAATTCCACGCTGAATGCACTGTTCAATCATGGCTTCCCGTACTGGGTGTACGGAGTAATGAGCTTCCTGGCTGCCGGTTTCGTTTACCTGTACGTGCCCGAAACCAAGCAGCGCACCCTGGAAGAGATTCAGAATCTCTGGACCGGTGGTGGGGCGCGCGCCGCCGATGCGGCAGCGCTCAAGCAAACGGCAACCAGTTGAGTTGAGCTGGCATGACGATGGATGACGGCTTGGTGGTCTTGCAGCATCTGGATACGCGGCTGACGCTCGATCCCCGGCGGGGCGGCGCGATCCGAGAGCTCAACTGGCGTGGGCACGACATCCTGCGCCCGACACCTGCCGAGGCCGGAGACGATCCCTTCGATACGGCATGTTTTCCGATGGTGCCGTACGTAAATCGAGTGGCTCACGGTCGCTTCAGTTTTGACGGACGCACGGTGCAGATCGCCAGAAACTGGAGTCAGATCCTGCATCCTCTGCATGGTCAGGGTTGGCGAGCACCCTGGACTATTACTACGGCTTCCAAGTCAAATGCCGTCATGGGATTTGAAGGAGGCGCCAATGAATGGCCCTGGCGATACAGTTGCGAGCAGCGCTTTCAACTTCAGCAGGATGCACTCTCGATCGAGCTGTCTGTCTGCAATCTGAGCGATACGCGCATGCCGGTCATGCTGGGCTTGCATCCGTACTTCCCCGATGTGGGGCACGCCCAGTTGCATGCGCAACTGCCAAAGATCTGGCTGACGGATGGCGAAGCGTTGCCGACAAAGGAGATGGAAACGCCTCCGGCCTACAATTTCGAGCCTGCGAGAGCCGTGAGCGCCGTGGAGTTGGACCACGGATTTGCCGGTTGGAACGGGGTCGCGCTCTTGCGTTGGCCACAGTACACCGTCGCGATCAGCGCACCCGATTGCAGGTTCCTCCATGTCTATGCGCCCGCGCGGCGGGACTTCTTCTGCATCGAGCCGCAGACGGCTCCACCCGGGGCTCTCAACAGGGACCCCACGACCGAGGCAAGTGTCCTTGTCCCGGGAGGGCGCCTGGCCATGCGGGTGCATTTCTCAGTCGGAGCGACCTAGGTGTATCTGGGGATTGACATTGGCACTTCGAGTGTGAAGGCCGTACTGATCGCGCAGGATGGGGCGATTGTCGGGCAAGGATCCGACTCGCTTACCGTGAGCCGGCCAGCACCCGGCTTTTCAGAACAGGATCCGGAAGCTTGGTGGCGGGCGACCGTCAACGCCGTGAGGTCTTTGCCGGCGGCTGAGCGTGCAGCAGTCCGCGCCGTCGGGCTCAGCGGGCAGATGCACGGAGCAACCCTTCTGGATGGAAAGGACAGACCGCTCCGCCCGGCAATACTATGGAATGATGGCCGCTCCGCACGCGAGTGTGTGGATCTCGAACACCGAGAGCCCGGGGCGCGCGCGATTACCGGCAACATCATGATGCCTGGCTTTACGGCACCGAAGTTATTGTGGGTGTCGCGCCACGAACCTGAGATATTCGCGCGCACGGCTTGCGTGTTGCTACCGAAGGACTACGTCCGTTTGAAATTGACGGGCGAGAAGGTCAGCGACATGTCCGATGCCTCCGGCACCGCCTGGCTGAATGTCGGTCAGCGAAGCTGGTCCGACGCGCTGCTGGCTGCGACCGGCCTCACTCGTGCCCACATGCCCAGGTTGGTCGAGGGAACGAGCGCCTCGGGTACCATCAGCGCGGCCGCGGCAGAGGAATTGCAGCTGCCGCGTGTCGTGGTCGCTGGGGGGGGCGGTGACAACGCGGCCAGCGCGATTGGCTTGGGTGTCGTCTCGCCGGGCCAGGCATTCCTGTCACTCGGCACCTCGGGCGTGTTGTTCGTCGTCACCGACCGGTTTCATCCCAATCCGGATCGGGCCGCGCATGCCTTTTGCCACTGTTTGCCGAATCGCTGGCACCAGATGTCCGTCATGTTGACGGCGGCCAGTGTAGTGGATTGGGTCGCACAGCTGACGGGCGAGACCGACCTGGTCCGCCTGGTCCACGCAGCCGAGGCGCGCGGGTTGACCCGCCATTCTCCGTTCTTCCTGCCGTATCTGTCCGGCGAGCGCACCCCCCACAACGATCCGAACGCGCGCGGGGTTTTCTTCGGCATCCGTCCGGATACGACCCCTGCGGACCTTACGGCAGCGGCGCTCGAGGGTGTTGCGCTGGCATTCGCTGACGGACTGGACGTGTTGATTGAAAAGGGCGGCGCTGTCGGCGAGATCAGCGTCACCGGCGGAGGTGCGCGCCTGCAGTACTGGGGTCAGCTCCTTGCCGCGGCCCTCAATCGGCCGCTGGTGTATCGGCGGGGCGGTGAAGTCGGGGCGGCTCTCGGAGCCGCGCGTCTCGCTCGTCTCGCCCTTAGTGGTGAGCGAGCCGAAGACGTCTGCGACGCGCCACCAGTCGACCGGGTGGTGCAACCAGACGCGGCGCTAGCGTCACTTCTGGCCATCCGCCGCCGCACCTTCACACGCCTTTATCACGATCTCAAGAGCATTTTCGTGGAGTATTCAGCATGAGTTTGTTTTCGAGCGTTGAGCCTGTTCGCTTCGAGGGCTCCGGGGCCAAGAGCGAATTCGCTTACCGCGTGTACGACGAGGATCGCGTTGTCCTGGGCAAGCGGATGGAAGATTGGCTGAAGCCCGCGGTGTGCTACTGGCATTCGTTCAACTGGCCCGGGGCCGACATTTTCGGTGCCGGCACGCTGACACGCCCGTGGCTCGGGATCGGCACGCCGGTCACCCAGGAAATGGCGGACATGAAGCTCGAGGCCGCATTCGACTTCTTCACCCGGCTGGGTGTTCGCTATTTCACTTTCCACGATGTCGATGCCATGGCATCGGCGGCGACTTTGAAGGAGCACGACCAGAACCTGCGCAAGATCGAGGAAGGGATGGCCGCGAAGATCGCGGCAACCGGCGTGAAGCTCCTGTGGGGTACGGCCAACCTCTTCAGCCATCCGCGCTACGCGGGCGGTGCCGCCACCAGTCCAGACCCGGAAGTGTTCGCGTGGGCGGCGGCGCAGGTGCGCTGCATCCTGGAGACCACCCATCGGTTGGGCGGTGAGAACTACGTGTTGTGGGGCGGGCGCGAGGGCTATGACTCGCTGTTGAATACGGACATCCGGCGCGAGCTCGACCAGTACGGCCGGTTCTTGTCGTTGGTAGTGGAGCACAAGCACCGCATCGGTTTCAAAGGGACCATTCTCATCGAGCCGAAGCCGTTCGAGCCCACCAAGCATCAATACGACCATGACGTCGCCGGCGTCTTCGCTTTCCTGGAGCGCTACGGGCTCGCGAAGGAGGTCAAGGTCAACATCGAAGTCAACCACGCCACCTTGGCCGGCCTGGACTTCGAGCATGAAGTCGCGATGGCGCGCAATTACGGGATCTTCGGCTCCATCGACATCAATCGCGGCGATCCGCGCAACGGGTGGGATACGGATCAGTTCCCCAACAATGCGCAGGAGCTCGTGCCCACGCTCGTGCAGCTCGTGGAGGACAAGGGTTTCGAGACCGGCGGCTTCAACTTCGACGCGAAGCTGCGCCGCCAGTCAGTGGACCCGAACGATCTGTACGTAGCTCACATCGGCGGTATCGATACGATCGCGCGTGCGCTGTTGGCAGCGGCTGACGTGGTATCCGAAGGGAAGCTGCAACGCCTGCGCGAAGAGCGCTACCAGGGCTGGAGCGGCGATCTGGGCAAGAAGATCATCAGCGGCGCACTCAATCTCGCAACCCTGGCCGACCTGGCGACGGAGCAGGGCCTGGATCCGAAGCCCCGCTCAGGCCGTCAGGAGTTGGCCGAGAGCCTGATTGCGAGGCATTGCAAGTACTGAGCGCAGCACGCGCCGATGCTCGCCACGCGCGGTGGCGAGCATCGGCCAACATCATTGCCTGGGCGTCATCAGAAGCAGAAGGCGCTCCCGCAGGTGTCGTGGAAGCTGCTTCGCGAGCGACCTGATCAACTGTGCTCTCAGGTGGCCCTCGAGCGCCGGAAACAACGGACCCAACATCCCGCGGCGCTCGGGCGGCAGATAGGGCGCCGGGTCTCCGTTGGTGCGGAACACGTAGTGGTCGAACATCTTGCGCCAGATCTCGCGGTCCGCGGCGGGAAGCGGGGTTATTGCCAGTAATCCATGCGCAAGCGCCGCGAAGGGCTCCGCGCCACCTGTGGGTCCCTCGAACCACCAGTAGTTCATGGAGAGATTCACCGGCTCGAGCGATTCAACGTTGTGCCACCAGAGATTCGGAATGAAGACGGCGTCCCCCGGCTCGACGTCCACCGTTTCCGCGGCGGCCAAGGCTCGTGCGAAGAGGGGATAACGCTCCAGATCGGGGTCCGAGACTTTCACCAGGCTGGTTGGCTGTCCTCCCGGCGCGAGATCCAGCGGCCCCACGTACAGGTTCGGGAATTGATCTGGCGGAAAAAAAGTGAAGCGCTTGCGCCCGGCGACGATACAGTTGATGCCGTCCAGATTGTCATAGTGTGTTGCTGCGGTTACCGCATTGCCGAGCCACAGCCATTCCCTCGCCGGGGGCTTGTCCTGCAGGTGTTTGCTCAGGATGTCCAGCGTGTTTTCCCGGCCGATCAGCGGAAAATTGTCCTCCACCGAAGTCGCGCCGGTATAGATTGCGGCCGGATCCGATTGATTCCGGCTGGCCAGAATGGTTGTGAAGACCGTATGGAATGGCTGCTGGGCGAGCTCGAAGTTCAAGCCAGCCATGTCGTCGCGATAGAAATAAAGGCCCTTGATCTGGGGCTGCCCGAGCAGCACTCTGACCGGGCGGCACAGATCGCGAGCGCGGACGTATTCGAAGAGCGCCTCCGCCGATTGGCGGCTGGCGCGGACCATCGGCCAATGCTCGACCAGGCCTTTCATGACTGCCGGCCGGTCGCGGGGGATGATTTCCTCGCGGAGCGTGTCTAGATCGACATTGAGCCACTCTGGCGTCTTCGCCAGTGAATAGAAGTCCACAATGCCAGTTCTTTCCATGTGGCAGATTCCTGAAAGGCTATGAATGGCTGCCGGCCAGATCTTCCCATGACTGACTAATGGGCCCGCAGCATGCGCATGATGCGCGCACGAATCTTTGAGTAGTTGTCCGGCTTGAGCGGGCCGAGCAGTCCGTGCTGATCGGGAGGCAAGTGCGCCAAGGGATGTCCGTTGCTCCGGAAGACGTAGTGGTCGAAGAAGGCTTTCCATGCCTGCCGCTCTGCCGGCGGGCGCTCCGAGATGGCAATCATGGCAAACAGCAGGCTGGTGTAGGGCGCATCGGGACCTGAGCTGAAGGCATCCCACCAGTAGTTGACCAAGCCGTTGAATGGAGCCGTCGACTCCACCTGGTGCCACCACAGCTTCGGCAAGTAGAGCGCATCTCCGGGTTGAAGTTCCGCGATCAGGGCCTGGTCGCGAATCTCCTCGAATAGAGGGAACGCGCCTGCGCTGCCATCGGGTGCCGAAGCGGCGAGGCTCACCGGCGGCCCGGACATAGTATTGTCGATAGGTCCTATATACAGCTTGCCTATGAGCTCCGGAGCGTAGAGGGTGAAGCGGCGCTGGCCGGCGATGACGCAGGCGAGGTTGTCGAACGTGTCATAATGGCTCGAGATGTTTGCCGCTGTTCCGAGCCACATCCGGGGGCCAACGCCGGAGCCTGCCAGTGGCATCGGATTGCCAGCGGCGAAGCCGGGAAGGCAGTCGCCCATGGGCATGGATCCAACGTAAACCGATCGCACGCCGGGATGATCCACCGCCTCCAGTATGCACTCCATGGCGTCCGTGAACTTCATCATGCGCCGCTGGAAGTTGAATCCCTTCAGTCCCGCGCTGTAGTAATACTTACCGCGTATCGCGGGATCGCCGAAGAAGACCTCGACGTTGACGCCGGCATCAAACCGGACAAGATAATCCTTCAACGCGTGCGGCGATTCGCTTGCCTTCTGTACCACCGGCCAGTCAGCAACCAGTCCGCGGATCACGACGGGCCGACATCGCTGTAGGATCCCGGTAAAGCTTCCAGGATTGGAGAGCTCCCGGGCGGCGATCTCTTCAGGCGCGTAGGTCATCGCAATGTTCGGGAGATCGCCGTGGCGGCGACGCTCAGCTCGCGAGCTCGCCGACTCCGGCAAGGCCGCGGGTGGCCTCGAGAAGCCGGCCATTCTTCTTGCGGGCGAGGACGGGGAACTGTTTGAGCGATGCGATCATGAGGTGAATGAGGCGCAGGTATCCGCGGCGGAAGAGCTCCACCACCACCGCATCGGGGAGTCGGCTCAGGGTTTCCTGGTTCACGCTGTAGAGTCCGACGCACTGGTGCTTCGAGCCGTCCTCGAATTCCGTCTCGATGTCGACCGGCTCGATGAGATTCAACTCGAGCAGCCGGCTGATGAAAACCTGGGTCGTCTGGATTCCAGGCTTCAGGTCCTGGAACGCCCAGATGATGCGTTGGAGGTACGCGGTCGGCTGTCCGTACTCGGTGAAGAGGGGCTTGCCGCCTTCGGCGCCGACCCGAGGGTGATCTAGGTCGATGGCGAGGTTGGGGCCCTGGGCATAGAAGGGGCCACGCTGCAGGATGAGCGGACGGTAGAGCTCCAGCTCCTCCCACTCCTCGAGGAACAGATTCTCGCCCTCCGTGAGCCCCAACATGACGCCGCAGAAGAACTCGCCCGTGTTGGCATTCTTCGAGAAGAAGAGGGGATAGTGCACCACGAGCAAGGGAAACTCGGTGACCATCACCTCCACGAAGTTGCGATTGTCGCCGTAGGCAGCGGAGGCACGTCCGTCCACCTTGAGCGACCGGTGCGCCTCCTTGTCTAGAGGAACAATCTGGGTCATGGCATCGCTTCTATGAGGTTTCGGCGCTCAGACGGGCTGCAGCCCGTACTCGAAGATCTTGTCGAGCAGCTCGCGATTCTTCGGCAACCGCGCGCGCATCTCGCCAATCATACGCTCGTTCTGGGTGACCAGCCGCGAGGCGAGAGGCAGGGTATCCGCCGTGTCCACGGGTGCCACTTCGGTCCGGAATCCCATTCCGTAGAGCACGTACTGGTAGCTCGCGGCCGGAAATACTTCCTCGAGCCGGTCAAACTCGTCGAAGAACCAGGGGGACTGGTATTTCCATAGCGTCAACAGATCCTTCAGACGCTCTGGCAGGCTGGCAGGGTCGAGGTTGTCGCGCCAGAACGCCTCGGTACGCCTCGTGAGCACATAATGCAGCTTGAGAAAGTCGATGATCCGACCCCAGCGGTAGTGCGTCACGTCGTTGAAGCGCTTCGCGACGAGATCCATCACCTCACGGCAGGCTGGAAATTGTTCCGCAATGAGCTTGGCTGAAAGCTCGACCAACACGATGGCCGAGGACTCGAGTGGCTCGAGAAACCCGCCAGCGAGTCCAACCGCGATGCAGTTGTTTTTCCAGAAAGTCTCCCGGTGGCCGGAGCGGATCGGGATCTTCCGTACGGGCAGATCACGATGCCGGTCCCCGATGTAGCGCAGCAGGGTTTCGCGCGCTGCCTCTTCGCTCGAATGGCGGCTCGAATAGACGTAGCCGATGCCACGCCGGGTAGGTAGGCAAATGTCCCAGATCCAGCCCGAATCCTGCGCCGTTGCGATCGTCTGCGAAGCCATGGGAGCGTCCGGACGATCGAATGGCACCTGCACGGCGAGGGCCGTATCGCAGAAAAGAACATCGCTGCAATCCCGGAACCCCACGCCGAGCGTCTTACCGATCAGCAGCGCCGCGAATCCACTGCAGTCGATGAACAGGTCTCCCGAGATTTCTCCGGCCTGCGGAGTGAGCACGCTCTCGATATCGCCATTCTCGCTCTGCTGTACGGACACCACGTCTGCCAACACGTGGCGAACGCCGAGCTTTTCCGTGCAGTGCCTGGAGAGAAAGGGAGCAAACTTCCCCGCATCTATGTGATAGGCATAATTCGCGACTGCCCGATATTCCCCGTCGGTGATGCTCTTGGGTGCAAGCCCCTCATCGCAGAGCCGCCCCTGAGGGGTCACGAAGTCGCAAAACGAACGCCCTCGGCCCTCCAGCAGCCAATGGGGGACCAGGTTCACGTGGGAGAAGCCCTGCGGAACCATCAATGGATGATAATACGCGTCGTCCTCGGCACCCGTCGTCCACCCGACAAACTTCCCACCCTGCTTGAAAGCCGCATCACATTGCCGGAAGAGGGCAGTTTCCGATACGCCCATCTTCTCCAGGGTGCCCCGTATGGTCGGCCAGGTGCCTTCGCCCACCCCGATGATCCGGATATCCGGAGACTCGATGAGCGTTACCGACATGCCGCCCGCCTTCATCCGAGACTGATGGCGGGCGGCGATGATCCCCGCGGTGAGCCATCCGGCGGTTCCTCCGCCGACAATGACGACCGCTTTGACGGGCTGTGTCACTTCTAGAGTTTAGCACGCACTCCGAAGGTGAACGAGCGGCCGTAGTCGGTCAGGTTCAAGGTCTGGTTATCGAAGCGTCCGGAGGTGTGATACACGCTGTCGGC
This sequence comes from uncultured Steroidobacteraceae bacterium, assembly GCA_964494895.1. Lineage (GTDB taxonomy): Bacteria > Pseudomonadota > Gammaproteobacteria > Steroidobacterales > Steroidobacteraceae > 13-2-20CM-66-19. The sequence continues at coordinate 31,464 of CAZBTV010000057.1, read as the reverse complement.
GAGGTTGAGCGCCTCGAAGAACACGCTCACATGCTTCGTGACATCGTAGCTGGTGCTGAAGTCAACCTCCGTGAAGGGCTGCAGATACACCGGCTCGTTGCCGTATGCGCCGCCACCCTGCTCCTGGCCCAGCCCCGAGAGCTGCTTGGCCTGCCACTGCACCGCAAGTCGTGCCTGGAACCCATCTCGCTGATAGAAGGTGATAAGGTTCGCGGAATTGCCGATGCCGACCAACGCGAACTGGTTGCTCACAGTGCTGTAGTTGTTGAAGTTCGCGTTGCTGTGGACGTAGGTTCCGTTGACCAGGAATCCGAAGCCTCCCCACAGCATCTTCTGCCAGGCAACCTCCACGCCGGTCACGTTGGCCGCGAGTCCGTTGACGAAAGTGCTCAGCGCGAACTGCGCCGGCTGGCCAACGTTCGCTCCCGCCGTATTGGTGATCACGGCGCCGGTGGTGGGATTGTTGAAGGTCGACGTCTGGACGCTCGAGACCGGGAACTGCGTCACGTGCTTGTAGAATCCGTCTACTGACACGTACTCGTTGTCAGCATAGTACCACTCCGCACCCAGATCGAAGTTGTCCGACAGATAGGGCAGCAGGCCCGGATTGTTGCCCGTCGCGCTGAGGGCGTCCACGCGCCCGCCGTACGTCGTGTTGGGAATGAGCTGTGCGTTGTTTGGAGCAGTCTCGGTGCGTGAGGCATCGACCCTGACCTTCAGTGCCGGCGTGATCAGGAGGTTCAGGTCCAGAGACGGCAGGTAGTAGCTGTACGAGTTATGAACCGTCGTAAAGACTGCCGGATTCGTGAGAATGAAGTTATAGGCTGTCCGGTCGCCGGCGTTCGGATCGAGTCTCACGAGTGGCGCCGAAAGTCCCGAGATGGTGGAGTCCGTCCTCTGCCAGCGCAGTCCCACGTTGACATTCAGCTTCATATCTCCGAGCGGGAACATCTGCTGTGCGGTGACGAATGGCGAGTAGTTCTTGCGTTCCACCTGCTGCACCGAGCCCGGGTTCAGCGCCACCATCGGCATGCCGCCGTTATAAGCCGGGTATCCCGCGGTGACGTTGGTGTCTGGATTTTTCGGCTGCGTGCTCAAGTAGTTCAACACGGAATACGGGTTGAAGAGGAGCAGGGACTGGGGCAGGTTGCCGTTGCCGTTGAAGCCGGGGATGAAGTTCGGAATACCGACGGACGTGAACAGCGACGGCGGCAGCGGAACACCATGTGTGACCTTGATCGCGCCCGGTCCAGGGTTGTTCTGGTTGGCGCATTGGTTTTTGAGCGCCGCATCACAGTAATAGACGATGTTGTTGGATGCTGGCCCATACCCGGACCAGAGCTGCCACTCGTTGTTCGTGAAGGTGTCGTATGACTTCTGGTTGAAATTATCGTCCACGAACTGCGCGCCGAAGTGCACAGTCGTGTCGTCCTTGTGCCAGGTCCCGTCGAGCTTCACCTGATTGACCTTGTCGGTGAGCTGGAAATCCGTGAGCGGGAACACATGCGACCCGATGATATACGGGTTCAACCCGAGGAAGTTCGGTGAAATCCCACCCTGGCTGTTGGGGCCGACCGCCGTCCAATAGGGTATGGTGTTGGACTTGGGGCTGACGGCGAGACCGCCGAAGTAGCCGTTCGTGCCGAGATTGGTATTCGGGCCGTAACCGACGTCGGCATCGACAGCGGTCAAGGTGCCATTGGGATTCTGCTTCGCCTGGGATGCACTGGCGTCCAGGCTCGCCGACCACTGGTCGCTGATGTCCCAGCGCACGTTGAGGCCCGGCGTATTGGTCACAATGTAGGAATCATTGGCGTTGGCGTTGAAGTCCGTAGGACCGCCGAAGTTGATGCCGTTGAGCCCGGGGTACAGGAAGTTGGTGATCGTGCCGTTCGCGTCTTGAGTGACGTTCGTGCAACCGGCCGGGAAGCATCCGAACCACGTGCTGTATTGATAGCGGTACTGCAGCTCGTCATCCGACGAGTAGTTGTCGTCGAGGGTCACCAGCACCGTATCCGAAGGGCGCCACTGTAAGGCAAGCCGCCCGTCCTTGCGCCGCGAATCGGTACGCTCGAGGTACAGGGCTGTATCCTGTGGGTACCAGCTTGGCTTCGCACTGTAACCCGTGGCGCCGGGACCTACCGCCGCGCAACCGGAACCGGCGGGAGCGGTGGCGAAATCCGCGCAGGGTAACGCCGTACCCGCCGGTGCGCCTGATTGGGTGGGCACCCCTTTCCAACCCACGAGGTCGAAGTGGTCGGCTGTGATGTGTTTGCTCGTGTAGTCGGCGGCGACCAGGATGCCGATGGTGTCGTCGGCGAAGGTATCGCTGAACAGAGCGCCGAATGCCGGCTGCACGCTACCGTCTCTCTGATAATCGTTGCCGGACGCAAAGGCGCGTGCTTGCGGGCCGGTCTTGTCGAAGGGTACGGGAGATTTGATGTTGATGCTGGCGCCGATGGCTCCGCTGGACAGGGCGAAGTCCGGAGTCTTGTGAACGTCGAGCTCGCCTATGTACTCGGCTCCCAGCGCGCTGAAGTCGAAGTTCTGGCCGTTGCCGGAGGCAATTGGCCGTCCGCCCCAAAGCACCTCGTTGAACTGGGTTCCGAACCCGCGAACAGTAACCCCGGTCACCTGGCCGGTGGACGTATTTCCGGCGATGGCACCGCGGTTCACCGTCACGCCTGGGATACGCGCTATGGCCTCGCCGATCGAGGCGTCAGGAAATTGACCGATGTCTTCTGCGGAGATGGCATCTGTGACACCGATCGACTGTTGCTTGATGTCGAGTGCTCTCTGGAGGGAGGCCCGGATGCCGGTGACGACCACTTCCTGGAGCTGACTGGCATCATCGCTGTTGGTCGTGGACGCACTCTGGCCGGACTGCTGCGCCAGGGCGGGGACGTTGAGGGCGAAAGCACCCAGCGCCAATCCCGGAATTCCGACCTTGGCCAATGTCGGGCGTTTGATGCCCTCACGAATGCCCTTGACAGTGTTGCTGGACGCGTTCCGCCGTGTCTTTCGGCTCATTTTAAAGATCCCCCCTCAGAGATTGAAACCGTTGCACAAACGCAACCGCCGCGGGTGCCCACAGGCAGTGCGCCGGTCACAACATGTAAAGCTGGAATCCCCCTCAAGACCATGCCCCTCGCGCTGACTTGAAAGCGGCCCGCAGCCTCACGGTAGCCACGGGACGTCAAGATGGTAGCGCTATCTTGATGGTGGGAGTATAAGCACACTCCTAATCGCATAGCAACTCAATCGGACAGGTCGAATTTGCAACAGGCGCCTACTTTTCTATTTCGGGGGGGCGTGAAAGGTATGAGCTTTGAGCGCACAACAATCGAAGTATGGTTTGCATGGGGAACGGGTGGTCCGCTGTTGTTTTTTGCCGAGTACGACAACATCAGGCTCCGTGCCGGACCGGTTTGCGGACCCGTATGATTCGCGAGGGCAGCTGAAGCGAAGCGCTCTGTGGAACGCAGTGTTGCTGGGTATCCTTTCTGTCGTCCCCAACGCACGCGCGCAAGTCCCGGGCTCGGAAGCGATTGTGCCGCCTGTCCCTGTTAGCGTTCATGCCGTCAGCTTAACAGAAACGCGCACGGAGGCCGGAGCAAAACAATCGCATACGCTGCTGGCAGGGCCGTTCCAGGATCATGCAATATTGCAGCGCAACATGCCCGTCGTCGTCTGGGGCGAAGCTGCAAAGGGCGAGATCGTAACGGTCTCAGTTGCAAATTCGAGCGCGCGCGCGCAGGCGGATGCCTCCGGGCATTGGCGCGCCACTTTGCCCCCGATGAGCGCCGGCGGGCCATTCGTTTTGACGGCCCGGAGCGGCTCCGGGACCGGGCAATCAGTGAGTGATGTTCTAGTCGGGGACATCTTTTTATGCTCGGGCCAGTCAAACATGGAGCTGCAGGTGGAGCGGGCCGGAGACTCCTACGGCGAGATTGCCAATTCGACCAACAATACAATCCGGATGCTCACTGTAACGCGCGCCAGCAGCCCGACTCCACGGATCGATTTCAGCGATCCTGTCGCCTGGCAAAGCGCCTCTCCCCAGACGGTGGGCAAGTGGTCGGCGGTCTGTTTCTATTTTGCGCGCGAGCTGCAAAAGACCATTCACGTTCCGATCGGGCTCGTGCACGCATCCTGGGGCGGGTCGAACATTCGGCCTTGGATGAGCGAGGCGGCGCTCGAGTCCCTCGGAGGCTATGGGTCAGCGCTGCAAACCCTGGCCTTGTATGCCAAGGATCAGGCCGCGGCACAACGCCAGTTCGCGCAGAGCTGGGAGGACTGGTGGCGCAACAAGTCTGGCGACCCTGTCGGCGCGGAGCCCTGGACCGTTCGCAACGCGGGTGGCGCGAAGTCGCGCAGGCAGGATGGAGCTGACTCGAGAGGCGCGTCGGGGGCGAAGGCGGCGGACCAACGAGGCCAGTGGCTGACCGCACCTTCCGCGCTGGGCGATTGGCGCACCTGGGATGTTCCCGAGCTCCGGGACTTTACTGGACTGATCTGGTACCGGACACATGTCTTTCTGAACAAAGAACAGGCGAGGTCGGCCATGAGGCTGGATCTCGGACCCATCAACCAGGTTGACGAAACCTGGATCAACGGCCGCCCCGTGGGCAACACCTTCGGCTACGGGACCGAGCGCAGTTACACCATCTCCCCCGGCGTGCTCCATGCCGGCGACAACCTCCTGGTGGTGAACGTGCTCAGCACCTACGGAGGAGGGGGGTTGCTGGCAGGTGGAACACAGCGCGCCGTGCGATTGTCCGGCGGGGGCTCCATTCCCTTGCAGGGGCCTTGGCAATACCAGATCGCGCCGGTGGCATTCGGATATCCGCCGCGCGCGCCGTGGGAGTCCGTCGGCGGGCTTACGACCCTGTACAACGCCATGATCGCGCCACTGGGCCCCTACGGGATGCGCGGAGTGCTCTGGTATCAGGGCGAAACCAACGCAAGCGAGGCACAAACCTACCAAGGCTTGCTGGCTGGGCTCATGGCAGACTGGCGCCACCAATTCGGTCCCGATCTGCCGTTCCTGGTGGTGCAGCTGCCGAATTGGGGCCATCCGCAAACCATGCCCGGCGAGGAATCCGACTGGGCCGCGTTGCGTGAGGCACAGCGGGCGGCTGTGGCCAGTGACCCACATGCCGGGCTCGCTGTCACAATCGACATTGGCGAGCCACGCAATCTGCACCCGACCAACAAGCAGGACGTCGGCAGGCGCCTGGCGCGCGCCGCGCGCCACGTGATCTATGGAGAATCGATCACACCTTCAGGACCAGTTGCCTCGAGCGCTACGCGGGTGGCGAATCAGATCGCCATCGAATTCGCGGACGTCGATGGCAGCCTGATTGCCTACAGCAACGATCATCCGATCGGGTTCGAGCTCTGTGGAGAGACCGCACAGACCTGCCGGTTCACCCAGGCGACCCTCGCCGGCACGCGAGTCGTCCTGACAGTGCCTGAAAATGGCTCGCCCCCCACTCGGGTCCGTTATTGCTGGGCCGACAGCCCTGTCTGTACTTTGTTCGACCGCTCTGGTCTCCCGGCAGGGCCGTTCCAGTTACCGGTCGCGGCAGGGAGCGCCACGAGCCCTTGAGTGGTACACGCGACCAGCCTGGCACTGGACAAAATCACAAGGACCGATGACTTGAACTCACGTCTTGCACTATGCAGGCTCATCCTTTCGGCAGGGATAGTCGTGTATGCAGCCGCCGCGAGCCCTCCGGCAACAGCAACACAAACACCGACACATCAACAATCCACTACCCTCGAGCCGCCCGCTCACCTGACCGCCGAGCAGGACCATCAAAGGCTGCTGGACCTGCTGCATATCAAGGAGTTGCGCCGCGGCCCCGACGGCAACCCGCAATCCCCCCGGGCCGCCAACTTTGAGGAATCAAAGGTCAAGCCCTACAAGCTCCCCGACCCCCTGATCTCAAAAAGCGGCCAGCACATCACCACCGCACAGGCGTGGTGGCGCCAACGCCGCCCCGAGCTCGTGGAGCTCTTCGACAAAGAAATGTACGGCCGCGTACCGCAAAACACCCCCAGAGTCATCTGGGAGGTCGCGCGCACCGACCACGACTCCGTCGAAGGCATTCCGGTAATCACCAAAGAGCTCATCGGACACCTCGACAACTCGGCCTATCCTCTCATCAACGTCGACATCCAGCTGACCCTGACCATCCCGGCCAACGCCACAGCCCCCGTCCCGGTGATGATGGAATTCGGCGTGACGCCCCAGGTCCAGGCGGCCATGCGCAAGCGCTTCACCGATACCCAATGGGCCGCCTATCAAGGCCCCGGACCCAGCTGGCAAAGTCAGGTCCTGGCCAAGGGCTGGGGATACGCCATCCTCATTCCTACCAGCATACAAGCGGACAACGGCGCAGGCCTGACTCAGGGCGTAATCGGCCTCACCAACAAGGGCCAGCCGCGCAAGCCCGACGACTGGGGTGCCCTGCGCGCCTGGGCCTGGGGAGCCAGTCGCGCCCTGGATTACCTCGAAATGGATTCTTCCGTCGATGCCAGGCAGGTTGGCATCGAAGGACTGTCGCGTTACGGAAAGGCGGCATTGGTTGCGATGGCCTATGAGCCACGCTTCGCCGTAGGTTTCATTGGCTCATCGGGCGAGGGCGGGGCCAAGCTCTCACGCCGCACCTTCGGCGAGCAGGTCGAGAATATCGCCTCGACCTCCGAATACCATTGGATGGCAGGCAATTTCCTCCGCTACGCCGGTCCCCTGACCATCGACGATCTTCCGGTCGATGCGCACGAGTTGCTGGCTTTATGCGCCCCACGGCCGGTCTTTGTCAGCAGCGGCTCGCAAGAGGTGGAGGGAGGCTGGGTCGATGCCAAGGGAATGTTTCTGGGAGCGGTCGGTGCCGGTACCGTCTACAGGCTGTTAGGCAAAAAAGACCTGGGCACGAGCGAGTTTCCGCCGATCGAGACCGCGCTCATCGACGGCGACATTGCGTTCCGGCAGCATCGCTATGGTCACACGACAGGACCGAACTGGCCCGCTTTCCTCGAATTTGCCAGTCGCTATATAAAAGGCCCGCCACCCGCATCTCAGGCGCCGAGTCTGGGCATCTTCACAGGTCAGTCCGACATCGGCAGTGTCACACCGCCAGGTACCGGTAGTTATGCTCCGGCCGCGGATGTCTATACACTGACATCGGCAGGCGCCAATACGTGGTATCACGTCGATGACTTCCACTACGTATCCAAGAAGGTAACAGGCGACATGGCGCTTACAGCGCATGTGGGTTTTCCGTCGCGATCCTATACGCACGAGCCCGACCCCCATCGCAAGGGCATCCTGATGTTTCGCCAGACGCTGGATGCCGGTGGTATATACGTTGGTGTGGCCGTGCACGGTTCGGGGATGACAGCGCTGCAATACCGTCGCGAGCGAGGGGCCAACAGCGAGGACGTCGAGCTCAACATCGCGGCACCGGAAACAGTGCGCCTCGAGAAGCGCGGCGATACGTTCACGCTGTACTTGTCGATGAACGGAGAGCCGATGCATCAAGTCGGCGCCTCTGTCACGTTGCATCTCGAAGATCCTTTTTACGTTGGGCTGGGCGCCGTCTCTCACGACGTGAACACGACCGACAAAGTCGAGTTCTCTCACGTAGCGTTGCAGGCGGTGGCCCCAACGGTCGACACAGCCAACGAGGCCGCGAAACCGACCCTGTATAGCACGCTCCAGACCATTTCCATCACGGACCAGTTCAGGCGGGCCATGGTCATTCGCACTGTGCCAACCTACCTGCAGTCGGCGAACTGGGCGCCGGATGGTAAAAGCATCTACGTCTACGAGAACGCCCGCGTCACGAGGATTCCCTACCTCGACCCGCCAGCAGGGGGCGCACCCCAGGTTATCGATACCGCCGGGCTGTTCGATTGCGGCGGGAATTACGGCCTCTCACCGGACGGGAAGTGGCTCGCAATCACTTGTGCCGGCAAGAAAGGCGGCACGCGGGACGTCTACCTGCTTCCGGCTGCCGGAGGAGGAACACCACACAAGGTCACGAGCAACACCATTTCCAGCTACTTTCATGCATGGTCACCGGACAGTCAGACGATTGCGTTCACGCGAGGAAGCGCGGGTAGAGCCGACATTTTCACCATCGCGGCCCAGGGTGGTCCTGAGCGGCGGCTCACTAGCGACACGATCAATGACGGCCCGGATTACACCCCCGACGGCAAGCTCATCTATTTCGACACCTCGCGGTCGGGGACGACCCAGATCTGGCGTATGAAGCCCGACGGATCGGACCCGGAGCAGGTGACCGACGATGCCAACATGAGCCACTCGCCTCACGTGTCGCCCGATGGCAAAGCGATCGCATTCCTCAGTGAACCCTTCTTGCAAGGCCCCGGTCTCGGTGCCGTGGCAATCAAGGTCATGGACATCAACAGCGGGCTGATCCGATCGATCACGAGCTTCCACGGCAACCGCAGCAGCTTTTCGACATACGCATGGGGTGATGCCACCCACCTGGCATTCATCAGCTATCAGCTGGTGTTTCCGCCGATTACTGACGGGAGAGGGCCATGAGCGGCAGGGTAATGATGGGTTTGCAGTTGCGGGTGGCGCGATTGCCGCTCTTGTTCCGGCGCTGGCAGCAGGCTTGCGCCTGCAGGCTAAGCGTCCTGGATGCGCTTGGCTATCTCATCATCAACGGCGCTCTCGCCACCGCAGTGGCTCGGGCTGATGTTCCGGCACGGCCGCCCATTACGGCGGTCTCGCATATCGCGGTGTACGCCTCGGACCCCGCCCGGTCCGAAAGATTCTATGTACACGACCTGGGCGCGGCAAAAGGCGCGGACCCGGAGAACCCACGGGGCGTGCGCTACTACTTTGCGCCCACACAGTTCGTCGAGGTGTTGCCGCTGCCTGACAGCTCCGGATCGATCAACCGGCTGGATCATATCGCTTTCGTGACGAGCGACGTGGAGGGCTTGCGCAAGTATCTGGCCGCGAAACGTATCGCCGCGCCCAGGCAGCCCACACGGGGCGAGGATGGCAGCCGATGGTTCGACGTCACCGATCCGGAAGGCAACCGGATCGAATTCGTCCAGCCGCCCGCCGTCACTCCCGCAATGAGCGCTGCCTCCAACGGCGCCGAGGCGCTATCGCATCATATCATCCATGTTGGATTCATCATCCACGACCGCGCCTTGGAGGATAGCTTCTTCCGCGCGGTGTTGGGCTTCAAGCCCTACTGGTTCGGCGGCAATGAGGACGACCGGCCGACATGGATCTCCCAGCAAGTGCCGGATGGCACCGACTGGCTCGAGTACATGATGGTGGGCACTCCGCAGGAGCGCGGCATTCCCGCTGGCATGAGCCGCGCCAATCTGGGCGTGCTGGACCACTTCGCCTTGGGGATATCGAACGCGGAGGCCGCCTACACACTGTTATGGAACGGCGGCCGCCTCGACGGGCAGACAAACACTCCCAAAATCGGCCGCGACGCCAAATGGCAGCTCAATCTGCTCGATCCGGACGGCACGCGGGCCGAGCTGATGGAGCTGCACGCCATCGGCAAACCCTGTTGCTCTCCTTTTACCGCGCCTGATCCGCAGAACTGAGGGTGCATTCCGCGCCCAGGGAGCAAGGTTCGCATCGCAGTCCACCCTGATCGGGCGCTCCGGGGCAGGCTCTGATCCACCCGTGACAGGCTTTGAAAAACAAGAAAATACAAAAAACTAAAACACAATTTTGATGTATTTCTGCACTGGGGGGCGGAGAGCCTGTCCAGCTTTGGCGACAGGCCGGATCTTGACCTCGGGCCTTTTCCGGGCCTTACTTGTTACTTTGCAACATAAACCTACTATAGATCGGGGGCGCGCGATGTCGGAAGAAAGTCCGAACCTCATTCCTTTGCGTCCGGCGAATTCGGCCAACGCATTTGACTTGCGCCGGACCGGCGCACATCCGGATTACTGGTACGCCCTCGCATGGGCGGACGAGCTGCCGGTTGGAAAGACGCTTGCCCGGCGCTTCGCCGGACAACCGATCGTGCTCTATCGTGGCAAGAGCGGCCGGGTGTTTGCTCTCGAGGATCGTTGTGCCCACCGGCAGGTGCCTTTGCACCTCGGTGTGGTGAGCGGCGACGAGATCAAGTGTCACTATCACGGTTGGAGCTACGATTGCAGTGGCAAATGTGTGGACGTTCCCTACCTGGGCAAGGAGCGGCTACCCAACGGGGTCAGGACGTACCCGGTACGCGAGATCGATGGCCTCATCTTCGTCTTTCCCGGTGATCCTGCCCTGGCCGAGAGCCGCGTACCGGGTACCCTCGGCTCCTCGCAACGTAAGGATTACAAGACTCGCCGCCTCAACCGTGAAGTTGCCTGCCATTACAGCTTCATGCACGAGAATCTCTTCGACATGAATCACCAGTTCATGCACCGCAAGCAAATGGGCTCCATCAAGGCGCAATGCCTGGGGCGCGAGCATGGAGAGAACTGGGCGCAGGTCGAGTACAGCTTCAGCCGCACCGCCGGCAGGTCCTCGATGGGTGAGCAGGTCATCGTCAACCTGGCGCGCAAGCGCAAGAGTGCCAACAAGGATTTCCGCGACCACATGCGAATTCGCACCGACTATCCGACGCAAAGCCTCAGGGTCTGGGTCGGGCGCGATATCACTGTAAATGACGATCCGGTGCTGGATGTCTGGCTCAACTACACCCCTCTGGATGCCCAGCAGCGCACCAACCGGACGTACGGTTATCTGTCAGTCAAGAAACCGCCGATCCCCGGTCTCATTCACGCGGCGTGGCCGTTCGTTACCTGGTTTACCGAGCGCATTTTCGCGGAGGACAAGGAAATCGTGGAGTACGAGCAGAAGGCCTACGACGAGCAGGGCGCCGACTGGAACAATGAAGTATTTCCCGCGATCCGCGACTTGCGTGCCGTGCTGGCGCGGTGCGGCCAGCCGATCGTTTGAGGAGGGAAAGGCCATGGAAAGGTTGTCGCCAAAGGCAGTCCGTGGCCTGCCGCCTTGACTCCAGGCAGGCTACGACGGCAGTCGGGAGCAAAAATTGGCACACCTTGACTGTCCGGCAGCCAGGCCCTACCTCTTAAGATTGCTTTGGCGAACTCCTGTCACACAGTTATCATGTGCGGATGAATGCTCATGGCACAGCCTGCGATGGATGAACTGTGGAACCGGGCCGAGGAGGCCGCAGCGGATTCCGAAGCTCTCATTCTGGTGGACGAAGCCGACCGCGAGGTTGGCCATCTCAGCAAAGCGAAATGCCACGACGGGCAGGGCGTGCTGCATCGCGCGTTCTCGCTATTGATTTTCAACGAGGCAGGTGAGCTGCTGCTGCAGCAGCGCGCATCCTCCAAACGTCTGTGGCCGCTGTACTGGTCGAACAGCTGCTGCAGCCATCCGCGGCGTGCGGAAAGTATGGAAACGGCCATTCACCGGCGGCTGTACGAGGAGCTTGGCCTGCGCTGTCCCCTGTATTTTTTGTTCAAGTTCCAGTATCAGGCGCAGTTCGAGTCGGCGGGCTCCGAGCAGGAGCTCTGCTCGGTATTCATCGGCCGCAGCCGTGATCCGTTGCGGATCGATCCGAAAGAGATCCGGGCTGTGCGCTGGATTCAACCCGAAGCGCTTCAGGCGGAGCTGGCCGGCGGCGAAGGCGAGAAGTTCACGCCATGGTTCAAGCTGGAATGGGCACGTATCTGGCGGGACCACCGTGCCGCCGTACTCGCTCTACGATAGGAGTCAACAGTTGGGCGTTCCGCTAATCCAAGCGTATCGTGTTGGGCGTTACATTGCCGGGCGCAAGCTGCGCGGCATCAAGCGCTATCCGTTGGTGCTCATGCTGGAGCCGTTGTTCCAGTGCAACCTGGCCTGTGCCGGTTGCGGCAAGATCGACTATCCCAAGGAGATCCTGCAGAAGCGGTTGAGCGTGGAAGACGCTCTGCGCGCGGTGGACGAGTGCGGCGCTCCGATGGTCTCCATCCCGGGCGGTGAGCCACTCATCCATAAGGAGATGCCGAAGATCGTGGCCGGCATCGTCGCGCGCAAGAAATTCGTCTACTTGTGCACGAACGCAATTCTCCTGCCGAAACATATCGACGAGTACACACCGTCCCCTTACCTGACCTTCTCCATCCATCTCGACGGCAGCCGCGAGCGTCACGACGAATCGGTTTGCCAGGAGGGGGTGTTTGACAAGGCGGTGGCTGCCATCAAGCTGGCCCGTGAAAAGGGCTTCCGGGTCACCATCAACTGCACATTGTTCAGCGGCGAGGACCCGGACCACGTCTCGGCTTTCTTCGACGAAGCGATGGCGCTCGGCATCGAGGGCATCACGGTCTCGCCTGGCTACAGCTATCACCACGCTCCGCGCCAGGATGTCTTCCTCGGCCGTAGCGCCAGCAAGCGCCTGTTCCGTGAGATCTTCAAACGCGGCCGCAAGGACGGCAGCTCACGCCAGCGTTGGAAGTTCAACCATTCGGCGCTGTTCCTGGATTTTCTGGCAGGCAATCAGGCCTACCAGTGTACGCCGTGGAGCAACCCCACCTACAACGTTTTCGGTTGGCAGCGGCCGTGTTACCTGCTTACCGACGAAGGTTATGCGCCATCTTTCAAGTCGCTGATGGAAGAGACGGCGTGGGAAAGCTATGGAGTGGGCCGCAATCCTGCCTGCGACAATTGCATGGCGCACTGCGGGTTCGAGGGCACGGCGGTAGACGAAACCTTCTCCCGGCCGCTGAAGGCGCTCAAGGCGGCGTTGCGCGGACCGAGATTGAGCGGGCCCATGGCGCCTGATCCGCCGGTGCTGTACGGGGATCGTCCCCGCCAGACCGTCGCCACGGTGGCCGTGGCTGACATCAAGCGATCCAACCGTGAGCCGGACGCTCCCTCGAGGTTGTAATGGGAGAGGAGCTCATGCCGGTGTTGGAAGTTTAAGGCGTGAATAGCGCAGTTTCCGCGCGGCCGGATCTTTTGAAAGAAGCGGTGAGCCGCGAGGCATTTCGAGCGCAGCTCGAATCATGGCAAGCCCGCATGGAGCGGGCGTTGGAGGCGCGTCTTCCCGAGTCGAACGTAGTACCCGCGCGTTTGCATGAAGCAATGCGGTATAGCGTGTTGGGAGGCGGAAAGCGCATCCGGCCTGCGTTGGTCTTCGCGACAGCGCACGCGCTCGGGCTGAGCGAGGACGAGGTCGAAGCGGCCGCGTGTGCGATCGAGTTGATCCACGTCTACTCGCTGGTCCACGACGATCTGCCTGCAATGGATGACGATGACCTGCGGCGCGGCCGACCCACCTGCCACAGGGCCTATGACGAGGCGACGGCTGTTCTGGTAGGCGATGCATTACAGACCCTGGCGTTCCAGGTGTTGGCCCGTGATCCCGCGCTCCCGGCGTCCCCCGCAATTCGCCTGCGTCTGGTGGAGCTGCTGGCGGAGGCCAGCGGCACGTTCGGAATGGCCGGCGGTCAAGCGATCGATCTGGCGGCACAAGGCCAGAGGCTCGATCTGGCCCAGGTCGAGGAAATGCACGCCCGTAAAACCGGCGCGTTGATCCGGGTCAGTGTGATGATGGCTGCCGCCTGCTCGCCGGCGCTCGAGGCGCATTGGCATCAAGCCCTGGCGGGGTTCGTGAATCCCATCGGCCTGGCGTTCCAGATTCAGGACGATCTCCTCGACGTTCTCGGGGACGTCTCGACCATTGGCAAGGCGACCGGTGCTGACAGCGAGAGGGGCAAGCCCACGCATCCGTCGGTCATCGGCATCGAGGCGTCGCAGGAGCGGGTGCGGTTGCTGCATGCCCAAGCGCTCGACTCCTTGGCCCCATTCGGCCTGCGCGCGCAGCTATTGCGATCACTTGCGGACTGGCTGCTGTCGCGACGTTATTGAACGCCGAACCTGAAAGGGCCTCGGCGCGAGGTGCACCTGAAGGCTACTTCCACGTTGATCAGTGCTGCGCTCATCCCTTGCGTGAAGGTACATCGGCAGCTCGACTGTACCGTCGCGTCGTCGGACGGGTGTCGCGGGCGGGCCGAGCCCATCAGCGTCGCGGTAAACGCACAACTGGAGTGAGCCGGAGCGACTTACCCATTGCAATTGCGTGCTAAAGTGCGCACCGGCGGCGGGCGGCCCACCCTGTCTTAGGGGCGCAACAAGAGTTTGCGGCGAGCCTTATGGCCCGTCCCGACCGGATTACAAGGCAACGGTACTGTGATTGAGTGGTGTGACTCGTACGATGGCGCGCGACACTGTCCAAATGGATTCGAGTAATGCTGATGAGGATTATCAGAATCGAATCCTGCCGCATGTATCCCGCACCTTTGCGCTGACCATTCCGCAGTTGCCACCGGCACTACGGACGCCGGTGACAAACGCCTATCTACTGTGTCGGATTGCCGACACCATCGAGGACGAGACTCCGGCCGATGCCGCCACGAATCTGGTCTTGCAGCAAAGATTCGTGGCTGTCGTCTGCGGCAAGGAGGACGCCGACTGTCTCGCTCGGGACGTGGCACGGCAGCTGTCGGAGCGGACGTTGCCGGCCGAACGCGATCTGATACTCAACATGAGGCGTGTGGTGGGGATCACTGCGCGTTTTGAGGAGCCGCAGCGGGTCGCGATCCAGCGCTGCCTCGACATCATGTGTCACGGCATGCACCAGTTCCAACAGACCGCGAGCCTGCGAGGCCTGCCGCGGTCGACGGATCTGGACGATTACTGCTACTACGTAGCCGGTGTGGTAGGGCAGATGCTCACTGAGCTGTTCTGCGGGTATTCCGCGGAAGCGCGCCAGCATCGGGCCGAATTGCACGACCTGGCGGTGTCGTTCGCGCAAGGGCTGCAGATGACCAACATCCTGAAAGATGTCTGGGAGGATCACCAGCGCGGCGCCTGTTGGCTACCCCAGGAAGTGTTTACCCGCTATGGAATCGACCTCGCGCAGCTCGCCCCCGGCAAGGGAGGCACGGCTTTCGATGCCGGTATGCGCGAGCTGGTCGGTGTGGCGCACGTTCACCTGCGCAACGCCCTTTCATACACTCTGCTCATTCCCGGCAAGGAGACGGGCATCCGGCGCTTCTGTCTATGGGCAATTGGCCTGGCCGTGCTCACGTTGCGCAAGATTGCCTCGACCCCCGGCTTCACCAGCGGCGCGCAGGTGAAGGTTTCTCACATGGCCGTGGGAGTGACCCAGATATCGACGAACGTCGCGGTACGCAGCAATTGGCTGCTCTGGCGGTTGTTCAATCTCGCAGCCACAGGGCTGCCTCTCGCCGCACCCACCGTGGCGCGGCGCTCGCCTCGCCCGGCGCTACATCTGGCGGGGCCTACCACGGCGGAAAAGAATCACAGCGCCCGGCTCGTGCCGCTGGAGCGCACCGCTCGTCGCTCTGAAGGGAGATCCGGCCTTTGAACCGTCCTTTCCACGCTCGCGATGCCGTCCTGACCGAAGGGGCGGCCGCCACCGACCTGCGCCCATTGAAGTTCGATCGCCTGACCTCGCATTCGGCTCTGGATGGGGGAATCGCGAGGGCGCGCGATGGCCTGGTCAACTTGCAGGCCGCCGATGGCCACTGGCTTTTCGAGCTCGAAGCGGATTGCACCATCCCTGCCGAATACATCCTCATGATGCACTACCTCGATGAGATAGATCCGTCTCTCGAGGCGAAAATCGCGAACTACCTCCGCGCTCACCAGGCCGGTCATGGCGGCTGGCCTCTCTACCAGGGCGGTGAGTTGGACATCAGTTGTACGGTGAAGGCCTATTTCGCGCTGAAGCTGGCGGGAGACAGCCCGGAGGCTCCCCATATGCAACGCGCCCGTGCCGCGATTCTCGAGCGCGGCGGGGCGGCCCGAAGCAACGTGTTCACGCGTATCGCGTTGGCATTGTTTGGCGAGGTGCCCTGGCGCGCCGTGCCTTACATCCCCGTCGAGATCATGCTGCTGCCGCGTTGGTTTCCGTTCCATATCGAACGAGTCTCCTACTGGTCGCGGACGGTCATGGTGCCGTTGTTCATTCTATGTACGTTCAAGCCACGCGCCAAAAATCCGCGCAGGATCCACATTCGCGAGTTGTTTACGACTCCTCCCGAGGAGGAGCGGCATTACTTTCGCCTGCCTTCCGACGGACACCGCGTCCTCGCCCGCGCCTTTTTCCTGCTCGACCGCTGCGCGCGCGTCATTGATCCGCTCATCCCCAAGGCGATGCGGCGAGCGGCGACCCGCCGCGCGGAATCCTGGTTCATCGAGCGGCTGAACGGCGAGGATGGTCTCGGCGCCATCTTCCCCGCCATGGTCAACGCGCTCGAGGCCATGGTGTTGCTTGGCTATCCAAACGATCACCCGCATCGTGTAACCGCCAAGCGTGCGCTGGAAAAGCTGCTCGTCATCCATGGCACCAGTGCTTATTGCCAGCCGTGCGTCTCGCCAGTATGGGATTCCGCACTTGCTGCCCTTGCACTTCAGGAAACCGGTGACGAGATGGCGCAAGCCGCTGCCAATCGCGCCATCGATTGGCTGAAGGCGCGGCAGCTCCTCGACGAGCCAGGGGACTGGCAGGTCCAGCGTCCGCACCTTCCAGGCGGGGGGTGGCCGTTCCAGTTCGGCAACGGACACTATCCGGATCTCGACGATACCGCCGTCATCGCCTGGGCCATTCAACGCGCCAACCAGCCCGAGCGCTATGGGGAATCCCTGCGGCGCGCGTTGGACTGGTTGGTAGGCATGCAAAGCGCGAACGGTGGTTTCGCCGCGTTCGACGTCGACAACACCCACTACAACCTCAACTACATTCCTTTCGCGGATCATGGCGCTCTGCTGGATCCTCCCACCAGCGACGTGACGGCTCGTGTGGTCACGGCGTTGGCGCTCGTCAACCGGCCTCAAGACCGGCCAGCACTGGCGCGGGCCATCGACTTTCTGCGCAAGGAACAGATGCCGGACGGCTCGTGGTTTGGACGCTGGGGCACCAACTACATCTACGGCACGTGGTCGGTGTTGATGGCTTTCGGCCAGGCAGGGATCGGAACCGGGGACGAGAGTGTGCGGCGTGCAGTGGCATGGCTCATCGGTCGCCAGAATGCCGACGGAGGTTGGGGTGAGAGCAATGACAGCTACGAGCTGCAGCCCCGGCCGGCCGAAACGACGCCGAGCAATCCTTATCAGACCGCCTGGGCGCTGCTCGGGCTGCTCGCAGCGGGCGAAGTTGGCTGTGGCGCCGTCAGAGCTGGCATTGAGTATCTTTTGCGGACCCAGCAGCAGGACGGGTTGTGGAGCGATCCGACCTTCACCGCACCCGGCTTTCCGCGGGTGTTCTATCTCAAGTATCACGGCTACTGCGCTTATTTTCCGCTCTGGGCACTGGCCGCCTACCGGAATCTCTCCGGCCTCGAGGCTGCGCATTGACGCTGAAGGTCGTTGGCGTCGTGTGCGCGCTGGCGGCCGAAGCTCGCCTGTTGGGATCCGCCACCCGACGAGGGGAGCTACTGTGCTCGTTGGCGGATGGCACTTTGCTGGCAGTGAGCGGTATGGGCGCGTCGGCGGCCGCTCGGGGTGCGCGAGTCCTCATTGAAGCCGGTGCCAGCGCCTTGGTGAGCTGGGGTATGGCCGGCGGGCTCGAGCCGGCACTCACCCCTGGGACGATCTTCTTGCCGGGTGAAATCGTCTCGCCCGAAGGTACTGGAGTGCCGACAGCGCCAAGGTGGCGTGAGCGGCTGGGCCGAGCCCTCGGGGCGCGGCTTGCAATCAGCGGCAGTGTGGTGACGGAGGGCAGACTCTTGACCAGCCCCGTAGCCATCGGCTCGCCGGCCGACAAGGCCGCCTGGCTCAGCAAAACCGGGGCGTTGGCGGTCGATATGGAGAGTCTCGCCATTGCCGAAGCGGCACAGGCCGGTCAACTTCCCTTCATAGCGGTCCGGGTGATCGTGGATAGTGCGGGAGATGCGTTGCCGCGAGCCGTGGCTGCTGCGGCCGACCGGGAAGGGCATTTGCACATGTGGCGCTTGCTCGGTGCGTTGGCGCGTGAGCCTTCCGATCTGAAGCCGCTCATACGGCTCGGAAGGCGCTATCGAGCGGCAAGTCGATCATTGGCTGCCATCGCCCGTCTGGGCTCCCTGGCGCCGTACGCCTTCGCGCCTGCTGCGGACAGTCTCTCGTGAGGGCGTTGGTGACAGGCGCGACCGGCTTTGTCGGCGCGGCGGTTGCCCGTGCTCTTCTGGGAGAGGGTTGGGAGGTGCGTGCGTTGGCCCGCAGGGGCTCTGATCGGCGCAACCTACAGCCCCTCGCAGTCGAGGTACTCGAAGGCGATCTCGCCGACGCCGGCTCCCTCGCTCGCGCGCTCGGCGGATGCGAGGCTTTGTTTCATGTGGCAGCCGACTATCGGCTGGGAGCGTTCGATCCGCGGCAACTCTATCGGACGAACGTCGACGGCACCCGCAACATCCTGAGCGCGGCTCGTGATGCAGGCGTGCGGCGTATCGTCTACACAAGTAGTGTTGCGACAATCGGAATCCCGTCGGACGGCACGCCGGGCGCTGAGGAAACCCCCTCCACGCTGGCAGACATGATCGGCCACTACAAGCGCTCAAAGTTTCTGGCCGAGGAAGTGGCACGCGACGCCGCACGCGCGGGCACTCCGGTCATCATCGTCAATCCCTCCACGCCGGTGGGCCCTGGCGATGTCAAGCCGACTCCGACCGGGCAAATGGTTCTGGATGCCGCGGCCGGCCGGATGCCCGCCTATGTCGACACGGGTCTCAACATCGTACATGTTGACGATGTTGCAGCGGGCCACCTGCTGGCTTTTCACCGTGGGCGCGTCGGGGAGCGTTATATCCTGGGAGGCCAGGATATGAGCTTGCGAGAGATTCTGGTGGAAATCGCGCAACTCACCGGTCGTAAGCCGCCGAGCGTGCGCCTGCCAGGTGCCCTCGTGATGCCCATCGCGTATGTTGCCGAGGCTATGGCCAGGGTGACCGGCAAATCGACACGCGTCACGGTCGAGGGCGTACGAATGGCCCGCAAGCGCATGTTTTTTTCCAGCGCCAGGGCCGAACGCGAGCTCGGATACCGGTGGCGGCCGCCGCGACAAGCCTTCATGGATGCGATCACATGGTTCCGCGAACAGGGCTTGCTGACGAAGTGAGCGCTCGGGCTGGCAGGGATCGTTGGCGCGGCTCCAGTGTGTTGGGATTGCAGGAGGTGGGTTATTTCTTGCTGGCGCGCTGACCTTTCGGAGGGTTTCATGCGTGCCATCATTCTCGCCGCTGGCCGCGGCGCGCGTTTGCAGCAAGATGCCGATCACGCCATACCCAAGTGCCTGTTGAGATTCGGCGGCCACACGCTGCTCGAGCGGCATCTGCGCTTGCTCGATGCCGCGGGCGTGCACGAAGTCGTGCTGGCGCTTGGCTGGCGTCATGAGTTGGTCGAGGCTGAGCTGGATAGACTCAGTTGGCGGCCAAGGCCCGAGATCGTTGTCAACGATCGTTACCAGCTCGGCAGTGTGCTGACCGTGCATACGGTCGCCGAGGCCGTGACCCGCGGAGGAGACATTCTCCTCATGGATGCCGACGTGCTCTATCATGATCGCATCATGTCGACCCTGGTGATTGGCGGGAAGGCGGTGAACCGGGTGCTGGTCGACCAGGATTTCGAGGCCGGTGCGGAGCCTGTCAAGCTATGCGCGCGCGCCGGTGTGCCGGTCGAGCTGCGCAAGCAGCTTGCACCCGACCTGAAATACGACACCATCGGCGAGTCGGTCGGATTCTTCCGATTCGAGGAGGGCGGCGCACGGCGGCTCGCTGCCATCACGGCTGCCTATGTCCGCACGGGTCGTGCGCACCTTCCGCACGAGGAAGCGGTACGCGACCTGCTGCTCGAAGGCAAACACGTGGTGGAGATCGCCGACGTGACCGGTGTGCCTTGGATCGAAATCGATTTTCCTGCCGATGTTTTCAAAGCAGCACAACAGGTGCTGCCGCGGCTGAATCCGCTGTAGCTCTTAACGTGTGACAAGAACAGGAAACGGACAATGAGCGCTTTACTCATGGACTCCGTACGTGTGCCGCGCGCTTTGCCGCCAACCTCGGATGGCCGCACGACGCGCAGCGCGAAGCTGCGCCAGATGCTGCTGAGCGAACAGCTCGAGTTTCTGTTGGAAGCCCACAATGGACTGTCAGCGCGCATCGTGCGCGAGGCGGGCTTCGGTGGGATCTGGGCCTCTGGCTTGTCAATTTCCGCGCAGTGGGGCGTGCGTGACAACAACGAGGCAAGCTGGACGCAGGTAGTGGACCTGCTGGAGTTCATGGCCGACGCCAGTGACCTCCCCATTCTTCTGGACGGAGACACGGGCTACGGTAACTTCAACAACCTGCGCCGCCTGGTGCGCAAGCTCGAGCAGCGTGGTATCGCCGGGGTGTGTATCGAGGACAAGCAGTTTCCGAAGACCAACAGCTTTCTGCGCGGCGAGCGCCAGCCTCTGGCCGATATCCAGGAGTTTGCCGGGAAGATCGCTGCCGGCAAGGACACCCAGAACGACCCGGATTTTTCGATTGTCGCGCGGGTCGAGGCGTTGATTGCCGGATGGGGTATGGAAGAGGCTCTGCGCCGCGCCGAAGCCTATCGCCGCGCCGGCGCGGATGCGATCCTCATTCACAGCAAGCTCTCCAAGGCGGATGAGATCCTGACTTTCGCGCGTGAATGGGCCGGGCGCCTCCCGCTCGTGATCGTTCCGACGCGCTACTACAGCACGCCTACGAGCGTATTCCGGCTGGCCGGCGTCAGCATGGTCATCTGGGCGAACCATATGGTGCGCTCCGCGATCAGCGCCATGCAGAGTGTCGCAAGGAAAATCTTCCAAACGCAGACCCTGGTGAACATCGAGGATCGCATCGTTTCAGTCGATGAGATCTTTCGCCTGCAGAATGCTGATGAATACTCCATGGCCGAACGGCGCTACCTGGGGAGCGCCTCGCGAGCCGCGGTAGTGTTGGCGGCAAGTCGTGGCAAGGGTCTGGAAGCGGTGACCCTGGAAAGGCCAAAGGTGATGTTGCCGATCGCCGGCAAGCCACTGCTGCGCTGGCTCATCGACGGCTTCAAGAAGGAAAGCATCAACGACATTACCGTGGTCGGCGGCTATCGTGTCGATGCAATCGATCCGGCGGGGATCCGGCTCGTCGTCAACGAGCGTTACGCGCACACTGACGAGCTGGCTTCGCTCGCCTGCGCCGTCGGCGGGCTCGAGTCCGACACCGTCATCTCCTACGGCGACCTGTTGTTTCGCAGTTACGTCTTGCGCGACCTGGTAGAATGCAGGGCCGATTTCGCGGTCGTAGTCGACTCCTCGCCGAGCGACGCCAGCAACCGCACGGTACGCGATTTCGCCTACTGCACCCGGCCGGATGATCGCGGCCTCTTCGGCACACCGGTGTTGCTCAAGCGCGTCGTCAGCAGGGCGGAACCCGGTCCGGAGCGAGCTGACGAGCAGCCACCGCAAGGCCGTTGGATCGGAATGTTGAATGTACGCCGTAACGGGCTCGCGCGGCTCAAGGCAGTATTCGCATGCTTGAGTACCCGGGCGGACTTCGACTCCCTCGATATGCCGGCACTGCTGAACGCGTTGATTGCCGATGGCGCCCATATAGAAGTGCTATACGTGCACGGCCACTGGCGTGGCGTGAACGATCTTGATGACTTCCGCCGTGCTGTCGATTTCGCTCACGCGCAGACTTCGCCCGGTGTCACCCAGGACAAGGCACCCGCCGGTCATCATCCGTGATCCAGGCGCACGATTTCGTGGAAGCTGCCCGGCAGCGGGGCTTCGAGTGGTATGCCGGCGTTCCATGTTCCTTTCTCACGCCCTTCATCAACTACGTTCTGCAGGACCCGTCGCTACGCTACATCTCGATGGCGAACGAGGGAGATGCGGTCGCGCTGATCGCCGGAGTCGCTCTCTCCGGCGTGTCCGGCGGCGGACATCGGCCAGGCATCGCCATGATGCAGAACTCAGGTCTCGGCAATGCTGTGAGCCCGTTGACGTCCCTGACCTGGACCTTCGAGCTGCCACAGCTGTTGATCGTGACCTGGCGCGGCCAGCCGGGGGTGCCGGATGAGCCTCAGCACGCGTTGATGGGACCGATTACGCCAGCAATGCTGGACACCCTCGAGATCCGTTGGGAGCTGTTTCCGACCCGGGCCGCGGAAATTGCTTCCGCGCTCGATCGCGCGGTGGCGCACATGGACACCACCGGGAAGCCTTATGCGTTGATCATGCAAAAAGGAAGTGTCGCCCCTCATTGCCTCGAGGCCGGAGCGGACGCCGTCCGGATCCTGGCCTCGAGGGCCCGAGCCATCCAGGAGCCACGCACGTTGGCGCCCGCAGGGCGAGCGTCCCGGCAAGAGGTTTTGCGTGAGGTAGTGGCGCGAACCCCCGTGGGCTCCACCGCCGTGTTGGCTTCGACGGGCTTCTGCGGCCGTGAGTTGTACGCGATCGAGGATCGGCCCAACCACCTCTACATGGTCGGCTCGATGGGTTGCGTCGTGCCGCTCGCCTTGGGTTTCGCGCTGGCCCGCCCCGACCTGCATGTCATTGCGCTGGATGGGGACGGCGCGGCCTTGATGCGCATGGGCGCCTTCGCGACCGTAGGCGCGTACGGCCCGTCCAATCTGTCCCATCTGTTACTGGACAACGGCGTGCATGACTCCACAGGAGGCCAGGCGACCGTGTCTCCGAACGTGTCGTTTGCGGAGGTGGCCGCTGCTTGTGGTTATGCGTCGTCGCTCGATACGGACAATCCGGGCCGGATAGCCGAATGGCTGCAGTCGCCACCGGCCGAAGGCGCGCGCTTCGCGCGGATTCTGATTCGAACCGGCAGCCCCAGCGATCTGCCGCGGCCGTCCATTACGCCGGTCGAGGTCAAGCGGCGCCTGATGCAACACTTCGGCTCATCGGCCGGAGCGTCGTGATGCTGTTGCTGAATCCCGGACCGGTCACGTTGACAGATCGTGTTCGCCGCAGTCTGCTGCAACCCGATCTGTGTCATCGCGAGAGCGAGTTCTTCGATCTGCAGGACGAGGCGCGCCGCCGGCTGCTGAACGTATATTCTCTCGACCCGGCGCAATGGACAGCCGTACTCATGACTGGCTCAGGCACCGCGGCAGTCGAGAGTATGGTGGCATCGGTCGTTCCCGCGGAAGGTCGTTTGTTGATCATCGAAAATGGAATCTACGGAGAGCGGATGGCGCAGATATGCGCGCAGTACCGGATTGCCCATGAAAGGGTAACTGGTTCCTGGATGGAAGCCCCCGACTGGCGTGCGATCGCCGCCCGTCTCGAGGTTGCCTCCTCCAGCGGGACACCGTTCACCCATATGGGTGTTGTCCATCATGAGACGACGACCGGACGGCTCAATGATCTCAAGCGGCTGGGCGAGCTTTGCCGCAGCCGGGGGCTGCAACTGCTGGTGGACGGGGTCAGCAGCTTTGGTGCAGAAGAGATCGATTTCGCGGATCATTGGCTGTCCGCCGTTGCGGCCACCGCGAACAAGTGTCTTCACGGAGTGCCGGGAGCCTCGTTCGTGATCGTCCGGCGTGGGGCGCTGGAGAGCGCTGCCCGCCGTGCGTACTACCTCGATCTGGGGCGGCTGGCCTGGCACCAGGACCAGCGCAACACGCCGTTCACGCCGGCCGTGCATGCTTATTATGGCCTCGTAGAGGCGCTGCGTGAGCTTGAAGAACAGGGGGGCAGGCAAGCGCGTTATCAGCATTACGCCGCTCTCGCGGAACAGGTGCGCTCGGGCCTTGCCGCGATTGGCATCGAGGCGGTGTTGCCGCCGACGGAATCGTCCGTAGTGCTACGTGCTTATCGGTTACCGATGGGGCTGACATATGCGAAGCTGCACGATGAGCTGAAAGCCGCTGGCTTTGTGATCTATGCGGGACAAGGGGATCTGGCGCGGACGCTGTTTCGCATTTCAACGATGGGGCACCTGTCTGGAACCGATATTGATTCATTACTGACGTGTTTCGCCAAGTTGCGCTAAAAATCCTGCGGGGGGGCGTCTTTGCTCTACTGCTCGCGACGCTTTCCCGGGTCTGCTGCGCGGAGACCGCGGACGCCGCGGATGTGCCGACTCCCCCTCCACCCGATGCCGGTGGCAAGCAGCCACCGCCCCCGCCGCCGCAGCTCGTGCACTGGTATGACCTGTCGCGGTTGCCGTTCCTGCCGATCCCGTCGGTAGGCACCGATCCCAATAGCGGCACGACAGTCGGTCTGCTGCCAGTGTGGTTGCGTACAAACGAAAATCATGACATCACCCGGATCATCGCTCCGGACATCACCCACAACCCGTTTTTTGGCTGGGGCGCTCACGCCCGCCTGTTTTCCTACCCCTCGACGGACGAGCAGTGGTCGATTGTCGCGGGCGCCAGAGAGCGCGTCGAGCGCGGGGTGGACCTCCAGTACCAGCTCGGCCGGCTGCACGAGGGCAACTTTACTTCGACTTCGGATGCGGATTTCGATCGCGATGGGACTCCGCGCTTCTTTGGCGAGGGCAACAATACGGCTCTGCGTGAGCAGACAAACTACACCGCGCAAACCATACTGCTGCAGGAGCAGCTCGGTTGGAATCTCAGCCGGCGTTGGCAGTTGCTATATACGATCCGCAAGCGGATCCTGAAGGTTTTGCCGGGTACTCTCTCCAGCGTGCCTTCGATCCAGACTCTGTTTCCGAATGTCCCCGGGCTTGGCACCAACAGCGAGCTGCTGAACCGCTACTCGGTCGTGTATGACACGCGTGACGACCTGACGGCGCCCCGACGTGGCACCCGACTCGTCATTTATGGAGGGGCTGCCAGTGCCGGGGGCATCTTCAACGATTCGCTTTACTCCGAGGCGGGGGCGGATGCGCGTAGCTACTGGCCTGTCAGCAACGACACCGTGGTCGCCGCCCACATGTCGATACGCTATCTGCCCAACACCCGGCGACCGCTGCCATTCTGGGCTTTGAGCAGCCTGGGAGGCGACACGAGCGATGTCGGTGGTCAGCAGCCTTTGCGCGGTTACGGCGCAGGCCGCTTCTATGATCGGGACGCGTTTGTTGCAAACGCGGAGATTCGCCACGTTTTCTGGGGATTCGACGCCGAAGCGACCCATGTGGACCTGGAAATCGCCCCATTCATCGATGTCGGGCAGGTATTCCATCACACCAGCACGTTCCCTCTCTCGAGCCTCCACAAGGTTGGAGGGGTTGGCTTTCGCGCGATCGCCCGGCCGTCCGTGGTAGGTTATGTCGATGTCGGCTATGGCCACGAAGGCGCCGCGGTGTTCACCGGATTGAACTACCCTTTTTGACTTCGCAGACTTCGGCCATGCGGCGCGGTGTTCGCTCAAGGATGGCCGAGAGTCGTAATGACGAGCGCCACGGCGGCCGAGGCCATCACCCCGGTGGCTATCCATCCCAGTGCGCGCAGCGGGCCATTGATGCCGAATTGCCCCATGACCGAAGCTCGCGCGCTGAGCAACATCATGGCGATCATGACAGGCACGGCCACCAGGCCGTTGATGACCGCGCTCCAGTAAAGAGCCCTGATCGGGCTCACGGGCGAAAAATTGAGGAGGGCGCCGAGCAGGGTGCCGAAGGCAATGGTGGCGTAGAAGGCCTTCGCGCTGCGCGGCAGGCGTGCGAGTCCTACGGGCCACCCGCGGCTCTCACCGACAGCGTAGGCCATCGAGCCGGCCAGGACAGGAACCGCGAGCAGCCCTGTCGAGATGATTCCCAGCCCGAAGACTGCTGCCGCGAAGCGGCCCGCCAGTGGGCGCAGGCTCGCAGCCGCCTGCGCGGCGGTTTCGATGTTGGTGATGTTTTCGACATGCAGTGTTGCGGCTGTTGTAACCATGATTGCAAGCGCAACCAGGTTGGAGAACGCCATTCCCGTGAGCGTATCCAGCCGGATACGCTCGAGAGCGTCCCCAGCCTGCCGCGGCTTGCGGATGAGCGCCTCGCGCTCTGGTATTGCCGTGATCTCCTCCACTTCCTGCGAAGCCTGCCAGAAAAACAGGTAGGGGCTGATGGTCGTACCCAGGACCGCGACAATGGTCGACCAGAAGTGCGCATCACGGGTGAATGTTGGCACGAGCAACCCGTACAGGACGCTCCCCCACGGCACTTTGACCATCGCCAGCGTGGCGAAGTAGCCCAGCAGCGACAACGCCAGCCATTTCAAAATGGACACATAGCGCGCGTAGGGAATGAGGATCTGCAAGGCGACGCAGAGCACTCCGAACGCCAGGCCATAGACCTGCACAGGGCCGCCAACGAGGAGGGCAACTGCCTCACCCATCGCGCTCAGATCCGCTCCGATGTTGATGGTATTGGCGATGCATAAGAGGCAGATCAGGGGTTGTACGATCCATCGCGGGAGGTGGCGGGACATATTCGCCGCAAGTCCACTACCGGTGGTCCGCCCAATCCGGGCGCTGACTTCCTGTATAGCGGCCATCAAAGGGTAGGCTACGAGCATCAACCAGGAAGGGCTGAAGCCCAATTGCGCGCCCGCCTGAGAATAGGTGGCAATGCCACTGGGGTCGTCGTCGGAGGCACCCGTGATCAGCCCTGGACCGAAATCGCGCAGCCAGCGAAGCCTACGGTTGTTGGCGAGAGGTTTTGCCGTCACACCCTGCAATCTGATTCCGGTGATTGGACTCCTCCTGCTTAAACGCGCGGGAACGGTTGATGCCCCAGGTTGGAACCTCATTTTCCGGCGAGGCAAGGTCAAAGGCGGGCACGGTTTATGCGACGCAACACTCCGCAGCTTGGCAAAAAAGAACTCTGTTGCCCTCGCATACATGCCCGAGACACTGGAAGGACCGCTGCCCGCTCTGACTGAGGACAGCAGGGGACCACGCGTGAGTATGGTTGCGTCACAACCGGAAACACCGGCGCGACGCAGGCTCGTCATCATCTCGATGCTGCTGCTTGCCTGCGCGGTCATTGCGATCACAGTTCCCGGGTTGCGCTGGCGAGTCCAGATCGTCTACCTGGACATGACCGGCCGCATTCCCGACCTGGAGCTGAGTGAGCTGCCCGCATTGCTCGCGCCGGGCTCGCGCCAACCGCAGATCGCGCGCCTGGTCGTCACCCGCAATCCATACGCCGTGATTCATTTGCCTTACAACACACCTGCGGATATCGCGGCGGGCGGGGCATTGTTTCGCGAGCAGTGCGCGGGTTGCCACTCGCCAGACGGCAGCGGCGGCCCTGGCGCCCCGGCCTTGTTCGGCAGGGAGTTTCGGCATGGCGATAGCGAGTGGGCGGTCTATCGCACCATCCGTGACGGAGTGCCCAACACCGGCATGGCTGCCCATCCTCTCAGGCGCATGCAGCTTTGGCAGTTGGTCGCGTACATCCGCTCCCTCGGGGTGCCGGGCAACAGCGTCGCGTCGACAGCAGAGACGAATTCCAGATTGCGTCAGGTCCGAGCTCCCTACAGCGAGCTCGCCGCCGCGCAAGAGCCAGGGGATGACTGGCTCACGTACGCGGGAGCATATGGGTCCAACCGGCACAGCTCTCTTAGCCAGATCAATACGCGCAATGTCGATGGGTTGACCATCCGTTGGATGTATCAGCTCGTGGGTGGACACGACAAGAACGAAAGCACTCCCATTGTGCGCAACGGGATCCTGTACTTCACTGCGGCGCCAGGCAGGGTGCTGGCGGTGGATGCCGCCACGGGTCACCAGCTATGGGAGTACGTGCATTCGTACAAGTTCGTCGGCGGAGGCGAGGGCCCGTTGGAGCAGAATCGCGGTCTCGCTTTGCTGGGCGATCGTCTCTTCGTGGGGACGTGGGATTCGAAGCTCATAGCGCTGTCGGCAGCGACCGGCCGTGTGTTGTGGGAGGCGAACGTCGGCGATTATCCGGGGACTTATGTCAGCGGCGCGCCATTGGCTTTGCGTGATCTCGTGGTCACCGGAGTGGGCAGTCCGCCCGGGTACGGGCGCAATTTCATCGTGGCTTTCGATGCCGCCACCGGCAAGGAGCGCTGGCGCTTCATGACGGTCCCGGCACCCGGTGAGCGCGGCAACGATACCTGGTCGGGGGATTCGTGGCGCAAAGGGGGCGCGGGCACCTGGCTCACTGGTAGCTACGATCCGCAATCGGACGTGCTCTACTGGGGAGTCGGCAATCCCCGCCCGGATTTCGACGGAAGCACACGCCGTGGCGACAATCTATATTCCGACTCGGTCGTGGCGCTGCGCGGCACTACAGGGCAGTTGTTGTGGCATTTCCAGTTCACTCCCGGCGACACGCACGACTGGGATTCCAACCAGACGCCCATCATCGCGGACCTCACGACTGCGGAAGGAGTGCAGAAGCGGTTGCTCTGGGCGAACCGCAACGGCTTCTATTACGTGCTCGACAGAGAGCGTGGCACGTTTGTCCTCGGCGTGCCGTTCGCGCGTCAGACCTGGACTGCGGGACTCGATGGCCAGGGGCGGCCCATGCCTCCCGCGGACCAACACGCTGTCGTGCAAGGTGTTTCGATCTATCCGGGTGCGAAGGGTGCGACGAACTGGTGGTCGCCAAGCTATGACCCGGACCTCGCCCTTGTCTTTGTTCCGGTACTCGAGCAAGGAATGATCTTCTTCCCATCGGGGCACACATTGCCCAGCACGGGTGGGCGCTCGTTCTACACGGCAGTGCGGGCTCTCGATGCTGCCACGGGCAAGCTGGTCTGGGAGCATCGTCACGAGCCGCGCTCGGAGGATGACAATACGGCCGGGCTGCTGAGCACGCGCGGTGGGTTGGTTTTTGGCGCGGATCACGGCTTGCTTTTTGCGTTGGATTCGCGCACCGGAAGCACCCTCTGGAGCATCGAGACCGGAGGAGCCATCTACGGCGCTCCAATTACCTACAGCGTGGATGGCGAGCAGTTTCTTACAGCCATCACAGGTCGGAACGTCGTGACCTTCGCGCTTCCCAAGCGCCCTGGGGGCGAAGCTGGATTGGGTGGAGGAGCGTCTCGGGGCACTGCGGCGCATGTGGAGTGACACGCAGGCGCGAGCCGCGGTGGCATGAAATCTGCTGCGGCCCCAGTATCGAAAGTGGGTGGGGGATCAGGCGTGGACAAACAACCGCAGTCAGACCCCGGCATGGACAAGCTTGCGGATCTCATCGATGCGACGCGGATCGCCATGCTGACGACTGAGGAACCGGACGGCTCTCTGCGGAGCCGACCATTGGCGACGTTGCAGATGGATTCCGATGGCCACCTGTGGTTTTTCACGGCGCTGTCGTCGGGAAAGGTTGGGGAGATCGACCTGCACCGCAAGGTGAATCTGAGCTATGCCAACGTGGACAAAAATGACTATGTGTCCATTTCCGGGCATGCGCGATTGCTGCGCGATCGCCAGAAGATGGAAAAGTTGTGGACCCGGTGGGTGGAGCCCTGGTTTCCGAACGGCGTCGATGATCCTGATCTAGCGCTGCTCGAGGTAACCGTTGACGAGGCGGAGTTCTGGGATGCTCCTGCGAGCCGGATGCAGCGGCTCTTTGGATTGGCGAGAGCTCTGTCCAGCGGGGACAAGTCTCAATTGGGAGAGCACGGGAAGGTACGGCCGCGGCCAACTGCTTAGACAGGCTCCTGAGATTGGTGCGACGAAGGTGCAGGCAGGACGCTTGATCATGGAGTGGGCGACGCCTCCCGGGAGAGGAATCCCGGGAGGCGTGGGCTTACCTGGCGCCTTTGCCCCAGAGGATGACTTCCACTGTCTGGATGAGAATCGCCAGATAGAAAAGGATGGAGCGGTTTTTTACGTAAAAGAGGTCGTATTGAAGCTTCTCGGCGGCGTCGGTCTCGTTTGAGCCGTACGGGTAGCACAGCTGCGCCCACCCGGTGATGCCGGGCTTGATGATGTGACGCTCGCGATAAAGCGGGATCTTGGAATTGAGCTGGGAGACAAACTCCGGACGCTCGGGTCGCGGTCCCACCAGGCTCATTTCCCCATTCAACACATTGACGATCTGTGGTAGCTCATCGATACGTAGCTTGCGGATGATGCGTCCCACGCGTGTCACGCGATCGTCATTTGCCGCCGCCCAGCGTGCATGGCCGTCGCGTTCGGCGTCGACTCGCATGCTCCGAAACTTGAAGAGACGGAAAGGTTGCCCACGTTCGCCGACCCGCACCTGGCAATACAGAACGGGTGCTGTCAGGCCTTCCTCCATCTTGATGGCGATCACGGTGAGCAGCATCAACGGCCAGGTCAACGCCAGCAGCGCCAGGCTGGCGAGCACGTCAAAGATCCGCTCGAGGTGCGAATGCAGTGAATTTCGGTTGAAGCCGGGGGAAAAAACCATCCAGTTTGGATGCACGAGGTCGATGCGCACCTGGCCAGTCTCTCGCTCCAGGAATTCGGTGACGTCCGTGAGGGCGATCCCTGCCAGCCGGCACTCGAGGAATGCTTCGAACGGGAATTCGCTGTGATTGTCGTCCAGCGCCACGACGATTTCGCTGATGGCATGCGCGCGGCAGTGCTCGAGGAGGCTGGAGCGCGGCTCGATGCGGCGCTCGGTGGAGACCGCGCTGGGCTCGTCACCTACCGCGGGAATGAAACCCGCCGTTGTGAATCCGCCCAGGTTGCCGTCAGCCTGTTTGCGCATGAGGCTGGCGGCGCGCCGGCCCGCGCCGTAGACGATGATGCGCTTCTTGAATGCGTGCTCGCCGGCGAGCTTCGCCACCACGAAGTGGCAGCCGGACGAGCCGGCAAACACCAAGGCGATACCGCACAGCAGTGCTTCACGGTCGAAGGCGAGCTCGGGAGCGAGATTGGCGACGATGGCTATGACGAGCATCCCTCCGAGGGAGCTCACCAGGATGCGCGTGAGCAGTCCGCCGAGCGTGAGCGATTGGCGTTCGTTGTAGAGTCCGGTCGCGGCCATGGCGATGCTCAGGACGGGGGCGAAGAGGAAGCTGCGCGCGAGGATGTCGGGGAGGTTGCGTTCCGAAAGCAGGCTTTCTCCTTCGAAGCGCGGCAGCGAGATCAGACATAACGCGGTAGCAAACACCAGCAGCTCCATGCCGGCGAGCACCGCCATCGGACGCTTCCAGTAATCACTAGACACTCTGTTCGCCATAGCTCTCAACCGTTCGTAATACAACCAAAATGGATCTTCACTTCGCGCGCTTTCAGGCCGCCTTGCGCGGGCGCGCGCCGTGCGCGATGGCGCGCTCCGGCTTCGGGTTGCAAAGCCGGGTCGATGTTGTCTTCCTCAAACAAGTGGTGGCGTGTTCGCTTTTTGTTGGTGCGTAGTTAATCGTTTTGTGAGGTGCGTCGCAATCTGTCAGCGGGTGACGACAGTTGCGACCATGGGGCAGTTGACAAGCTGAAAAACAGGCTGAATTTCAGTGTTTTTTGGTGCTACTGATCTTTGGCGGCGGGTTTTGATGTTTGT
>CAZBTV010000056.1:0-43675 GCA_964494895.1 uncultured Steroidobacteraceae bacterium | reverse complement strand
CTTGCAGCCACTGAATGCTATGGCCGTGCGTCCGCCTGCCAACACGCCCGCCGCCGCTCCTGCGGCCGCCGAGCCCGTGACCGCCGAATCGCTAGGATGGCAATTGCGCGCGGCGCTACCGCCGTTGCGCCTGCACTCTGTCTCTCTCTATGACGAAGAAGCCAACGTTCTCTGGCTGAGCGAGGGGGCGCTTGGACCTGACGAGCACAGCCTGGTGCTCGAGGCGATGGACACGCTCGCGAAAGATCGCTCGATGTCTTGCTGTGAGAATGGCCTGGAGGATGGTCGCGTAGCCATCTTTCTTCCAGTGCGCGCGCCGCAGGGGGAGCTCGTCGGCATCGCCATGATTCTTGCCGATCTGAAGTCGGTCGGCGATGGCGTCCTTGAGCGGATCGTCAGCCCCCAGATACGGACCATCATGCAGAGGATTGCGGTCCTTCTGCGCGCAACTTCCAAGAGCACACCTGCCTCTGAGCCTTCCGCACCCATACCGGTTTCTATCGGGCCTGTCCTGGAGCTTACCGGGGAGCGTGCACCAACACCCTCGCGCTCAGCGAATCCTCCAGCTCAGGCTGCGCCGCAACCTGTCGCGATTCCGCCGGCTGCGTCGCCAGCTGTCAAATCAGCGGGTCCTCCTACCGCCAAACCTGCGGCAAACGCTCGTCCGGCGATTCCGACTGCGGCCTCTTCGGGCGCTGCAGCTTCTGCGGCAGTAGCGCCACCGGTGCTGTCGGCAGCGGCAACTGCCGCTCCAGCGGGCCGGCCGATCGTGTCATCGGCGGCCGCCGCTCCGAGCGCGGCGCCCGCGGCCTCCGTCGCGTCCGGGGGTAATGCGGAGCTGTCGCCACAAGCTATCGACGATATTCTTGAATTCGAGATTTTTCCGGACATCGCGGCCGCCGCGCCGGCACGATCCGCAAGTCAGTCCGCCTCCTCGTTCCCGCAGCCACCAACGTTGGATTGGGATAACTCGGATGCAGCCCTTGAGCTGCTATCTGAGGACGCGCCGTCGACGGCGCGAGCGGACGCGGTCGACGCCACGCCGGCTACTACTGGGACGCCCCCGCGTACAGCTGCTCCGGCGAAATCAGCCGGATCCGCGGCGCAGGCTTCCACCGGAGCACTCGCTGCGCAGATTCCGACGCTTACCGCTGCGAGTGGACCTTCGGCACAGTCCGCAGGGGTGGCAATCGGCGTCGGCGCTTCCCCTGCTGTCCAGGCCACCGCAGCGGTGTCACCGACCAGCTTGGTGGGCGCGGCCCCCAAGACTCCTTCCGCAACTAACGCCTTGTCAGGTGCGGCTTCGGCACATAGCGCTCCCCCGGCATCTGTTTCATCGTCTGATGTAATGTCGAACATAGCGGGGAACTCCTCGTCGGACGGCAGCGCCGACGTGCTTTCGACCACTGGAGTAGCCCTCACGCCACCGCCAGCGGCCAGCCCGAGCCAAGCGGTAGCATCCTCTTCTGCCCAGCCCAAACCGACCAATGCCACC
This sequence comes from uncultured Steroidobacteraceae bacterium, assembly GCA_964494895.1. Lineage (GTDB taxonomy): Bacteria > Pseudomonadota > Gammaproteobacteria > Steroidobacterales > Steroidobacteraceae > 13-2-20CM-66-19. The sequence goes on along the minus strand of CAZBTV010000056.1, from coordinate 42,180 downwards.
ACGACCACGAGGGCATTGTCCTCGTTGAATGGGGCGGCGGGGGCGCAAACATTAAATGGCTCGGGTGCGACTTCCACCGTGCCGGCTCTCAACGGAGCCGCAGCGACGGGAACATCGCGGGCGATCACTTTCGACTCTTCGAGCATCATGCTCGACGTGCAGGCTTTCTCAAAGTTGCGCGCCGGTGGCCGCACACGTCGCTTTGAGGTAATCCCTCGCGTTCCCCACCGGGAGGCCAATCGCGCTCCCGCTGCGATGGACGGACTGGCGCTCCAGAAGCTCCTTTCCTGGCTCGGATCCAACCGCTCCGCCTGGAGCTTGGAGCCCACCAGTTTCAGCCTCAACCTGTCGATCTCCACACTGGAAGATCAACGTTTCCTTCAGAACGTCGCGTCGTGCCTGAAAGCCAATGGCATCGCTCCCGACAATCTGGGCTTTGAGATTGCCGAGCCCTTGTGCACTCAGCATCGTGCTCAGGTCGAGCGGTTCATCTCACTGTGCGACAAGCTTGGCTGCTTTGTAGTGATCGATGACTTCTCGCTCGACTCGTCGGTATTGCCGCTGCTACGTTCCAAGGCACTCCGGCTGGTAAAGATCGACCCGAAGCTCACCTCGGTGGCGCTGCGCGACAAGCTATCGCAGGCAATGGTGGTCGCGATCGTGCAGGCGGTGAAGGTACTCGGCATTCACTGCGCGGCCAAGCGGGTCGAGTCCCAGGCCTCCCTGCAGTGGCTCACCGCCATTGGCTGCGATCTGGCGCAAGGGCCCGCGCTTTCCCAGGTGCTACCGATCGAGTCGCTGAATATGCCTCAAGCGGCAGCACCGGAACCCGGCAAGGCTAGCTGAGCTCGCTGCGACGAACCGAGCCTCGGGTACGCTTAATCTGGCGACGCCCGGCGGTGAGATGGCCTAAGCTTTCGACTGTCTGAGGTGGCTATCCCCGAGCCGGGGCCGACGGCATGCTGACGCTCGAACAATTCCGTTCGAACCGGAACGTCCTGTTCTGGGGTTTGCACGCGGCAGGCTGGGGGGCCTACGCGATCAGCCAATACTTCAGCGCGCTCCTGTACGAGAGGCCCAATAGCCTCTGGCAGGTCATCGTGGTGGCGGCCATCTCGGGATTCATTCTGTCGGCGCCGATGCGGTACATCCACCGGCGGCTGTGGGGACGCCCGCCACAGGTCATCGTGTTGGGTGTACTGGCGACCTGTTATCTGACCGCCCTCGCGCTGCGTTCGGTCATCAATGTCACGTACATGGAGCTCGTGGAGCCCGCCTGGCAATTCAAGTCAGTGGTCGAGCTCTTTGGCGGCGCGATCTCAGCCACCTACCTGTTGCTGTGCTGGAGCGCGCTGTATTTCGGGATCCGCTACTACGAATCACAGCAGCAACAGCAGGAAGCGGTCCTCAAGGCGGTCGCGCTTGCGCAGGAGTCGCAGCTGAAGATGCTGCGTTATCAGCTGAATCCGCATTTCCTGTTCAACACTCTCAACGCCATCTCCACGCTCATCCTCGACAACCAGAATCGCACGGCCAATCACGCGATCACACGCCTGTCGGAGTTTTTACGCTACACACTCGACCAGGATCCGATGAAAAAGGTGACTCTGCGCCAGGAGATCGAGGCGCTCGACCTCTACCTCGGTACGGAAAAATTGCGCTTTGGAGAGCGCTTGCGCCTGGAGTATGCAATTGAGGGACCCGCGCTCGATGCGCTTGTCCCCAGCTTGCTGTTGCAACCTCTGCTCGAAAATGCTCTCAAGTATGCCGTCTCGCCGCGCGAGTCTGGCGGTTGTATACGAATCGAGGGCCGCTCGCGCGGCCTCATGCTCGAGCTCAGCGTCATCGATGACGGGCCGGGCATGCGGGACAGATACACGCCGAACGAGCGACGCGGCGTCGGACTGCGCAACACGCGCGAGCGGCTGGCCGTGTTGTATGGAGAGCAGCATCGTTTCGCGGTACTCAACAGCCATCCGGGCTTGCGCATCGACATGGCGTTGCCGCTGGAGATAGCGCGGAACGAGAGTGACAAGAGCGAGCCGTATCCCGAATCGAAGAGAGCGCGAGCATGAAGATCAACACCGTCATTGTGGACGATGAGGCTTTGTCGCGGCGGGGCATCGAAATCCGGCTGCGCGAGGCTGGCGATTTCAACATCGTCGCCCAATGCACCAATGGCCGGGAGGCGCTCGCCGCCATCTCGACCTACAAGCCCGAGCTGGTCTTTCTGGACATTCAGATGCCCGGCATGTCGGGGTTTGAGGTCCTCGCACAGATCCCGCAGGAATCTCTGCCAGTGCTGGTATTCATCACCGCGTATGACCAGTACGCCATCAAGGCATTCGAGGCGCGCGCGGTCGACTATCTATTGAAGCCCATCGACGACTCGCGCTTCCAGACGGCGCTGGAGAGAGTCCGCGAGCACGTACGCGCGAAAACCGCGGCAAACCAACGTGACCGGCTCATGGAAATCATTGCCGAAATCACCGGATCGGGTGAGCTCGCGCTGGATGAGCTCCTCGCACGAGGCCGCGCCGCCGTCGAAGCTCGACATCCAGAAATTCTCCCGATCCGGCAGGGCCGCGAAACCGTACGGGTCCCTATTGCATCGATCCAGTGGATCGATGCCGCGGGGGATTACATGTGCATCCACGCCGACGGCGACACGCACATCCTGCGCGGTACCATGAAGGAGCTGGAGGAGCTGTTGGACCCTAAGCTCTTCCAGAGAATCCACCGCTCGACGATTGTCAACCTGCGGCTGGTGAAGAGCCTGCGCGCGCATATGAATGGCGAGTATTTCCTGACACTCGAGGGGGGGCATGAGCTGAAGCTCTCGCGTACGTATCGCGACAAGGTGGAGTATTTTCTCAATACGACGGGGGCCGGTTGAGGGGAATGTTTCGGCTATCGGCTAAACGCATTCCTTGCAGAACATTGGGGTTGCCAGGCCAGCGAGCCGCGCGCCGGCCGGCGTAGATTCAGGCGCGTCGCCGGAAGGAGCCCGTCGCGAATAGCGCGTAGTCGCAGTCCACCATTTTTACGCAGTTGCGACCACCATGTTTTGCACTGTAGAGCGATTCGTCAGCAAGCTGCACGGCGCCTTCGGGGCTTCTGCCAACCTTTGGGCGCACGACTGAAATGCCTATGCTCGCGGTAACGAAGGGCGCAGTAGGAGAGTCTTCGTGGACGATCTGTAACGCTACGATCGCCCTACGGAGTTCCTCCGCGAGCTCCTGTACGTATTCTCCCGTCATATCGAACAGGGCGATAACAAATTCCTCGCCACCGTAGCGCGCCGCTATGTCCAACGGACGACGCGCAAATCCTTGCACCACTTGCGCTACGCGGCGCAGTGCACGGTCACCTGCCTGATGGCCGTACCGATCGTTGTATGCCTTGAAATGATCGACGTCGATGAGCAGCAGCGCCAGAGAGCGCTTGTCCCGCACCCCCTGCTGCCACATCCGCGGAAAGTGATCGTCAAACGCGCCGCGGTTTTTCAATCCGGTCAAGCCATCGCGCGCTGCCATTTCGCTCATCAGTCCGCGCTCGAGGAAGGAAGTGCGGAATTGCCTCTCGACTCCGCTATATGCGAAAGCGCCGACCGCCGCCGTAATCGTCAGGACGCTCCCGTAATACACGATCGCCGCAATCGCATGACCAAGGTACGCCAGCGCGAGCGCATGCGCGATGATCATCAGAGCGTTTGCGATGAGTGCTTCGCGAAAGCGCTGCCCGCCTAAAAAGAACAGAGCGATGCTGTAGGAGGTCAAAAAATAGAATGGGTCAGGATGCCCCGCGATCAGGCGGCCAGCGATGCCGACCGCCGAAACGATTCCCAGAAGCGGTAGTGCGATTCGCGCTACAGGCAAATACAACCGATCGTAGAAACGGCTCCAGGACGCCCACATCAGAGCCAGGGTCGAGAGGAGCGCCATTCCGATCCAACCGAGCAACACCTCGTAAAGCTGCATGCCATCGAGAACGAGATGAGCTGCTACGGCTATACAGAGCAGGAACGTCGCCAGCTGAAAGAAGCGCACGCGCGAGCGCACGCGGTCCAGTTGGAACGCCTGAAAATCCTTCTCCAACGCGGGTGCAAAGCGGAAGTCGGGGAAGTCCCGGCGCAGCTCGTTCGCGTATAAAGAGTCTGGGAATTGCTCGAGGTCGAGCAGCGCGCGTATCTGCATTGAGAGCTAAATTTATCTCAGCGACGGCATCGAAAGTGTGACGCACTTCCGCTAGCGGCGCCATCTTGCGACGCAGTCGCATCACGCATGCTTATATGAGTCGCGCCGTATACCGGCGCGTGAGGTTGGAAAGTGCTGCTTCATAACTACTAAAAGCGCATAGGTGCCACCGCTTATTAAGACCATAGTCGGCCGAGACTCGCATCGAGCGGCGTTGCGGCCCCAATCGAGTGTGACTTGCGTCACGTCTTGGAGCGGCAAACGGCCGTTGTGTGAGCCATCGCGACGCTGCGACGGCTTGTCACTGTTTAGATACGCGTAATGCGTCAATCGCAAACGGACTTCGGTACCTGACCAGGGAGCTGCCGCACGCCGGGCCGACTCCGGCACGCCAACAGGTTTGGTCCGGAGCGTTCGGAGGATGGCCGCCCGTGTACCGTGGGAGAGCCGCTGGTACCTTCAGGGTGATCAGTCCGTGGACGCCTGTTTGCTTTGGACGAAGCGTTTACGAGGCCCGAAACTATGGAAGCTGCGTCTCGCCCCGTCTTTGAGCCGCTTGCCGACCTCCCGGTCGAGGCTCCCATCGACGGCAGTGTGCCGGTTGGAGCGACCCCTGCGTCGTCCGCCGCCTCCGCAAGAGCGGGGTCCCGCAACACCAATCCTTCGGAATCGACCGAGGAATTGATAGATCCGGAGAGCCTGCTGGGGACCAGCGAGCCGGACCTCTTGCTGGCCGCACGGAATGAAGCTGCGGTATCCGCCTCTGGCGCGAGCCGACCGTCAACCGCTACCGCCAGCCCGCCACGAGCATCGGAACCGGAAGATTTGTTGGGGCTGGATCAGCTATTGGTCGCCGAAGGGACTCAGAACGCCAGCGCATCTTATTCACCCAATGCCACGCCGGCAAATGCGGCCCCGGCTGAACCCGCTTTTGGCAAATCCGCACCGTCATCATCTGCGGCGGAACCAACACAACCAGGAACGGTAATACCGGCATCGGCGCTCTCAGACACGGCGGCGCCTTCCGACGCACAGCCTGTGGCTTCTGGCATGCCACCTGCACCGGCATCCACACCATCCCTGGCGATACCCGCTGAGTCAGCGGCATCAACAGAACCACCACGCGCCGCAGCTCCGGCCACGGCGTCTACACAAACACCCTCGCAAGCAACCAGAATGGGCCACGTAACTACGCGCGCCGCGATGCCGGCGCCGCATGCACCGGCTGCAGCGGGTCCCGCGCGCACCGCGGCCTCGGCTCCGGCAGTTTCTAGTACTCGCCCCACTGTCTCGAAGGTGAGTTCTAGCGCCCCGAGCACCGGTACCGCAGCTCAGCGCGCTGCTGCCCCCAACATGCCCGCAGCGGGGCCGGCGCGCGCCGCAGTTCCAGGCAAAGTAATGCCGAAGTCGGCCAAGCCGACAGTGCCGGCGGCCCGCCCTGCGCCGGCACCAGCACTACCCCCGGCAGCTAAACCTCCTCCACGACCTACCGCCGTTGGAAGCTCGTCCGCACCCGACTCCGGAGCAAGCCGACCGGGCGCGCCACCTTCTTCAGGCACAACAGCCGCGACAGGCTCGGGGTCAGCGCCTGCAAATGCGCCAGCGACCACCACAACGGTAGCGCCGAACGAGCGAGCATCCAACACTGCAGCTGTATCAGCTTCTGGGCGCTGGTCAACAGCTACCCTGGCGCCGGCCACTGCGCCAACGCCGACGGGACAAACACCGTCTCCTTCAGCACCGACACCGATCGCACGAACAGCGTCGGCTGCTACCGTGGCCACGTCAACATCGGGACGCTGGCGAACGTCCAGCGCCGCATCCCCAACAGCGCCGACCAGACAGACCACGGCGCCAGCTTCGGTCACACCAGTCACATCCGCCGCTGCGCTAACAGCCGCATCGACGCAACCCATAGTATCAGCGACGCCCGAAGCTCCAGAACTGACATTGGCCGAACCCGCTCCGTCGCAAGCAGCTGAACGGCCTGCGGCCGAAGCAGCAGGCACGTCCGCGACATCCAACTCTTCGAAAGCGCTGTCGGCGTTGACGACCCGATCTGCGGTCACTCCCGGTCAGAAGGGCACCGGAGCGAGCGCGGCACCGCGGACACACGCGACCAAGGAGCCGTCGCAACCGAGTGCCTTGGATCGATCGGTGCCCCCCTCTGCAACGCCAGATCTCATTGAAAGCAATTCGAACGGTACCCGCGGCTTGGAAAGTGCTTACGAGCCAACCCTCGCTTTTGAGGAGGAGCTGCGCGCGCCGCCGCCATCGATCAGTAACACAACAGCAGCGTCCTCCGCGTCCAGCACCGGCCAAGGCGAGCTCGGCAATGCGCTGTCTTCTGACATATCTGCGAATATCGCGGCGGATATAGCCGCGGCGCCCCCGTCCCGAGCACCCTTGGCAGCAGCCGCGTCTGCCAACTTGGCGAACGCAGTAGCTCCAGCTGCTACCACATCCACGTCGGCCGCGGGCGTCCCAACCCCTCCGATGGATCGGGACTTCATCGCCCGAAACCAGGTCGTCGAGCGCTATCTCAGCGGCCGACTGCACCTGAGAGGCGCGACGGAGTTCGAGCGCTTCTGTCGGGACAACCCGGAGTTGCTCGATGAGCTGGGCCTCGCTGAGCGTGTCAACGCGGGCCTGCGCCTACTCGAAGCCAGCGGCAAGCCGGAGCCGTGGCAGGAGGCAAAACAACCCTTCTGGCAGAAGCCGCAGATCACCATCGGCTTGGTTGCCGCGGTCGTTGCGCTGACGGGAGCACTTTGGCTCTCTATGAATAGCAACGCCGCGAAGACTGAGCGCATCGCGAAGCTCCAGAAACAAGCGGTCGAGCGTCCACTCGATCCGGCGACGAGCACGCGCGAGATCAGGTTGCTCCCCAGCCGCGAGGGCGGATCAAACACTGCCGCGATCACGATAGGCGGGGGCGCGGCTCAGCTCGTCGATTTCAAAATCGACGAATCACGTTCCCCGTACAAAGTATTCCGCGTCACCATCGACCGAATAGATCAGGGACGGGTCGGCGTGATCAGCGAGCTTGCCAAGGATTCGAACGGTCACTTGCGGATCGCCCTGAACAGCTCGGCGCTGGGGCCCGGCAATTATCAGCTTACGATCGAAGGGCTTACGTGGCGCGGAGACGCCGAGCCCGACTCATGGGTCACCATAGGCATTCAGCGTTGAGCCAGGCAATCAGCTAACCGGAGTGATCGATGGCGTAAGGCAGTGGCGGCAACGCCCTGCTCCTTCACGGTTGGAGATCTCGCGTGAAGGCGTCGAGATCGACCCGCTTGACGTACGAGCCATGCGCCAGAAAGTGATACCAACGGTATCCGGATCCGGAGTCGGGCCTGGATGTGTTGGAGCAGTTCCAGAAGCACCGGGCCACACCTCGCCGGGTCATGCGATCCTCCTCACGTAGTCGCCATGTCTTGCCGCCGTCGCGCGTCACCTCATCGCGAAACACCCACGAATCCGGCCGTATGTCTTCGAACGACCACCGGGTTTGCTTGCCGTCCTTGGCCTCGCCGTGCAGCACGATCCGGTCGTCTCCTACCGCGCCGCCGGTAAGTGTGGCAACTGAATGATTCTCCGGGTCGATAAAGGTGACACTCCATGTTCCCGACATGGGATCGAAGTAGCGCAGGGTGGTGCCGACAAAGCCCTGCTTATGGGCTGCGGACGGGAAGATGACAAAGAGATCCTGTATGGCACGGCCGCCCATGACCCAACCAAAGGTCCATTCCCCCGAGGAGCGACTCGGCGTGCTATCCGGCGAGAATTCGGTGTACTCGCCATTCCAGCTTCCGACGAGACGGCCAAAAACCTTTGCCTGCTCACCGAGCGAGGGATGAGGACCCATAGCCTGGAGCGCGGTGACCATGTCGAGACGGGGATCTTTTGGCGCTGTCGCCTCCCTGCCGGTCCACACCGCGTTGCTGACCGCGAGACTTGTCCATACCAGCAGGCTCGAAGCCAGGCCAACTGCATGATGCTTTCTCATCTCACTGTCCATCTTTGTCACCCATGACGGAGGACACTCGACGCCAGGGATCGCGCTCTGGGCGGCTGCAATCCCGGAGCCCAGTGTAGGTGCGAATCACCGCACACACCCAGACCGCTCGCTGCACGGACGTGTCGATTCGCTGCGCAGGCGGCCATTTGGTAAGGACTTGGCGTAGAGTGCCGGCCATGAGCGAGACTTACATTCGCGTGCGCTCCACAGGTTGGCTCTGGATTGCCGCGATCTGGTGCGCGGGCGGCCTGTTTGACGCTTGTCAGACGGTGCTCATGATGTATGCGGAGGGCAAGCATCACCCCTGGCTTCCGCTATTCGCAACCGAGCTGGTTTCCTGGCTGCCATGGGCGCTCGCTACACCGCTCGTCGTTGGATTGGCACGCCGCTATCCGATCATTCGTGATACAAACTTACGAACGTTCGCTGCTCACTTCGCCGCCTTCGCCGCCATCAGCGCTGTCGCCGAAACATGGTCCGCATGGCTCCAGGTGCTCTTCAATCCGTGGGGTGATCGAAAGTGGCCGACGTTTTTCGGCAGTTGGAGCACGACGCTCGCGTTCCAGGCTCTTACGTTTCTGATCGCGTATGCGCTCATATTGACAGTCACCTATCTGGTGGACGCACGGGAGCGCATCGCGTGCCAGATGACGGAGGCCGCGCAACTCAATGAGGAGCTCTCGAGGGCTCAACTCGCGGCGCTACGCAGGCAGATCGAGCCGCATTTCATGTATAACACATTGAATTCCATCGCCGGCTTGGTGCGTGACCAGAGAAATGACGCGGCGGTGAGCATGATAGTTGGACTGAGTGAGTTCCTGCGGCGCACCGCGGAGGACTCACACCTGTCGCAAGTGCCGCTTGCGGCAGAAGTCGAGTATCTGCAGCGCTATCTTGACCTCCAAAAGGCTCGCTTCGGAGAGCGGCTCAAGGTAAGCGTGGACATCCCGGCGGAACTGCTGCGGGCGCAGGTTCCCAACCTGCTACTCCAGCCCCTCGTGGAAAATGCCATCAAGCACGGGATCTCCAAACGTGTTGCCGGAGGGACCGTGCGGGTTGCTGGTGTGTGTCACAGCGGTACTCTTCGCCTGAGCGTCTACAATGATGGGCCGAGCCTGCTTCCGGATTGGCAGGCAGCACACACTGGCGTCGGTATCGGCAATCTGCGCACCCGCTTGCATATCCTGCACGGGAAGCAGTCCGGGCTGCAGCTGAGGCCGGCTGAGGCCGGCGGAGTGGAAGTGGTGGTGACCCTGCCTTTCACGGAGGTGTGAATGGCACTCCCCGACAAGCGATGTGCTCCCATACACGCGCTGGTGGTCGATGACGAGCCTTTGGCGCGGCGTAACCTGACGATACTGCTACGCCGTGATCCTGACATTGGCGCGGTTGCCGAATGTGAGTCCGGCTTGGAAGCGGTTGAGGCCATCAAAACATCGAAACCGGACCTTGTGTTCCTGGACGTCCAAATGCCCGAATGCGGCGGCTTTGATGTGTTGGAATTATTAGGTAGCGACATGCCGCGGGTCGTCATCTTTGTGACCGCCTACGACGAGTATGCGCTGCGTGCGTTCGAGGCGGGGGCGCTCGACTACCTGTTGAAACCCTTTGATGACGCTCGGTTCGCGCGCGCCATGAATCGTGCCAAGGAAAAGATCGCGCACTACGCGCCTATGTCACGGCGCCCGGCGGAGCGACTCGCAATCAAGGGGCGGGGGCAGGTGCTGTTCGTGGACGTTGCGGACATCGACTGGATCGAAGCTGTCGGCTATTACGCGTGCCTGCATGTGGGTTCTGACACGCACATCATGCGCCGGACTTTGTCCGAGCTCGAGCGGGACCTGGGAGACGAAAAGTTTGTGCGTATTCACCGCTCGACGATTGTAAATATCGATCGGATTCATGGGCTGGAGCTACAGAACAGAGGCGAGTACGAGGTGGTATTGAAATCAGGGGTGCGGCTGCAACTGAGTCGACGGTTTAGAAGACGGCTACAGCAGCGCGTCGCCGCAATGCTGGGCGCGACGAGTGGAGCGGTTGGTGAAGCCTGAGCAGGCGGGGCAAAGGTGAGCGGGGAACTGTGACCGGCATCCCGAATCGCTCAGCCGGCGGACAGCAGCCCTCATGAGGCGGCGCATGCCGCCGATGCAGACGAGAATCGGGACTATCGACCGATGCGGAACAGGCTTTTCGGGGGAAAGATATCTTGTCAGCCATGCGTAGCAGCCAAAAGAGCGCGGAACAAGATCCGGACCCTGTCGCGAGCACATCGCCCCAAGCTGAGGTATTCGTCGCTCGCCAGCCCATTTACGACGCCGCGATGTCTGTAACCGCTTACGAGCTGTTGTACAGGCATTCACCGCTCGCCAAGACGGCGCAGATCACCGATCCCAGTCGAGCGACACTGGAAGTCATCACCAACGCGGCACTGGAAATCGGGCTCGAACGGCTTGCCGGGGGGCTGCCGATCCACATCAACTATCCCGAAGAGTTGCTCGCAACGGCTCCGGAATTGCCGCTGCGGCCAGAGCTCGCGGTGATCGAAGTGCTGGAGCATGTAGCGGCCAAAAGCGAGGTCCTCGAAGGAATCAAGGTCTTGCGAGCGCGCGGGCATCGAATCGCGCTGGACGATTACTCCGCGCCCAGGTGTGACCCGAAGCTGCTGGAGCTCGCCGACATCGTAAAGGTCGAGATCACAAAGGTCGCGCCGGCGGAGCTGTCAAGCGTGGTCAAGGAGCTCAAGGCGCGCAATCTCAGGCTCATCGCCGAGCAGGTCGAGACACTGGAGCAGTTCGAGCGCTGCACCGAGCTGGGCTTCGACGGATTCCAGGGGAATTTCCTCCAACATCCCCAGACTTTCCACGCCAAGCGCGTACCTTCCAACCGCTTGAGCACACTGCGGCTGGTAGCATCGCTGCATAGCGCGGATTACTCGCTCGACGAAGTCGAGAGCCTGCTGAGCCAGAACGTGTCCATGTCGTATCACGTCCTGCGTTGTATCAACTCTAGTTACTACAACTTTCCGCGCAAGATCGATTCCATCCGGCACGCAATCGTCATTTTAGGCATCGACAACCTCCGGCAGCTGTGCTCACTCGTGGCCTTGCAGGGCCTCGAGGACCGTCCTCCAAGCCTGTACGTCCACGCGATGACCCGAGCGCGCATGTGCGAGCAACTCGGCCGCCTGTCAGGAGCAAAGGACTGTGGGTCATTCTTTATCACCGGCCTGTTCTCTCTTCTCGGCGCGCTTGTCGGCATGCCGACGCAGAAGGTTGTCGAGGAATTGCCTTTGTCCACGGCGGTTTCACGAGCTCTCGTCGCGGGAGAAGGAGCGCTTGGCGAAGCCCTGCAATGTACACGCGCCTACGAGCGTGCCGCCTGGAATCACGTTACCTACGCCTCCCTCCCCCCTCACCTCATTCGCGCGGCCTATGTGGACGCGCTGTTCTGGGCCGAACGCGCTCGCACACTCATCGCACCTACCCAGCGCGCAGGGTAATCAATGGCGGTTGATTCACCACTGTGCGTGTAGCAATCCATCCGCTGCCCGCGACCAACAGCGCGCCTCCCAGCAGCCCTGCCGCCCACACCCAGGGCTCGAATGTGTAGTGCAGCTCGAGAACGCGGGTGGTCATGAAATAGGCCGCAACGGACGCGCCCGCGGCCGCGAGAAGGCCGGAAAGCAAGCCGAGGGTAGTGAACTCCGCCAACACGCCCTGCAGAACAATGCCGCGACTCGCCCCGAGAGTGCGCAGCATGGCGCTCTCGTAACGCCTTTCGTCACGACTGGATTGCACGGCGGCCAGCATCACGGTCAGCCCCGCGAACAAGGTGAAAACAAACACGCTCTGCACCGCCAGGACCGCTTTGTCGAGCACTGAGCGAACCTGTGCCAAGAGGTCATCGATGTTGAAAATAGATACGCTCGGGAAAAGCCGCGCCAGTTGGGCGAGTGCGTGGGCGTTGGCGGCATTGGTCGCGAGTGAAGACTCACGTTGGTTGAGGTAGGCGCTCGTCAGATAAGATCCCGCGGTGTCCTCGAGCACACCAGGCGCGAACACCACGAAGAAATTCGGCCGGAAGCTATCCCACTTCACTTTGCGGACGCTGGCCACCGAAACTTCGAACGTCTCGCCGGCTATGTCGAAAGTGAGGCGGGTGCCAATGTGCAGTCCGAGGGATTCCTGGAACTCGGTCGAGACGGAGACCAGGGGCTTGCCCAGGTCGGCTTGCCGCCACCAGTGCCCGGCAACAATGCGATTGTCATCCCCCAGCTCCGTCGCCCAGGTGAGATTCTGCTCGCGAGTGGCGAAATTTTCCGCGCGCTCGCCTTCAAAGTGCAGGTCATCGACAGGATGACCGCCGATCGCGGTCAGGCGGCCACGGATCATGGGCATTACCCGCGTGGTGCGGGCGCCATGCTCGTTCAGAAAGCCAACGAAGTGGTCACGCTCGGCCGGAGGAATATTGATGAAGAAGAAATTGGGAAGATTGGCGGGCAGGGTGTGCCGCCAGTCACTGTTCAAGCCGTTGCGGATGATGCTGAGCAGGAGCAGAACCATGATACCAGTGCCGAACGCGACGATCTGGACCACGCTTTCGGCGCGACGACGGCTCAGGTTCGCGACCCCGTAACGCCAGGCGACACCCACACTGCTACGTAACCTGCCGGCCAGATAAACGAGCGCAAAACCTGACAGGGTCAGCAGCAGTATGAACGCCGCAAGTCCGCCAGTGAAACCGAAGAACAGCTTCCAATCGAGCACCGTCCAATAGATCAGCAAGACGACGACGGCCACGGCTGGCCCGAAGGCCAACAACATGAGTGGCGGCGGGGGGCCAACGTCGCGGCGAAGCACGCGAAGGGCGGGCACACGCGATAGCTGTAGCAGAGGGGGCAACGCAAATCCCGCTAGCACCGCCACTGCCATGAAGAATCCGATTGCGACGGGCAGGAAGCTGGCCGCAGGCAAATCGCCGGTCGTGAGGAGATCTCGAAGCGTCCGCACGAGCCATTCCTGAGCCAGATATCCGACGACCGAGCCTATAGCCGCCGCGAGGATGGCAATCACCAGAAGCTGCAGCAAAGACACGCTCAACGTAAACGCGCGGGTGGCTCCCAGCGTTTTGAGGAGAGCCACGGAATCGAGGTGGCGTGATACATAACGCCGGGCCGACATGGCCACTGCGATCGAGCACAGCAGCACACTCACCAGACTCGCAAGGCTCAGAAAACGGCCTGCACGATCCACAGCGTTCTTGATCTGCGGACTGGCATCGGCGATGTCTCTCAGCCGCTCCCCGCGGGTCTTATGTTCCCGAAGCCATGTCTCGAAGGTATTGATCCGATCGCGATCGCCGGCGAACAACAGTCCATAGGAGACCCGGCTTCCCGGCTGAATCAATTGCGTCCCCGGCAGATCGGCGGCATTCATGAGCAGCGCCGGGGTAAGGTCCGCGAACGTGCTGCCTTGATCCGGCCGGGAAATGAGGACGTGGCTGACACGGAAGGTGCCCGCGCCGATCGAAAGTCGGGTCCCGATCTGCGCGCCGAGCGCGGCGAGGAGCTTCGAGTCTGGCCAAACCTCGCCGGGCCCCGGCAGGCCGTGAGCCGGTGCGCCATGCGCGAAAGGCTCGTCGGCAATCAACAGTTGCCCCCGCAGGGGATACCCGGGAGTGACGGCGTGAACGCTTGTGAGCTGGCTCTTGTCACCATTGAACACTACGCTCAGAAGCGAGGTATTCCATGCGGACGCCAGACCCCGACGCGTGGCTTCCTCCACATATTGGTTTCCAATGGGCTGGGGCGAGCTCAGCCGAATGTCCGCCGCGAGCACCTCGGTGGCCTGCAGCGACACCGCTATACTGATCCGACTTACCAGGAAGCCAACACCGGTCAGAGCCGCGACAGCGATCGTCAATGCGAGCATCAGAACACCGAGCTCACCGGAGCGCCACTCGCGCACCAGCATGCGCAGTCCCAACAGCAAAGCGCCCGAAGGCTTGATGCCGCCGCTTCTCGAAACCGCCACTTGTGCGATAGCTTGCTCCATGACGTTGGATCCTGCGCCGATCAGACAATCCTGCCGGCTTCCATCGTAACGACGAGGCTGCAGCGGGACGCCAGCTCGCGGTCGTGGGTCACGAGCACCAGGGTCGTGTGAGAGGTAGAATTCAGCTCGAATAGCAGCTCGCCGATTCGCGCGCCTGTGGCGGTGTCGAGATTTCCCGTCGGCTCGTCTGCGAACAAGACGGCAGGGCGGGTCACGAATGCTCTCGCCAGTGCCACACGTTGCTGCTCACCGCCGGAGAGTTGGCGAGGGTAGTGGCCCGTACGATGCTTGAGGCCGACGCGCTGGAGCGCCTCGAGTGCAGCGTGGCGAGCATCCGGGCGGCCCGCCAGCTCCAAGGGCAGCATAACGTTTTCCACGGCGGTCAAGGCCGGGATGAGATGGAACGACTGGAACACGAACCCCACACGTTGGGCTCTCAGGCGTGCGCGACCATCCTCATCGAGCTGCGTAAGATCTGTTCCCTCGAGCAATACGCGTCCCGTGGTCGGCAGATCGAGCCCCGCCAATAGCGCAAGCAGGGTAGATTTGCCCGCGCCGGAGGCACCGACGACCGCCACGGATTCACCAGAGGCGATATCGAGGGAGACGCCTTGTACGATAGTCAGTGGCCCTTCCGGGCTGCTAACCTGCTTGGAGAGGTTTTCGGCCTTGAGCACACAGTCACGAACTACTTGCGCCTGGGCGCTCGGCATCAGCTTGCTGTTCATCGCGCTCCAGAACGCGGTGGCGTCCGACCGTACAATCCTCGTATTCGGCGACAGTCTGAGTGCCGCCTTCGGCATCAGGCCGGAGCAAGGTTGGGTTACGCTGCTTACTCAGCGATTGAAGGCGCAAGGTTACGGGTACGAGGTCGTGAACGCCAGCGTGAGCGGGGAAACCAGCAGCGGCGGCCTGCAACGGCTGCCTCGGGCTCTGCAAATTCATCACCCGTGGATGGTGATCCTCGAGCTGGGCGCGAACGACGGCTTGCGTGGCCTGCCCCTTGGCGAAACAAAAGAGAATCTGACAAAAATGGTCCAGTTGTCGCAGGCAGCCGGCGCTCGCGTACTGCTTGTCGGCATTCGGATACCGCCGAATTACGGTCCGCGTTACGCGAACGAGTTCGCGGAGATCTTCCCGGCGGTCGCAAAAAAATACCAGCTTCCACTGGTGCCGTTCCTGCTCGACAAAGTTGCTCTCGATCCTGGCCTCATGCAGGAGGATGGACTGCATCCCAATGCGCGTGGAGAGCCCCAGGTGCTGGATACAGTTTGGCAGCAGCTCGAGCCGCTTCTCAGAAAAAGTCGATAAGAGGAGGGGGTTGATGAACAGAGTCTGGCTGCGCTCCTATCCGCCAGGAGTGCCCGCGGAGATCGATCCAAACCGATTACGCTCGATCAAGGAGCTGCTCGAAGGGTCCTGCTCAGCGCACGCTGATCGGGAAGCTTTCGTGCAGATGGGCACGAGCATTACCTACCGTCAGCTCGATGAGCTGTCGCGGGCTTTCGCCGCCTGGCTGCAACTGGCGGGATTTAAGAAAGGCGACCGCGTGGCGATCATGCTACCGAACACGTTGCAGTATCCCATCGCAATGTTTGGGGCGTTGCGCGCGGGATTGGTCGTAGTGAATGTCAATCCGCTCTACACCGCGCCAGAGCTGGAGCACCAACTCGCCGACAGCGGCGCGACCGCGATCGTGGTGCTCGAGAATTTCGCCCATGTGGTCGAGGCGGTGCTCCCGCGCACGAAGCTGAAACATGTGCTCGTAACCGCCGTCGGCGATTTGCTTGCGTTTCCCAGATCCTGGCTCGTCAATTTCGTGGTCCGGCACGTGCGCAAGCAGGTGCGCCCATGGCAGCTCGAGGGCGCCACGGACTTCAAGGCCGCCTTGGCCAAAGGACAGCGCGCGAAGCTCACGCCGGTGGAGATCGCGCCGCAGGACCTCGCGTTCCTGCAATATACGGGCGGCACTACCGGTGTCGCCAAAGGTGCGATGCTGACGCATGCCAACATATGCGCGAACGTCCTTCAGTCCGAAGCCTGGATCGGCTCCTCCATGGAGAATGTCTCGGAGGTGTTGGTTACGCCCATCCCCCTGTATCACATCTTCGCGCTGACGGCGAACTGTCTGTTGTTCTGCCGCCTGGGCTGGAAGAACGTGTTGATCGTGAACCCGCGCGATTTCCCAGCGGTGATCGCGGAGCTGAAAAGCTATCCCTTTGCGTTCATCAGCGGCGTGAACACGCTGTTCAATGCGCTGTTGAATACACCGGGGTTCGAGAAGATCGACTTCGGCGCCTTGCGAATCACCCTCGGCGGCGGCATGGCCGTCCAGGAATCGGTAGCGCGACGTTGGAAGGAGACCACCGGCGGACATATCCTGACCCAGGCATGGGGTCTCACCGAGACCTCTCCCGCCGCTTGTATCAATCCAACCAGCGCGGAGTTCAACGGCTCCATCGGACTGCCGATCCCCTCCACGGAGGTGTCGATCAAGGACGACGCCGGCAACGACGTGCCCATCGGCAAAGTGGGCGAGATCTGCGTGCGCGGCCCCCAGGTGATGCTGGGCTACTGGAACCGCCCCGACGAAACCGAGAAGGTAATGCTGCCCGGCGGCTGGCTTCGCACCGGCGACATCGGCCACATGGACGAAGCCGGTTTCGTGTACATCGAGGACCGCAAGAAGGACATGATCCTCGTCTCCGGCTTCAACGTCTATCCAAACGAAGTAGAAGCCGCCGCCGCCTCCCACCCCGGCATCCTCGAAGCCGCCGCAGTCGCCCAACCCGACGAACACTCCGGCGAGGTAGTCGCTCTCTTCGTCGTCCGCAAGGACCCCAACCTCACCGAACGCGAAATCATCGACTTCTGCCGCAAATCCCTCGCCGGCTACAAGACCCCCAAACACGTCTACTTCAAGACGGATTTGCCCAAGACCAATGTGGGGAAGATTTTGCGAAAGGCGTTGCGGGATGAGCTCGCACAGCCCACCCAAGCGCAATAGAGACTATCGTGGATGCGGCGGCGGCCTGACCCTTTGTAACGGGCGCGCTGGAGGGCGTTGCTGCGCGCCTGTTTTGACCAAGTAGACACCAACCCCTATGCGACTCAACTTGCCTGGTGCGGTGCGTGCGCCCCCCCGACTGACTCTCCATTGATCGAATCCATCCAGCAACGCGGCGGCTCGCCCAGAGAATACCCTTTCGAAAAGGGCGGCATCGTCCATCGAAGCGGCATCAATCTCTCGATATCCAAAATAAGCCGGCGAACGGATATCCGAGTTGCACTCAGTGATGGTTCCGGCGAAATCCGTCAAAAGCGTCGCAACTTCCACCATCTGTTGAGGCGCTTGCATGGAAAGGTGGCGACCGGAGCCTCGGAGTCGCAGCAGGCCATCTCTGGTAATCGAGACGGTATTCATGCGTTCTAATTCGCGAAGAACGGACTTCGGAGTGACGTCACCACCATACAACTTGACCAACAGCGTAAAGCTCTTTTTGCTGCCCCGCAAAGGCAACTTTGCTGGGTAACCACGCTGTCCCCTAAAGCGGGGATCGACGCGCCACCCGTGCAGCACTCGTACAGCCCGCTGCGCCTTTGCTTGACGTATTAAATTATCGTTTCCACCCGTTATCTTGTTCACAAGCAATGAGACTTCTTTTCGCGTCAATCCTGTTGCCACAGAAAGGCGCGAAATGTTGACACGCGAGCCTGACGGGAAAAGCTCAGAAATTGCGGCTTTGACATAGGCTTGCTTGGCCGCACTGATGAACTGATCAACGCCGATGCCGCTGGCTAACAGTAGGCGGCTGATCGGAAACAGAAGGGCAGTGAGTACATCGTTCGTGGCCGGACGCAAATTGGATAGTTTACTTGCCAAACAAGTTCTTACAGTTGGAACCCTTATACACGTCGCTTGGTATTTCTGAGCGTGCTTTCATAATCGGAGCAGATAGAGAAGAGGCCGAGACCAATGCGCCGCCGTTTACGGACCTTTGTTGCTGGAATGTCGCGGTGCGCCTCAAGCCAATCGTCAAGCTCCTCCAGAAACATGAAGCTTCTTTCGCGCGCATACGCTAAGAATTTCCTTGCGACTGCGTCTGACACGGAGATGGTCTCGACTTTGCGCCAAAAGGGTCCAGGTCGGAGGGTACGCCGTCCTCGCCTTAAGAACTCGGCGAGAGTCGCACTTGCATCGCTAAGAAAATAGGCCGTAGGCTCAAAGGCGGTGATTTTATCGCTGGTAGTAGAGAAGAAGCCTTTGTCGAGTCGGTACTTCCCATTTTTTAGACGCCGAATGTTTTTGTAACGCAGCAGAACGGATAAGGCCGTGTGGACCGAAGTAAACGGGCTGACTTTACGGACGAGAGCCGCGAATCCCTTCGGACCAGATAGCGGTAACTCGCGTGGGAGACCGCGGCTGTCCAGATACTCCCTGTCCCTGGTCCAGGCCGCCACAATGTCAGCATACCGCGTTGGATGCCCGATATGTTCCATTCGAAGGTTTCTCTTCCCCTTTTCGAGACTCTCGAAAGCTGAAAAAAGAATCTCCAGCGAGTCATCTTTAGTGAATCCCTCCTGACGCAGGAATGCTGCAACCGGATATAGGAGCGATTTTGCCCGTTTTGTCTCGAGGGTGGTCAGCCGACATGTCTCGTTACGGCGCATTGGCACTCTCTGCATATTACGCATTGGAATGGCCCGAACTCTCCTTGTAGTGGAGTTCAGGTAAGGCATTACCAATATGCACGCTGGCGCGAACGCAGTCATGCTGGCTTGCAGCACCGTCCTCGGGTACGAATAAGCCCCATCCGGTCTGCGAAAGGTGGAACTATTGAGCTTTGCTAAGCCGAGGGCTGGAACTCGGGCCTGTTCGAGTTCCGCCTACGGGCGCAGCGGAGAGGTTGGCAAATGCCAAACCCTCGGCGATGGCCTGCAGCAGTAATTCCAGAGTACGACGCCTCAGGTGGTGCCGCCGACACTGAGAGCGGAATTACCAGTGCCTCCTACGCCTGCTGTAGATACTCTGCCCGTGCCCCCAACGCCAAGCGTCGAATAGCCAGTGCCCCCTACCCCTGCGGCGGATACTTTGCCGGTGCCTCCAACGCCAAGCGCCGAATAGCCAGTGCCCCCTACCCCTGCGGTAGATGCTCTGCCCGTGCCTCCAACGCCAAGCGTCGAATAGCCAGTGCCCCCCACCCCTGCGGCGGATACTCTGCCCGTGCCTCCAACGCCAAGCGTCGAATAGCCAGTGCCCCCCACCCCTGCGGCGGATACTCTGCCAGTACCACCAACTCCGCTGGTCCTTGCAATACTTTCCGCCAGAAAGACACCGTGTGCTGCCGGCTGGATGCCGTGGACCTCTACAAAATCACCCACCGCGAGAGGTGAAGTTGCCGATGTTAGAGTTGGGGTGAAATCGATTTTTAGTTGGCCGATACGCATATGGCCGTCGCTACCGACAGCGCCAACCACACCGGTCACAAACAACTCACTGGCGCCAGGAACATTGGATGCGGACAAAAGAATAACGGTATCGACACGTGTTGCGCCCGAAGCGCTCTCATCGCCGTCTACTAGAACCAGCGCGTCCTGGGGAACATCGGCAAGTGCAAGATGGGTTGTGTCGGAACCCTGCGAAGTAAGGAGGGTGCTAGCCGCTATATGGTAGTGCTGGCCGAGCACCACAATAGAAGATGTCTTCAGGTCGACTTGTTCCACCGCGCCAATCGCGAGGTGGGAAGCGAAACTGGTGTTAGAGCCTGTGAATGCAGCTAGGCAAAACGCTGCAGCGCAAAACGAACGTTCGCGCACACGCGATCGCAGCATAAAGGACATGGAGCCTCCCCGAGACCAGCGACGCGGAATTTAACAATGCGTCGCTTTCGCCTTCTTATGTTATCTACCGTAGCAGTAGATTGTGACGTTCGTCAAAAATTTGCGTATTCACATTGACGTCACATAGGCGTGGCTGGCGAGCATCCCCCTCAACGAACATTTAACTTATTGAATTTCGAGAAATTTTAACGGTGCGCCTTTTTTGGCGCCTTCGACTCCTCTTCGGAGTCCACCAGAGACGCTAAGGATCCTCCTTCCGCCGCCGAATCTACGTAGAGGAACACGTTGAGCCCGGTGGGTATGCGGGGGCTCGGACTAGTATCTTCGGTACTCGAATACGGGGTAAGCCAGTTATCCAGCTCCAGCAGAAATTCGCTGGTGCGCTCGCGGGCATAGCTGACGAATTGCGGCAACACCTCAAGCGGCAGACCTCGATCCGCAACTACAAACCTTTCTAGTCGCTTTTCGAAGTTGTAGGGATTCATATTGAACTCGAGGGTCTGTGCAAGTCTCGTTAGGGTATTTCCGAAGTACTCGACCTGTTGCGGAGACATCGGCTCCGGCATCATGAAGTATCTAGAAACCGCTCGGAAATGCTTCTCGCCAGAGTAGGCAACTGAACCCACCCTAAGCAACTCCTCCAGAACTATCCCGGGGCTGACGGTAGGATCCACCATTGCGACCAAACTCCGGAACGACCGACCAGAGGCAAGCTCGAACTCGAGCTCAAGCGGAATGCCGTACGGTCCTACGTACTGAGGGTCCGTATGCCACTTCTGTAAAACCTCGACTAGTACGCCGGCCAGGGTAGGGCTAGCTGATGGCAACGCACCATCATTGTCGATGTAGTAGTTAACTTGCTGCCGAGTCACTCCAGTGACGACGGATATACGTGCACGGGTCAGTTTCTGAGCGTGATCGAGGCCGTCCCTAATTGCGCTCTCCACGTAAACGCCTCGCGCTAGTTCCGCGAACTCGTCAAAGCGAATACCGGCTCGGATCAAAATCCGTATGATCGGCCGCAAAACCCTGCGTAACGCGTAGAGAAGCTGTTTGCCGGTTGGGCTCATTTGGAAATCACACCTAACTCTTAAGCTCTCACCTACGCGCCACCGAAATAATTGCCTCGGACGCCATACGGCGCCAGTACACAAGCTTCACGTCCGCTCCGTCGCATCGAACAGCCGTCGATGCTCCAAAATGGCGTAGCGGTCGGTCATTCCGGCGATGTAGTCCGCGACCGCACGGGCGCGGCCGGTGGGGCCGTGGGTGGTTTCGGCGTGGAGGGCGAGGTCGCGGTATTCGGGGGGCATCAGGCTGACGTCCTCGAATAAGGCGCCGAAGAGGGCTTTGAGGACGCGACGGGCTTTCGAGGTCATGCGCAGCACTTTGTAGTGCTTGTAGACGTGCTCGCGCAGGAATTCCATGAGCTCGACGTGCTCCTCCCGGGCGGTGTCGCTGAGGCCGACGAGGGGCTTGGAGAGGGCTCGGACGTCGTCGATGGATTGGGGGCGGAGCGCGTCGAGGCGGGTTTGGGTGGTGCGGATGAGGTCGACCACGATGTAGTTGATCATCCGGCGGATGACCTCGTGGACGAGTCGGCGTTCGCCGAGATCGGGGTACTGAGCGACGACGATGTCGTACTGCCGGCGAAAAAGGCGCACCTCGCGCAGAGAGCGGAGGTCCACGAGCTGCGCGCGGATGCCGTCGTCGACGTCGTGGTTGTTGTAGGCGATCTCGTCGGAGAGGTTCGCGATCTGCGCCTCCAGACCGGGTTGGCGGCGGTGGATGAAGCGCTCACCGAGCTCCCCAAGCTCACGGGCGTTGCGGACCGAGCAGTGCTTGAGGATGCCTTCGCGGCACTCGAAGGTGAGGTTGAGACCACGGAATTCGGCGTAGCGCTCCTCGAGCTCGTCTACCACGCGCAGGGACTGAAGGTTGTGCTCGAAGCCGCCGTAGGGCTGCATGCATTCATTGAGAGCATCCTGGCCGGCATGCCCAAAAGGGGTGTGGCCAAGATCATGAGCAAGGCAGATGGCCTCGGTAAGCGCCTCGTTGAGGTTCAGAGCACGGGCGACGGAGCGCGCTATCTGAGCGACCTCGATCGAATGGGTAATCCGGGTGCGGTAAAGGTCGCCTTCGTGATTGACGAAAACCTGGGTCTTGTAGACGAGGCGGCGAAAGGCGTTTGAATGGATGATACGGTCGCGATCGCGCTGAAATTCGCTGCGAAAATCTGGCTTTGGTTCGGGATAGCGCCGGCCCCGAGAGTGCTCGTCGTGGGCTGCGTATGGCGCGAGCGCTTGGCCGCCTGAGACGACCTCATCCACGCGCGGGTCCGAAGTATCTTTGGAGGGTACGGGCGAGCGCCGCCTCGGAGTAATCCGCCGTGATGAAGGCGGCGCCGATTTTGCGCATCAAGATCAGACGTATGCGGCCGCTCTGCACCTTCTTGTCGATCCGCATATGTTCGAGCGCGGCCTCGGGTGACACCGCATCGATCCGCGTGGGTAGGCCGGCTTTCGCCACCAGGCGCTCGACCCGCTCGACATCCGCAGCACTCATCAGACCGCACTCGTGGGACATGGCCGCCGCCATCAACAGTCCCGCACCGATAGCTTCACCGTGCAGCCATTGGGTATAGCCGGTAGCCGATTCGATGGCGTGACCAAAGGTGTGGCCCAGGTTCAGAAGCGCCCGGTCCCCCTGTTCGCGCTCATCACGTCCCACGATCTCGGCTTTGATTGCACACGAGCGGTGAATGACATGGGCCAGGGCGCCCGGTTCACCCGCCAGCAGATCATCGATATGGCCTTCCAGCCACGAAAAGAAAACTTCGTCGCAAATGAGACCGTACTTGATGACCTCGGCAAGACCGGCTCGCAACTCCCGAGGGGGAAGGGTCTTAAGGGTGCGGGTGTCCGCCAGAACCACGATGGGCTGGTGGAAGGCGCCGATGAGATTCTTCCCTCCCGGATGGTTCACGCCTGTCTTGCCGCCCACAGAGGAGTCGACCTGCGAAAGCAGGGTCGTGGGCACTTGCACATATGAGACACCCCGCTGATAGCAGGCGGCGGCGAACCCCGCCATGTCGCCGACGACTCCTCCGCCAAGCGCCACCACCGTGCAATCCCGGGCAAAGCGGTTCGCCACAAGAACGTCGAGAATGCGCGCGACATTGGCAAGGGTCTTGTGTGCTTCGCCGTCCGGCAGGATGGCTTCGACAATCCGACGCGGCTGCAGACCGGCCGACAGGGAATCCAGATACAGCGGCGCGACGACCGTATTGCTGACAATCAGCACATCGCGGGCGAGCACGTGCTGGCTCAGCAAATCGGACTGGCCGAGGAGGCCATCGCCAATGAGTATGGGGTAGGTACGACTACCTAGCTCAACCTTGAGAGTATCCACTGCCCGCCCAACGCCTGCGATTTCTGGCGCAATCCGGACGGCAGTATACGTGCTTGAGCGTAGAAGATGCCGAGGTGAGGAGTTACCGCGGGGCTCGAGCCATCTGGAGCTCTCGGGCGATCTCTTCTGCCACGGCGCGAACCCTACGCCCATCGGTCGGCACGACAATATCCGCGACCTCCCGGTAGAGCGGCGTCCTCTGCTCCATGAGCTGCGTGAGCTTCGAAGTCGTATCCACATTCGCCAGGAGTGGCCGAGTGCGTCCCTGCTTGACGCGTTCGACCTGCTGCGCCACGGAGGTCTCGAGGTAGACCACGCAGCCGCGATCGAAGAGCAGACGGCGGTTCTCGGGACGCAGGACAGCCCCACCACCGGTGGCGAGCAGGATGTCATCCAGGGCGGTCAGCGCCTCAATAGCTTCCCGCTCGCGCTCCCGGAAACCAAGCTTGCCTTCTTTCTCAAAAATGTAAGGAATGTCGACCCCCGTGCGCCGCTCGATCTCTGTATCGCTGTCGTAGAACGTGAGATCCAGAAGGCGGGAGAGATATCGACCCACGGCTGTCTTGCCGGAGCCCATGGGGCCGACGAGGAATACGTTGGTCTTGCCAAGCATAGGTGCCCAGCATAACGCAAGGTCCCAGGCACAGGGATGTGCCCACCAGTACAGAGTCCGACGCATGCAACGGGAAAGCACCGGGCAAAAACCACGCCTTTTGCCCGGGGCGCGTAGCCCGGGGCGCGTAGCCCGATGCCACGCTGGGCCGGGCACGAATGCCCGGATCCAGCGTTTCAAACCACTGCATCAATAAACGTTGACCCCTTCGCGCACGATCTTTGGTGTCACGAAGATCAGCAGCTCGTCTTTGTTGTCGACCTTCTGCGTGCTGCGGAACAGAGTGCCGAGCACCGGCACGTCGCCCAGGAACGGCACCTTGTTGCTCGCATCGCGCGCGGTAGTCTGGAGAATGCCGCCGAGAACGACTGTTTGTCCGTCATTCACCAGGACCTGCGTCGAGATCTCCTGCGTGTTGATCGAGGGCACGTTCACGCCACCAGAGGCAACAATGATGGTGCCGGGGGCGTCCTTCTTCACATCGAGGTCGAGAATGATCCGGTTGTCGGGTGTGATTTGCGGCGTGACCTTCAACGACAGCACCGCTTTCTTGAAGCTGATGGTGGTCGCGCCGCTGGACGCCGACTGCTGATAGGGGATTTCGACACCCTGCTCGATTGTCGCTTCCTTCTGGTTCGCGGTAATCACGCGCGGTGAGGAGATGAGCGCAGCACGCGTCTCGGCCTGCGCGGCGGAAAGCTCGAGGTCAACCAGATAGTTGTTGCCGAGAATGCCCAAGGCAATGCTACCGGCCTGGTTCACAGAGGGCAGGTTCACGTTGTATCGCTGAGGCGCCGCTCCTCCCGCAGGGAACTGCACCGGAAACTGATTGCCCTTGGTGGCGAAATTGTTGGCAGCCGAACTGGTAATCGCATCCGTCGCGGCTGCCGTGCCCGACGTGGTGACTACTCCGTTGCCGTTTGCGTTGACGGTTGTAAGACCCACTCGGGCGCCGAGATCACGCTCAAAATCATCATTGACGATGACGATGCGCGACTCAATCAGAACCTGCCGGACGGGAATATCGAGCGTAGCAACCAGCCGCCGGATATCAGCCAGCCGGTCGGCCGTGTCTTGCAACAGCAGCGTGTTGGTGCGCTCATCGACCGCGATACTGCCGCGTGGAGATAGAAGCGAGCCGGTCTGAGTCTTGATGAGCGCCGCCATCTCCGAAGCCTTGGCGTAGTTCACCTGGACGTATTCGGCCCGCAAGGGTGCAAGCTCCTGGATGTCCTTCTTCGCCGCGAGATCCGCCTTTTCGCGGGCCGCAAGCTCTTCCTGCGGAGCGACGATGATCACGTTGTCCTGGCGGCGCTTGTCCAGGCCCTTGGTCCGCAAAACGATATCCAATGCCTGGTCCCAGGGCACGTTCTGCAACCGCAGGGTGACATTGCCGCTTACGGAATCGCTCACCACGATGTTCTGGCCACTAGCATCCGCAAGGAGCTGCAGAACCGCGCGAGTCTCGATCTCCTGGAAGTTCAGGGTGAGGCGCTCACCGGTGTACTGCGGCTTCTCATCCTGTGCCACGACCGCTTTGCGCTTCGGCTGCACCTCGACGACGTACTGGTCGTCTGACTGATACGCCAGCTGCTCGTAATCGCCGGTTGCGTTGATGGCGATACGCGCGCCATTGCCAACACGTGTGACGTCGAACCCAGTGACCGGCGTGCCGAAGTCAGTCGCGTCGTAACGGCGAACAAACTGCGCGGGCACCCCCGCGTCGCTGAAATCAACGACGATCTGGCTTCCAAGCTGGCGGAGATTGATATGGATATGCGAGTCGGAAAGCTTGACCAGAACGCGGCCGGAACCATCGGCACCGCGGCGGAAGTCGATGCTGCGTATTTCCCGGGCGCCAGTGGAGGAATCAGAGCTCACTCCGCCGCCCAGCCGGGAGGATGCGCCCGCCGCCGAGGAAGCAGCAACGCCAGCGGAGCTCGCGGCCCCAAGCATGACGACGATGTTGTTGCCGTCGACGCGTGTGTCATAGGGGACCAGCTTGTCCAGATTCAACACCAGCCGCGCGCGATCCTTGGCTTCGGCCGCGAGGATGGAATCGAGTCCCGCGGTGTGCACATCGATACGGCGAGAGGGCAAAGCAAGCTCGGTGTTGGGAAGATCGAAGGATATACGCGCCGGGTTGTCGATCGTGAATGACAGCGGCTGGGGCGCCGGTCCCGACAGGCGCATGATGATCTGCAACTGCTGGCCCGCCATAGGCTGCACGTCGATCGCCTCGAGCTTGGGTGCGTCGGCGGCATGCGCCTGCAGGCTCGGGAGTGTTGCGAATACACCGAGAGCCATGAGCCACGCGGACGGGCTCAGGATCCGGAAAACATGTCTGCGATGAACACGCATTGCTAAAACTCCCTGATCGATTTTCCGGCCGGCTCGCGCCGGGCCGAACTGCTGCTACTCGTTCAGAGCGAGCCCCGCGGGCCGCTCCATGTACCCGCCGAGGCCGTCGGGGACTATTTCAACCAAACTGATCTTCGAAGGCGTGATGTCGGTGATCTTGCCGTCGGCCTGGCCGAGGTAGTTGCCGACAGAGACGCGATGCACCAGGCCATCCCTGGTTCTCACCAGTCCGTACACACGTCCCTGTAGCTTCAGCGTCCCAACCATCTTCAACGTGTCGAGAGAGAACTGCTCGAGGAATTCACGATTGCGCTTGGCGTCCGGCCGCACGCCCGCCGCTCCGGCGCCAGCGCCAGGGCTGCTCGGGAGGAATGGCGAACGCAACTCGGCAGCCGAGTAGGTGAAGGTTTCGTAGGGCTTCACTTCCGGAAGAGGCTCAACCCGGCCACCCGGCTCCTTCTTGGTGTCTTCGATAAAGCGCGCGAGGTCGTCATCGGCGCTCGAGCAGGCGGTCAGGCCCAGGTAGGCAACGCAAGCCAGAGCGCTGCAGGTATGTACAAACTTGTGCCTAGGGTGCATGAGGTTGCGATCTTCCGGTTGCGTTGAGTTGCAAGCCCGTCAGCGGTGGGGCTTCTTCTTATCGGCGTCGCTCGCGGCGATCTCGTCCTCGTCGAGGTAGCGATACGTTTTCGCCGTCAACTCCAGGCTGAGCTGATCGTACGCATCCTTGTTTTCCGACTTGATGTCGATGTCATGCAACGTGACGATGCGCGGCAAAGCCGCGATGCCGCTCACGAATTGCCCGAACTGGTGATAGCTGCCGGTCAGGCGGATCCTGATGGGAAGCTCCGCGTAGAAGTCCTTTTTGACCTCTCCTTGCGGTTGAAACAGCTTCTCCTCGAGGCCGGCGGACAACCCCGTCTGTGAAATATCGACGAGGAGGTTCGGAACCTCCGTCTTCCCGGGCAGCTGGCGCAGCAGGGCGCCGAAGGACCGCTCGATGTCTTTCAACTGTTGCTTGTAGAGGTCGAGGTTGACAGCCTTCGAGTGTTTGGTGCGGAACTCCTGGCGCAGGGTCTGCTCCTCGTTCTCGCGTTGCTCCAGCTCCGGACGCTGCTCGTCCCAGACAAAGAAATAGATGAGCAGGAGAGTGGCCACGATATAGGCGAGCGCAACCGCGCCGGCGCGTACGGGAAGCGGCCAACGCCCCGGATCACGAGGGTCGAGCGATTGGAGCTCTTCGAGCCAATTCATTGCCGACTCCCGTTGCTGGCCATGATCTTGCCGCCCTTGCCACCCTTCCTGCCACGACCATCGCCGCTGGTGTCGTCCTGATTAGCCAGGCTGACTTCATCCGCGGTGAGCGTGAAGCTGGATCCGCCTGTGGTGCCGGACTTCGACGTCTGCACGACCTCGAGCTCAGGATTCTTCAGCCAGTCCGAGGCATCGATGTTGCGCATGAAAGAAGACACGCGCGTGCTCGATTGAGCCACGCCGTCGAATTTGAGCTTCATGGCGTTCTGCCTCACGCTCGTGAGATAGACGCCTTCCGGGAGCGTGCGCACGATCTCATCGAATACATGCACGATCTCCGGACGGGACCGTTGCAACTGCTCGATGATCCTCATGCGTGCGATGAACTTCTGCTTGGCGCTCTCGAGGTTGTTGATTTCCTCGATCTGCTTGTCGACTGTCTTGATTTCGGCGCGCAACTGCTCGTTGCGGCGGACCTGGGCTTGAATCATGGAGCCAAACATGAGGTACGCCGCGAAGGTCGTGACGCACGCAGCGATAGCCGCGACGCCCATGGCGACAGCGAACGCAAGCTTGCGTTCCTTCCGTTGATCTTCGCGCCAGGGAAGAAGGTTTATGCGTGGCATGTCAGTCGAAACTCCGCAGTGCGAGCCCGCACGCCGTCAGGAGTGCCGTCGCGTCACGCTGTACGGCCTGCGCTTTGGCGCGGGAAGATAGTTTCATCTGACCGAGAGGATCACCCTTCTCGGCGGCAATGCCGACGCGGCTCGTGATCACATCCGCTACCCCCGGAATGTTGGCGCAGCCGCCGCATACCAGGATCTTCTCCGGCTGCTCGCGACCGGATCCGGAGGCGAGGTAGAACTGCAGCGACCGGCTTACCTGTTGAGTCATATCGTCGATGAACGGATCGAGCACTTCGGATTGGTAATTGCCCGGCAAGCCGCCTTCCTTCTTGGCGCGCCCGGCTTCCTCCATCGACAGGCCGTAGGTACGCATGATTTCCTCGGTGAGCTGCTGCCCGCCGAAGGCGAAGTCGCGGGTGTACACGACCTTGAGGTTGCGTAACACGCTGAAAGTCGTGCTGCTGGCACCGAAGTCGACAACCGCGATCGTGCGGTCGATGCCACCATCCGGCATCTGGTGTGTCATGAGCTTGCAGGCGTTCTCGAGTGCAAACGCCTCGACATCGACGATCTTCGCTGTCAGGCCCGCCGCTTTCACAGCACCCTGACGTTGTTCAACATTCTCCGTGCGCGTGGCGACGAGAAGTACATCATTCGTGTCGGGGTCCTTTTCGGACGGACCGAGCACCTCGAAATCGTAGCTAACCTCGTCCATCGGGAATGGGATGTATTGGTCAGCCTGCATCTCGACCTGACCTTCCAGGTCGGCAGAGCGTAAGGAGCGCGGCATCTGGATCACTTTGGTGATCGCGGCATCGCCGCTGATGGCTACCGCCACCTCGGTCGTTTTGGCCCCGGCGCGCTTGACTGCTCTACGGATGGCTTCACCCACCGCTTCAGCGTCGACTATGGCCTTCTCATTGATAGCGTTCTGAGGCGTGGGCTCGGCCGCATAGGCCTCTACGCGGTATTGCCCCCCCGCCATCGCCAGCTCGATCAGCTTCACGGACGACGTCGTTATGTCAAGTCCGAGAAGGGGGCGATACTTACGCTGCAGCAGGAACATTTTTCTTTCCTTTTCAGGGGTTTAGACCTGAAAATGACCGCCCTTGTAAAATTTTGAAGAACTATATATCAGTGCAAAGTTAAATTGAACGTGAGGGTCCTCACGGAACCGTGCCGTACTGCAGCAAGGGATCGCCAGAGCGTCGAAACTGCCAAAGGCATCACGATGCGCCGCTTCCACGCAAATCCCATTCAACGATTCGAGCTTCGTCTTGTCCAAGCATCCTGGAGACGCTGGCTCGTCGGACGAGGGATAGGTGCAAATTGGCAGGAGTTCGCTCGAACCTGTGTCCCACACGCTTGGGTGAAGCGTACGGAGTGGGTTAACGTTCGGCCGGCAACCCCGCTGTCATAGGCACGTACGTCCCGTAGACCGGAAGCTTTGCGTCCCCACCTTTCGGTGAGTTTGCCCTTGAAACGGCGGCTACTATGCATAGCCCCTGTGGGGAGCGCAAGCTGAAGAGAGTTGATTTTGTGAAATGGAAAGGGTTTCGAATCGCGGTAGCAGTCCTGGGGAGTGTGATGTTGGTCACACTTCTGGGCGCGTATGCATTTGCATGCAGCTATGTATATCTGGGGCCGTCCTTGCCCTCGACGCAGGCAATGCGCAACGTCGAGATGCAGGTGCCCTTGCGTGTTTACACGCGCAGTGGCGCGTTGATAGCGCAAATCGGCGAACAACGGCGTATTCCGGTCACTTATGACCAGATTCCGGACCTGGTGAAACACGCCTTCCTGGCCGCGGAAGACGACCGGTTCTTCGAGCACCACGGAATCGACTACCTGGGCGTGTTGCGCGCCGTGGTGGTGGACATAATTTCCGGTGACAAGACCCAAGGCGCGAGCACCATCACCATGCAGGCCGCGCGGAATATGTTCCTGACGCTCGACAAGACATATCGCCGCAAACTCCAGGAGACCTTCGTCACCTACCAGATGGAGCACGAATTCTCGAAACAGGAGATCTTCGGGCTCTATCTCAATGTCATCTTTTTCGGCCAGCGTGCCTATGGAGTGGCCGCTGCGGCCGAGACCTTCTTCGGCAAGACTCTCGACCAACTCACCGTCGCAGAAGCAGCCACGATCGCCGGCGTCCCGAAGGCCCCCTCGCGTTACAACCCCATCGTCAATCCGCAGCTCGCGGCCGGGAGGCGCTCATATGTGCTCGGACGCATGCGTGTACTCGGGTTTATCGACGATGCCACGGCGCAGGCCGCGATGAATGAGCCCGTGCAGGCGCGCGCTCATGCGCCGTTGTTCGATGTGGAAGCGCCTTACATCGCCGAGATGGCGCGGCTCGAGTTGCGGCAACGCTTCGGCGCCAACGCCGAAAGCGCCGGCTACAAGGTCTACACGACAATCGACGGCCGTCTACAAGCGGCCGCCAACCGGGCACTTCGCATCGGATTGATCGAATACGACCGTCGCCACGGCTACCGTGGGCCGGCAGGACATGTCCAGCTGACCGCCAGCAATAAGCCCGAGCAACTCGAGGAGGTCGTGGATGAATACGCCTCGGTCGGCAATCTGCTGCCCGCGGTCGTTGTCTCAGCGCAGTCCAGGAGCGCGCGGGTCTATGCCAAGGCGCGCGGGTTCGCCCAGATCGACTGGGATGGGTTGTCCTGGGCGCGCAAGGCAGGAACGAATGAGACGGTAGGGCCCACACCGAAAAGCGCCGACGAGATCGTCTCCCGCGGAGATGTCATCTATGTCGTCGCGGACACGTCCGGCCACGCCCAACTGGCGCAGGTACCGGAGGCACAGAGCGCCCTGGTCGCGTTGGATCCTGATGATGGCGGCATTGCCGCTCTCGTCGGCGGCTTCGACTATTTCACCAACAAATACAACCGCGCCACGCAGGCGAAGCGCTTGCCCGGCTCGGGCTTCAAGCCTTTCCTGTATTCGGCTGCTCTGGAAAACGGGTTCACGCCGGCCAGTACACTGCTCGATGCGCCATTGGTGTTGGAGGGGCAGGGTATCGAGGACTCGTGGCGGCCTGAAAACTCGCACGGACATTTCGGGGGTCCGACACGGCTGCGTGAAGCGCTTGCACTCTCGCGCAACCTGGTCACGATCCGATTGCTACGCGAGTTGGGCACGCCTTACGCGAGCGACTACGTCACCCGTTTCGGATTCGACAAACGAAGTCTGCCGCAGAACCTGACACTTGCCCTGGGCACGCTGCAGGTAACGCCGTTGGAGATCGCCAGCGGCTACGCCGTGTTCGCGAACGGTGGCTTCCGGGTGCAGCCGTACTTCATCGATCGCATCGAGAATGCGGCCGGTGAGGTGGTCTATCGGGCGGCTCCGCGCATTGCCTGTGAGCAGTGTGAGCATCCTGCGGATCTCGGCCAGATCGCGCCCAACGCCGCGCCGGAGGAAATTCTCCAGAGTGAGGACGCCGTGCGCGGCGGACCAGGTCCTTTGTCGCCGGAACAGCTGGCGCCGCGCGTAATTTCTCCGCAGAATGACTACATCATGACCGACATGATGGCCGATGTCATCAAACACGGTACGGGGCGGCGCGCTTTGGCGCTCAATCGCTCGGATATCGCAGGCAAGACGGGCACCACCAACGGTCCGAAGGACACCTGGTTCAACGGCTTTACTCCACACCTGGTCGCGACCGTCTGGGTTGGATACGACCAGGAACGGCCGCTTGGCGAGGCCGAAGAGGGTGCCAAGACGGCCCTCCCCATCTGGATACATTTCATGCGCGAGGCGTTGAAAGGGGTACCGCAGGAGAAGCGGCCGATGCCCGATGGTATTGTTACCCTGCGTGTCTCGCCGGAAACCGGCGCTCTCGTAAGCGCCGAGAACCCGGATGGCATCTCGGAGATATTCATGGCCGACCATCTGCCGACGGCCGGTGATCAAGGTTCGATGGCGCAAAGCGCCGAAGGAGGAGCAGCCGGACAGGCGGGCGGCGAGCCCATTTTCTGACATCCAGGCAATTGAGCGACGAGCGTGCGATGACCAGGAAACATCCGAGCCGCAGCGATAATCTGCGGCGGGCGCTGGCACAAGAGGCCGCGCGCATCATGGCGGAACACGGTATCCGGGACTATTTCGTAGCGAAGAAGAAGGCGGCGCAACGCTTGGGTGTCTCGGACGGCTCCGCGATGCTGCCGAAGAATACGGAGATAGAAACGGCGCTAGTCGAATATCAACGCCTGTTCGGCGGCGAATCCCATAATGAGTCGCTGAACGCACAGCGCCGTGCGGCACTCAATGCCATGCGGTGCCTGCAGGAATTCGAACCCCGGCTCGTTGGCCCCGTGCTGACCGGTACGGCTACGGAATACTCAGATGTGCAGCTCCACCTTTTCACCGACGTCGCGGAATCCGTCGCTCTGAAGTTGATGGATGAGCACGTTCCGTACGAGATCACCGAGAAACGCGTAAAGATGAACTCCGAGCGCGTTCTTGCCTACCCGGGAGTGCGCTTCGAAATGGACGACCATGAGATCGAGGCGACAGTATTTCCCACCGACGGCATTCGTCAGGCGCCGGTAAGTCCCGTGGACGGGAAGCCGATGCGCCGGGCGAACGCCTTCGAGGTGGAGGCGCTACTCGAGCAGTTGCCCTAACCGCGCTTGCCGATCTCGACGTAGTCACGTCGGGTCGGGCCGGTGTAGAGCTGCCTCGGACGTCCGATCCGCATTTGCGGGTCGGAGATCATCTCTTGCCAGTGCGCTACCCATCCCACGGTACGCGCGATGGCGAACATCACCGTGAACATCGACCTTGGAATACCGATCGCGCTGTAGATGACTCCCGAATAAAAGTCGACGTTTGGATAGAGCTTTCGGGAGATGAAGTATTCGTCCTTGAGCGCAATCTCCTCCAGGCGCAGAGCCAGCTCGAACAGCGGATTATCCGACCGTCCGAGGCGCGCGAGAATCTTGTGGCACATCTCGCGAATGATCTTCGCCCGCGGATCGAAGTTCTTGTATACACGATGCCCGAAGCCCATGAGCCTGAAGTGGCTCGACTTGTCCTTCGCCATGTCGAGGTACTTCGGGATGTTGTCCGCGGTACCGATCTGTTCGAGCATGGCGAGAACAGCTTCGTTCGCGCCCCCGTGTGCCGGACCCCATAGTGCCGACACACCTGCCGAGATCGCCGCATAAGGATTGGCGCCGGTGCTGCCAGCCAGCCGTACGGTCGACGTGCTCGCGTTCTGCTCATGATCCGCGTGCAGGATGAACAGGAGGTCGAGCGCCTGTGAGGCGATCGGATCGACCTGGTAGGGCTCGCAGGGAACGGCAAACAACATGTGCAGCAGGTTGCTGCAGTAATCGAGATCGTTACGGGGATAGATGAACGGCTGGCCGATGGCGTGTTTATGCGCGGCCGCGGCGATCGTGGGAATCTTCGCAATGATGCGATGGGAGAAGATCTCGCGGTGCCTCGGGTTATAGATATCCATCGTGTCGTGATAGAACGCGGACATCGAGGCCACCACGGCGGAGACCATCGCCATGGGGTGCGCGTTGTGATGGAAACCGTTGAAGAAGCGCAGCAGCGTTTCATTCAACATAGTGTGCAGGCGGATGTTGTGCGTGAACTCGTCGAGCTGCTTGCGGTTGGGCAGCTCGCCCAGCAACAGCAGATAGGCGACCTCCATGAAGGAGCTCTTTTCAGCGAGCTGCTCGACCGGATAGCCACGGTAGTACAGTTGGCCGGCATCGCCATCGATATAGGTGATCCGACTTTCCGTCGCCGCCGTCATTCCGAAGCCAGGGTCATAGGTGAATACCCCCAGGTCTTTCTGAATGGCCGAAACGTCGACGACCGAAGGGCCGATAGTGCCGTTGCGGACGCCTAGCTGTGATTTGCGCTCGCTCGCACGGTCAACGAGCTCGAATTTTTTGTCGCTCATGCGGGTAATGAAACTTTCAGGTCAAAAGGGATCGGAAGCTGCGCGGTGCGGAAACAATCGCCGGAAGATGCCGCTGGAAGGCGACCCACAGCAGGCGAGCATTGCTCAGACAGGCTCCCAACCTGCCACGCAGGTCCCGCATCGCGCGCGAGTCCAAGGAGGTTTACACGGTCCGTGCGCCGAATCAAGGCGCATGAGCGGTTACCGGCGAGTAGGAACTCACACCATTACCGCATTTGGCTGAAGATGAAGCGGGTTTTATTTTCGGGTGATCGAAAGTGGCCCGCACCTGATGCCAGCGCGCGGCCGAAATGCGTCTTTTGATCTTTTAGCGGCTTCTTCCGAAGGACGCTTGCGCTTGCCCGGGGGCGACTCGTCGGTTGGCAGCGAATCAGCGGGCTATGGGAAGAGCGTGTACGTGGCGGGTGTTGAGTTCCGTGGGCGTTGCCCGCGCGCTTACGCCCAGGTGCGAGCGACGCCGCGCAACTGAGGCGGCGTCGCTCCGTTGACGAATCAGGCCTTGGGAGCGGCAGCCGCGTACTTCTTGCGGAATTTATCGACGCGGCCGGCAGTGTCGACGATCTTCTGTTTGCCCGTATAGAACGGGTGGCAGTTCGAACAGACTTCGACCTGGAGGTCGTGGCCGAGGGTCGAGCCGGTCTTGAACGTGTTGCCGCACGTGCAGGCGACGGTGATCTCTTTGTAATCCGGATGAGTGGCGGCTTTCATGGCTAGCTCTGTGGGTTGACAGCTCAAATCGCCTGCGGCGCTTTGAGCGGGACGTTACTCCCTGGCTGCCACCGAAAGCGTGGCTCTCATCGGCTGCGCAGGGCCCTGATGGTAGTGACCCGACGCATCATTGCGGCGGTGACCACCGGTTTAAAGGGCGCGCGAGTTTAGCGGCTGAATCCGTCTCCCTCAAGTGCCACGCGAGCGTATCCAGCGCGGCGTTCCGTTTCAGGTCGCGCCCGGGGTCAGAGGCTGTGACTTTGGCGTTTCCTTATCCACAGAAGTTGTGGATAACTCTGTGGATGGACCTGGCGGGCGGCGCGTCATTTCGCGGCCAGATTGCATATTTGTTACCTTGGTCAAAAAATAACCAGCCATTTTTGCCTTTTCTTATCAATGGCTTATGACCATCTTATTGTGCTACTTGGTCGATTTAGCGCGTAATACGCTCATTCTCCAATGTGCGCCCCACCCCCTGTGAATAAAGCCGGCCGACGCGGTGCGGCGGATCCCCGCAGCAGCGTTGACAATCCAAAAGCGCCAATCATTTTCGCACTTTGGAGACGCTGGTTGGCCCCAGAAAGCTAAGCAGTAGCTCATTGAGAAAACGCAGCCCTTCGGGGCTTGGCCTCAATCTTGTGTGTTCCCAGAACAGCAGCCCCCGGCTCAAGAGGTCCGCCACCGCCGCACGGATGGTCTCCCATTGCTGACCGGTTCGCGCCTGGAAGAGATCCACATCGAATCCATCTACGAGACGAAGAGCATTCAGCATGAACTCGAACGGCAGGTCCTCTGGAGGGACTTGAGTCCTGCTGACAACTGAGGGAGTCGTAGCCAGGTAACGTCGAGGCTCCCTCTGTTGTTGGGTACGGACGATCGTGCCTGCGGAAGAGGTTAGCTTCCCGTGCGCTCCCGCGCCGATACCCAGATAGTCACCGAAGGTCCAATAGTTCAGGTTATGCCGGCACTGCCGTCCGGACCGTGCATAGGCCGAGACCTCATAGTGAGCGAAGCCGACGTCAGAGAGTCGCGTGGCGCACTCAGAAAGCATCTCCGCCGCGGTATCGTCTTCGGGCAGAGTAGGCGGTTGGCCGGCGAAGACCGTTCCCTGCTCGATCGTGAGCTGATAGTGGGAGATGTGCGCCGGCTCTTGCGCGAGTGCCTCTTCGACATCACGTATCGCCGCGTTGACGTCCTGCCCGGGTAGGGCGTACATGAGGTCGAGATTGAAATTGTCGAGGCCTGCTGCGTGCAGCTCTGCCGCCGCGCGCCGCGTCTCGTCGGGAGAATGGATACGCCCGAGCACCTCGAGCCGCCGCTCGTCGAAAGTCTGCGCTCCCAAAGACACGCGTGTGATTCCAGCGGCCCGGTACTCTGCGAACTTTCCGCGTTCGATCGCTCCCGGGTTCGCCTCCATCGTGACTTCCACGTCGGCGACAAGCGCCAATTCACGCCGCGCTCGCTCGATCACCCGCCCGACCGCGCTAGGAGAAAACAGGCTGGGTGTGCCACCGCCAAAGAAGATACTGACAACTGGCCGGCCCCTTACCTCCACCGCCTGAGCTTCGAGGTCACGCTCCAAAGCTTCCACATACCGGTGCTCGTCGAGCTCACCGTGCAGCGTGTATGAGTTGAAGTCGCAATATGGACATTTCCGTACGCACCAGGGGAAATGCACGTAGAGCGACAAAGGGGGGATGGGAAGCACACTCAGGGAGCTCTCATCCGCGCGCGCAGTCGTCAGAAGTTCCGGGCAAACCTGTGCGACTGTGGGCCAGTCAGTACACATGTTGACTCCTCCACGGCCGGCCAAAGGCATCGTCCTCGTGTGACAGGTTCGCGAGTCGCATCAAGCGGCGCCGCGCCGCCCTTCACCGCTTTCGAACGGGATAAGGCCAGCCTTCACGGCGTCGAGGATGACGACTTCAACAAGGGAGCCGTCCGCCGCGTAGCTGAGATTGACGTTCCAGTCCTGGGAGATTTCGCGAGCGATCGGCTTGTCGCTGAAATGAATCTCAAGGATGTCATCCTGGGGATAGTAGGTCGTTTTCATGACTGAGGGTTCGGGTTGAATCTCTTGCTATCCATGAACAGAAACTACCTCATGCGGCCGGACGATGGCGGATAGGCATCACTTTCCGCTCGCCGCGTTCTGATGCCATGAGCGTCGCTCTCGGGATGCGGGGCGATGTGTAGCTAGGAATCGGTGCGTTTGCTCGCCGAGTGGCGAGGCCGGCCAGCTATACAGTTAGCTACAAGGCTAGCGCGGGCCAGGGGGGATTGCCGGGGAGCAGACGCCACTTCTAAGACATTGATTCTGAAGCGATTCAGCTATAGATGCCCACCGTTGGATGACCCGGGAATCTACTCGACGTTCTGCACCTGCTCCCGCATCTGCTCGATGATGACTTTCATGTCGACTGCGCTACGGGTGGTGTCGAGGTCCTGGGATTTCGACGAGAGGGTGTTCGCTTCGCGGTTGAGCTCCTGCATGAGGAAATCGAGGCGGCGGCCGGCGGGCTCTGTGCCGTTGATGACTCTGCGGATCTCCGTGATATGGCCGGCCAGGCGATCGAGCTCCTCGTCGACATCCAGGCGTTGGAGAAGCATCGCCAACTCTTGCTCGAGTCGCTCCTGGTCGATATTGGCCTTCAGCTCCGCAAGGCGCTCGTCGAGTCGGGAGCGCACGCGCGCATGCACTTCCGGAAGCCGGGTGCGTACGTGAGCAACGAGCGCTTCGAGACCGTTGCAGCGCTGCTCGAGCAGCTCGCGCAAACGTTCGCCTTCGCGAGCGCGCGCCGAAACCAGATCCTCCAGCGTGCTGCTGAAGAGTATGAACGCTGCCTTCAGCAGTTCCTCACTGCTATCACTGTCGTCGCGAAGGATGCCCGGCCATCGCAGAACATCGAGAATGTTGACGCTGGCGCTTCCGGGAAGAGTGCGCGCAATGTCGCGCACACTTTCGAGCAAGCGCTCCAGCGCTGCCGGGTCCACTTGGAGTGCCGTTTCTCCGCCCAATGCC
Organism: uncultured Steroidobacteraceae bacterium; assembly: GCA_964494895.1. Classification (GTDB taxonomy): domain Bacteria; phylum Pseudomonadota; class Gammaproteobacteria; order Steroidobacterales; family Steroidobacteraceae; genus 13-2-20CM-66-19. The sequence goes on along the minus strand of CAZBTV010000056.1, from coordinate 4,100 downwards.
CGACGATAGGTGAGCGAGCAGTCCACCTTGCCTCGCTTGATCTCGCGAGCAAGTCGCTGGCGCAGCTCTCCCTCGGCGGCACGCAGCTCCTCCGGCAGGCGGAAGCCCGACTCCAAAAACCGATGATTCACGCTGCGCAACTCGCACACGAGGGCGCCCCATGAGCCGGAGACCTCACGGCGAGCGAAACCGGTCATGCTGGCGATCATGCTTCGATCCTAAGGTTGCGTAGTAGTGCTATCCGCACGCGGGCAGGCTCCTACACGTCCGCCAGGGCGCGAGCTGCCCGGTTTATGTAGCCGAAAGCTACGCTCGTCTGCTGCGGGGTGATATAAAGCGAGATCCAAGTCTAACAGATGCACGGAATTCTTCTTGCGGGTCGACTACGCCGACATCAGCCTCCTGGGCGGACGCGAGGAGAACCAGGATCGGATTGCCGTTTCGGCCTCCGACCAAGCGGCGCTGCTGGTTGTCGTGGACGGTATGGGGGGCCACGCCAATGGAGCGAAAGCTGCCGAGGTCACGCAGCAGGTCATCCTGGATGCCTTCGCGCAAACGCCGCAACCCCTTTTCGATCCGCTCGGGTTCCTGCACCTGACACTGGGTCGCGCGCACGAGGAAGTGGTGAAACTGGGTGCCCTGTTGCCGATCGAGCAGCGCCCCCGTGCAACCTGCGCGGTTTGCCTGGTACAGCAGGGGGCGTCCTGGTGGGCGCACATCGGGGACAGCCGGATCTACCATCTGCGCAGAGGCACATTGGTGGCGCGTAGCCGCGACCACAGCCATGTCGAGCTTCTGTTGCGCGAGGGGTTGATCACCGCCGATCAGGCTCAGACTCATCCTATGCGCAATTTCGTAGAAAGCTGCCTGGGTGGTGATCCGATCGTACCTGACATGACTCTCACGCGCCGCCGTCCCTTGGAGCCGCACGATGTGCTGCTCGTCTGCACAGACGGGTTCTGGGCGGGCGTAAAGGACTCGGAGATCGCCAGTGAGGTAGGCGCTCCCGGAGTCCTGCTCAAAGAAAAGCTTCTGGAGCTGGCGCAACGCGCCGTAGTGAGGACTGGCGCGGCAAGCGACAACACTTCGGTCGCGGCACTTCGCTGGCTAGGCCCATAGCTCCTCAAGACCTTCGGGCTTTCAACCAAAGAACACGGGAGGGCGAACGAATGGCAAGACCGAGTGGACGCGCGCCCGATGAGCTGCGGCGCGTTAGCTTTACGCGCCGCTTCACGAAGCACGCCGAAGGCTCGGTCCTCGTCGAGTTCGGCGATACCCAGGTGTTATGTACCGCGAGCGTGGAAGAAACGATACCACCCTTCCTGCGTGGCAAGGGACAGGGTTGGGTCACCGCCGAATATGGAATGTTGCCGCGAGCAACACATACGCGCTCCGCGCGCGAGGCATCGCGTGGTAAGCAAACCGGCCGCACCCAGGAAATCCAACGCCTCATCGGCCGCTCGCTTCGGGCAGTGGCCGATCTCAAGGGCCTTGGCGAACGTACGATTACCATCGACTGTGACGTTCTGCAGGCCGATGGCGGCACGCGTACGGCTTCCATAACCGGTGGTTACATCGCCCTGTGCGAAGCGTGCGAATCCATGGTGAGGCGGGGTGTGCTCACGGCTAGTCCGCTTCACGGCCAGGTGGCGGCCATTTCGGTAGGAATCGTCGCTGGCGTTCCGGTGTTGGATCTCGATTACGACGAGGACTCACAGGCGGAGACCGACATGAACGTGGTCATGAACAATGGCGGTGCGTTCGTGGAGATTCAGGGCACCGCCGAGGGCCACGCGTTTCGTCGCCATGAGCTCGACGCTATGCTGAATCTGGCGGCGAGCGGCGTTGGACAGCTCTTCGCGCTCCAGGCACAAGCGCTCAGTGACAGCGGCGGCACACGTCCGGGCAGATCATCTGGGTGAGAGGCGCGTCGATCCACAGTCGCGGTATGATTGTGGTCGTGGCCGTCGCAGCGACCCGCCCAGTGGCCCAGTGCAGCGACCGGCCCCATCGCAGTGAGTAGGCAATAGCGATCAGGGGTCTTTGCCGTGAAACGTGTCGTTCTCGCCAGCAGCAATGTTGGAAAGCTCCGCGAGATGAGCGTATTGCTCGCGCCCCTGGGCTTCGAGCTCGTCACCCAAGGCAGCCTCGGCATCCGCTCGGCCGCCGAAACGGGCACAACATTCCTGGAAAATGCCACGATCAAGGCGCGCCACGCCGCACACGTGGCGAAGCTGCCAGCGATCGCCGACGACTCCGGCATCGAGGTTGACGCTCTGGAAGGCCGCCCTGGCGTATATTCCGCGCGCTTCGCGGGCGAGAACGCAAGCGACCATGAGAACTTGCAAAAGCTATTGACCGAGCTGCATGGCGTCCCGACAGAATTCAGACAAGCGCGCTACCACTGTGTGATCGTGTTTGTTAGAGACGCCAACGACGCGGAGCCGATCGTCGCGCACGGTACGTGGGAGGGCCAGATCACCCTCGAGCCCCGTGGCAGCGGTGGCTTCGGTTACGACCCGATTTTCCTGCCCGCCGGACTGCACAGCACGGCGGCACAACTTCCGCCGGAAGAAAAGAACCAGCTCAGCCATCGCGCGCAGGCGCTGACGGCACTGGTGGCGGAGCTCAAGGCCTCTTTGGAATGAATCAGACTGTGGTTTCCCCGGCGTCCGCGCGACGCGGCAAGCTATTTGTCATCGCTGCTCCTTCCGGCGCGGGCAAGACATCGCTGGTCAAGGCGCTGCTCGAACGCATGCCCAACCTGCATGTGTCAATCTCGCACACCACCCGCAACAAGCGGCCGACCGAGGTAGCCGGACGGGAGTATTACTTCGTATCCGTCCCGGAATTCGAGCATCTGGTGGAGCAGGGCGAATTTCTCGAGCACGCGCGGGTATTCGACAACTACTACGGCACTGCGCGACAACCGGTCGAAACCCAACTTGCCGAAGGCAAGGACGTGGTCCTGGAGATCGACTGGCAGGGTGCACGACAAGTGCGCAAAGTCCTGCCCGAATGCGAGACGATCTTCATCCTCCCGCCATCGAGGCACGCACTCGAAGAGCGCCTACGCAACCGCGCCACCGACTCCAACGAGGTGATCGAGCGGCGCCTGCGAGACGCCGTGGGAGACATGACGCACTGGCGGGAATTCGACTACGTAGTGGTCAATGACAGCTTTGAGCACGCAGTCGCCGACCTGATACGAATCGTCTCCGGAAACGGCGAGACACTGCGCGCCGAACGGTCTGAGCTGGAGCCCTTCCTGAAAGGACTTCTGCTCTGAAGATCTGCCCTGAAGAAGGTAGGTATAGGCAATTACCGCGACGCCGGGACCCTGCAGGTGAGTGGTCGGGCTGGCTCCTTGGAAAACGCGCGCCCCCACCCGCAGCACCCCGGCGGCTGAAACCGGACCGGATATCGGTTACACTGGTGGACCTTTCGCGCCCAGCCAGAGGCGCGTTTCCTTTTATTTGAAATGAGCTTATGGCCCGAATCACCGTCGAAGACTGCCTGCAAAACGTCGACAACCTCTTCCAGCTCGTGCTGCTGGCCGCGCAACGCGCGCGCCGCCTCGCCAACGGAGCTGAGCCCACGGTCGCCTGGGAAAACGACAAACCCACCGTCGTCGCTCTGCGAGAGATCGCCGCCGGTAACGTGACGCTCGAGATGTTGCGCGAGCCAGAGCCGCCGGCCGAGCCAGTCGTTCCCGAGATCGAGATGCAGTCCACCTTCCGCGCTCCGCAGTTCGGACTCGGAGACTGACGGGGGCGCCTAGCCGAACCTTCACGGCACCCCTATGGACTACGCGTCTTCGCTCCTGGGACTGCTCCCCGGCGGAAGGCGCACTCCCGGGCTGAAAGAGCTGCTGGCTGCGGTTGGCAGCTACCTTCCCGCCGAACAGGTCGCTCGAATCCGCGAGGCAGCGGAATTCGGCGCTTCAGCCCACAAAGGACAAAAGCGGCTCTCTGGCGAGCCCTACATCGCTCATCCGGTCGCGGCGGCTTCGATCCTCGCGGATCTTCATCTCGACGCCGACACGATCATCGCGGCGATCCTCCACGACGTCATCGAGGACACCCCGACGCCCAAGGATC